>NZ_CP058579.1:2009636-2679514 GCF_013402875.1 Halorarum salinum | reverse complement strand
AGTCGTCGTTGACCAAGTGCTGGTACGTCTGTTCGAGGGTGGTGCTGGTTTCGCTGTGGCCCATCAGCATCCGGATCGTGTCGTTGTCGAGGTTGCAGTCTCGGTTCAGCACCGTCGCGCAGTAGTTCCGGAAGTTGGTGGGGTCCACCGGCTTCGTGACGCCGGCCTGCTCGGCAATCCGCTGGAGGGCCTGTTGGGCGGACGATTCGGCCCAGTGGTCGTCGGGATCGGTCTTCCAGTGGGACGGATCACCGATGAACAGCCACGCGTTAGGGTCGTCCCCCTCGGGGTGGTACAGCAACCAGTCGCGAACGTACTTCCGGGCGCCGAAGATGGGCCGCCTTCGACCACGGCAGCGCGCCCCTTTCAACCCGCCATACTCCTTGTCGTAGTCGGCGTTGAGGTAGATGGAGGCACTGCCGCCGTTCGACGGGTTCAGGTCCACATCTTTGATGCGGAGGGTCAGCAGGGCGCCGATGCGCTGGCTGGTGAAGATGAGCAATTCCAGAAAGGCGCGGTTGCGGACGGACGAGCCGCTGGCACCGCAGGCGCGACGGAGTGCGTCCACCTCCTCCTCGGTGAACAGGTCCGTCTCGTCGTGCCGGGGTTCGGACTTCGCGTTGTAGACGTGGATGTCGGCAGGGTCCACGCCGAGATCGTGGTAGCGGTAGAAGGTCTTCACGGCACTCTGACACTTACTCAGGGTGACTGCTCCCGGCGATCCTTCGGCGTCGTGGATGGTGTCCATCCAGTCGTTGAACTCGTCGGCGGTGCTGGTGGTCAGGTCCAGGTCCCGCTCGGCACAGTAGCGGCGGATGTCCGCCAGATAGGTTTCGATGGTGCCGAGGCTGAACGTCGTTACGTTCCCATCGTCGTCGCGGTACTTGTGCCGGACGGTCTTGTCGTCGAGGGCGTCGGCCCATTCGAGGAGGGCGTCGCGGTACTCGTCGGTGATCGTACCGTCAGCGGCGAGCGTTTCGATGGTCTTCTTTTCGCGGGCGAGGTCTTCGCGGGGGGTGGTGGCCATGGGAGGGTATCTCGCGTGGGTGTCACCGGCAGTGTGCTTAGGTGTTACTTCGCAGTGTTGCCAGTAGGACGAAGACGGCCGTCGCCGTGTTGGCGCCGCTGGTGGCGACGAGGTACTCCCGCGCCGGGTCCTCGCCGGCGGTCGCCGGCAGCGCGAGCGTCGAGGCGACGCCCGCGGAGACGCCGGGGAGGTAGCCGACCGCCGCTCCGGCGCCCGTCCCGGCCAGCGCCGCGGCCCCTGTCGACCGCCGGGCGAGCGCGATGCGCGCGTCGGCCTGCGGCGGGACGCCCTCGCCGTGCAGCGCGTCGACGAGGACGGGCGCGCCGAACAGCCCCGCGAACAGCGGAGCGAGGACTCCTCCCGACGGAAGCGGTCCCCCCGGGACGGCGTCGAGCGCGACCGCCCCGAGCGCGGTGGCGAGCGTCGCCGAGAGCAGTCCCCCCGCGCGAGCCACCCGGGTCGGCTCCGTCAGGAGCAGCGCGAGCACGACCCCGAGGAGGACGAGCGGGAGCCACGCCCGGAGCGTCGGATACGCCACCTCCATCGCGGCCGTGAGCGGCACGGCGGCCGGAACCGCGAGCGCGACGGCGGCGCCGCTGCCGAGCGCGGAGAGCCGGAGCGCCTCGCGGCCCCTCCCCTCGATGACCAGCCTGTGCCCAGGGAGCGCGCTCGCTGCCATCGCGGCGTCGGGGACCCCGAGCGCCAGCGCCGGGACCACGTCGAGGAACGTGTGGACCATCCCGGCCGCGAGCATCGCGCAGCCGAGCGCGAGCGGCGGCGCGTCGATCGCTGGCGCCGTCGCGGCGAGGAGGAGCGCGAAGTTGTTCGCGTGGAGTCCCGGGAGCAGACCACTCGCGGTGCCGAGCGCGCAGTCAGCGACCGTGTAGGCCAGCGGGAGGAGCGTCGCCTCCGGGAGGGCGGGGAGCATCGCGCCGGAGTGGTCCCGTTATCGGTCGTAAAGGTTCGCCGTCGCTCGGGTCACAGTCGGCGGTGCCGGTACCATGGTTCGGTCCAGTCCGTCCGAAAGACCGGCCGCTACGGGTCCGGGCGCGAAAGAAAATCGGAACTGCGTGTGGAGTGCCGCTTCAGCCGAACAGGTCGCCGAGGCCCTCGCCGCTGGCCTCCTCTTCCTCGTCCTCGTCGGCCGCTTCCTCGGCCTCTGCTTCCTCCTCGGCCTCGTCCTCCTCGTCGGCCTCGGCCTCCTCGGCGCCACCGGCGGCGCCGCCCGCGGCGCCCGCGGCGGGCGCGGCGGCGGCCGTCTCGATGGCCTCCTCGATGTCGACGTCCTCCAGCGCGGCGACGAGCGCCTTGACGCGGGACTCCTCGACGTCGACGCCGGCGGCCTCAAGCACCGCCGTGACGTTGTCCTCGTTGATCTCTTCGTCCGTCTCGTTCAGGATGAGTGCAGCGTAAACGTATTCCATTGTTGTGAATCTCCGTCGTTATCCGAACATCTGGCCCAGGCCCTCGCCGGCGTCGCCCTCGTCGTCGTCATCGTCGTCGGGCTCCTCGGCGTCGGCCTCGGCTTCCGTGTCCTCGTCGTCGGTCTGTTCCTCGTCCTCGGTGGCCGGGGCGCTCGGCGCCTCGACACCCTGGAGCTCCTCGGGGAGCGCCTCCTCGTCGTCGACGGTCGCGGCGAGCGCGCGCAGCTGCGCGTCGGCGCGGGCGACGAGGTCGGGCATGAGCTCCTCGTCCTCGATGGCCGCGTGGAGCCCGACCGCCTTCGCCTCGCCGGCGGCCTTGCCGAGCAGCGCGCCGGCCGTGCGGTCGGTCGGGTACGCCGCGTTGACGGAGAGGTTCCGTGCGGCGGCGGCGGCGGACTGGACGTCCGCGCGGTACTCGTCCACGTCGATGGCCAGCTCGTCCGGCTCGAACAGCACGCCCTCGGAGTAGACGGCCTTCAGGTCGAGGCCGACCTCCTTCGGCTCGATGCCGAGTTCCGAGAGGACGTTCGCGAGGGTGTCGTCGACGACCTCGCCCGCCTCGAGCACGGTCGAGTCGGAGAGCACCTGGATGGAGCCCTCCTGGATGCGCGCGTCCGCGCCGGCCTGCTGGAGTTCCCCGACGAACGGGCCGGGGTCCACGCCGGTGTCCCCCTCCGGGATGACGATGTCGTTGGGGGTGACCTCGCCGGCGTTGATCGGCGCGGGCGTCTTCGACGCCTCGAGCTGCTTGTACAGCCCGAACGGGTTGTCGTTCGTCCCGATGAGCCCGACCTCGCCGGCGACGTAGTCCGCGAGCTCCTCGAGGCCGTCGTCGACCTCCTCGAGCGCGCGCGTCGACAGCGTGTTCCGGCTCATCCGGAGCTCCGCCTTCCCGTGGAGGTCGCGGCGCATCGCCTGCAGCTGCCGGCTCGGGATGCCGGTCACGCCGACGACGCCGACCGAGGAGTACCGCTCGAGGAACTCGCTGAGCTCCTCGACCTCCTCGCGCTTCCACTGGGGGATCGTCTCGGTCTTGCGGACGTCGCTCGAACTCATCAGACGGGCACCTCCACGGACGGCCCCATCGTCGTCTTGACGTAGATGCCGTCGATGTTGAGCGGCCCCTTCTCGAGGTCCGCCTCCAGCCGGCGGACGATGACGTCGATGTTGCCCGCGATCTCCTCGGCGGACATGTCCTGTGCGCCGACGCGCGTGTGGAACGTGCGCCGGTCGCGGGACCGAAGCTGGACGGTGTTTTTCATGCGGTTGACGGTCTCGACGACGTCGTCGTCGGGCTGGAGCGGCGTCGGCATCTTGCCGCGCGGCCCCAGGATGCGTCCGAGGGTGGACGCGACGTTCTGCATCATGTCGGCCTCGGCGATGAAGAAGTCGGTGTCGTCCGCGAGGTCCTTGGCCTCGTTCTCCTCGTCGGCGAGGTCCTGCAGGTCGCTGCCCGACAGGACGTCGTCGGCGACGTCTTCCGCACGGAGGGCGGTCTCGCCCTCCGCGATGACGACGATCTGGGTGTCCTGTCCGGTTCCGCCCGGAAGGACGACCTCGTCGTCGACTCGATTCGACGGGTCGTTGAGGTCCAGGTCGCGGAGGTTGATCGCCAAGTCCACGGTCTCGCGGAAGTTGCGAGGTGGGGCGTTCTCCAGCGCCTGGATCACTGCGTCCTCTATTGAATCTGCCATCTTTCACCTCCGTAGTACGCAGGAATGCTCCTACGGGTCAGTGAAACAGGCGTACGCCTGTCTCACCGGAACGGACGGTCATGCGCCACTTAAGACCGTCGAAGCGTTGAAGCGCGTGTGGTGCCCCCGCACGAGGGCTCGCGGCCGCACGGACCCGGAATTCGTCTACCCTGGACCGTGTGCTCGTCCTCGAACCCTCGGACCCCGAGGTCGTCCCGCTCCTCGACGGAGGACCCATGGTCCGACGGTGCGGCAGCTCCCGGGGCGGAAACGACGGAAACGGAGGGGAGAACTAGGCCGCCGCTTCTTCCGCGAGGACGTCGTCGTACTCGCCCGAGTCGACGCGCTCCTTGAAGGTGCGCGCGTCCTCGCCCTCGATGGTGACCCCGAGGGTGACGCAGGTGCCCGCGACCTCCTTGGCCGCGTTCTTCACGTCGTACGAGAGCAGGTCCGACTGCTTCTGCTCGGCGATCTTCTTCAGCTGTTCGACCGAGATGTCCGCGACGAAGTTCTCGTGGGGCTCGCCCGAACCGGTCTCGAAGCCGGCCTCGTCCTTGACGAGTTCGGAGGTCGGCGGGACCCCCACGTCGATGGTGAACGAGCCGTCGTCCTCGTACTCCACGGTGACGGGCACTTCCATGCCGTCGAACGCGGTCGTCTGGTCGTTGATCTCCTGCACGACCGCCTGCACGTCCACCGGGGTCGGGCCAAGCTCCGGCCCGAGCGGCGGGCCGGGGTTGGCCTGGCCACCGGGGACGAGCACTTCGATGGTTCCAGCCATGTCCCGAGAATCCTCCGCGCGGCGTTTAAGGGTTGTCTTTGCCCGTCGCGTTCGCGTGTGAACCGTTCGCGCACGTGCCGTCGGCGGCGTTCCGCAGGCTTATTCGCGGCGCGGCAAAACTTGCTGCCATGACCGAGATGCGGTACACGACGCTCGGGCGCACGGGGCTCGAGGTCTCCCGGTTCTGTCTCGGCTGCATGAACTTCGGCTCCGAGCAGCCGTGGATGATGAACGACCGCGACGCCAGCGTCGACCTGATCCACGAGGCGCTCGACGCCGGCGTCAACTTCCTCGACACGGCGAACGTCTACTCGAGCGGCGAGAGCGAGGAGATCGTCGGCGACGCCGTCGCCTCGGCGAACCGCGACGAACTCGTGCTGGCGACGAAGGTGTACGGCGACATGCGCGACGGCCCGAACGGCGGGGGGCTCTCCCGCAAGCACGTCCTCGACCAGTGCGAGGCGAGCCTCGACCGCCTCGGCGTCGACTACGTCGACCTGTACCAGATCCACCGGTGGGACGAGACCACCCCCATCGAGGAGACGCTCGCCGCGCTGGACGCCCTGATCGAGTCGGGTCGCGTCCGGTACGTCGGCGCGTCGACGACGACGGCCTACCGACTGACGAAGGCGCTGTACACGAGCGACCTCGAGGACTACGGCCGGTTCGCGTGCGTCCAGCCGGAGTACTCGGCGGTGGCGCGACACGAGGAGGCGAACCTCCTCACGGTCGCCGAGGGAGAAGGGCTCGGCGTCATCCCGTGGTCGCCGCTGGCCGGCGGGTTCCTCACGGGGAAGTACGAGCGAGCCGCCGACCCCGACGAGGGGACCCGCGGGGCGGCCTCCGAGTCGGTCCGGGCGTACTTCACGGACGAGAACTGGGCCGTCCTCGAGGCGGTACGCGCGGTCGCCGACGAGGAGGACGCGACCCCGGCGCAGGTCGCGCTCGCGTGGCTCCTCGAGCGGGACGTGGTCACCGCACCCATCGTCGGGCCGAAGACGATCGAACAGCTTCGGGACGACCTCGGCGCGCTCGAGGTGTCGCTCTCCGAGGAGCAGGTCGCCCGCATCGGCGCGCCGAAGGTGGCCCGGTATCCGAAGGTGTAGGCGAGGACGAAGGTGGAGGCGGGGACGAAGGTGGAGGCAGGAGCGGACGAGCCATTCGCGACCTCAACAGGTTTCCACGAGTCGGCGAGACCGGGGAGCGTTATACGGTCCCATCGGCGCGAAACCCGATGCTAACCGGAGTTGCGCGCCCCGTCGAGGGAGCAGGGGTGGCCTTTCGGGGACAGAGTCGGCCGTTACCGGGCCGAGTCGCCCCCCGATCCTGGCGTAGTCGGTTCAGACCGTGGGGGTACGGACGCGACCCCCAAAATACATTCGGCGGGTTTATGGACGCCGGACCGGTAAGACGCTCCTATGACGAACGTGACGGACGTCCCCGTCGGTATCATCGGCCTAGGCGGGATCGGAAACTACCACGCGGAGCGGCTGATCCGGCAGGGGGGGAACCTCGTCGGCGGGATGGACGTCGACCCGGAGGCCCGGCGCCGCTTCGCCGACGCCCACGGAGTCGAGACGTTCGACGACGCGGAGGGCCTGTACGAGGTGGCCGACGCCGTCCTCGTGACCACGCCGAACAGCTTCCACGAGAAGTACGCCGTCTCCGCGCTGGAAGCCGGCCTCGACGTCCTCCTCGAGAAACCCCTCGCACACAGCCTCGAGTCGGCCGAGATCATCGCCCGGACCGCCCGGACCGCGCCCGGGTTCTGCATGGTCGGCTTCAACAACCGATTCTCCGCGGCGGCGGAGGTGCTCACCCACTACCGGGAGGAGGGGCGCTTCGGCGAGATCCGCCACGTCGAGGCGAACTTCATCCGTCAGCGGGGGATCCCCGGACGGGGGTCGTGGTTCACGACGGACGAGGTGTCCGGAGGCGGCGCGCTCGTCGACATCGGCGTCCACGCGATCGACCTCGGGCTTCACTTCATGGACTTCCCGGAGATCGCGGAGGTCTCCGGCGTCGCGCGCTCGCAGTTCGGCGGCCGCGACGACTACGCGTACGTCGAGATGTGGGGCGACGACGAAGGGCCCGCCGGGTTCGACGTGGACGACTCCGTCTCGGCGTTCGTCCGGAGCACCGAAGGCCACACGCTCTCGCTGGAGGCGGCGTGGGCGACCAACCGACCCGCGTGCAACGACTTCTACGTCCGCGGCACCGAGGGCGGCGCGCACTTCGACCGGGGCACCGGCGAACTCACGCTGTACGAGTCGGGCACCGGCGGGACCAACCACCTGAGCGAGACCTCGGTCTCGACGCGGGAACTCGACACCCACGAGGCCGAGCAGGCGGCGTTCCTCGAGGCGGTCGCGACCGGCGAGCCGCCCGCGCGAAACACGGTCGATCAGGCGCTCACCGTCCAGCGCGTCGTCGACGGCATCTACCGGTCCGACGAGACGGGCCGGGCCGTCCAGCTCGGCTCCGAGCCGGTCGCCCACGTCGGCGAACCGGCCGAGGCGGCACAGGTCGACTGACGAGTCCGTTCGGAACCGCCGACCGTCCGTCACGTCCCGGAACCCATCGACTCCGTTCGGACCCGGCGTCGTCGACGGTCGGAACCGATCCGCCCCCGAACGAGTCGACGGCCGTCACCTCCCGAACGGTCCGGCCGGTCCGCTCCCTGAAGGTTTATTCGACCCGTAGTACAACGGCACCCATGGACATCGGCGTACTGACCGTCCCGCTGGGCGGACAGCCGCGGCCGGATGCGTTCGAGTACCTCTCGGGAATCGGCGTCGACGCCGTCGAACTCGGCGTCGGGGGCCACCCTGGACAGGGGCACATCGACCGCGCGGAACTGCTCGCGAGCGGGGACGCCCGCGCGGACCTCCGCGCGGACCTCGACGAGCACGACCTGTACGTCAGCGCGCTCGCCACCCACAACAACCCCCTGCACCCGGACGGGGCGACCGCCGAGAAGGCCGACGCCGAACTCCGGGAGGCGATCGAACTCGCCGACGAACTCGACGTGGGGACGGTCACCTGCTTCTCGGGGCTGCCCGCCGGCGGCCCGAACGACGAGGTGCCGAACTGGATCACGGCGCCATGGCCGACCGAGCACCGGGACGCCCACGAGTACCAGTGGGAACGGGCCGAGGAGTACTGGACCGACCTCGCGGACCACGCCGCGGACCACGGCGTCGACGTCGCGGTCGAGATGCACCCGAACATGCTGGTGTACGAACCACACGGCATGCTGAAACTGCGCGACCTGACGAACGAGCGCGTCGGCGCCAACTTCGACCCCTCGCACCTCTACTGGCAGGGGATCGACGTGACCGAGGCGATCCGCCTGCTCGGCGACGCCGACGCCGTCCACCACGTCCACGCGAAGGACACGCGAATCTACGGGGCGCAGGCCCGGGAGAAGGGCGTGCTGGACACGACCGACTACACGGAGGAGGCCGACCGCTCGTGGCTGTTCCGCTCGGTCGGATACGGCCACGGCGAGGAGCACTGGAAGGACGTGGTCTCCACGCTCCGGATGGTCGGCTACGACGGCGCGCTCTCGATCGAGCACGAGGACTCGCTCACCTCCTCGCGCGAAGGGCTGGAGAAGGCCGTCGACCTGCTCGACCGCGCGGTGTTCGAGACGACCCCCGGCGACGCCTACTGGGCGGAGTGACCGATATGAGCCACGGAGACGAAACTACGATCGATGCGGACGAACCGCTCGACGTCGGCATGCTCGGCTACCGCTTCATGGGGAAGGCCCACTCGAACGCGCTCGCCCGACTGCCGATGTTCTTCCCCGACGCCCCGGAGGTGCGCCGGCACACGCTGATCGGCCGGGACGAGGATGCGCTCGCTGAGGCCGCCGACCGGTTCGGGTTCGAGCGCACCTCGACCGACTGGCGGGAGGTCGTCGACGAGGTGGACGCCTTCTACAACCTCGGCCCGAACCACCTCCACGTCGAACCCTCGAAGGCGGCCCTGGAGGCCGGCACGCACGTCCTCTGTGAGAAGCCGCTCGCGCCGACGCTCGAGGGCGCCGGGGAGCTCCGGGACGCCGCCGCCGCGAGCGACGCGGTCGCGGGCTGTGCGTTCAACTACCGGTTCGTCCCCGCGATCCGGTACGCGAAGCGGCTGATCGACGACGGGTCCCTCGGCGAGATCCGCCACGTCTCGGGTCGGTACTACCAGGACTGGCTGTCGGACCCCGAGGCGCCCTGGGCCTGGCGGATGGACGAGGAACTCGCCGGGTCGGGCGCGCTCGGGGACGTCGGCGCCCACACTCTCGACCTCATCGGCTTCCTGGTGAACGACCACACCGGCGGAATCGAGCGACTCTCCGGCCACCTCACGACGTTCACGGAGGAGCGCCCGGTGCCTGGCGGGGACGAGCGTCGCCCGGTCACCGTCGACGACGCCTACTCGGCCCAGGCCGAGTTCGAGAACGGCGCGATGGGCACCTTCGAGGCCTCCCGCGTCGCCGAGGGGCACAAGAACGATCACTCCATCGGAATCCATGGGACCGACGGGTCGATCCGGTTCTCGCTCGAGCGCATGAACGAACTGGAGGTGATGGCCGGCGACGCTCGGGGGTACGAGACCGTGCTCGTGACCGACGAGTCGGACCCCTACGTCGAGGCGTGGTGGCCGCCGGGTCACGTCCTCGGCTGGGAGCACACGTTCGTCCACGAGAACTACGAGTTCCTGACCGCCGTGGCCGAGGGTGGGGAGTTCTCCCCCTCCTTCGGCGAGGCGTACGAGGTCCAGCGACTGCTCGACGCGGTCCAGCGGAGCGACGAGTCGGGCGAGTGGGTCGAGGTGTAGGTTCCGCCTCGGAGCCGGCCTCAGAACTCCCGGACGCCCTCGTCCGTGACGACACGGTCGACGAGGCTCATCGGCGTCGCGTCGTAGGCGGGGTTCTCGATCTCGATGCCCTCGACGGGTTCGAGCATCACCTCGCTCGGCGGCCGGAACTCGTTCTCGAAGACGAAGCCGTCCTCGATGACCTTCGTCCCGGAGCCGACGACGACGACCGGGACGCCGACCTCGGCGGCGGCGGCGGCGATCGGGAAGGTGCCGACGCGGTTGTAGAGGGTGTCGCCCACGATGCAGTCCATCCCGATGACGATCCGGTCGCAGCGGTCGAGACAGTAGCCCGCGGCGCTGTCGACCGAGAGGCGCGGTTCGACGCGGTCCATCGCGGCGAGCGCGCGGGCCGTCTTCCGGCCGAGGTAGCGCGGCCGCGCCTCGGTGACGTGGGCGGTCATGTGGTTCCCGGCGGCCGCGGCCGACTCGACGGCCTCCAGCACGGTCGAGGAGTAGTCGTGCGTGAGGAACGTCTCGCCGTCCTCGAACGTCATGGCGGCGTTCTCGGCCGCCTCGTGCTTGCCCGTCTCGATGCGGCTGATCGTCTGCTCGACGGCCGTCTTCAGCAGTTCGATCGCGCCCTCGACGGACTCGGCGTTCCCGATGACGGCGTCCGAGACCTCGGTCATCGCCCGATGGAGGGAGGCGTGGGAGGGGTTCGCGCGGCGGAGCGCCCCGGCGTTGTACTCGAGGTCGCGCTCGAACTCGTCGAGCGCGGCGTGCTCCCGTGTCGAGAGCTCCCCGAGCGCCCGGGTGGCTTTCACGGCGACGACCGACGAGGAGTGGGTCTGCATCTCGCGGATCTCCTCGACCGTCTCGTCTATCATGCCTGTTGAGTCGCGTGTTTCGGGGAAAGGTGTTCCGGGAGCGCTGATTCGGGACCGGGCCGATCGGTACGGCCGGCGACCGCAGCGCGCTCACATCGACGCTATCGATCCTGGAAGCCCCCGCGGCTCTCGCTGAGCCCGGACGACGTATGCACCGCAAGGAGGCGAGCGAAGCGAGCCGGCTGAGGAGCGTGGTTCGAAAGGCGCTTCGCGCCTTTCGTCAGTACGGGAAATCTTTGATTTCCCGTCAGCGGCCAGATTCCGCAGGAATCCGGCAGCATCACGAGAGAGCGAAGCTCACTCGAACGACGGCGACCGTACCGTCTCCAGCGTCCGGAGCTTTCGATGCCCCCTTCCGCGGCTCGTCCGTACCGTCCACGAACCGTCCCTCGTCTTCCGCGACCCGTTCGCACCGTCGACGACGACCCGCCTCTGCACGCGGCGACGCGTATCGTCGAACCCGCACAGTTTTAACAGGGGACGAACTACGTCCACGTACCAGAGCCCGCGGGCAAGTACGGGCGGAGGACGATCCGCCCGTATAGCGGGGTTGCGGACCGACGCGCTGCAAGACGCCGGGGTCACAGTCACCCGTGTTACCGGGGCTTTCCGTACGAGCCTGTCCGCCAGCCGATCCGCGGCGGGGCGGACGTTCAACGCTCGCAACACCAACAGAAGACAATGGAAGTCGAAATCGCAACAATCGGCGGCTACGAGGAAGTCGGCCGCCAGATGACGGCAGTTCGCGCAGGGAACGACATCGTCGTGTTCGACATGGGGCTCAACCTGAGCAAGGTCCTCATCCACGACAACGTCGAGACGGAGAAGATGCACAGCCTGGACCTCATCGACATGGGGGCCATCCCGGACGACCGCGTCATGTCCGACCTCGAGGGCGACGTGAAGGCCATCGTGCCGACCCACGGCCACCTCGACCACATCGGCGCCATCTCGAAGCTGGCACACCGATACGACGCGCCGGTCGTCGCCAGCCCGTTCACCATCGAACTGGTGAAACAGCAGATCAAGGGCGAGAACAAGTTCAACGTCAACAACGACCTCGTCAAGATGGAGGCCGGCGAGACGATGTCCATCGGCGACTCAGGGCAGGTCGAACTCGAGTTCGTCCACGTCACCCACTCCATCATCGACGCGATCAACCCGGTCCTCCACACGCCCGAGGGAGCGGTCGTGTACGGCCTCGACAAGCGCATGGACCAGAACCCGGTGCTCGAGGACCCGATCGACATGCAGCGGTTCCGCGAGATCGGCCGCGAGGGCAACGGCGTCCTCTGTTACATCGAGGACTGTACGAACGCCGGCCGGAAGGGCCGGACGCCCTCCGAGTCCGTCGCGCGTCGCCACCTCCAGGACGTGATGGAGTCGATCGAGGACTACGACGGCGGCATCGTCGCCACCACGTTCTCCTCGCACATCTCGCGCGTCTCCTCGCTCGTCGAGTTCGCCCAGGAGATCGGCCGCCAGCCCGTGCTGCTCGGCCGGTCGATGGAGAAGTACAGCGGCACCGCCGAACGGCTCGACTACGTCGACTTCCCGGACGACCTCGGGATGTACGGCCACCGCAAGTCCGTCGACCGCACGTTCAAGCGCATCATGAAGGAGGGCAAGGAGAAGTACCTCCCCGTCGTCACCGGCCACCAGGGCGAGCCGCGCGCGATGCTCACGCGGATGGGCCGCGGCGAGACGCCGTACGAACTGGACGACGGCGACAAGGTCATCTTCAGCGCCCGGGTCATCCCGGAGCCGACCAACGAGGGGCAGCGCTACCAGTCCGAACAGCTCCTGCGGATGCAGGGCGCCCGCATCTACGACGAGATCCACGTCTCGGGCCACCTCCGCGAGGAGGGACACTACCAGATGCTCGACGCGCTCCAGCCCCGACACGTCATCCCGGCCCACCAGGACCTGAAGGGGTTCGCCCCCTACGTGGACCTCGCGAACGGCATGGGCTACACGCTCGGGCGTGACATCCACGTGACGCAGAACGGGAACATGATCCAGCTGACGGAGTAAGTCGGATGACCCAGGACGCGACGGAGGACCGAGTGCTCGCCGCGGTCCGGGAGCGACGCGAACTCGTCAACGACGCGATCGAGGAGGAGCTCCCGATGGCCGAGCCCGAACGTCTCTACGAGGCGACCCGGTACATCCTCGAGGCGGGCGGCAAGCGGCTCCGCCCGACTGCGGCGCTCCTGGCGGCCGAGGCGCTCGCCGACGTGGACCCCCGATCGGCCGACTACCGGTCGTTCCCGACGCTCTCGGGCGGCTCGTTCGACCTCATGCGGTCGGCCGTCAGCGTCGAGGTGATCCAGTCGTTCACGCTCATCCACGACGACATCATGGACGAGGACGACCTGCGCCGGGGCGTCCCCTCGGTCCACCGCGAGTACGACACCGAGACGGCCATCCTCGCGGGCGACACGCTGTACGCGAAGGCGTTCGAACTGCTCTCGGACACCGGCGCCGACCCCGCGAACGGGCTGGAGGCGGTGAACCTCCTCGCGTCCACGTGCACGCGCATCTGCGAGGGGCAGGCGCTCGACGTCGACTTCGAGGGCCGAGACGACGTGACCCCCGAGGAGTACCTCGAGATGGTGGAGCTGAAGACGGCCGTCCTCTACGGCGCGTCGGCCGCCATCCCGGCGGTGCTGATGGGCGCGGACGACGAGGTCGTCGACGCGCTCTACCAGTACGGCGTCGAATCCGGCCGCGCGTTCCAGATCCAGGACGACGTCCTCGACCTCACGGTCCCGTCGGAGCGGCTGGGCAAGCAGCGCGGCTCGGACCTCGTCGAGGGGAAGGAGACGCTCATCACGCTCCACGCGCGCCAGCAGGGCGTCGACGTGGACGGGCTCGTCTCCGCGGACACGCCCGCCGAGGTCACCGAGTCGGCCGTCGACGAGGCGGTCGCCCGCCTCGAGGAGTCCGGGAGCATCGCCTACGCGCGGGAGATGGCGACCGAACTGACCGAACGGAGCAAGCGGCGGCTCGCCGTGCTCCCCGACAACGAGGCGCGGACGCTCCTCCGGGAGCTCGCGGACTACCTCATCTCCCGCGGCTACTGACCTCCCACGACCACGGAGTTCGTGGGGGACCTCACGCGGTCCCGAACCCGTAGGGCTGGCCGGAACGGAAACGGCGAAGGCGGACCGGGACGACCCCTCGACGTGACACGTACCCGGAACGCGGCCCTGTTTCTCTCGCTCGCGCTCTGCTGGGGCGGGACGTTCCCGGCCGTCGAGGTCGGCCTGACGGCCGTCGCGCCCGTCCTGCTCGGCGCGTTCCGGTTCGACGTCGGGGCGGCGATCGCGCTCGGGTACGTCCTCCTCGCGACCGACGACCCGTTTCCGCGGACCGCGGCCGACCGGTGGTCGGTCGTCGTCGGGTCGACGCTGCTCGTGACCGTCAACGTCGTCTTCCTCTTCCTCGGCCAGCAGTTCACCACCGGGGGGATCGCCTCCGTCGTCTACAGCCTCAACCCGATCCTGACGACCGCGTTCGCCGCGCTGCTGCTCTCGGAGGGGAGCCTCGACGCCCGCGGATACCTGGGCGTCCTGTTGGGCGTCCTCGGCGTGGCGCTCGTCTCGAACCCGACGGCGGCGACCCTCGCCGGCGAGACGACGCTCGGCGTCGCGCTCGTGTTCGTCGCCGCCGTCTCCGTGTCGCTCGGGGGCGTGCTCACGAGAGCGCTCGAACCGCCGGCGCCGGCGCTCACACGGACCGCGTGGGCGATGGCGTTCGGCGCGGTCCAGTTGCACCTCGTCTCGCTCGCGCTGGGGGAACCGATTCCCTCCCCCCACGCGGTCACGCCCGAGATCGTCCTCGCGCTCGCATTCATGGGCGTGTTCGCGAGCGCCGTCGGGTACGCGATCTACTTCACGCTCCTCGACCGGGTCGGCGCCTTCGAGACGAACCTCGTGTCGTACGTGGTCCCGGTCGTGGCGACCGTGCTCGGGGCAGTGCTCCTCACGGAACCGGTGACGCCCTTCACGGTCTCGGGGTTCCTGCTGGTCGTCGTCGGCTTCGGGCTGCTGAAACGGCACGCGCTCGCCCGCCTGCTCGGATGGGAAGCCGGGGTCGTCCGCTAGGTGGGTGGGCTGCCCGGTCGGCGTCGGCTACGCGGCGAGTTCGTCGAGATCCGCCAGGATCTCCTCCGCGTGGCCGTCGGGCGAGACGCCCTCGTAGGCCCGCTCGACGGTCCCGCCGGGCCCGACGACGTACGTGTTCCGGAACACGCCGGTCACCTCGTTGCCGAAGACGTTCTTCTCGCCGTAGGAGTCGTACGCAGTCGAGACCGCGCCGTCCTCGTCCGAGAGCAGGCGGAACGGGAGCTCGTACTCGTCGGCGAACGCCGCGAGGTCCTCGACGGGGTCGTCGCTGACGCCGAGGACGGCGACGTTCCGGGCCTCGAACTCCGTCCACGCGTCGCGGAAGCCGCACGCCTCGGTCGTACAGCCGGGGGTGTCCGCGCGGGGATAGAAGTACACCACGACGCGTTCGCCCTCGTACGCCGAGAGCGAGACGGTCTCGCCGTTCTGGTCCGGCAGTTCGAACGCCGGCGCCTCCTCGCCTTGCTCGAGCATGGGTGGTCGTGTGAGCGGACGGCAAAAACCGGTTCCGGTTCCGACGGGTCCGGACGACGGACCGAGGGCGCTACTCCAGCGGTTCCGCCGCGTCGCGGTCGACGAGCGGGTCGGCGTTCGCGGCCGGGAGCGTCACGACGTCCTCGGATTCGAGGTCGTACTCGCGGTCGTCGACGCCGAGGATCTCGCCGACGTCGCGGGTGATGCGGACCGTCGTGCGGTCCTCGGCCGGTTCCGGGCCGGCGTCGGCCGCGGCCGGGTCGCCCCGCGTGGCGGCGCTCGGGTCGGGTTCGTCGGACGGGGCTTCCGTCGGTTCGGGCCCGCCCGACGGGTGCGGGGCCCCCTCGTCCGCGGCGCCGGTCGTTTCGGCGCGGTCCTCGGCACCGCCCATGGCGTCCGCGAGGACGTCGCCGGCGTCCGAGTCGGGCGTGCTGGCCTCGGGTTCGGCCCCGCCACCCGCCGTCGCGTCACGCTCGTCCGCGGTCCTCGACCCGGGACCGTCGTCGCTCCCGTCCGCGGGCGCGTCGAGTTCGACGTCGGCGCCCCCGCCGAGCACCTCGAGGACGTTCCCCTTGTTCGCCTCGATGCGTTCGACCAGGTCGTCGAACAGGTCCGCCTCCTCGGCGGTCATCCCCTCGGTCTCGACCGGGGCGTCGGCGGCCGCGAAGGAGGCGAGTTTCACGACCTTGCCGACCCGGCGCTCGTAGAGGGACTCGGCGACCTCCTCGGCCGTCTCGATCTCGTCGGAGAGCTTCCGGACCCGTTCGTCGGAGAAGGGGTTGTCCACGGACGCGGCCCGCTCGTCGCGGCGTCGCTTCCGGCCGGCGATGTAGGCGGCGACGTCCTCGTAGAACGAGTCGCGGAGGTGCTGGAGGCTGTCGCGCCCCCGTTCGGTCGACTGGACGCCGCGTAGTTCGTCGAGATCCATGGGTCACTCCGTCGCTTTCTCCGCCCGCCCGCGCGCCATCAGGAACACGCCGACGTATTCGCTGACTGACTGGACTCCCGCATCCACCTTAGTCCTGTCGCCGCCGACCGGGACCGGTCCCGGTTCGGTCACCTTCACGAGGATGTCCCGGCCGGTGAACCGCTCGGGGATCGCGTCCCGGAGCGGGTCGAAGCCGTCCACCGCGTCGCGGTCGAGCGGCGTCACCACCAGCCCGCTCCCGCCGTGGATGCTGCGCGGGAGCCGGATCAGCCGCCTCACGTCGGTGGTCACCGGCTCGTCGATGGGCGACGTCTCCTCCGCGATCACCTCCCGGGCGAGCGCCCGGACGAGCGTGCTCGCGCCCGGTCCGAGCTCGACGTTGCCCGCCTTCACGCCCTCGGGGTTCCGCCGGAGCACCCCGTGGATGGTGCGGGCGGTCTTCTCGCCGACGCCGTTGAGCTCCCGGAGTTTCGCGAGGGCCGCCTCCTCCTCCATCGCGCGGAGGTCCTCCGCGTACGCGACGAGCCTGTCGTGGACGCGTCCGCCCCAGCCACCCTCCGCGCGAAGGGTCTTCTGGAGCGTCCCGCGTTCGTTCGGCCGCCTCTCGACGAGGCCGTCGAGGTTCAGGTCGACGGCGCGGACGTAGTCGACCACCTCGCGTCGGGCCGTCGAGTCGAGGCCGACCACCGTCGGGTCGCGGACGTGGACGTGGTAGCCGCGTCCGCCCGAGAAGACGACCGTCATGTCCTCGTCGGCGAATCCGAAGTCCCGTTCGAGGAGGTCGAGCAACTTCACGAGCGCCTCCTTCGCGGCCGCGAGCATCTCCGGATACGGGTCGGCCTCGGGATCGACGGCGGGGAGGTGGTCGGCGTCGATGTCGAACACGAGGTCCGCCGAGCGCCACCCCTTCTCGCTCATCTCCCGGTTGCCGGGGTCGTCGTAGCGCGCCGCCGAGAAGTAGGCGTGCCGCGGCGACTCGCGCGCGAGGAACTCGCCGATCTCGCCCAGGTCGAGCAGCGACTGGTGGCGGACCATCGTGGTCCCGTCGCCCGAGGTGAACGGGATGTGTCCCCACTCGCGCCGGTCGGCGTCGGGCGGGGGGGAGACGTCGACGCTCCGGTAGTAGTCGCCGAAGCGTCCCGAGAGGTACTCGCGCGTGCGCCGGTTCATCGTGGCTTCGAACTGGTTTCGGTTTGGGGGCCAAGAGTGTTGCCTATTCCGAAGCGGGAAGGGTGATCGTTCGCGCGTAAGCCGTCCCTACCGGAGGTGTGACGGCCACGGAACGCGGGCCGACAGCGCTCCTCGGCGGAGATTCTCCGCTTCCCATACCGGAACCCGTCGGTCCGCCTCTAGCTACGGCATTCGTCGATTCCGCTTCCCGCAACGGAACCCGTCGATCCGGTTTTCGTCCGGGGCCGCTGGAACCGGAGAGCGCGTCTCGGGTCGGGAAACCGCGTCCCCGAGACGGTCCGCACGGACGGCCCGGGCGGAACCCCGCTCCCGTCGTCCGGTATATTTAAACCTCGCCTGACCGACGCCCGCTGTATGAGTGGCCGACCCCTCGACGTGCTGGAGGAAGCACTCGACACGCCGGTGACCGTCCGCCTCAAGGACGGGACGGGTCTCTTCGGCGTCCTCGCCGGCTACGACCAGCACATGAACGTCGTGCTCGAACCGACCGACGTGGACGGTTCCACGGACGACGAAGTGGAAGACACAACGATTATCCGTGGCGACAACGTCGTCAGAATCAACGCATGACCGGCGCCGGAACTCCCTCCCAGGGAAAGAAGAACAAGACGACCCACGTGAAGTGCCGCCGCTGCGGCGAGAAGTCCTACCACGTCAAGCAGAAGCAGTGCTCCTCGTGCGGCTTCGGCAAGTCCGCCAAGCGGCGCGACTACGAGTGGCAGTCGAAGTCCGGCGACAACTGACGTCCCTCTCCTCTCGGCTCTCCACGCCGTAGCGGCAGGTCCGTCCCCCGGACCGATGGCCGCCGACGGAGGGTCGCCGATCCGCCCCCGTTCGATCGGACGACCACCACCCTCCGGTTCGGGCACCCCGATCCGGGAGCCGCTAGACCGGCCCTACAGGGCGCTGATTCCGACGGGTCCGGACTCGCGACTCGACGAACTGGACCCGAGCCGACGCCCGCATACCCACATTTGTGCATATCTGCTTACTCCGTCGCCGGTCGATAGGCACGATAACGAGGGTTTTTGTGAACGGCGTGCGGACCGTCGGGCATGCACCACGGGGAGGGCCCGACCGAGAAGTGCGGCGTGGTCGGGGTCGCGCTCGCGGACCGCGAGGCCGCCCGACCGCTCTACTACTCGCTGTACGCGCTCCAGCACCGCGGGCAGGACTCCGCGGGCATCGTCACCCACGACGGCTTCCAGCAGCACGGCCACGTGGAGATGGGGCTCGTCGGCGACGCGTTCGGCCCCGAGGACCTGGAGGACCTCAAGGGCTCGGCGGGCATCGGGCACGTGCGCTACCCGACCGAGGGCGGCGTGAACGCCAGTTGCGCCCAGCCGTTCTCCGTCTCGTTCAAGTCGGGCGCGCTGGGGCTCGCCCACAACGGCAACCTCGTCAACACCGGCGAACTCCGCGACGAACTCGAATCGCTCGGCCACGCGTTCACCTCCGACGGCGACACCGAGGTCATCGCCCACGACCTCGCACGGAACCTCCTCGACTCCGATCTCATCCGCGCCGTCAAGCGGACGATGGGGCGCATCCACGGCTCCTACGCGCTGACGGTGATGCATGACGACGCGGTGCTCGGCGTGCGCGACCCGCGCGGGAACCGGCCGCTTTGTCTCGGCGAACTGGAGGACGGCTACGTGCTCGCCTCCGAGTCGGCCGCCATCGACACCCTCGACGGGGAGCTGATCCGGGACGTCCGCCCCGGCGAACTGGTCGTCCTCGAGTCGGACGGCTCCGGCTACGACTCCTACAGGCTGTTCGAGGAGGAGACCTCGGCCCACTGTTTCTTCGAGCACGTCTACTTCGCGCGACCGGACTCGGTGATCGACGACAGGCTTGTGTACGAGGCCCGCCGGAACCTCGGACGCGCGCTGTGGGACGAGTCCGGCATCGACACCGACGTCGTGATGCCCGTGCCCGACTCCGGCCGGGCGTTCGCGTCCGGCTACGCCGACGCCGCCGGGGAGGTGGACGCCGACGTGGAGTTCGCCGAGGGGCTGATGAAGAACCGCTACGTCGGGCGGACGTTCATCATGCCGACCCAGGACGAACGGGAGCGGGCGGTCCGCCTGAAGCTGAACCCGATCAGGTCGACCGTCGAGGGGCGGACGGTGACGCTCATCGACGACTCCATCGTCCGGGGAACGACCTCGACCCAGCTCGTCGACCTCCTCCGGGACGCGGGCGCCGAGGAGGTCCACCTCCGCATCGGCGCGCCGCCCATCGTCGCGCCCTGCTACATGGGCATCGACATGGCGACCCGCGAGGAGCTCGTCGCCGCCGACCGGTCGACCGAGGAGGTACGCGCGGCGGTCGGCGCCGACTCCCTGTCGTACCTCTCGATCGACGCGGTGGCGGACGCCATCGGCCAGTCGCGCGCGGACCTCTGTCTCGGCTGTGTCACCGGCGCGTACCCGTTCGACGTCGACGGCGAGGAGACGGACAGGGAAATCGACCGACCCGTGACGTCCGGGGGCGAACCCGCCGACGATTGACGTGTCCGACGCCGCCCCGCGACCGCACGAACGGGGGTGCCAGTCCGGCGTACTCCGACGTGCTTTTTTGGACCGGACCGGAGGTATCAGAGGATGAGTGAGAGGAACCAACCCGTCGACAGCGGAAAGCTATCCGACGACGGGCTGTTCCGAATCCTCTCACACCCCCGGCGCAGAATCGCGATCTCGCTCCTCTCGGAGTTCGGCCCCTCCGTGAAACTCCCCGTGCTCGCCGAGGAGATCGCCGCGTTCGAACACGACGGGGTGCGCGACGGGGAGTTCGAGGACCTCCGGCTCCGGGTGTACATGACCCTCTATCACAACCACGTCCCGCGGATGCAGGACGCCGGGTTGCTCGAGTACCACCAGGAGCGTGACCTCGTCGTCCCGGCCGATAACCTGAGCCGGGCCGTGCGACTCGTGAAGCCCGTGGCGGAGGCGCGAAACTGAGACCGCCGCCGTCACCCCGCGGACTGGACGCGTCAGTACAGGTGGTACAACAGCGCGTAGACGACGACGCCGAGGGAGAAGGAGACGACCCAGAGCGACGCCGCGACCCGGCCGACGCGCGCGTGGCGGGTATCGAACAGGTCCCGGACCGGGCGGGTGGCCGCGAGGGTGAGCGCGTAGACGACGAGCGGGACGCAGACGACCGCGAGCGTCACGTGGACCGCGAGCACGGGCAGGTAGAGGAACCGTTCGAGCGTCGCCGGGCCGGCGAAGTCGTTCGGCCCCATGATGGCGACGCGGTAGAGGTACAGAACCAGGAACGTGCCGAACAGCGCCGTCGAGGCGAGCATCGCGACCCGGTGGCGGCCGTACTCGCCGCGGCGGGCGAAGCGGACCCCCACGGCGATCGTGCCGACGGCGGCCAGCGAGACGACGGCGTTGACGTGGGGGATGGCCCCCAGCGCCGCATCGGACGCGCGAGGGAGCGACCCGCCGGGGACCAGTTCGAGCGCGACGGCGAAGACGAGCGCAAGCGCCACCGTCGAGAGCAGCGCCGCGACGACCACCGCGTGCTCGCGCGCGATGGACCTGAGCCCGGCGACGTCGACGTTCATGGCTCGGACGAGGGCCGGCGGAGTGAAAGCCGTTTGGCTCGGACCGGCCCGCCGGGGTGCGATCGTCCCCCGAAGGTGGTCGAGATGGACAACCTTTTATCCCTCTCGGGGAAACGAACGACTGCGCACTGACGCGTGGTGCGTGGGTAGCCAAGCCAGGCCAACGGCGCAGCGTTGAGGGCGCTGTCCTGTAGAGGTCCGCCGGTTCAAATCCGGTCCCACGCATCCACCACGGATGCGGGTGCTGTGCGTCCCCTCGGGGTCGCCCTACAGACAGCACCCACGCACAATCCTTTCGGACGCTACTCCTTAGAAGAGACATCTGCAGCCGTCAATCTGCATCATGGAGTCGGAACACCCCGAAAGCCCCCGCGGGTCCTTTCAGTTCCACCCGACCGCACCTACAGCCACGCTCCTCCCCAGCCGATTCGCTCGGCTCGCTCCCTCCGGTCTCCCCTCACTCATCCCTCGCGCGATTCGGCCGCCCACAGGGGGCGGCCGCCGCGCGCCATCCGACGGTCGGGTTTGCGCTCTCGGGTAAGAGCCGGGACGCGATCGAACGAGTGCCGACCGGAAAGCAACCGTTTTCACCACGGCTACTGCCCGGGTGAACATGCACGCCATCACGGGGTCGGGATGGATCGAGGTCATCTCCGGGTCGATGTTCTCCGGGAAGACCGAGGAGCTCCTCCGTCGCCTCCGTCGGGCCGAGATCGCGGGCCAGGAGGTCGCCGTGTTCACGCCGGCGCTCGACGAGCGGTACGGGGAGACGACGGTCGGGACGCACAACGGTCGCTCCTGGGAGGCGACCGTCGTGGAGAGCGAGGGTGACGGGCCCTGGGAGATGCTCGACGCGCTGAACGGCGAGATGGTCGTCGCCGTCGACGAGGCAAACTTCTTCTCGGGCGAACTCGTCGACGTCTGCCAGGCGCTCGCGGAGGACGACCGGCGCGTCGTCGTCTCGGGCACAGACCAGACGTTCCGCGGCGAGCCGTTCTCGCCCCTGCCCGAACTGATGGCCGTCGCCGAGTACGTCGACAAGCTCCAGGCGATCTGCTCGATCTGTGGCGAACCAGCCTCGCGGAACCAGCGGCTCATCGGGGGGGAGCCGGCCCACGCCGACGACCCGACCATCCTCGTCGGGGCCGAGGAGAGCTACGAGGCCCGCTGTCGGAACTGCCACGCCGTACGGCGGGACTGAGAGCCCCGAGCACCCGGGGGAGCGAACGGACCGGGCATCGGAACCGTCATTGCGAGTCCCCGCCCAACGGCGACCGTGACCACCTGGGTAGAGAACCCCCACGGGGGACGGGCGCGCGGGCCACGGGGGGTCGTACGCGCGTGGGCGGAGGTGCTCGTCCGCCCGGGGCGCTTCTTCCGGACCGGCGTCTCGCCCGGCGACCAGGCGCCGGGGCTCGTGTTCGGCGTCTGCGTCGCCGTCGCGTTCCTCGCCGGGGGGTTCGCCGCGGCGCCCGCGACGATCCCGGAGGTGTACGGCGGCCCACTCGCGTCGGCGCTCCTCGCGCTGGCGGTCGCGGCGCTGCTCGTTGCGCCCGCGCTGCTCCACCTCGTCGCCGCGCTCCAGACGGCGCTGCTCGTCGTCCTCGTGCGCGACCGCGGCGGCGTGAGCGAGACGGTGCAGGTCGTCGCGTACGCGGCCGCTCCGTGCGCGCTCGCGGGGCCGCCGGTTCCGGAACTGCGGGCCGCCTGCGCGCTCTACGGCGCCGTCCTCCTCGTCGTCGGCCTCAGGGCCGTCCACGGGACGACCGCCCTCAGGGCCGTGCTGGCCGGGGCGCTCCCCGCGACGCTCGTGTTCGGCGTCGGATTCCGGGGAATCGACGCGTTCGGGGCGCTTCTGGCCCGATCGGCGGCGATCTGAGGGCGACCGACGTTCCGACGTCTCGCGTCCACGTTTCGACAACCGTTTTAAGCCGGGGACCTTCCCATCGCACAAATGGGTACCTGTATCATCTGTGGTACGCCCACCGAGGGGCGTGTCTGTGATTCCCACCAGGAGGACGTCGTGTTCGAGTTCCGCGGAGACAAGCCGAGCCAGCTCGTCCCGAACCGCTTCTACAGCGGAACGGTCGACGGCTACGCGGACTTCGGCCTCTTCGTCGACCTGTCGCCCCAGGTCACCGGGCTGTTACACCGATCGGAACTGGACCAGCGGCTGGAGTCGCTCGACCTCGAACCGGGCGACCCCGTGTACGTCCAGGTGAAGAACGTCCGGGACAACGGCGACGTCGACCTCACGTGGTCCATCCGCCAGGCCGACCGCGACTTCCGCGGCGCGCTCGTCCAGGACGGCACCGAGGAACGCGACGCCGAACCGGACGACGACGACGATGACGACGACGTCGGGCCGGTCTCGGTCACGTCGAAGCCGGCCGACCGGTCCGGCGGCCGCGACCGCGGCGAGGAATCAGGACGGTCCGACGACTCCGGCCAGTCCGGCGGCTCCGGCCGGTCCGGCGAATCCGGGAACGCGGAGACGTCGAACGACGGCGGCACCACGGCCGCCCGGTCGGACGAGGAACCGTCCGCGTCCGGTTCGGGCGGGGCGACGACGGACGCCCCCTCGGCCGGGTCGGACGCCGACGAGCGCGGGTCCGAGCCGACCGCGGACCGCGAACGGGTCCCGATCGGGTCGCTCCAGGACCGGGTCGGCCGGGACGTCCGGATCGAGGGCGAGGTCGTCAGCGCCCGCCAGACCGGCGGCCCGACCGTCTTCGAACTGCGCGACGAGACGGGCGTCGTCGACTGCGCGGCCTTCGTCGAGGCCGGCGTCCGCGCGTACCCCTCGATCGAGGTCGGCGACGTTGTCCGGCTCGACGGCGAGATCGAACGCCGCCGCAACGAGATCCAGGTCGAGACGGAGGCGCTCGCCGCGCTCTCCGGCGAGGAGGCCGAGACCGTGCAGCGTCGGCTCGCCGACGCGCTGACCGACGAGGCCCGCCCGGAGTCGCTCGACGCGCTCGCCGCCCACGACTCGCTCGACGCGATGGAGGGCGAACTGCTCGACATCGCGGAGGCGCTGCGCCGCGCGGTGCTCGAATCGCGCCCGATCGTCGTCCGCCACGCCGCGACCGCCGACGGCTACGTCGCCGGCGCGGCCGTCGAACGCGCCGTGCTCCCGCTCATCCGCGAGGAACACGCCGCGAGCGACGCCCAGTACCACTACTTCACCCGGCGGCCGATCGACGAGCCGGTGTACGACATGGACGCGGCGACGAAGGACGCGACCCGGATGCTCCAGGACCGCGACCGACACGACGAGAAGCTCCCGCTCGTGCTCCTGCTCGGCACGGGCTCGACCGCGGAGTCCGCCGACGGGCTCGACCTCCTGGGCATCTACGGCGCCGAGCGGATCGTCGTCGACGCCGCGGCCGCCGACCCCGAGATCGCCGACTCGGTCGAGATCCTCGCCAACCCCGACCTCGCGGGGGCGGACAACGGCGGGCTCTCGACCGCGACGCTCGCAGCCACGCTGGCCGCGACGGCCAACGCCGACGTCCGCGACGACCTCGAACACCTCCCGGCGGTCAGCTACTGGGAGGGAGTGCCCGAGGCGTACGCGGACCTCGCCGACGAGGCCGGCTTCGACGCGGAGCGCGTCGCGGAGCTCCGCGAGGCCGTCGCGCTGGAGGCGTTCTACCAGAGCTATCAGGACAAGCGGGAGCTCATCACGGACATCCTCTTCGGCGAGGACGACGGCGCCCTCGCGGGTCACATCTCCGGGCAGTTCCGCGAGAAGCTCGGGACGGAGATCGATACCGCCCGCGCGAACGTCGAGTCCCGCGAGTCCGCGGGCGTCCCGTTCACAGTCCTCGACGCGGACGCGTACGCCCACCGGTACGACTTCCCGCCGACCCCGCTGCTCGCCGACGAACTCCACCGACGCGAGCGGGGGGGTGAGGACGAGCACGTGACGCTGGTGTACGGCACGGACGAACTGTTCCTCCGCGCGACCGCGGACCTGGACGTCCGCGCCATCGCCGCCGAGGCGGCCGAGGCCGTCCCGAACGCCGGCGTCACGGCCGTCGGCGTCCGCGAGGGCCGCATCGAGTTCCTCTCGGGCCGCCGCGACGCCGTCGTCGACGCCGTCGTCGACGCCGCCGCGGAACAGTTCCCCTGAGTCGACTCCCGCCTTCTCCTCCCGCCGACGTCACGCAGCCGAGAGATGTCATTGGAAACGTATTTATTCTGGTGACACTTCACGGTCCACGACGGCTCTCGCGTGAGCATGGAACACACAGAACGAACCGGCGAACGGCGCGCACACGAGAAGAGCCCCGCAGTCGACTTCGACGCGCTCCGGGCCCGGGCTGGGACGATTCGCGCGCGTGAGAGCGCTCGCGGGATCCGGGAGCGGCTCGCTCGCGTCGCGCTCGAGGAACTCGATCCGGACGCCGTCGGCGTCTATCGCCGCGAGGGTGACCGCTACCGCGCCGCCGTCGAGGCGCCCCCGGAACCCCCCACCTCGGTCCCGCCGGTCCTCCCGGGCGCGGACTCGCCGCTCGCGGACGCGGTGAGGTCGGGCGACACACGCTGTGGGGCCGTTCCCGACGAGTCCGCCGGCGACGCCACCGACTACTGTGTCACCCCGCTGAACGGCGACGGCGCGGTGTTACTGCTCACGTCGAACCGGGACGGGTTCGGCCCCACCACGCGTGCCGGGCTCTCGATGCTCGTCGGTCACGCGGAGGCGGCACTCGCCGGGGTGGAGGGCGGGGCCGTCCGCCGCGCCGCCGCCGAGACGCGGCCGGACGTGCCGGACGACCAGTTCCTCGAGGCGCTCTCGCACGCCTGCCCCGACTACGCGTTCGTCTACGACGACGACGGCACCTGCCTCGACGTGCTGCCGGGGATCGGGTCGGGACCCATCCACGCGACCGGGGACCCCGTCGGCCGGAACGTCCGCGACGTGTACAACGACGAGCGATCGGACCGCATCGTCGCTGCGATCCGGGCGGCGGTTCGAACCGGGGAGCCCCAGCGGGTCGAGTACTCCCGGAGCGACGATGGGTCGGTGACCCGCGTCGAGGGGCGGGTCGCGCCGCTGCCGCGCGAGGACGGCGATCCGCGCGCGGCGGTCCTGGTCGCACGCGACGTCACCGAGCGGTACGAGCGGGAACGCGACCTCAGACGGCAGAACGAGCGGCTCGAACGGTTCGCCTCGTTCGTGAGCCACGACCTCCGGAACCCGCTCGCGACCGCGTCGGGCTTCCTCGACCTCATCGCCGAGGACGTGGACGACGACCGACTCGACCGGGTGGCCACGGCCCACGACCGCATGGAGTCGCTCATCGACGACCTGCTCTCGCTCGCCCGGGAGGGGCGCGGTCCGACCGACACGGCCCCGGTCGAACTCCGCCCCGCCGCCGAGCGTGCGTGGGACACAGTCTCGGTCGCGGGGACCCTCGAGGTGGTCGGCACGACGACCCTCCGTGCCGATCCCGGCCGGTTTCGACGGGTGCTGGAGAACCTCTTCCGGAACGCGGCCGAACACGCCCCCCGCGGCGACCCGAGGCCCGATCCGACCGTCCGAATCGGGCCGCTCCCCGACGGGGACGGGTTCTACGTCGCCGACGACGGCGACGGGATCCCAAGCGACCGTCGGGAGGACGTGTTCGAGACGGGGTACACCTCGATCCCGGGCGGAACCGGCCTCGGCCTCGCCATCGTCGAGCGGGTGGCTGAGGCACACGGCTGGGACGTGCGGGCGGTCGAGTCCGACGGCGGCGGCGCGCGGTTCGAGTTCAGCGGGGTCGAGGTCGTCGACCCGGACGCCGAGTGACCTCCGGACCGGAGCCCCGCCGCGGCGTGCCCGGGGAGAAACCAACGCCGGGAACCCCCCGGAACGAAACCCTTACCCGAGAAACGCGCGGACTCCTCCCCAATGAGCGGCGCGACGGGTCCCGGGGACGTCGAGTCGGACGCCGCGGGGCCTCCGGAGGAGTCCGAGGCGTTCGTGCGGGTCTGTGAGACGCTCGTGGAGCGGATCCTCGAGGGCGACTTGGGACGCGACGACCTCGAATCCGCGAAGCTCGAGGCCTGTTCGGAGTTCTCCGCGCCGAAGGTGCCAAAGAACACGGACCTCCTCCGGCACGCCCCCGAGGGCCGCCGCGAGGAGGTGACCGAGGTCGTCCGCCGAAAGCCGGTCCGCACGGCCTCGGGCGTCTCCCCGGTCGCGATCATGACCTCCCCGCACATGTGCCCGCACGGGAAGTGTCTCTACTGTCCCGGCGGGCCGGCCTCGGAGTTCTCCAGTTCCCAGAGCTACACCGGACACGAGCCGGCAGCCGCACGGGGGAAACAGAACGACTACGACCCGTACGGGCAGGTCACCCTCAGGCTCGAACAGCTCAGGCACATCGGCCACCCGGTCGAGAAGGCGGAGCTCATCCTGATGGGCGGGACGATGACCGCCCGCTCGCACGACTACCAGGAGTGGTTCGTGAAGCGCGCGCTGCGGGCGATGAACGAGTACGACACGGACGCGGAGCCGAACCCGGCCGAGGGTCGGAGCTTCGCGCAGGAGCCCGACGAGTACGGGTTCGAGTACCTGGAGGACGTGAAGGCCCGCAACGAGGACGCCGACGTGCGGTGTATCGGCATCACGTTCGAGACCAAGCCGGACTGGTGTGACCCCGAGCAGATCGACCGCATGCTCGATCTGGGCGGGACGAAGGTGGAGGTCGGCGTCCAGACGACCTACGAGCGGGTGAACCGCGAGATGCACCGCGGGCACGGCGTCGACGCGTCGGTGGACGCGAACCGGCGGCTCCGGGACGCGGCGTTCAAGGTCGGCTTCCACATGATGCCCGGCCAGCCCGGCATGACCGCCGAGATGTGTCGGCAGGACTTCCGGGAGCTGTTCGATAACCCGGAGTGGCGGCCCGACTACCTGAAGATCTACCCGACGCTCGTCGTTCGCGGCACCCGCGTGTACGACCGGTGGCGCCGCGACGAGTTCGAGCCGCTCGACAACGAGGCGGCCGCGGACCTCGTCGCCGACGCGATGGACGAGATCCCGAAGTACTGCCGGCTCCAGCGCGTCCAGCGCGACATCCCGGCCGACTTCATCGACGCGGGCGTCTGGAAGTCGAACCTCCGACAGCTAGCGGAGCAGCGCGCCGCCGAGAAGGGGTACGAGCTCCGCGACGTCCGCGCCCGCGAGGTCGGGCACAACGACGCCGATCCGGACCCCGACGACGTGGAACTCGACGTGATGGAGTACGAGTCGGGCGGCGGGATCGAGAAGTTCGTCTCCTTCGAGGACCCCGTACGGGACCTGCTCGTCGGCTTCTGCCGGCTCCGGTTCCCCTCGTACTCGCACGCCGCGCCCGGCGCGGGGCCGACGGCCGAGGACGACCCCGTTCGGCGCGAACTCGCCGACGCCGCCCTGGTCCGGGAACTCCACGTGTACGGGTCGCCGGCGACGTTCGACGGCCGCGGCGAGGACGGCGACTGGCAGCACCGCGGCTACGGCCGGCGGCTGATCAGGACGGCCGAGGACCTGGCCGCCGACGCCGGCTTCGACAAGCTCTCGGTCATCTCCGGGCTCGGCGTCCGGGGCTACTACCGCGACAAGCTCGGCTACCACCAGGACGGGCCGTTCGTGAGTCGGCGGCTGTAGTCGGCCGACGGGGTTCGACGACCGGCGGACGGGGGCGATCCCGAGACGTCGTCCCCGGAGCGGTATCTTTGATATGGGCCCCTCCATGGCACCGGTATGGCCGAACAGTTGTTCGTCGACCTCGTCGGCACGAACCCGCTCGTGCAGGCGCTCGTCGGCGGACTCGTGATCGCCGGAATGAACATGGTCGGGGCGTCGCTCGTGCTCGTCTACCGCAACCCGACCGAGCGGGTGCTCGACGGCGCGCTCGGCTTCGCGGCGGGCGTCATGCTCGCCGCCTCGTTCACGAGCCTCATCGTCCCCGGCATCGACGCGACGGAGGTCATCGTCCCCGGCGTGCCGGCGACGGGGCTTCTCGCGCCGTTTCCGGTGCTCGCGGGCATCCTCATCGGCGTGATCGTGCTCGACCAGGCGGACCACTGGGTCCCCCACGTCCACGTCCTCATCACGGGACGACAGCGGGTCGACCAGACGGTCACCGAGTCGGGCGTGGCCTCGGTCATCCTCTTCATCGTCGCCATCACCATCCACAACATGCCGGAGGGGCTGGCGGTGGGCGTCGGCTTCGGCTCGGGGGACGTCGCGAACGCGCTCTCGCTCATGCTCGCAATCGGCCTCCAGAACGTCCCGGAGGGGCTGGCGGTGTCGGTCGCCGCCATCAACGCCGGCTTCGACCGGAAGACGTACGCGGTGCTGACCGGGATCAGGTCGGGGTTGGTGGAGATTCCGCTGGTCATCGTCGGCGCGGTCGCGGTGTCGCTCGCGGCGCCGATCCTGCCCTACGCGATGGGCTTCGCCGCCGGCGGGATGCTGTTCGTCATCTCCGACGAGATCCTCCCGGAGACGCACGCCCGGGGCCACGAACGGCTGGCGACGCTGGGAACGATGCTCGGGGTGGTGGTGATGTTGTACCTGG
Source organism: Halorarum salinum (assembly GCF_013402875.1). Classification (NCBI taxonomy): domain Archaea; kingdom Methanobacteriati; phylum Methanobacteriota; class Halobacteria; order Halobacteriales; family Haloferacaceae; genus Halorarum; species Halorarum salinum. The sequence continues at coordinate 2,650,025 of NZ_CP058579.1, read as the reverse complement.
ACGTGGCGTTGGCCGCGTGAGTCGCCGGGACTGATCCGTCTCCGGGCAGCGGGATGGGAGGGCGACGAATTCGGCTGCTCCCCCGGTGAGAACGCTGCGAAAGCCGGCCCCTTTCAGTCCCACCCGACCGCACCTCACTTACCTCGGAGCGGGCTCCTCGGAACTCACCCTCGTGGTTCGAAAATCGAAGATGTTCGTCAGTACGGGAACCCACCGGGTTCCGTCAGCGGCCGGATTCCACAGGAATCTGGCACCATCACGAGAGGCGCTTTGCGCCTTTCGAACGACTCCGTTCGCGTGAGCCTTCCCAGCCGATTCGCTCGATCGGCTCGCTCCGCTCGCCTCTCCCACTCGTCCCTCGCGCGACGGTGGCGGACACGGAGGTCCGCCAGCCGCGCGCCACAGCCTGCCGGGTTCCGGTCGTGGCTACTCGGTCGCCACGCTCGCCATCGCGCCGGCCATCACCCGGGTCGCCGCTGCACAGTCGTCCCAGTCGGTCCACTCGCAAGGGTTGTGGCTGATGCCGTCCCGGGAGGGCGCGAACAGCAGCGCGGCGTCGGTCACGTCCGCGACGTGCATCGTGTCGTGGGCCGCGCCCGAGTGCAGATCGATAGTGTCGATTCCGACCGCGTCGCCGGCCTCGTGTGCGGCCGCGCGGAGGCGCTCGCTCATCGGGGTCGGGTCGAGGTCGAACGGCCGCTCGACGGAGGTGTCGACCCCGCGCTCGGCCTCCAGCCGTTCGAGCGAGTCGCGTGCGGCAGCGACGACGGTCTCCATCGACTCGTACTCCACGTCGCGAACGTCGACGCCCGCCTCGACCCGGCCGGGGACGACGTTCGTCGCGTTCGGCGAGACGGAGAGCGACCCGACGGTGCCGACCGCCGACTCGCTGCTCGACCCGACGACCTCGCTCGCGGCGGATTCGACGTCCAGCACGAACTCCGCGGCCGCGGCGAGCGCGTCCGTCCGGTCGCCCATAGCGGTCGCGCCCGCGTGGTTCGCCTCGCCCTCGATCTCGACCTCGCAGTGGGTGATTCCGGTGACGGTGGTCACCACCCCCGCGGGGACGCCCGCCCCCTCCAGCGTCGTGTCCTGCTCGACGTGGAGTTCGTACCAGGCGTCCCAGTCGCTCGCGTCGAGGACGCCCTCGCCGCGGAACCCGACGTCCTCGAGGGCCGACTCCAGCGTGACGCCCTCGTCGTCGGTCAGAGCGAGCGCCTCCTCGACCGAGCGCTCCCCGACCGCGACCGAGGAGCCGAGCAGGCCGTCCGCGAAGCGCTGGCCCTCCTCCTCGGTGAACGAGACGACGACGACCGGCCGGTCCGGTTCGACGTCGGCGTCCCGCATCGCCCGCACCGCCTCCAGCGCGCCGTAGGCGCCGAGCGGCCCGTCGAAGATGCCACCTTCCGGGACCGAGTCGAGGTGGCTCCCGGCGGCGACGGCTGGGGCGTCCGGGTTCGCCGAGTCGGGGGCCCACGTCCCCGCGACGTTTCCGACGGCGTCCACGGTCACGTCGAGTCCGGCGTCCGCCAGTCGGTCGACGAACCGCTCCCGTGCGAGTCGGTTCGGCTCGGTTCCACAGAGCACGGTGCGTCCCCGCCCCTCGTCGGCGTCGACGTCGCCGAAGGCGGCGTTCGCCTCGACGTCCTCGCGCAGTCGGTCCTCGTCGACCGGGATGTCCATACCACCCCTCGTGACGGCCGGGGCTTTTGCCTTTCCGACGCGGCGGGCCGATTTCCCCGGTGCAGGGATTTCCGACCCGTGGACGCACCTCCGCCATCGGACGGCGCCTGCGAGGATTCCAGCGGGTGACCGGTTTCCACGGGGTGACTATATCGTGCCCCGCGTTGCCGAACTACACGGTATTCACCGATGACACGGGAGTGGACGATCAAGGGAGACTACGTCGAAGCCTGCAACTGCGACGTCGCTTGCCAGTGCGTGTGGCTGGAAGCGCCGGACGACGACGTCTGTACCGTCTCGTTGGCGTGGCACATCGACGAGGGGAGCTACGACGACGTCGACCTCGGCGGGGTGAACGTCGCCATGCTCGTCTCGACCGACGAGGGCGTCATGTTCGCCCCCGAGACGGAGTGGGACGTCGTGCTGCTCGTCGACGAGGCGGCCGACGACGACCAGCGCGAGGCCGTCGAGGACATCTACTTCGGCCGCGCCGGCGGCATCTGGGAACCCGTCGCGGACACGCACGTCAGGTCGGCGGAGGTCGCGACCGTTCCGATCGGTTTCTCGCGGGACGGGTCGGAGTTCTCCGTCGAGGTCGGCGACGTCCTCGAGATGGACGCCGGCGGCGCCGTGGGGTTCAACGACGAGGTCGGCACGATCTCGCCCCACCCGCTGACGACCAGCACCGAGGTGCAGACGGGCAGGTCGACGACCGCCACCGTCTCCTACGACGACCGGTTCACGTGGGACGTCTCGGGCAACAACGCGTATCTCGGCGACTTCGAACTGGCGAACTCCTGAGGCCGCCCGGAGAGCCGAGGCTTCCATGGCCACGTACGACTCGCTCAGGGATCGTATCGCACGCCGACGCGTCCCGATCGTCGCGCTCGTCACCTACGCCATCGCGCTGCTCGCGTGGGCCGCGGTCGTCGGTCGCTGGCTCCCGATGCCCGGGGGAGCGACGAGCTCGGGGATGCGGATGTCCGACCCCGGGGTACCGGAGGCGACGGCGCTCTCGAACGGGGCGACCGGCGTCGGCCTCTACCTGGTCATGTGGGGGGTGATGATGGTCGCGATGATGTACCCGTCGTCGGTCCCGCTGTTCCGGCTGTACGCGGGGACGCTCGAGGGGACGACGACCGCCGGCAAGGCGGCGCGGGTCGGCGCGTTCGTCGGAACGTACGCGCTCGTCTGGACGCTGACGGGGGTCGTGCCGCTCGTCGTCAACGCCCTGGTGCCGATCGCGGGCGTCGCGAGCGCTCACGGCGGACTCCTGATGGGCGGGACGCTGCTGCTCCTGTCGGGCTACCAACTCTCCCCGTACAAGTACCGGTGTCTGCGCTACTGCCGGTCGCCGCTCGGGTTCCTCGTGGGCCACCACCGCCCGGGCGTGGGCGGTGCCGTGCGCACGAGCTGGGAGTTCAGCGTGTTCTGCGTCGGGTGCTGCTGGGCGCTGTTCGCGTTCATGGTGACCGTCGGCTCGATGAACATCGTCTGGGTGGCGCTCATCGCGGTCGTGCTCTCGCTCGAGCGGACGGTCGCGTGGGGCGAGCATCTGGCCCGCGGGGTCGGCGTCCTCGCCGGGGGCGGCGGGGCCGTCGTCATCGCGCTCTCGTTGGTGTAGCGGCGGCCGTTCGCGTGTGACGTTCGCTCCGGCGTTCCACCTCGCCCGGGCGCGACCCGCGCGCTTCGACAAGACTTATTCACGCCCTCCGACTCCGCTTTCGTATGAGCGACATCGCAGTCGTCCTGCCGGACGGATCGGAGCTGTCCGTCCCGGAGGACGCCACGGTCGAGGACGCGGCCTACGAGATCGGGCCGGGGCTCGGCGAGGACACGATCGCCGGCGTCGTCGACGGCGAACTGGTCGACAAGCACGCGCCGGTCCACGACGGCGCCCGACTCGAGATCGTCACCGACCAGTCCGAGGAGTACCTCGACGTCCTTCGCCACTCGGCCGCCCACGTCTTCGCGCAGGCGCTCCAGCGGCTCCACCCCGACGCGAAGCTCGCCATCGGCCCGCCGACCGACGACGGCTTCTACTACGACGTGACGGGGGTGGACCTCGACGAGTCCGACTTCGAGGAACTGGAGGCGGAGATGCGCGACGTCATCGAGGCCGACTACGACATCGTCCGCCGGGAGCTCCCCCGCGAGGAGGCGCTCGCGGCGTTCGAGGACAACCCGTACAAGACGGAGATCCTCCACGAGGAGGCCGCCGGCGAGGACCCCGTCTCCGTCTACGAGCAGGACGACTGGCGCGACCTCTGTAAGGGGCCCCACGTCGACTCGACGGGCGAGATCGGCGCCGTGAAGCTGATGAGCATCTCCTCGGCGTACTGGCGCGGCGACGAGGCGAACGACCAGCTCACCCGGGTGTACGGCACGGCGTTCGAGTCCGAGTCTGACCTCGAGGAGTTCCTCGAGATGCGCGAGGAGGCAAAGGAGCGGGACCACCGGAAGATCGGCCGGGAGATGGACCTCTTCTCGGTGCCCGACCACTCGCCGGGCTGTGTCCACTTCCACCCGAACGGGATGACGATCCGGCGGGAACTGGAGGAGTACATCCGCGGAAAGAACGACGACCTCGGCTACGACGAGGTGTGGACGCCCGAACTGAACAAGGCCGAACTGTGGAAGCCGACGGGCCACTACGACAACTTCACGGCCAACGGCGAGATGTTCAACTGGGTCCAGGACGACACCGAGTACGGCCTGAAGCCCATGAACTGCGCGAACCACGCGCACGTGTACGCGACGAGCACCCACTCGTACCGGGACCTCCCGATCCGGCTCTCGGAGTTCGGCACCTGCTACCGGAACGAGCAGTCGGGCGAGCTCTCGGGGCTGCTCCGGGTGCGGGGGTTCACCCAGGACGACGGCCACGCGTTCGTCCGCCCCGACCAGATCGAGTCGGAGATCCGCGGCACGCTGGGGGTCATCGAGGAGATCTACGGCGACTTCGGGCTCGAGGTCATCTACAAGCTCGAGACCCAGGGCGAGAACGCGGTCGGCTCCGACGAGGTGTGGGACCAGGCGACCGACGCGCTGAAGGCCGCCCTCGAGGGCGAGGGGCTCGACTACCGGATCGAATCCGAGGAGGCGGCCTTCTACGGCCCGAAGGTCGGCATCGACGCGCGCGACGCCATCGGCCGGGAGTGGACGGTCGGGACGGTCCAGCTCGACTTCAACATCCCGCGCAAACTCGACCTCACCTACGTCGGCGAGGACAACGAGGAGCACCACCCGGTGATGGTCCACCGCGCGCTGCTCGGCACGTTCGAGCGCTTCATGGGCGTCATCATCGAGCACTTCAAGGGCAACTTCCCGCTGTGGCTCGCGCCCGAGCAGGTCCGCGTGCTCCCCATCTCGGACGACAACCTCGGCTACGCCCACCGGGTGCGGAACGACCTCGGGGACTTCCGCGCCGAGGTCGAGGACCGCGACATGACCATCGGCCGGAAGATCCGCGCCGCCCACGACGACCGGGTGCCGTACATGATCATCGTCGGCGGCGACGAGGAGGAGACGGAGACCGTCTCGGTTCGGGACCGCTTCGAGAACGAGGCGAACGACGTCGACCCGGGCGAGTTCCGCGCCCACCTCGAGTCCGAGCGGGAGGAGAAGCGGCTCGAACCGGACTTCGTCGGCGCGGAGTGACCGCCGGGAGACGAACCCGGCCTTCGACCGCGCGACGATCCCGTTTCTCCGACCGGACCACGACCCCCCGAGCCCGTGCCGGCGGTCGTCCCCGACGCGACGGACCCGACCGTCCGGAGGGTGGGACCGAACGGGCCGCGTTCTCGGCGGAGTCCGACGACGGAAGCGCCGCAACCGAGGACGCAGCGACCGAAGGAGTGGGTCGCACCGAGGCGCGCGAGTCGGGCACCCGGTGCGTCCGAGGTCCGCTACCGGGCGGGTACGGCGACGCGCGAGTCGAGAGCCGGGAACGATCCGACGCGAACGCCATCGGACCGGATCACACGCCGTCGCGCGAGACGACGACGGTCGCCGTCTCGGCGGACCGCCCCATCGGCTGTACGACCCAGCCGCGCTCCTCGACCGCGGCCCGGAGGTCGTCGGGGACCAGGGCCGGATCGCCGCCGTCGTAGAGCCGTGGGAGGAGACGCCGCCAGCCAGACCGCGGTTCGGCGCGGTGCTCCTCGGGCAGCGGGACGGTTCCGCCCGCCTCGTCGTACCCCTCCGTCCGCGTCACCGAGCCGTAGCCCAGCTCCTCCAGGGCGGCGAGAACGTCGTCGAGCGTGGCGGTCACGGGCTACCCGAACCGCTCGAAGGGCTGCCGACAGTCCTCGCAGTAGTGCATGGAGCGACACAGCCCCGGCCCCTTCGGATGGTCCCGGATCGTGTCCGTCGACCCGCAGTACGGGCACTCGGCGGCCTCCCCGTCGTCGCTCGTCGTGGTGCTCGGGTCCGGATTCATCGTCGGATCACACGCTCAGCCCGAACTCGCGGAGGTGCTCCCGTCCGCGTTCGGTCACCATCTCCACGTTCCACTGCGGCGAGTACCGCAGGCGGACCTCCGCGTCGGCGACGCCCTCGGCCGTCATCGCCGCGCAGCGGACGTCGTTCATGAGCAGGTCCCGCGCCGGACAGCCCGAGTAAGTGAGCGTCAACTCGACCACGCAGTGGTCAGTCGGCTCGTCGACCTCGACGCCGTAGACGAGTCCGAGGTCGACGACGCTCACGGGCATCTCCGGGTCCTCGACGCCGTACAGCGCGTCCCAGACGTCGGCCTCGGTCCCGGTCGCACCCTCCCCGGTCTTCGGGTACTCGTCCGACGACTCGCCCGACCCGTAGTCGGTGTGCGAGCAGACGTCCGCGTCGAGCGGCGCGTTCGTCGTCATCTACGGCCCCTCGCCGCGCAGGCGCGCGGGCGACTCGAACTCCAGTTCGCGGTACGTGGCGGTGAACTCCTCGTGGAGGTCGAACCAGGCGTCCGTGTGGCTCCCGTCCCGCCCGACCGCCGCGGGGCGCTCGACGGCGTCCGGTTCGGGCACCTCCAGGCCGAGCGACTCGAGGAACGGGACGACGACGTCCAGCCACTCGGCGCGCAGGTCCGGGAGCGATTCCGTCCGGAAGCCGTGGTCGACGACCCCCTCCTCGCGCGGTCCCGGGGCGAACAGCGTGAGCGCCGGCGGGAACAGCTCCTCGACGGCCGCCTGGACGCGCTCGTGCGAGGCCGGGTCTGCGGACAGCCGTTCGAGCCAGCTCTCGGCGTGGTCGCGGTGGTAGTCCTCCTCCGCGAGCGCCTTGCCGACGCGGTCCGCGAGGGGGGCGTAGCTCGTGTCCACGAGCGCATCGAGGCGGAGCCGTTCGGCGACGTCGTAGAGGTACCCCCGGACGACGGCGTCGCCCCAGCCGTCCTCCTCGAACGGACGTTCCACGAGCGTCGCGTGGGTCCACTCCCCGGGCGGGCGCTCCCAGACGCACTCGGCCTCGGTGTAGCCGAGTTCCTGCAGGAGTTCGTACCAGAGCCGGGCGTGGCCGAACTCGTCCTGTGCGACGTTGGCGAGCGCGAGATCCGACTCGATGGTCGGCGCGAAGATCTGCCACTCGGTGAGCCGCTCGGCGTGGACGAACTCGTCGTCCGCGAGCCGGAAGAGGAGCCCCTCCAGCGCGAGCTGCTGTTCGGCGGTGAGGTCGTCGCGATCGAGGTCCGCGGCCATCAGTCGGCCCCCTCCCGCGTCGCCTCGCGGCGTTTGCGTGCCGCCTCGCGCTGTTCGGCCTCGCTGTCCTCGACCTCCCGTGCGAACGAGGCGTCGATGTCGTTGTACGTCATCGCCCAGCGGTACGCCTTGTCGGTCGAGCCGCCGAACGCGACGTCGTCGGCGTCGACCTCGCCGATCTCGGATCGCGGGACGACCCAGAGGGAGTTCGTCTGCATCCGGCGACCGTGCTGGATGCTCGCGAACAGCTTCGCCATCTCGCGGTCCGGGGCGTGGACGTTGCCGGCGTGCCGGTGGTAGTCGCCCGGCTCCTCCTGGCGGAACACCTCGTAGATCATGGGTTCGCCGCCCCCGTGGCCGCCCCCGCGCTCGACTCCCAGGCGTCCATCGACCGGCGGACCCACTCGACCGCGTCCCGTCGCCGTCGGCGTGAGCCGATCTGTTCGTGGCTCCCCACGTACTCGTTCTTCGCGATGGTCCAGAACTCGTCCCAGTCGAGGTCGTCCTCGCGGACGGCCATCGTGCCGTCCTCGCGCTCGAAGATGCGCGGGTACTCCGGGATCTCGAGCCCGTACTTCTCGGCCTTCGGGACGTACATGTTCAGAAACGAGTTGCGGAGGTCGTCGTTGCTCGTCGTCTTCAGCCCGACCTCCTGGGCGAAGTCGTTGTGGGTCGACTCGTCGTTCGTCGGCCCGAAGAACTGGAGGATCCGTGGCCACCACTCGTCGAACGTCTCCTGCATGCGTTCCCGGGTCGCCTTCGACCCGCGCATCAGTTCCCGGAGGATGGACTCGCCGTGCTTGACGTGGAACCCCTCCTCGAAACAGACCTTGTCCATCGCGTGGGCGTACGGCGTCCACGACGTGTTCTTCAGCGTCGCCTGCCGGCGCATCGCGCCGCCGTCGACGAAGAAGTCGATCATCGGCGCCTCGTACCACGAGTCGACGGGGTAGTGAAAGCAGTTGAGGAACCTCCCCTCGCCGGTTCGGAGCTCCTCCAGCATCTCGTCGCGGGTCTTGACGCCGAGCGTCTCCGCCGCCCGGTAGAGCAACTGGGCGTGTCCGATCTCGTCTTGAACCTTCGCCGTGTTCGCCAGCTTTCGGTCCAGCGACGGCGCGTGGCGGGTGAACTCCCTGTCGAGGTAGCCGCCCATCACCTCGCTGTTCGCGTGGAACTGGATCATCCGGGTCGCACGCCGCCGGTACTCCTCCGGCATGTCGTCGCCGGGGCCGAACTGGCGGGGGCCGGCCCGCTCCTTGACCGTCTCGATGTCCATGAAGGATCGTTACGTTCGGCCCGCCCTATCGATTCGCCCGTCCATGGACGGGGTTTATCCGTACCGGAGACCATCCGTTCGCCGTGATAGAGGAGTGTCTCGTCGTCGAGGTGGGCGTCACCGGCGACGCGTGTCCGCTCGCCGCGGCGACGCGCTCGTCCGGGACGCGCGTGGAGGCCGAACCGCCGCTGTTGCGCCGTGACGGCAACGCTCTGCTCCGGTTCTCGGCGCCCGCGGGGGAGGACCTGGCCGAAGCGCTGGACGCAGACGAACGAGTCCGGTACCTCCACCGCTCGCGGGCCGACGGCCGCGACAGCTACCGCTGCCTGTCGATGCACCCCTGCGTCGTCCACGACCTCATCGACGCGGGATTCATGGCCGAGTCGCTGACGTACGCCGGCGGCGAGGGACGGTTCGAGGGCGCCGTCGTCGGCCGGGACGTCCTCCGCGGCGTGATGGAGGCGGCGGGGGAGGCGGTCGGCGTCACCCTCGAACGGGTGTACCCGCTGGGCCCGGAGCCGGGCGACGCGGCGGGTCGCTGGGACGTGACGCCGGCACAGGAGGCGGCGTTGCGGGCGGCGCTGGCAGCCGGCTACTTCTCGGTCCCGAAGGGTGCGACCGCCGGGGAGGTGGCCGCGGAGCTCGGCGTGAGCAAGTCGGCGTTCCTCGAGCGACTCCGTCGGGGGCAGGCGGCGCTGTTCGAGCAGGTGTTCGGGTAGGCGTCGCGGCCGGCACGGGGCCGACCCGTCACCGCGAGTCGGCGTACAGGAACGCGGCCGCGAGCGTCGCGTATCCGAGCCCCACGGCGACGACGCCGGGACGACCCCGGCCGGTCACGAGGCTCGCGAGGCCGAACCCGTATCCGAGTCCGAGGGCCAGTCCCGTCGCCGTCCGGACGTCGTTTCTCCCCGGCCGGTCGCCGTACCCGGTGAGAACCCACTCGAGGAGCGCGGGTGCGGGGAGCGCCGCGACGGCGGCGAGGGGGGCCCGTACGCCGCCGGCCGCGGCGAGCAGACCGATCGCGATGCCCGGATGGACGCCGGCACAGCGCGCACACAGGCGGTATCGTCGCCCGCGAACCCGCACCGAGTGACAGCGACGCGGCCGCTCCGCGGGCGGGTGGTGGGACAGGAGGTACGGCGCGGCCGCGCGCAACCCCGCGCGGACCTCCGCGGGGAGGTCCGTGAGGCGGCTCATCTCAGCGCTTCACGTACCGGCGCTGGAACTCCTCGTCGGACTTCGTGAGGTAGATGATCCCCTCGATGATCCCGAGCACGGCGGGGATCCCCGTCCAGAAGAAACAGAGGTAGAGGACGCCCATCTTGTTGTCGCCGAGGTAGAACTTGTGGATCCCCAGCCCGCCGAGGAAGAGGGCGATGAGCGCGGCCGCGAGTTTGTCCACCTCGCCGCCCGCGCCGATCGTCTGTTCGGCGCCACACTCCGGGCACAGCTCCGCGTCGCGGTTGACGACGCTCCCGCAGTTCGTGCAGTACTTCTCGTCGGCCGTCCGGCCGGGGCCGCCGCTCTCCGGGAGGCGCCGCTGGCTCACGCCACAGTGGGGACAGATCTCGGCGTCGGCGGAGATCGACTCCCCGCAGGAGATGCAGTACGTCTCGGTCGACGGCGCGCCCGCGGCACCGCCGGAGGGCTCGTCGGTACTCACGGTCGGTCGGTTCATCGACCGCCCGTAAATACCTGCCGCAGGGGGGTCGCGCCGAACGGGCCACGGCGATCGCGAGTCCCTCACGTCCCCGGGATCCGTGCTCGTCCTGCGTTCGATGTGATCAGTCCCGTCGGGCGATCATGAACTTCACGTCGCCGGCGAACACCGTCTCGCCGTCCCCGTTCGTCATCTCCGTGTCGAGGACGACGAGGCCGGCGTCCTCGCGCGAGGAGAACGGCTTGGTCCCCGTGACCTCCATGTCGAGCGAGATCGTGTCGCCGACGTACACCGGCGTGGGAACGTCCAGATAAAAGGTGGCAGTGGAAAAAGGTAGGTCACGCGTCTGCCAACACTCCTCCCGCCACTGGTTCCTACTGGTAGGACCGGAGCGACGGCATCTCACAGTCGTCGAGATGCGTCTTGATGTCCGACTCTCGATACCCACGTGGTGAGCGGACACTGACCGCAGCCCGGATACACTGGTCGCGGTTCCAGCCAGCATCGTAGTCGTCGACGTGTTCGTGGGTGAGTCGGACTCGCACACTCCTGCGGCCGGCAGCGTCGACGACGACGTACTCGACCCGTTGGCCAGGCGCAAGCGGCGTGCCCTACTGCATCCGCCGCAGCGCACACACCGTAAGCGTCTCCTGGCTGGACCGCTCGACGTCCTTCGAGACACGCTGCTGCACCAAAAGCTGGTTGGCCGGCACGTCCCTGTCGGCGAACATCGTGCGCCACTCTGCGGGGAAAGTGAGGACCCCGACGGGACCACCAGTTCGATCCACCGTTACGACTGCCACTACTGGGTCACGGAATCAATTTCCCCTCGGGGATTCATTGGCCGACTGGAACAAAAAGGACTCCAAGAGGAGGTAGTGACGCCTGCCTACCGTCCGCGTCCCTGGCGCCCGGGCACGGGTGAGTCGATCGTTCGCTCTTCGAGGCCTTCCATCGGAACGATGGGGAGTTCGACGCGAGAGGGGTACACGTCGTCGTGGTAGATCGTCTGCTCTGCGGTCTCCATCTCGTCGTCGTCGAGTCCTTCGCCCGTGTTCAGGTTCCGGTCGTACCGCGGGAAGTCGCTACTGGTAACGTCGATTCGAATCCTGTGTCCTTCCTCGAAGACCCGTGCGGTGGGCCAGACGGCGATCTTCCACTCGTAGACCTCCCCGGGGGTCAGCAGACTCACGTCGCTGTACGATTCGAGAGCACGCGGATCGGCCTCCACGTCGCCGATGCGTCCTCGCCGAGCACCTTCTGCGACCCAGAGCCCCCCCGTGCGGGCCCCAGGGGTCACGTCCGAGAGGTGGACGATGAAGTCCGTATCGACCGCCGACGTTTCCGCGAACAGCGTGACGGTTATCGGGCCGACGATGGCGACGTCCTCGGAGAGGACATCCGTCTGATAGACTAGGATGTCTTCGCGGCCGTGATAAGCGGTCGCGCGGTCGGTCACACCGCCGTGCCAGTGGCTATTGTAGCCGCCCTGAGCGACGACCGGATCGCTCGGATCGTACGTGTACTCGTCCGTCGGATCGCTCCTGGAATCGTTCGTCGATAGCTCGCCGTTGTAAGTCGGCTCGTCGGTTGCCGCGGCGTCTGCATTCGCATCGCCGTCGCTGTTCAGGTAGTAGTTCGTGAACTCCGTCTCCGGCAGGGGGAACTCCTCCGCGCCGACCCACTCGTCGAGCCCCGGGACATAGAACCGGACGCTCGGCAGTGACTCGACCTGTTGCGCGCGCCCTTTCAAGTGCCGGTCGAAAAACGCCACGACGGTCGCAAGTTCGTCGTACGCCGCGTTCTCGGGGAAGTAGTACGCCGAGCCAGTTACCTGCCCCTGCGCACGCACGCTCTCCGCGCCGTGGGTGTAGGGACCCATTACGAGTTCCATCTCGTCGGAAACCCCTTCCTCGGCGAGCCCTTGGTAGTTCGTGACGGGACCCTGCGTGAAGATGTCGTACCAGCCGCCGTAGTTGAGGACTGGAATGTCGACCTTGTCGTAGTGGAGAGTATGATCCTGGGCTTCCCAGTACTCGTTGTAGGTTTCGTTCGTGTGCCAGTCGGTGAGCCAGTCGAGCCCGACCTCCTCGAACGGCTCGTAGGGATGGACCGGGAGGTCCCAGTAGACCTGCATCATCGCTTCCTGGGCCTCGTCAAGGACGGTGAAGTTGTCAGCCTGGTTCGGATTGTCCCGATTGAACCGCTCGACTCCGAATCCGTTCAAGTAATCGATGTTGTGCGAGAGCAGGCACGCACCACCTGCGTACGATCCCTGCCCGTAGTAACTCGACACGGCGTACCCCGGGGCCATCGCCTCAAGGTGTGGCGGGAGTTCGTCGTTGTGAACGATCGCCCACTGCGTACCAGCGAGGTAGGAAATACCGAAGGTTCCGACGATGCCGTTCGAGAATTCCTGTTCAGCCGCCCACTCAATCGTGTCGTAGCCGTCGGCCGCCTCGGCGTTCCCCTCGCTCCGATAGGGATAAAAGTCCCCGTCGGACTCAAACTTCCCGCGGACGTCCTGCACGACCACCGCATACCCTCGCTGGGCGAAATACTCCGCAGTTCCGCCGTAGCCGGCTTTATTATAAGGCGTCCGCGTTACCAGCGTCTCGATACCCCCGCGCTGATTTGCCTGCGGTGGGAGGTACACGTCGGCGCGCAAGATCCGACCATCCCGCATCTCCACCTCGACGTTTTCTCTCTTCTCGACGAGTTGCCCCGTCTGTGCCCGTTCTTCCGAGACTGCTCCCTTGACTGGGTTCGCCGTAACGCCGAAACCGACGAGTGACACTCCACTCAGCTCCACGAACCGTCGTCGGGACATTGGTGTGCCCCTTGGTATCGTGCCATTATGTGGCATGACCGTCGCTAACACCCGATGTGTTAAAAATTTAATCTAGTGATACATTGAAATTCATTAGTATCGATATGGGAAAAACTGTCCTTTCCACCGGGTTTGAGAACTGGCGAACACCCGGATGCAGTTGCATCGTTCCGGTGGCTACATCCTTCTAACCGGCTGTATCAGCTTCTATCGGCCGGAAACGGAATTAGCGGGACATGGAGATGGCGCCAAGCAGGCAGCTCCGGACGTGAATCCGGTCGAGGTAATCCTGGTGGGGGGCGAGTTCGCGATACTTCTCGTCTGAGCGGGAGAACGGAGAAGGTGAGCCCTCACTGGGTAGGGAACAGGAAGTGGAATGGGGGAGAAGGAAAGGCCGGTTAGGCGTCGCCGGGGATCACTTCGGTTCCGACTTCCTCCCGCTATTCCTCTTCTTTTCTTTCCTCTTTCCTTGTGACGGATTCTTTTTCCGCTTTGATCTTCGTCTCTTGCGACCGATGGATCCGCACTGGCTGCGATGGAAGTCGACAGTGACGCTCGAAATGCGGATCTCGTCGACTATCGAGTATGAGGTCGGAGGGCCGTGTCGAAACCCGCAACAGTTGACAGACCTGGCCTGCTGACTACAGAGGATGTATGCAGTAGACGGTCGTCGTTCGTTTCCGGCCGTCAGCGATGAAACAGCCGCTAAGTGGGCCTGCATTCTCATCGTCCTTGCATTGTGGTAGGAACTATATGGATACCAAGAGGGCCGAACGTTATTCCCTTGCTGTGGGCTATTTTAGTGGGCAATGCCACTGTTCATGGACATCCATAAGAACGTTGATGCGAGCCCGGAAGAGGTTGCTGAAGCCCACCAGAAGGACCTCGAAACGCAGGAGCAGTACGATGCAAACTTTAAGGAATACTGGTTCGACGAGGACGAAGGTACCGTATTCTGCCTGTTTGAAGCTCCTGACAAAGAGACGGGTGAGAAAGTTCACAGCGAGGCACACGGCCTCGTCGCCGAGGAAATCCACCAAGTACAACAAGGAGAGTAACCCAGTCGATAGAACTGCCCTTCCTCTTCCAATACGATAGGTCTCTGACTATGACGGTTGGCCAACGGTTAGTTTGGAACCCGTTTTGACTGCACGTCTCGTTAACTGGATTATCTGTACTTAGCGATACATTCACTTGGCACATCGGCCTGCCCTCGTGCCCGATACGCGCCCTGTATCATTGTAGGGGCGTTTCAACCTACTCAGTCCTTGTGACGATCCGAATGCTGACCACAAAGGGTGAGTTCAGCACGGAGAGTACCTCCGGTTCAAAACGAACCCTACGATGCGGATGGCGATCGATGGGGGCTGATAACGTTAATCGGCGATAGCGTAGTTCTACCTGAGAAACACCTCATGGCTCGAAAACCGAAGACGACTCGAACGACGGTCTGCCAGGAATGTGGCCATGAATTCGACCCGACTAAACATCACTCCAGGGTAGCCGGTGCAACTCTCGCCGGAGCCACCGGTGGCGCGTGGGCTGGGGCGTAAGTCGGCATCGCTACGGCAGGTGCGGGGATTGCTGCGACGGTTCCTGGCGCTATCATCGGTGGGTACCTGGGGATGAAGGCGGCGAAGCTGACGACCATCTGCCCGGACAGCGGGAAGCGCCAGCAGTGGTAGCCCAGTAGACGAGCATCCAAAGGGGTGGGCATAGGTCGCCAAGCCCAGCAGCCGTGCCGGTCGCGGACAGCCTCCATCTTTGCATCATTCGGATACAGTGAGTACGCTCACACTATCAAATAATTCCAAAAGTAACGTACCTGGACTGCTGTCGTGCGAATACGCGCTCTGTATGCAGGAGAGATCTAGGAACCTACCGTGTTCCTGCCAAAAGCAGCGTGCTGACTACAGAGGCTGTATTCAGTAGGCAGTCGCTGTTCGTTTCGCGTCCCTGATTGTGAAACATCCGTTCGGTGGGTGTGCAAACCGTCAATGTCTCCTCCGAGTTTATTCGTCTTCTTCTCATAATCTCGCCATGGCATCGTTCATTTGGCTCGCACACAGCAAGCGGATCAACGCCGTTCTCGGGTGGGTGCTCACGGGTAGCGTGACTCTTTCGGTCGTTGAGAGCTTCCGGAAGGGTGCCCTCCTCTGGGGCGGGCTTGCGCTGGTCATCGCCACGGTGACCGTAGTACCCGCCTTGTCGACCGGCGAGGGGACGATGCTGCCCCCATGGCCACTTCTGCTGGTTACGGCCATCGCCGTACTCGTTCGCACACTCGGCTCATACCCCGAGATTGCGGGGTATGTCGCCGTCGCATCGCTCGCCCTCATTGCGGTCGTCGAGCTCGACGCGTTCACCCCAGTCGACATGAGCCGGCGCTTCACGGTCGGGTTCGCCGTCCTGACGACGATGGCGATCCAGGGGCTCTGGACCGTCGCCCAGTTCTACTCGGACCGGTGGCTCGGCACGGGGTTCCTGCGCTCGCAGACCGAACTCCAGTGGGATTTCGTCCTCGTCACGGCCGTCGGACTCGTCGTGGGAGGGGTCTTCGTGTGGTACTTCGACCGGGTCGAGCACGTCGGATCGGCCGGGCGGCCGATGATCCCGCCCGAGAAGCCATGACGCTGGGCGACGTCCTGGGGTTCTCCGACCCCCAGGAACGCGTATTCGGACGGATCCTCCAGCTCGTCCTGTTGGGCATCCTCCTCTACGGCCTCGCGACGCTCCAGTTCGGGATGGCGGCGAATGGGGGTCTCGCATTGGCCGTGACCCTCCTCCCCGCCCTGTTGCGTCGGGAGTACGGCTACTCGATGGATGCCGGACTTGTACTCTGGATCACCGTTGCTGTCTTCCTTCATAGCGTCGGCTCGCTCGGCCCCTATACGTGGTTCCCGTGGTACGACTCCGTCACGCACACGATCTCCGCGACGGTCATTGCGGGTACGGGATACGCCGCCCTCAGAGCGTTTGAGCGTCACTCCGACGATATCGACGTACCGTCGAAGTTTAGAGCCGTTTTCATCGTTGTGTTCGTCCTCGCGGCCGGCGTCGTCTGGGAGATCCTCGAGTTCGCCTCCGGAGGGCTCGCCAGCATTACCGGCACACAGGCCCCACTCACGGTCATGGGGATCGACGACATCGTCTCCGACATGATCTTCAACACGGCCGGCGCGGTGATCGTGGCCGCGTGGGGGACGTGCTACGTCGGCGGGTTCGTCGCCTTCCTCGGCCGGCGGCTTCGCTCCGAAAGCGGGGATTGATCAACTGCAGGAGAAAAGAAGGGACCACTGGGAGCCGCGACCGCGGTCGTGATCCGTCAGTCAGGCGCCGTCCGTCTCGGTACCGGGCGTCCCGGTTTCCGTCCCGTCGTCGGCTCCGTCGTCCAGCCACCAATCCTCGTTCTCGAGGATGGCATCCTCCTCATCCTCGTCGACGGGGGAGACGTTGACGTTGATGAGCCGCTCGTTGTCGCCGAACGGCGTCCAGTCCTGATTCATCTCGAAGAGCTGGGGCTGGTTCGGGTCGTCGTCGGCGTCGGTGACGAACCCGGCGTCCTCGTCGTACTGGCCGACGTTGGCGTCCTCGGCGACGAACAGGGTGTCGTTCTCGCCGGTGTTCAGCCACCGGATCATGCGGGTGTTGTAGTCCGCGAAGAAGCTATCCTGTACGTCGCCGTAATTGGGCGTCCACTCGACGACTCCCGAGACGAACGTGAACCGCGCGTTGGGCTGGAAATCGTTGGCGAAGATGAGCCCTTGCCACTCGTCGTCGAGGCCGCCGCCACCGGCGTCGTCCTCCTGTGCGTGGACGGCGCCCGACACCGCGGCGCCGGCGCCGACAGTCGCCAGCGTGCCCTTCTTCAGGAACGACCGACGCGATTCCCCGCCAACTACTTGCTCGAGTAATGTGTCTCTGGTCATAATTCACCCTTTCGGGTGGCGAGTAAAACGGCTTCAGCGTCCAAAAAGGCGGGAGATCGTTAACACGGGGATTCCTCAGATAGGGGATGCTACTCGTGGACTCTCGGCGTCGTCCCCCGGTTCCGAACGGTCGTCCATGCTCTGGTTTCGACGCGGTAATGCCGGCTGATCAAGCCGATATCTTTCGTTTCCGTGCCAAGAATCTGCGGCGCGGGATGCGTACCCGGAGGGAAGCATCGCCGGCGGCGAGACGTACGAACATACGTTCGAGGTCGAGGGCGAATACGGCTACTTCTGTATCCCGCACGAGGGGGCGGGCATGGTAGGCACGGTTACCGTCGACGGGGACGGCGGGGGCGATACTGGTGGGGGAGGCCCCCCGACGCTGCCGGGGAGCGCAAAGGCGCTGGGCGTTGCCGGATTCGTCGTGATGACCCCCATCCTCGGGCTCACGACCTCTTTCCGAAATACGGCGGCGAGTACGTCGGCACCGACGAACGCCAGTAATCGATCTTCCGCCCACATGCCCTTCGAGAATCGCACCAGAACCAGTAACCCTCTCGCTCACGAAGGCCCACGGGGATGTTCAGACGAACATTCGTCAAAGCCAGCAGCGCCACCGCTACAGTAGGCATCACCATCCTCGCGGGCTGTGGCGGCAACGACGGGGACGACCAGGAACCAGCCGAGGACACGCCGACGGAACCCAACGGGGAGACACCCACGGAAGCCGATGAGGAGACGCTCACGGAGACACCGACGGGAACCGAGGACGGGACCCCCACTGAGACCGGCGGTGGCGGCGGTGAGAACACGATCGCGATGGAGACGGGGGGGGAGCGAATACTACTTCGATCCGATCGGCCTCTTCGTCGAATCGGGGACGACGGTCACCTTCCGGATCGAGAGTGGAAGCCACTCCTCCACGGCGTATCAGGAGGGCAACGGGCCGGCCGAGGTGACGCGCATCCCGGAGGGCGCGGAGGCGTGGGACAGCGGGACGGTGAGCGAGGAGGGCGCGACGTTCGAGCACACGTTCGAGACGGCGGGCACGTACGACTACTTCTGTATCCCCCACAAGTCGCTCGGGATGGTCGGCCGTATTGTGGTCGACGAACCCGGCGGCCCTGCCGAAGGGAGTATGCCCCCCGACGGCGAGGTGCCGGATAGTCAGACGATCGTCGACCAGGAAGCAGTCTCGTACGACGAGTTCAGTGGCTGACTCCCGGCAACATCTCTGGCTTCAGTCCCGTTCATCACCGGAATTCTCATTCTTCCGGTGCCGTTGCTCAATTAGCCGGAACGATCGGGTCGATTGATCGGGATTCCGTGCCGATTCGACCGAGTACACCAAACTCCCTGTAAACAGGACGATACTCGCAACGATGAAGAGCGAGCGAGGTAGGGGATGCGGAATCGACGAACACCCAGTAGAGTGGCGCTGCTACGGAGGGGCCGGCGGCTAGCACCGCGATCTTCGCGACAAGGGGGCCACAGCACCCACAGGAACCCGAGCCGACAACGGCGGCCGACCCAGTCGTCCCCTCCGCAAATCCTGCTCGTTCATCAATGCGCCACTGACGAGCGATTTGCATGGCGCTCAACCCGATGAGCGTACTCAGCAGGCCGACTACGAGGAGCTGCCCCGGTGAAAGTGCGATGAAGAGAGGAACGTGGGGGGATGGATCTCGAGGATCGGCCACGTCACGAGCTGATGGTTCTCGGAGAGGACCACGATACGTGATCGCGCCCGTGGCCAGCCATAATGACCGGCTTCATGTGAAAGCAGCATGCCGCTGGGCCATTATGTGCACCTTTTCTCCGCGCGCACCTTCGTCTTCCTGTGTTCACTCGCGTCCCCTGATCACGGAGAGTAGTCCCTTCGCTTGATCATGAATTTCATGTCGCCTTCGAACACAACTACGTCATCTTGATTGGTCATCTCCGTGTCGAGGACGACGAGGCCGGCGTCCTCGCGCGAGGAGAACGGCTTGGTCCCCGTGACCTCCATGTCGAGCGAGATCGTGTCGCCGTCGTACACCGGGGCGGGGATGTCCATGTAGTTCATTCCGAGGAACGCCATCACCGTGCGTTCGAGGAAGCCGCACCGATAGACGAACCCGGTGGCGAGCGAGAACGTCATCGGCCCGTGTGCGACGCGCTCGCCGAACTGGGAGTCCGCGGCGTAGTCGGCGTTCGTGTGGAGCTCGGTCCAGTCGCCCGTGAACGCCGAGTGCATCACGAAGTCCGACTCGGTGACCGTGCGGCCGACGCTCTCGAACGTCTGGCCCTCCTCGAAGTCCTCGAAGTGGTGGGGTTCGTAGCTGTATGCCATACCGGCCCCACCAGGGGAGTCGGTAAAAGTCGCGGTGGTTCCTCCGTGGTAACATTTAACACTCGGAGCGGCCAACACGCGTTCGATGGTGGGCGACCCCTTCGTGTGCCGCGCGTGTCGCCGGACGGTGAGCGTGCTCTCATACCGGGCGAGTTGCCCGAACTGTGGCGGTGCGCTGGAACGGGCGGGGGAGACGGCCGAGTGACGTGACCGGCGACGACGTCCGCGCCGTCGAGTCGCTCGCGGTGACGACCGACGACGTGGTGGCCGCGGTCGAGGCACGCGACCGCGGGCGCCGGCGGGCCGTGCTCCGGGTGACGCCGCCGTTCTCCGCCCGGATGCGCGCACGGCTGCACGTCGAGGGCGGCGAGGGCGAGTACGGGAGCCCCTCGCCGATCCACCTCCAGCCGCGGGTGTTCGTCCGGGAGGGGGTCCCGCGATATCCGGGTCGCGGCCCGGAGCGCTGGCGCTCGACGGTCCGGGAGTCGCTCCGGACCGAAGTAGAACTCGACGCGCCGGACGGTGTGAGCGCCGTCCGGGTATCGTATCTCGGGTGACGCCCGGTTTCCCGCCGTCCGCGTCGGGAGCTACAGGCGCGTGACGTTCGTCGCGCGTGGGCCCTTGTCGGCCTGCTCGATGTCGAACTCCACCTCCTGTCCTTCCTCGAGGTCCGGACCGCCGACGTCCTCCATGTGGAAGAAGACGTCCTCGTCCGCGTCGTCGCTCTCGATGAACCCGTAACCACCCGTGTCGTTGAAGAATGCAACCGTTCCTTTCGCCATTCGCAGTACCCTCGCTCCCGATAAGGGGAGTGTGTCGTATATATTTATGGGTCGGATACCCACGGTACCCGCACCCGTGGCGTTCGAGGACGTTTCGGACCCCGGTTCGACGGTCCACTCCCGCGGTCCGGCCTCAGGCCGGGTGTTCGAGGCTCCCGGCCAGCGAGACGACGTTAGGCTCCTCCTGGTCCTCCATCGCCCGCGGGTACACCCCCATCGCGACGACGAAGTCGTCGCCGCTCTCGACCCTGCCGACGTGGACGTACACGTCGACCTCCTGACCGTCGAAGGTCGCCACGGCCTCGTACTTGGTGAACGTCGTTTCGGACCCGAGCGTTTCGACGGTGCGCTCGTCCACCGCCGACGGGTCCTCGATCCCCTCGTACTGGCTCGCCAGCAGTTCCACGAGGTCGTCGTTCGAGTGGTCCTCGATCGGGTTGAGCGTCCGCCCCGCGATCTCCACCTTCGGGCTCGCGATCGCCGCGAACACGCCGAGCTTCGCCTCCCCCAACGTTCCCACCTCGACGGTCTTCTCGTAGGTCGTGATCCGGTTCGTCACCTCCACCTCCCGGGTCTGCCCCGCCGCCGTGAACTCCCGCGTGACCGTCTCCGCACGCGGTCCGTCCGTCTCGTATCCCGTCTCGCTCGCCGTCCCGTCGGCGGCGGCCGCCGGCTCCGCCTCGAACGAGAGCGGCTCCTCGCCGGTGAGGAAGCCGAGACAGCCCGCCGTCCCGGCCGCGAGCGTCAGTGCGGTCCCCCCGAGTAGCACTCTGCGTCGCATGGGGCGCCGTTTCCCGACGGTGCCCGATAAGTCGTGTGGTCGTCGCGTGAACGGGCCGGCCGGTCGACGATCGAGGGCTCGCGGATCGCCTCCGCGACCGCGTCTTCGCATCGCTCGCCACCGCGCCGCGCGCCACCGACACGTTTACCTGGGTCGAACGACGGCAGCCGCAGTCCTTATATGATTCACTCGTCCACTCCCGATCCCGTGGAAAGCCACCCGTTCGTTCGATATCGGGCTTCAGGACCCCCGTCATCGATGAACACACGGCAGATACAGTTAAGTACTTCCCCGACTTACCAGTAGTAAGGACGACTGCCGTCGGGACCCTTTCTTCCACCGGTCGTGGTCGCTCCGGGAGTACACCATGACGGAGACACGAACGACCATCAGCAACTACGAGCGCGAATCGAAGGTCGAGTCGCGCGAGCAACGGACGCGAACGGCCTGCCCCGAGTGCGGCGGGACGGTCGTCGTCGACGAGGAGCACGGCGAGAGCGTCTGTCGCGACTGTGGGCTCGTCGTCGAGGAGGACGCCATCGACCGCGGGCCGGAGTGGCGGTCCTTCGCCGACGGCGAGCGGACGGACCGCTCACGCGTGGGCGCCCCGGTCACGAAGATGATGCACGACAAGGGGCTCTCGACGAACATCGGCTGGCAGAACAAGGACGCCTACGGGAAGGCGCTCACCTCGGAGCGCCGGCAGCAGATGCAGCGGCTCCGGACCTGGCACGAGCGGTTCCGGACGCGGGACTCGAAGGAGCGGAACCTGAAGCAGGCGCTCGGCGAGATCGACCGCATGGCCAGCGCGCTCGGCCTCCCGAAGAGCGTCCGCGAGACCGCCTCGGTCATCTACCGCCGCGCGCTCGAGGAGGACCTGCTGCCCGGTCGCTCCATCGAGGGCGTGGCCTCGGCGAGCCTCTACGCGGCCGCGCGGCAGGCGAACACGCCCCGCTCGCTCGACGAACTGACGGCGGTGTCCCGCGTCGACCGGATGGAGCTCACGCGGACGTACCGCTACGTCGTCCGCGAGCTGAAACTCGAGGTCGCGCCGGCGGACCCGGCCCAGTACGTGGGACGGTTCGCCTCGGGCATCGGCCTCTCGGACGAGGGCGAGTGGCGTGCGCGCGAACTCCTCAAGGACGCGGAGGGCGCGGGCGTGACCAGCGGGAAGTCCCCGGTCGGACTCGCCGCCGCCGCGGTCTACGCCGCGGCGCTTCTCACCAACGAGTCGATCACCCAGAGCCAGGTCAGCGAGGTCGCGGGCGTGAGCGAGGTGACCATCAGGAACCGGTACAAGGAACTGCTCGAGGCGGCGGACGGCCTCCCGGCGTAGGCCGTCACGCACGGTACGCGCGGAATCCGTCGTCCCGGATCGGTCGTCCCGTCGTCGCTCGTCCCACCGACCCTCGAGCATCGCCGACCCGTCGCCCCTCGATTATCGCCGTCCTAGCGTCCCACGATTTCCGCCCGAAAACCTTTATTGAACGGCCGTGCCAGCCTAACAGGTATGGTCGAGGCGTTCATCCGACTGGTGTGTCCCGAGTGCACGAAAGGCTGGGAGGAGAACCCGACCGAACTGCCCGAACACCGCGAGAACTTCTCGTGTCCCTCCTGTCACGCCACCCGACGCCTCGCCGAGTTCATGCGAACCGAACGTGACCTCGAGACGCTGAAACAGTTCCACTGACCCGGTCAGGCTCCGGGTGCCGACAGCGCGCCGCACGCGTCACACTTCAGCATCTCGGTGCCGTTCTCGGTCACGCGCCGAGTGTCCGGGAGCCCACACTCCGGACAGACGACGTACGACTCGGTGTACGCGTCGACGGCGTCGGCGACGCGGTCCGACTTGAACTCGCCCGTGAGCCGCGCACGGCCGCGCTCGTCGATGTGCGCGGCGGTCCCGAGTTCGCCCTGGAGGAACTGGAGCAGGTCGGCCGGCTCTCGGCCGAGCGTGTCCGCCACGGCCCGAAAGTTCTCGAACACCGTGACGTTCCCCTCCAGGCGGACGTCCACGTCGGGCACCTCGAACCGTGACTCGCGCCGGTGGACGTCCGGCGCCTCCTCGACCGCCCGGTTCAGCATGTCGTCGTACTCCATACTTCCCGGTAGTGGACCACGGGGTAAAACGTTCGTGGGGCGGAAGCCGGAGCCTAACCCGTCGTTCCCGAACGGGTTCGACTCCCGATTTCGCCCCCGTAACGCGTGCGTATCGCGTTAATCGGACGGGAACCATGCTAACGAGCCTCAAGATAAGCATTTAACCCTCCGGTCGCAACTCAAGTTCGTCCATGAAGAAGCAGGAACTCATTCACCTGCACGGCCTTCTCGCCGAGGTACGAAGCGAGTGTGAAGCACGAGACGCGGATCTCGACCTCTCCGAGTACGAGGAACTCGGCGTGAAGCCCACATCGATCCACAAGTCGAAGACAGACCACAAAGCAGCGGTGTTCAAACTGGCCGGCGGAATCACCGCCTCCGTCGTCGAAGCCGAGTCCGAGCAGGTCGCACCGACCGCCGACTGAGCCGGTCCCTTACTCACACCCACCCGAGCCGTCCAGTGGCGACGCCGTCGGTCGTCCCGTTCGACGCTCGGGGTCCGTTCGAACCCCGCCGACCGCACGGACCCGACGCCGATCGAGTCAGCGGTCGGAACTGTTCCGTTCCGTTGCGGACCGTCCCACCCCCGTTCGGTCGTCGCGTTCGGAGCCGTCCGCCCGCTCGAACCCGTCGATCCGTCCCGTCGACCCGTTCGGTTTCCGACGGCCCGGTTCAGCGGTCGTCCTCGACCATCTCCTCGAACTCCGGGAGGAGTTCGTCCCCCTCCGAGCCCTCGTCGCCGTCGGCGGCCCCACGTGATCCGTCGGTCCCCTCGTCGGGACCGTCCCCCTCGTCGCCGTCCCCCTCGTCGGCCGCGCCCTCGTCCCCCTCTATTTCGTCCACGCGCAGGACCGAGAGGGGGATGTTCCGCATCCGCTGACCGATCTCCTTGCGGGCGATGCGGGACGCGTGTTCCTCGCGCTCGACGTTGAAGACGGTCATCTCGAGTTCGAGCGCGACGAGCGCCTCGTCGGCCGCGACGAACGCGGGCGGGAGCTCCTCGCCCGACGGGGACCGTCGATTGCCCATGGAGATCTCGACGTAGTTGAGGTCCGGATTCAGCATCTCGCCGGTCTTCGAGATGGCGATCCGGATCGCCTCGTCCTCCGTCTCCACGTCGTACACGGGCACTGCGGCCTCGAGGACGACCCTACAGTCCATGGTACAGTACCATACCCCTGCTTCGGCCATGAAGCTTCGGCCGTCGCTCGCGGGACCGTTCGGCACACCGCGGGCCCGCGTGGCGGTCCCGGCGTGGACCGCGGCGACGGGTTCCGGACGTACCGCCGCCATCCGTACTCGAACCCCTCGGCGCCCCTCGCGCGCGGCGCCACGTTTATTACTAACTAATATTACTAGGTTAACCATGGAGTTCGATCAGTTCAGCCACGCGGAGGAGGCGGCCGTGACCCGAGCGATCGCTGACAGCTGGCACGGCGAGTTCGTGGACAGCACGGAGGCGGACGTCATCGTCGTGGGCGGCGGCCCCTCGGGGCTGATGATGGCGAAGGAGCTCGCCGAGCGCGACGTCGACGTGACCGTCGTCGAGAAGAACAACTACCTCGGCGGGGGGTTCTGGCTCGGCGGCTTCCTGATGAACAAGCTGACCGTCAGGGACCCGGCCCACCGGGTCCTGGACGAACTCGGCGTCCCGTACGAGGAGAGCGACGAGGCGGAGGGGCTCTACGTCGCTGACGCCCCGCACGCCTCGTCCGCGCTCATCGAGGCGGCCTGCGCCGCCGGCGCGCGGATGCAGAACATGACCGAGTTCACCGACGTCGTCGTCCGGGAGAACCACCGCGTCGCGGGCGTCGTGATGAACTGGACCCCGGTCCACTCGCTCCCCCGGGAGCTCACCTGCGTCGACCCCGTCGCCGTCGAGTCCGACCTGGTCGTCGACGCGACCGGCCACGAGGCCGTCGTCGTCTCGAAGCTCCACGAGCGGGGGGTGATCGACGCGCCCGGCCTCGAGCACGCGAGCGAGCACAACGTCGGGATGGACACGAGCGGCGAGGGCGAGTACGGCGCGCCCGGACACGACTCGCCCGGCCACGACTCGATGTGGGTCTCCGACAGCGAGGACCGCGTCGTCGAGGAGACCGGCTTCGTCCACGACGGCCTCATGGCGACCGGGCTCGCGACCGCGACGACCCACGGGCTCACCCGCATGGGCCCGACGTTCGGCGCGATGCTCGTCTCGGGCAAGCGCGCCGCGGAACTGGCCCTCGAGGAGTTCGGCGTCGACGCCTCGCCGGTCGAACTCGGCGGCCGGCCGCCGGTCTCGGCCGACGACTGAGCCGCGCCCGACGCGGTCCCCTCGAACGTCCGGCCGCGCTGACCGTGGCCCGGACCGACGGCAGCCGCGGTGTCCGGGTTCGTCGAGCGTCCCATCGAGCGATCAGTGTCCTCCACGGTCATCGTCGGATGAACGTCCCAGCCCCGGCAGTTGGTCCTCGCGGATCGGGTTACTCCCCGCCCGCGCGGAGGTAGTAGAACAGGTAAGTCTGGGCGTACCCCGCGTAATCACTTCCTAACCGCTCACGGATCGCCCGCGAGGTGTCCGCGTAGGACCCGCGGTCGCAGTCGGGGAAGTGGTCCGCGATTGCGGTCCTGATCCACGTGTCGATGGGGACCGCCTCGAGGAAGCCGAGCGAGAACAGCAGCACGCAGTCGGCCACCTTGTCGCCGACGCCGACGAACCGGGTGAGCGACTCGCGCGCCTCGGGGTACGGCGATCCGAGCGCGTCCTCGGGGCTGGCCTCGCCGTCCGCGACCATCTCGGCGGTCCGCCGGACGTACGGCGCCCGGTAGCCCAGCGAGAGCTCCCGGAGTTCCGCCTCGGTCCGGGCGGCCAACCGTTCGGGGGTCGGGAAGGCGTGGTACGTCTCGCCGTCGAACTCCACGGCGTCGCCGTACGAGCGGGCGAGCGCCACCTGCATCCCGTGGATGCGCGAGACGCGCATCTGGGCCGAGCAGATGAACGAGACGAGGCAGGCGAACGGCGGGTCGCGCACGAGCCGCATCCCCTCGTGGGCGTCGTACGCACGCGAGAGCAGCGGCAGGTCCGGGGTCGCGTCCAGCACCGCGTCGAGGTCGTCGTCGAGCCGCAGCAGGTGGGTGAGAAGCGGGACGGCGTCCACGTTCGACTCCCACTCCAGCCGGTCCTCCACCTGACGTACCCGGAGGACCGCGCGCCGGTCGCTCACGCCGTCGACGGGTGGGACGACCGTCTCGTACCAGCAGTCGCCGCCGTGGACCGAGAGCGCGTCGTACATCCCCCCGTCCGCGCGGTTCCACAGGTACGACTGGCCGCTCTCGACCGTCGCCTGCAGGTCGAACGGTCCGGCGAGGTCGCGTAACTGGATCGCGCCCGTCTCCATCGTCGGGACGGAGGCGTCGGGCGCGGTAGGGGGTTACGGTTCGTCCCCGTCGGACGTCGCCCCCTCGTCCCTCCGGGCCACCGCTGCGTCCTCGACGCCGCCCAGCGAGGGGAGTCGCACGCCCCGCGACTCCCGATATTCGCGCAGGACGACGAGCAGTCCGAGCCCCAGCAGTTCCCAGCCGAGCAGGGCCGGCAGCGCGCTCGCCGCCGGGTCGCGGACGAGGTCGAACCCGAGCACCGGAACGGCCACACGGTGGAGCGACCGCGCGAGGACGGTCGAGGGGTCGCTCGTGAGCGCGACGACGAGCAGCGACCCGGCCGCGAGCACGCCCCCGAGGCCGAGCGACCAGCGGCGTACGGGGCCGGGGCGGAGCGTGCAGGCCGCCCACAGGTCGGGGCGACGGGACGGGAGCGCGAGGACGGTGGCGACCACGGCGAGATACGATGCGGCGAGGCCCGGGACCGCGAGATACAGCGCCGGGGCGACGACCCCGGCCAGACAGACGACCGCTGCGGCGCCGTAACAGAGCGCCAGCGCCGCCGTCTCGGCCGAGACCGGCCCGTTTCGAGCCCCCGTCTCCTCGCCTCGACCGCCGGCGTCGCCGGCCCACAGGAGTTCCGCGTATCCCGCCAGCGTCCGCGAGGCGGGGAACCCGAGCGCGACGAGCGCGGTCCACCCGAAGAGGAGGCTCACCGCGGCCGTCACCACGCCCGGGTCGAGCGGCAAGTACGCTGCCATCGCGTCGGCCGCCGGGACGTCGGCGTGGGTGAGACGGATCCAGTCGACGACCCCGAGCGAGGCGAACGCCGCGGCCGTCGTCGCCGCCACGACGGCGAGCGCGCCGAGGACCGTGCCGGCCGGCGCCGCGTCCGACTCGCCGGCGCTCGCGCTGGCAGCCGCCTCGACGCCGACGAACGCGAACAGCGCGACGACGGCCCCGTCGACGAACCGGGAGACCGGGGCCGCTCGCAACTCCTCCGTCGGGAACAGGGGGTCGTAGTTGCCCGCCACGAACTCGCCCACGCCGGGGACCAGCGCGAGCGCGAACGCCGCGGCGAGCGCGGCGAGGGTCGCCCACACGGGAACCGCGATCGCGGTCGCGGCACGCCGTGGGCCCAGGAGGTGGACGGCGAACGCCGCCGCGCAGGCGAGCGCCGCGAGCGGCCCGACGGGGAGGTGGGGGACCGGGCCGAACGGGACCCCGACGACGGAGACGGCCGAGGCGTCGCCGCCGGCCGAGAGCCAGCTAGCCCTGTCGGGCGGGAGCGTGCCCGGGTGACCGAGCCAGTTCGCCAGCAGCGCGGCGAGCGCGACGTACGCCCCCGCGGCGGGCCAGGTCGCCAGTACCGCCGCGGTCCTGGACCCCCAGGTCCGCGAGACGGCGCGGTACGCGAGCCCGGTTCCGCCCCCGAACGGTCCGGAGACGAGCACCGCGAACGCCGCCGCGACGCAGGCCACCCCGAGCCCCGCGATCAGGAACGCGACGGGGGCGAGTGGTCCCGCCACCGGGGCGACCCGCTCGGGGACGTACACGAGGCCGCCGCCGAGGCAGGCGGCGGCTCCGACAGCCGCGAGACGAAGCCGCCCTGCCGCGCGGACGCGGTCCATGGCCCGTCCAGGGGCGGCAGCGACAAAAAGACGGTCGCGCTGGCGTTCGCGGGGATCGTCGCACGCGCCGACGGAGCGGCCGCGCCGATCGACGAACGGCCGAGCCGATCGACCGGGCGGCCGTGTCGGCGGCATCGGACCGAAGGACGAACGCGACGTTCCATATCACTCGGCAGGAGGGGTCGTAACCCGCAGCAGCAGCAGCATGTCGAGTTAAAACATACCAAAATTCGGGGACGCGAGGGGCGCGTTATCAGGACTGAAAGGCTAACGTCTTCATAAGTTACGCGTCAAATCTTCCATCATGACTGGGCTGGTATGGGGTACGTATGCAAAACAATTATATGACCGGTCATCGTAGTATGTGATAGATTATGACTGGATACCATGACTACGTTCTCGGCCTCATCCCAGCCGCACTCGTCGGAATCACCGCACTGCTCGCGCTGGGCGGGTTGTCCCTCCAGATGGCCGTTCCCGTCGGTGGTGGTGTCTCCGCGCTCCTCATCGCGCACGCGATGTTCGTCCGCGGCCCGGTCGACGCCCCCGAACCGACCCCGACCGCGTCCGAGGCGGCGACCGGCCCCGCGCCGAACGCGGACTGAGCCGACCGACAGAGCTTTTCTCCCCCCGCTTCGAAGCGCGACCGATGACCGAGATTCCGTTCCTGTCCAGCGACGAGGTCGCCGGCCTCGCCACTCCGGCCGAGTACGTCGCGGCCGTCCGCGAGGCCTACCGCCAGGTGGGCGAGGGCGCGCCGGCCGAACCGCGGACGAAGCTCGTGAACGACGATCCGCGGGGGATGTTCACCACCTACGCCGCCGTCCTCCCGGAGACGGGGGCGATGGGGGGGTACATGTACAGCTCCGGCTTCGGCGAGCGTGACGCCTGGTTCGTGACGCCGCTTTTCGACGCCGAGTCCGGCGAACCGCTCGCGCTGCTCGACGGCGCCTCCATGAACCCGTTCAAGACCGGCGCGGCGGGTGCGGTGGGCGTCGACGCGCTCGCCAGGGAGGACGCCACCTCGCTGGCGATGATCGGCAGCGGCGCGCAGGCCCGCGGCCAGCTGAAGGCGACCGCGACCGTCCGCGACCTCGAGACGGTCTGGGTGTACTCGCCGACCAAGGAGAGCAGGGAGACGTTCGCCGGGGAGCTGAACAAGCAGCTAGACGCCTCCGTCGCCGCGGTCGCCTCCTCGGCTGCGGCCATCGAGGACGCCGACGTCGTCGTGACGGCGACGAACGCGACCGAGCCCGTGTTCGACGGCGACCTGCTCGAACCGGGCACGCACGTCACCGCGATGGGTCAGTACGACCCGAGCAGGCGGGAGCTTGACCACACGACGATCGAACGGGCGACCTACGTCCCGGACCTCCGGGCACGGGCGACGAGCGACGCCGGCTCGTTCCTCTCCGCGCTGGAGGCGGGCGTCGTCGACGAGGACCACGTCCACGCGGAGCTCGGCGAGGTCGTCGCCGGCGTCGAACCGGGCCGGACCGGCGGGGACGAGATCACGGTGTTCGACTCGGGCGGGACGGGCATCGAGACCGCCGCCGCCGCGCACCTGCTCTACGAGAAGGCGAGCGGCGAGGACCTCGGGACGACGATCGACCTCTCCCCGGCGAGCCGGGCGCTCACCGGGGAGTGATCGACCGGGGAGTGACGCGGCCCCCCCGGCGCGGGCCGACGCGGACGGACGGGCGTGAAACGCCGACCGCGCCCGATCAGTCGGCGGCCGTGACGGCCTCGTCCTCCGGCCGGCGATGGTCGCGGACGTGGAGCGCGAGCGCACAGGCCGTCGCGAGGACCCCGCCGAGCGTGACGACGCCGAACGCGACGCGGTAGCCGGTCGTGGTGTACGCCCGTGCGCCGTCGATCAGCTCCCCCGTCCAGTACGCGTCGAGCGCGAGCCCCATGACGGCCGGAAAGATCGCGGCTCCCGCGTATCCGAGCCCGTTGATGGTCCCCGTCGCCGCGCCGCTGTCCTCGACGTGCCGCTCCTTCGCGACCGTGTACGACACCGCGGTTCCGCCGGTGATGAACATCGCGAGGAACAGGACGGCGCCCACGACGAACAGCGGCGGCGTGACCGTGAGGAACACGACCCCGTACGCGGCCGTGAACGCCAGACAGGAGGCGAGGATGATTTCGGTCCGGCGGCCCAGTCGGTCCGAGAGCGCGCCCAGTACGGGCGGGCCGAGCGCGAACCCGACGTTCGCCACCAGCACCGTCGTGGCCGCGGTGGCGACCGACACGTCGTAGAGGTGTACGATGTACGGCACGCCCCAGAGGCCCACGACCGTGAAGTTCAGCCCGATGACGAGAAACAGCATCAGACCCATCAGCCAGGTGTCGAGGTCCGCCAGCACCCGACGGGCGCCGGCGAGCACGTCCCCGAGCGACTCGGAGCCGTCGGCCGCCGCCTCGACGGGGGCGTCCGCAGGGCGGTCCCGAACCACAGAGACGACAGCCACCGCGACGACGACCATCGCGACCGCCGAACCAAGGAGCACCGGTCGCCACCCCGCGGCGCCGGCCGCGAGCGCGAGCGGCGTCGTCGCGAGGATGCCGCCCAGCCCCGCCGCGGCGATGGTGAAGCCGGTCATCGTCGCAAACTCCTCGGGCGCGTACCAGTTCGCACAGAACCGCAGGACCGCGACGTAGATGACGCTAGCCCCGAGCCCCGCGAGCGCCCGGCCGAGGAACCCGACGACGAGCGACCCGCTCGCCGCGAACACGGCGACGCCGACGGCCATCCCGACCAGCCCGCCGGCGACGACCCGCCGCGGGCCGAACCGGTCGGCGACGAGCCCCCCGGGGAGCTGGGCGGCGGCGTAGATGTAGAAGAACGAGGAGTGGAGGAGCCCGAGCTCGGCCGCGGTCGCCGAGTAGACGGCCGCGAGGTCGCCCGCGAGCACCGCGGTCGAGTTCCGGAAGAAGTTGACGAAGAGGAAGCCGCACGCCAGCGTCGCCCACATGACGTGCCGGCGGTCGAGCGCTGCCATGTGGGCGGGTCACTCACGGGCCCCTTAGCGTTGGTGTCCCCGGCGAACCCCACGCCGACCGACCACACGGCACCCGCGATCACGCGACCCGGCGGCGCGCCGCGAACGAGGTCAGTAGACGGCGTTCCGGATCCGGTCCTCGAGCGCCTCGAACCCGTCGAGATACGACCGGCGGTCGGCACGGAGGTCCCGCAGCCGTCGCTCGTGGTCGTCGACGGCGTCGGCGACCGAGAACGCCCCGACGTCCAGTCCCGGCACTCGACTCGGCACGGTGAAGCCGGTCTCGGGGTCCTCGCGCCACTCGACGGTCCCCCGGGCGAGTTCCCGGAGGATCGTCACGGTGTCCTCGACGCCGACGTCCACGCTCCCGTCGCCGAGCGACCCGGTGTTGAGGACGAAACAGTCCACGTCGAGCCGCTCGACGAGGTCGCGGAAGCGGTTCCCCTCCTCGCCCTCCGGGCCGATTATGAACGGGTTGGTGCCGACGACGCGTATCGACTCGCCGGCCCGGTCGGGGTCGCCCGCGCTCGTCTCGACGGACTCGCCGAGCATGAACGCCGCCGCCGCCTCGTCGTGGTCGAGCCGCGCGACCGGGGGCATCGTCGGATTCCGCGTGATGAAGAACACTTGGTCGACCCGCTCCAGGTCGACGTCGGCGGCCGCCGAGGAGAGGTGCTCCCTGAGGACGGTCGCCCGGCCGTTCGAGGTGTACTCGTCGCTGTCGAAGTCGACGACGCCGTCGCCGTCGACCGCCACGTTCTCGAGGACGGCGGACTCGTGGGTGGTCGCCTCGTACAGCGCGGACTGCTCCCCGGGGTCGAGTCCGATGGTCTTGACGTAGAGGCCGTTCCCCTCGCTGCCGGCGACGGTCCCGTCGGGGAGCAGCGCGCAGACGTCGTCTTGGAGCATTGTCGCCTCCTCGGGCGCCTCGAGCCCGAAGCCGTGGGCGGTCAGCGTCGACTTCCCGGTCGCCGAGAGGCCGAGGAACAGCTGTCCCACCGCGTCGAGGTCGCCGTCGGGCGAGCGCGCCACCACGCGCTTGCCGCCGGCGTGGAGGCCGAGCCCGCCCCGTCGCTTGGCGCGGTACATGTACAGCCTGAGGAACGACTTCTTCGCCTCGCCCGTGTAGTCGCTGCCGAGGACGGCCGTGAACCCCTCGTCCGGCAGCACCCTGATCGCGACGTCATCGCGGTCGGGAAGCTGGACGGTCACGAAGTCCGGCTCGGGCGGCCCCCCGGTCGCGTCGCCGGGGGAGACCGGCTCGCACAGTTTCGCCCACGCGAGCGCGATGCGGGCGTACTCGCGGGGGACGAAGAGCCGGCAGACGAACGAGAGGTCGGGGTGACGTCCCAGCCGGCGGTCGAGACACAGCATCCCGCGTTCGCCGACGGCGTCGGCCGCCTCCTCGAGGAGGGCGTACTCGTCGCGGTCGAACTCGTCGTCGACGGCGTTTCTCGTCCGGTCCGCGTTGCGCGAGCGGTGCTCGCTCACGTAGGCGGGCGAGCCGAACTCGGTCGTCACCTCCTCGTCGGCCGCGAGTTCGCGGAGTAGTTCGAACGACGGGTCGTACGTGACGTCCTCGGCCTCGACGGGGTCCGGGAGCGCCGCCGCCGGGGCGCTGTCCCTCGCCCATGCGTTCGACATCAGTGGAAGAGGACGGGCGTGTCTGTAATAGTAGTTGGTGGGTAATCGTCACCGACGGGACGGTCCGTCGGGTAGGGTCGATCATCGTCCGGCGCTCGTCCGGGCGGGACCGCGTGGAATCGAACCGTCGTGCGGGTCGACGGTGGCGGACGGTCGATCAGAACGTGTAGGCCATCATCACCTCGTCGACGTACTCCCCGTCGATGGTGTAGTGCTCCTCCCGGATCGCCTCGGTGTTCCAGCCGTGGGCGGAGAGGAACGAGATGGCGTGCTCGTTGGTCACGGGGATGCTGTTGTACACCTTCCGGTAGCCGTTCGCCTCCGCCCAGTCGAGTCCGCGCTGCAGGAGTTTGCCGCCGATCCCGTAGCCGCGGTGGGCCGACTCGACGCCGACCGTCTGCTGGGCCGTCTCCCGGATCCGGCGGACCTGCGGGAGGTCGAGGTGGGTCCACCCCGTGACCTCCCCGTCGACCGTCGCGACGAAGAACAGGCGGGACTCGACGGTGTTGTGGCGCGTGACGGTGTCCTCGTACAGCAGTTGCTCCGCGATGCTCTCGGCGACGACGTACGTCTCCTCGGCCGTGACGTCCCGGATCGCGTCGACGAGACCCTCGAAGTCGTCCTGTCTGGCCGGCCTGATCGTGAACTCGACGTCGCCGGCCTCGTACTCCTCGACGCTGCCCGCGTCGAGCGCGACCCTGAGGGTCCCCCCCTCCTCCTCGAGGTAGCCCTTCGACTTCAGCAGGTCCAGTTCGGCCCGGAACTCCTCGGAGGACACGGACAGCACGTCGAGCAGGACGTGTCGTTTCGCCGTCCCGTGCCGCTCGACGTACTCGTACATCCGCTTTCTCGCCTCCGACTCGAACGTCGGCCGTTCGATCGTCTCCATGCCTCCCGTTAGGGGAACCTCCGGCTTATTTTTTGCTCGTCGTTATCACGTGACACGATCCGGTTCGTCGGACGTCGGCCGGTCCCCGAGCGACGACGTCGCCGGCGCGGGATTCGTCGCCGGAGTTCCCGTCCCTCTCCGAACTCGCCGTCCCCGGCTACTGCAACCGGTAGCGAAGCAGCGCCGCCACGCCGCCGAGGTTGCGGAGTTGCTGACCCGGGGCGAACTCCTCGGAGAAGACGACGACGTCGCCGCCCTTCTGTTCGACCTCCTCGATGAGGTCGTTCGCGTCGATCGACCAGTCGCCCTCGCCCTGGCGCTCGGAGCGGAGGCGCTCGTCGAGGACGAGCAGGGTCTCGACGGCGCCGAACTCCGCGGCCTCCATCGTCTCCTCGACGCCGTAGGTCGCCTTCGCGCCCTCCGCGATCCGCTCGGTGAGTTCGTCGATGAGTTCGGCCTCGCGGGCGATGCGCGTCTCGCGCTGGACGTCGGCCACGGCGCCGCGCTTCAGCACCTCGTGGACGCCGCGGTCGCCGGCAGCCGAGGTGTCGACGACCGTGATGCGGTCGGCCAACTCGCGGTGCTCCTCGGCGACGTGGTCGCGCGCGTCGTTCTTCGTGAACCCCGGACCCGCGAGGATGATCGCCTCGGGGTCGAGGTGGGCGAGCGCGTCGCCGAGTTCCGCGAACAGTTCCTCGCGGGGCCGGGCGAACTCGCCCTTCCCGGTCGGCTTCGTGAAACTGGCGTACTCCTCGGTGCCGTACTGCTGGACCGTGTGGACGTACGCCGCGCCCTCCTCCACGGTGGCGATGGCGACGTCGGGCGCGTCGGTCGCCTCCTCGGCCTCCTCGATGCGCTCCATCTGGTCGGGCTTGAACCGCTTCTCGACGGTGAGTTCGGATCGCTCCTCGACGTTGATGGTGTGGTGGTGGCCGAGTTCGTCCTCGCGCGAGCAGCCGACGATGACGCCGCCGACCCGGAGCCGGTTGGCGAAGCGGGCGAACTCCACGTCCTCCACCTCTAGGGTGACGCGCATGTGCTCGCGTTCCCCGCCGGTGTCGCGGAGGCGGTCGTCGTCGCGCTGGACCCGTCTGGTCGTGTCCGCCTCGACGTGGTCGCCGGGCTCGAGGACGTGCGAGAGATGCCAGAGGTCGTCGGTCGTCTCCGGGACGACCGTGAGCCGCTCGCGGCCCTCCGCGCCGCGGCCGCGGCCTTCGATTCGCATGGCCGGAACTGCGCGACCCGGCTACTAAGGCCTTCTCAGACGGCGCCGGGGAACCCCTCGGACGCCACACGTCAGGTCCTCGGAGGCCCCGCCCGGGCCCCGCCCGGGTCTTCAGACGCGGTCCGAACGTGACGACGCCGCGGCCCCGCCCCGGATGCCGGGCAGTCCCGCCGCACGTCGTCCCTCGGCGTACGCCCGCCCGAACAGGTAGTAGGTGACGACCTGCCCGTAGAACAGCAGCGGGATGCCGACGAGGAGGACCGCGAACGGCGCGGCGACGGCGTTTACGACCGACCCGAGGACGACCGCGAGGAGGACCGCGACGAGGTAGTCGGTCGTGAGCGCCACGGACGTCACCGTCGAGAGGTCGAACGCGGCGCCGAGTCGGCCCTCGACCGCGAAGTTCGTGAACATCGCCGGGAGGAAGTACGCGACGACGAGCGCGAGGACGCTCAGGAGGACGTAGACGAGCGCGACGACGACTCCGAGCGCTGCGACGTTCCCGCCCGAGTCGCCGACCGCCACTAGCCCGCCCGTGAGCAGCGCGGTGACCAGGACGAACGGCACTGCGATCACGATGCCGACGACGAGGCCCACGACCGTGAGTTTCAGCCCGTCCACGAAGAGGCCGCCCCAGTCGGTGAACGACGGGGCCTCGGACTCGCCCCTGGCCGACGAGTCGAGGACCCGAACGAGGTAGCCCTGCACGACGAACGCCGGCAGCACGAGCACGCCGAGGACGAGGAGCAGTCCGCCGATGACGAGCGTCGCGACGCGGTCGTCGCTCTCGATGGGGTAGCGCAGGGCGTCTCCGAGCATGCTCGTCGCGTCACGGAGCCGATGTAAAACGGTTTCCCCCGACGGCGGCGGCCCACGCGGCGGCCGCGACGACCTCCGCGTAGAAGAGGACGAAAAAGCCCAGGGCCACGCGGTTCAGCCCCGGCGAGAGCGCGGCCGCCGTCCCGAGGGTCGCGCCGCCGACGACCCACGCGTAGAAGTACCGGCCGTTCGCGGCCGTGGAGAGCAGTTCTCGCGGGGCGAACGCCGCCCGCAGTCCCTCCCGGGAGAGGCCGACGAGCGCGGCCGGGAGCAGGTACGCGACCGCCGCGGCCGAGAGCAGCGAGAGCGTCGACGCGACGACGAACACCCCGGAGGGGACGTCGGCCGGCACCCCCTCGATCGCGGCCCGGCCGACGGTGACGAGCAGCAACGCCAGCGGCGGCAGCAGGTACGCGACACAGACGACGGAGCCGAGCACGCCGTCCCGGAGGAGTCGCCGTGGGTCCCGGAACAGCGGCGGGTCGCCGTCGGAACCGTCCCGAAGGACGCCGACGAGGTAGCCGACTACGGGGACCAGCGGGACGAGAGGGAGATACGCCGCGAGGAGGTGGAGGCCCCCGCCGATCGCGAGCGTCTCGAGGACGTCACCCCGGTCGCCCCGGAGGGGGAACCGGAGCGCCTCCCGCAGCATCTACACCCCGAGCAGGTCGCTGCCGCCCGGCGGGAGGAACTCCTGGATGCGGTCCGCCGAGGCCACCTTGCGGACGAACGCCTCGTCCGCGAACCGGCGCTTGAACTCGCGGTAGCACTTCACCGCCGCGTCGTTCTGCGCGAACTTGCCCGGTTCGAGCCCGATGACCGTCTCGGCCTGCCCTTCGATGGCCGAGGGGGGACCGCCGACGACCCGGGTCTCGGGTTCGACCTGGACGCCGACGGCGACCTCGGCGGGGACGTCCCGGTAGTACTCCCGGTCGCCCCGGATCACGAACCCGCCCTTCTCGACGTACTCGCCCGACTCGGGGGTCTTCGACACCTGGTCGGGCGCCACGAGGTAGGCGTCGCCGGCGCCGCGGCCGTCCTTCCACACGGAGGAGTAGGAGACGGCGAACTGGGCGGCCTCCTCCCGGGACCGCTCTGGGATGGTCACGTCGCGCGCCGCCTCGGAGGGGTCCGTGGCCTTGACGATCGTCACCGGACCGCCGTGGGCCTGCGCGTGCAGGAACAGGTCGTCGGCGTCCATGTACTTCTTCACCAGTTCCTCGTTCTGGTCCGCGTTGCGCCCGCCGATGACGAGGAAGCCGTCGCTCGTGTGGAACCACCGGAAGCGCTCGTACCAGTGGTCCCCCTGGCGGACGGGGATGGAGGGACGGGAGAGCCAGTCGACCTCGCGTTCCTCGTTCCCCTCGGTCGCCCCGTCCTCGCCGTCGGAGTCTGGTTCCCCCGCGTCCCAGTCGCTTCGCTCCCACTCCGCCTTGCGCTCCCGGACGGCCGCCAGTTCCTCCCGGGTGTTCTCGATCGCCTCCTGTGCGCCCTCCTTCTTCCCCTCGATTCGCTTCGCTTCCTGGTACAACCGGTCGGCGTTCTTCTCCGGTCCGGTTAGCGCGTCCAGCGTCACCGAGGTGTCGCCGAGGGAGAGCCGAACGGTCCCCTCGGCGCCGTTCACGTCCTCGACGGCCTCGGCCTCGGCGATGCCGCGCTCGGCCCCTTCGGCGAACGTCTCCTCGATGTCCTCCCACGCGCGACCCTCCTCGCGGGCCGCCTGGACCGTCGAGAGCACGTCGTCCACCAGGTCGTAGTGGGCGTAGACGAGCTCCGCGCGGGCGCGCTCGGCGTCGGCCTGCTCGTCGAAGTCCTCGATCGCGCCCTCCTGCTGCTGGATGATGCGTTTCTTCTTCTCGATCTCGGCCTCGAAGTCCGGCGAGTCGTCGACCGCCTCGTCCTCCGTGAGGTCCAGCCGGTGGAAGTAGGCGTCAAGAGCGGCGTTGAAGTCGTCGTACGCCTCGCTCTCGAGCCCCTCGTGCTCCTCCAGCGGGAGCGGCGTCACGTCGACCACCTCGCCGTCCTCGAGGTAGACCCGCGGGTCGAGATCACCCGAGCGTAGTCGGTCCCGGAACCTGACGATTGCGTCGTGGACGGCCCGGAGCTGGCCGTCGGTCACTCCCTCGACGTCGGTCGTCTTCTCGACGCCCGCGCGGGTGCAGAACTCCTCGGCGTAGAGGCCGCCGAGGTTGAGCTGGGTCGCGAGCGTCCGCACGACGTCGGTGTCGGACTCGCGCATCCGCGCCGCGAACGGTTCGTAGTCGACGTTCAGCGGGTGCATCCGCGACTCGGGGTACTCGTACCGGCTGCCGGGCGCGATGGTGCGCGACTTCAGCCGGACGGTCTCGAGGCTGCGCAGCACCTCGCGGGTCTCGTCGAGCACGGCGACGTTCCCCTGACCGAACAGCTCCGCGACGACGACGGTGTCCTCGTCCGGTCGGTCGAACTCGAAGGTGAGGATGCGGTCGAACTCGTACTGCTCGACGCCGGCGAACTCGCCGCCGCCGATGCGCGCGCGGAGCGTCTTCGCGAACTCGGGGGGGCGCCCGGGCGCGTCGGGGACGCGGGCCGGGTCCGCGACGTGACACCGCTTCACGTCGCCGGTCTCGACCAGGAGTTCGACCCGGCCGCGGTCGAAGTCCCGGAGCTTGAACCGCACGAGGTCGTCGCCGTAGAGGTAGACCTTGTCGACCTTCGCGCCCTCGTAGCGCCCGAGTTCCCCGACGAGCGCGGCCAGGTCGACCGACGTCATCTCGCGTTTCGGGTCCATTCGTTGTGTTCGGTAGTTGGGGTGGGCGTTTGGGCGTTGCGGGATGGGTCCGATACGTCTGTAGGCCACTTGCTCCACCCATTTCTGGAACACCCATGCTCAGAAAGCCCTCGACCCTATCGGGGAAGGCGGACGAAGCAAGCACCACAGCGCGAACGGAGTGAGCGTGAGGAGCACAGCGAGGCCCCCGACTCGATAGGGTCGACCCCTTTCAGCCCCGCACGACCGCACCTCACCTACCTCGGAGCGAACTCCTCGGAACTCACCCAACCGCCCGCGCTTCCCGCTCGCTCGCGCTCGCTGCGATGCTCGCCCCCTGCGCGGTTCGGCCACGCACGGGGTTCGGCCGCCGCGCGCCACGGCAGCAGCGGTGCGGTCGCAAACGCACACCTCCGGGAGGGGGCGAACGCGGTGAGCGAACGAGCGGGCCGACGACCGACCCGAGCGAGCGAAGTCGTTCGAAAGGCGCGAAGCGCCTTTCGTCCCACGAGCGACGGGAGCGAGGAGCGCTTTCGGTCGAGCTTTTACCGAGGGCTGCGGAAGGCAGCCCGCAGCGTAAAAGGTCGAGCGGTGGGACTGGGATTCGAACCCAGGAAGCCGTGAGGCTACCTGCTTTCAAGGCAGGCGCAATGGGCCGCTCTGCCATCCCACCGCATCGGGAACTCGTCGACGCTGGACAAAAGTCGTTCCGTTCGACGTCGGTCGCTTCCCCCGTCGCGTCTCCGGCGACGGCCGGCGTCACTCCCCGTCGGTCGTCGGCGTCGACGACACCTCGGTCTTGGCGTCGCGGTCCCCCGCCGGTGTCTTCAGGTGGTGGCGCATCAGGACCGCGGGGCGGGTCACGTCGGATCCGAACTCCTTGGTCCAGGACGCCTCCTCGTCGGCGTCGAGTTCGAGTTCGAACGAGTACGGGGCGTAGGCCGCCACGCCGCCCTCGACGTTGAGCACGCCGCGGAACGCTCCCGGGACGTCGCCCACGTTTCGGGCCGTGACCGTGGCGCCGAACGACTCCCTCGCCTCGACCGTCTCGGGAACGTCGAACGAGACGAGTTCGAAGGTCGGTTTCGGCCCCGCGAGCCGGGTCGCGTGTTCGTCGTCGAGCCGCCACGACGCCTCCCCGAGCGTGATCCGCGGGTCCTCGCCCGACGAGCCCGCGGGGACGGCGAACCCGATCCACCCCTCGCCGTCCGCCTCCGGATCGAACGGCGCCCCCCAGCCGTCGACGCCGTAGGTGTCGACGACGAACGTCGTCGTTTCGTGACCGTCACCGTCCGCGACCAGCCCGAAGTCGTCCACCTCGGGAGATCGCCGGACCCTTCGGGGGAGGCCTCGACCGCGGCGAACACGTACCAGACGCCGTCCTCGGCGGTCACGTCCATCGAGTCCGGCGAGTCGAGGTACTGGAACGACTCCCGGACGGCGACGCGTGTCACCGACACCGTCGCCCCGTCGACGGCGAGTTCCTCGCCGATCGCGACGGACCCGTCCGGGGACGACGACCCCCCGGGCGAACCGGTCGATGCCGGGGACCGGATCGGCTCGTCGGTCAGGGGTTCCGAGCCGGTTCCGTCGCCGCCGGACGGGGCGGCACAGCCGGCCATCCCGGCGAGGGCGGTGCCGGCGACTCCGAGTACGCGTCGGCGCGTGGAGGGCATCGGCTACGGGTCCTGCGGCGGCCGGTAAGTGTCTTCCCCCGCGCTACCCGTCGAGGACGACCTCGCCGTCGCGCACCCTGAGCCCGCGCTCGTGGACGAACGAGGCGGTGTGGTCCGGGACGATCCGCTCGGCGGCGATGCGCGACCAGAGCACGGGGAGGAGGTCCCGGAGGTCCGCCTCCGTCTCGACCGCGACCTGCATCGGGAGGAACTCCACGTCGTGGCCGGCGTCCCTGGCCCTGTTCGTCAGCGTCTCGAGTTCCGCATCGCCGAACGAGTCCGCGAAGTCCACGGGCGCGGTGTAGCCGGCGAAGTACGTCCGGCCGCGGGTCGACGGCCCGAGCACCGTCTCGTTCGTCCGGAGCTTCATCGCCGACGAGTCGACGACCGGTCGGGTGAGAAGCGGCGCAGTCCCGCGGACGGCGGCGACCGACGTGGCCCCCTCCTCGCGGAGCAGGTGGGTCACGGCGTTGCCGACCCGCGCGGAGACGGTCGAACCGACCTGTGGCTCGAAGCGCGCCTCGGTCACGTCCTCCAGCGCCCCGGCGGCGAGCGAGCGCAACTCGGCCTCGCTCGACGTGTCGGTCACGAACTCGTCGGGCAACAGATCGTCCGGGCGGTAGTTCACGAGCAGGTCGGCCCCCGAGCGCTCGACGGCCCGAACGGTGTCCGAGAGCAGCGCACGGTACAGGTCCGCGGCGTCCTCGGCCGAGAGCGGGGAGGTCCCCGCGAGGTCGGGGAGCGCGAGTCCGGGACGGGGCGGGTCGGCGAGGACGACGACGACGGTCATGGGGGACCTCCGCGCGGGGCGTCCTTCAACCTTATACACTCGCCCGTTCCAGCGGAGGTATGCGACTCGCTCGATTCGGCGTCCTCGGCACGCTAGCCATCGCCCTGCTGACGGCCGGTGCGCTCGCCACGTTGCTCCTCGCCGGACCCTCGCGGGCCGGCG
The DNA here is from genome assembly GCF_013402875.1 of Halorarum salinum. NCBI lineage: Archaea > Methanobacteriati > Methanobacteriota > Halobacteria > Halobacteriales > Haloferacaceae > Halorarum > Halorarum salinum. Next base: position 2,609,012 of record NZ_CP058579.1, on the reverse strand, counting down.
TCGGCGTGACGCTCGCGCTGCTGGTCGTGGCCGTTGGCGCGGCCGTCCTCTGGGGCTGGCGGACCGCGCCGCGGCGGTGGCGCACGCGGTACTGGTGAGTCGGCGGGGGAGACGATCAGACCGGACGGCCGTGGCCGGACCTACCGGCTCCGCCGTCCCTTCGTCTGCCGGTAGTCGCGCGAGAAGACGTTCTCCAGCACGTGGTCGACGAACGCGTCCGCGTCCGCGTCCGTCAGGTCCTCGAGGTCCTTCATCGGGAGCAGTTCGAACCCCCGGCCGCGGACCGTCGTCGCATGTTCCGCGTCGGCGTCGAAGCTCTCCGGCGCGCGCGTGGTGTACTCGACGGCCAGTTCCTCCAGCGCGCGCTGGCCGACCGGGACGATGAGTTCGGGGTTGATCATCCGCAGTTCGGCGTTCCGGAACGGCTCGCAGTTGGCGACCTCCACGTCGGTCGCGGGGCGATCGGGGTGCCGGCACCGCGCGAGATAGGTGAGGTACGCGTTCCGCAGTTCGGGTTCGTCAGCGTCTGGGGGCGAGTTCGAGAGCCCCAGGTCGCCGAGAACCCGCTGCAGCCGTTCGCCGGCCTCGTCGCCCGTGAACGGCACGCCGTTCCGCTCGGCCCCGGCCGTCGGCGACTCGCCGATGACGAGCACCTCCGCGCCGGCGTCGCCGTAGCCGTGGACCACGCGCTCGCGACACGCGGCGAGTTCCGGGCAGTTCCGGCACTCCTCGTCCATGCCGAACGGGTTCGCGAACTCCTCCTGGACGGGCATCTCAGTTCACGCTCGCTTCCGGATCTCCTCGCGGAGGGCGTCGCTCACGACCTCGCCGTCGGCCCTCCCGCGGAGCGCCCCCATCGCCTCGCCCATCAGGCCGGAGAAGGCGCCCATCCCCTCCGTCTCGACCTGCTCGGCGTTGCGCTCGACGACCTCGGCGACGGCCTCGCGCACCTCGTCCTCGTCGACGCCCGAGAGTCCGGCCTCCTCGACGGCCTCCTCGGCGGTCAGGCCGGGGTTCCGGGCGAGCGTCGCGAGCACCTCGTTCACGCCCTCCTTCGCGAGGTCGCCGTCCTCGACGAGCTCGAACGTCGAGAGAAACGCCCCGTCGGTCAGGTCCTCGACGGGGACGTCGTCCCGACGGAGTTCCGTGACGACGGACTCCAGCGTCGTGGCGGCGAACGTCGGGTCGACCCCGGCCTCGACCGCCTCCTCGAACAGGGGCATCCGGCGGCCGTACGCGACCTGTTCCGCGAGCCCCGGATCGAGGCCGTACTCCGCGGCGTACCGATCGGCCTTCTCGGTGAGCAGTTCCGGCGTCTCCACGTCGGCCGGGTCGAGCTCGACCGGCGGGACGTCCGTCTCGGGGTAGAGCCGCGCGGCGCCCGGCAGCGGGCGCATGTAGCGGGTCGTCCCGTCGTCGTTCGCGCCGCGGGTCTCCTCGGGGACGCCCTCGATCGCGACGGCCGCGCGCTCGGCCACGGCGTCGATCGCCAGTTCGGCCGTCTCCGGGTCGTCGGCCACCAGCGCGACCGCGTCCTCGGCCCCCGCACCGACGGCCTCGCGGAGCGCCGCGACCTCCGACTCCGTGACCCCGTAGGCCGGCAGTTCGTCGGTGTGGAACACCCCGCCCGCGCCGTGTCGCTTCGCGTGGTCCGAGAGCTCGGTCCCGAGCCGGCGGTCGGGCTGGAGTTCCCGGCCGACGACGCCGTCGAAGCCCGCGAGCCGGACCGCGTGGACCGCGCCGCCGTCGTCCAACGCGCCGGCGATGACGCCAGAGTCGGTGCCCTCGAAGACCTCGGTCACGTCCGTCGGCTCGGCCACGCTCGCGTCGCGCTCGTCGAGCTCCGCGGCGATCCCGACGAGTTCGGCCTGTCGGTCGACCTCGAGGGCGACGATCTCGTCGATCTGGTCGAGCGCCTGGACGCCCTTGATCTCCACGCGGGCGCCGTCGGCGATGGAGACGTTCACGTCCTGCCGGATGGTGCCGAGCCCGCGCTTCACGGCGCCCGTCGAGCGGAGAAGCATCCCGATGCGCTCGGCCGCGTCCCGGGCCTGCTTCGGGGTCGAGACGTCCGGCTTCGTTCCGATCTCGACGAGCGGGATGCCCAGCCGGTCGAGCGAGTAGCGGACCCCCTCTTCCGTCTCCGCGACCCGTTTCGCGGACTCCTCCTCCAGCATCAGGTCCTCGATGCCGACGGCGCCGTCCGGGGTCTCGATCTCCCCCTCCTGGCCGAGCAGCGTCGAGCGCTGGAAGCCGGAGGTGTTCGAGCCGTCGATGACGATCTTCCGCATGACGTGCGCCTGGTCGACGACGGTCGCGTCGAGCAGGTTCGCGATCTGCATCGCGACCGAGAGCGCCTCGGCGTCGATCTCGGCGGGCGGTTCGTCGTCCTCCTCGACGAGGCAGGTCGTGTCGTACGCGAGGTACTCGAACTCCCGCTCGACCCGTGACTCCTCGAGGGCCGCCTCGTCGATCTCGCCGAGTTCGGACTTCGTCGGGTGCAGGAACCGGGTGACGGTCCGGTCGGACTCCTCGGGCTCCCGCAGCGTCGTCGGCGACCCGCAGAACAGCTTCGTCGCCGTGTCGAGCTGCTGGTGGATCTCCAGCCCGGCGACGAGGCCCAGGTCGTCGTAGTCGCGGTCGGTCATTGCCGGGACTGGGGCGTCCGTCGCCAAAAAGGGTGTGAGTCGCGTGCGGTCGTGGCCGGGCCGGTCCGTTCGGGCCGGCCCACGTAGGCGGGGTCTGGCCGGGCGAACCGTCCGAGCGAACCGTCCCGCCGAACCGCGTCAGTCGAGTCGCTTCAGGCCGTCGCCGATCCCGGTGGAGTCGCAGTCGTCGGTCGGACAGGCGTAGTGCCAGCCGTCGGTCGTCGCACGCCCCTCCGGGAACTCGGAACCGCACCGCCGACACCGGAGCAGGTCCCGGCCGGTGCTCCGGGAGATGAGTCGCTGCATGTCCGAACTCTCGCGGGGACGCAAGTTGAACGTACCGATAGTTCATCCGCCGTTACCGGCCGGTTTGGGCAGGAACTTTCCCCGCGCGTTCCCAGTGCCCGACCATGCGCGATCTCGACGACACCGACCTGGACATCCTCCGCATGCTCACAGAGGACGGCCGCCGGTCCTACAGCGACATCGCCGAGGCGGTCGACCTCTCCCCTCCGGCCGTCTCGGACCGCGTCTCCCGCCTGCGGGAGACCGGCGTCATCCGGCGGTTCACGGTCGACGTGGACCGCTCGACGCTCCGGGCCGGCGCCCCCACGCTGGTCCGCGTGACGCCGGCGGCCGGCGACCGGGAGACGGTCCGCGAATCCCTCGTGGACGCCGGCGCGGTCGAGCACGTGTTCGTCACCGACGACGGCGACGTGCTCGCCCACGTCCGCGTCCCGGACCGGCCGACCTACGAGTGGGTCGAGGCGACGCTCGGCCCCCAGCACGTGGCCGACTTCGCGGCGGAACCGCTCGTGGACGCCGAGTGGACGCCGAGCGTCGGCGCCGCCGAGTTCGCGTTCGAGTGCGCCGAGTGCGGCAACTCCGTGACGAACGAGGGGTCGACCGCGCGCGTCGGCGGCACGCTCCACCACTTCTGCTGTCCGACCTGCGAGTCGCAGTTCCGCGAGCGCTACGAGCGGATCGAGGAGGAGGCCTGAGCGTCCGGGTCCCGTTCGTCCCTCCGGTCACCGCTCGGAGACCGGTACCCAGGTCCGGTTCGTCTCGCCGACGTAGCGGGCACGTGGCCGGATGATCCTGTTGTCCGCCAGCTGTTCCAGACAGTGGGCAGTCCAGCCGCCGACCCGGGCGACGCCGAACGTCGCCGTGAACAGCTCCCTCGGGACGCCGATGCCGTGCAGGAGCACCGCGGTGTAGAACTCCACGTTCGTCTCCAGTCGCCGCCCCGGCTTGTGCTCGGCCAGCGCCTCGACGCCGACCCGCTCGGCCTCGCGCGCGGACTCGAAGAAGTCGGCGTCGCCCGCGTCCCCGTAGAACGACTCCGCGGCGTCCGAGAGCACCGCCGCGCGGGGGTCGCGTACCTCGTACACCCGGTGGCCGAACCCCATGAGACGCTCGCCGGCTTCCAGACGATCGCGGACGGCCGCCTCCGGATCGCCGGACTCGTGGACGTCGAGGAGCATGTCGAGGACCGGACCGGGCGCCCCGCCGTGGAGCGGCCCCTTCAGGGCGCCGACCGCGCCCGTGACCGCCGAAACGACGTCGGACTCGGTGGAGGCGATACACCGCGCGGTGAACGTCGAGGCGTTCAGCCCGTGGTCGACGACCGAGTTCAGGTACGTCTCGAGTCCGCGAACCCGGGCTTCGTCGGGTTCCTCGTCGTTCAGCATGTGGAGGTAGTTCGCGGCGTGGCCGAGGTCCTCGCGGGGGGCGACCGGCTCGTCGCCCTCGTGGTACCGCCAGTAGGCCGCGACGAGGGTCGGCATCACGGCGACGGCGGTGAGCGCGTCATCCGCGGGGTCGCCGGCCGTCGACGCCTCGCCTCCGAGCGTGGCCGCAGCGACACCCATCCGGAGCGCGTCCATCGCGGGGAGACCGTCCTCGGCGGCCGCCCGGAGCGTCTCCAGCGTTTCGGGTTCGACGTCGCGGCGCGAGGCGAGGTCTGCCCGGATCGACTCGAACTCGTCCGCGTCGGGGAGCCGGTCCTCCCGCAGGAGGAACACGGTCTCCTCGAACGTCGCGTTGCCGGCGAGTTCCGGGAGCGGGAACCCGCCGATGGTCAGTTCGCCGGCCTCGCCGTCGATGCTGCTCAGTCGCGTTTCTGCAACGGTGACTCCCTCGAGCCCGCGTGCGATGTCGTCTGTCATGCGTGGACGGTTGACACGCCTGCGACAAAAACTGATAGGTGTCGCGCGCCTCGCGTGAGATCGGACGCCCGACCCGACGAACGCACGACGCCGGCCGATCCCGCCGTCGCCGGTTCCCGATCCCACGCACCCCTCGCCGACCGTCGTGGACTCCCGATTCCGCTCAGTCCTCGCCGAGGATCCCGGTGTGGGTCATCGCCTCCGGGTCGAGCACCTCGTCGGCCTCCGCCTCGCTCAGGTAGCCCTTCTCCAGGACGACCTCGCGGACGGTCTTCCCCTCCTTCAGTGCGGTCTTGGCGACCTCGCTCGCCTTGTCGTAGCCGATCGCGGGGTTGAGCGCCGTCGCGAGCGCCATCGACTGCTCGACGCGTTCGGCGCAGTGCTCCTCGTTGGCCTCCAGCTTCGCGACGAACCGCTCGCCGAAGACCGACGAGACGTTCGCCAGCAGTTTCGCCGACTGGAGGAAGTTGTGTGCGAGCACCGGCTTGTAGAGGTTGAGATCGATCTGGCCCTCCGCGGCGCCGGCTGCGACCGCGGCGTCGTTGCCGACGACCTGCTTGTGGACCTGGTTCACCGCCTCCGCGACGACGGGGTTGATCTTCCCCGGCATGATGCTGCTCCCCGGCTGGTTCTCCGGCTGTTCGATCTCGCCGAGGCCGTTACGGGGGCCGGAGGCGAGCAGTCGGAGGTCGTTCGCGATCTTGTTCAGGCTCCCTGCGACGGTGCGGAGCGCGCCGTGGGCCTCCGCCATCGCGTCGTGGGCCGCCTGCGCCTCGAAGTGGTTGTCCGCCTCGCGGAACTGCGTGTTCGTCTCCTCGGAGACGTACTCCGCCGCGAGTTCGGGGAACTCGGGGTCGGTGTTCAGCCCGGTCCCGACCGCCGTGCCCCCGAGCGCCAGTTCGCGGAGGTGGTACCGGGTGTCTGCGACGCGCTTTATCCCCTTCTGGACCTGCGCGCGATACCCCCCGAACTCCTGGCCGAGCCTGACCGGCGTCGCGTCCTGCAGGTGAGTCCGGCCCGTCTTGACCACGCCGTCGAACTCGGCCTCCTTCTCCTCGAGCGCCGCGTGTAGCTCCTCCAGCGCGGGCATCAGGTCCTTCTCGACTGCCTCCAGCGCCGCGACGTGCATCGCGGTCGGAATCACGTCGTTGCTCGACTGGCCGAAGTTGACGTGGTCGTTCGGGTGGACGACGCGGTCTCCGATGCCCTCGCCCATGATCTCCGCGGCGCGGTTGGCGATCACCTCGTTCGCGTTCATGTTCGAGGACGTTCCCGAGCCGGTCTGGAACACGTCGACCGGGAACTGGTCGTCGTGCTCGCCGGCGACGACCTCGCCGGCCGCCTCCGCGATGGCCGCCGCCACGTCCTCGTCGACGTGACCGAGATCGCGGTTCGCCAGGGCGGCCGCCTTCTTCACGACCCCCAGCGCGCGGACGAACCGTCGGCCGAAGCCGATCCCGGAGATGGGAAAGTTCTCCACCGCGCGCTGGGTCTGGGCGCCCCAGTACGCGTCGGCCGGCACTTCCATCTCGCCGAGGCTGTCCCGTTCGATGCGGTAGTCTCCGTCCTCGCTCATGGACTAGCCCTCGCGGCTACGGTCGTAAAAGCCACCGATACGGGCGCGATTCCCCGACCGAACTGGACCTACGAGTCCGCTCCGGGCTCCGGGACGGGGCGGAAGGGCACCCACTCCTTTCCGCTTCCGGCGCCTGGGTTCACCGATGAGCCGTTACCGTCGTACGGTACGGGTGAACGCGCCGTTCGACGAGGTGTGGGCGTTTCACCGGCGGGTATCCGGACTCGAGGCGGTGACGCCCGGGTTCGTGAACCTCCGCGTGGAGCGTGTCGTCGGCCCGGACGGCGAGGAGGACCCGGGACCGCTGGAAGTCGGTTCGCGGATCGAACTCGTCGCGCGGCCGTTCGGCGTCGGTCCCCGGCAGTCCTGGACGTCGCGGATCGTCGAACTGGAGGCGGGAGCGCACGACGCCTACTTCGTGGACGTCATGGAGGACGGGCCCTTCCCGGAGTGGAGACACGCCCACCGGCTCCGCGCCGACGGCGACGGGACGGTCGTCCACGACGACGTGCACTACCGGCTTCCCGGAGGGGTGCTCGGAAGGGCGGCCGGGCCGTTCGCCGTCGTCGGGTTCGAGCCGATGTTCCGGTACCGACACCGACGGACGAGAGCACTGCTCGAGTGAGCGGCGGACGGCCAGTTCAGGGCACGCTCGCCCGCGCGGTCGTCGTGACGTAGACGCCTGCGAGGACCACGGCCCCGCCGACGACCGTGACCGGGGTCGGGAACTCGGAGAGGAGGACGACCGCGAGCAGCGTGCTCCCGACCGGTTCGCCCAGCAGCGACACGGAGACGACGCTCGACTCCACGTGCGCGAGCGCCCAGTTGATGACCGTGTGACCGAACAGCCCCGGCCCCGCAGCCATCCCCAGGAAGAGGAGCCACTCGCGGGGGGGGTAGCCAGCCAGCGGGTGACCGCGGCCGAGCGTCGCGGCGAGGAGCGCGAGCGCGCAGGTCGCGTAGACGACGAGCACGTAGGGGAGCAGCGGCAGCCGCTGGCGAAGCGACCGGCCGGCGAGGACGTAGCCGGCGGCGGTGACGGCGCCGACGACGGCGAGCGCGTTGCCGAACAGCGGACGCTCGCCGACGAGCGCGGCCGTGCCGAGCACGACGTCGCCGCCGCTCATCACGGCCATCCCCGCGAGCGCGACGAGGATGCCGGCGACGGTCCGTCGGGTGACCCGCTCGTCGAGGAGCGCCCAGGCGCCGAGCACGACGAACAGCGGCTGGGCCTGGACGAGCGTGACGCTCGCGGCGACGGAGGTCCACCGGAGACTCTCGAACCAGGAGGCGAAGTGGACCGCGAGCGCGAGCCCCGAGATCGCGGCGACGAGCGCGTCCAGCGGGCGGAGGCGACGGAACGCGGCGCGGTCGCTCGGCCGACCGAGCGCGACGGGGAGGAGGATCGCGAGGGTGAAGACGACGCGGTAGAGCGCCTTCACCAGGCTCGGCGCGCGGCTCCACTCGACGAGGATGGCGCTCGTGGAGACCGCGACGACGGCGACCGCGAGCGCCGCGAGCGGCGGGACGCGCTCCTCGAGGGCGGCGAGTGAGGCCACACCTCCGGCTTTCGGGGAGGGGCGTTATCGCTTCTGTTTGCGGACAGGCGGGCGGGCCGGTTCGACGGGGGATGCGCCGCACGACCGCTCGTCCCCCGTCGGCGGGTGGTCAGGTCACGGTGCGACTGGTCGCCCCATCCCGTTTCAACCTTCGTCGACGAGCGTCCCGAGCGCCGCGTCGGCGTCCGCGGGCGTGTCGAAGTCGTGGAAGTGCTCGCCCTTCTCGCGGGTGAGGACGTTGAGCGCCGCCGCGGCGCCGTCGCCCGCGGAGATGACGGCCTGCCACTCCTCGGTGCGAACCATCGCGCCGGTGGCGTACACCCCGTCGACGCTCGTCTCCATCGTCACGTCCACGTCGACGGCGCCCTCCTCGGTGAACGCACAGCCGAGTTCCTCCGCGAGGCCGCGCTTCGCGCCGGTCGCCAGGACGACGTAGTCGGCGTCGTACTCGCCGTCGTCGGTCGTGACCGAGAGGTCGCCGTCGGCACCCACGGCCGTGACCTCCTCCCCCTGGCGGAGGTCCGCGCCGAAGCGGGTCGCCTGTTCGCGCGCGATCTCCACGTACGCGTCGCCGTCGATCGAGTCGACGCCGAGGTAGTTGAAGAGGTGCGCCTTGTGCATCCACGTCCCGTCCGTGTCGAAGACGGTGACGTCGAGGCCGTTCTTCGCGGCGAACAGCGCCGCCGAGAGGCCGGCGGGGCCGCCGCCGACCACTGCTACGTGAGCCATGGTTCGAGGTTCGGGCGCCGGGAAAATAAAACCGGACCGTCGACGGTCACCGTCGAACGTCGCTCGCCGGAAGTTACTCCGTCTCGTCGGAATCGAACCCCTCGGGTTCGCCCCGGATCGCGTAGTGCATGAAGGGGAACTCGTCCGCGTCGTCGTGGGACAGTCCGAAGACGTGGCCGAGTTCGTGGCGAAGCACCTCCCTCGTGAACGACTCCTCGTGCCCGGTTTCGACCCACACCGTCGCGCTCGTGACCCGACCGGTTCGGTCGTCGGTCCGGGTCCTCGAACAGCCGACGGCGTTTCGCTCCGGCCCACACCCGACGTCCGCCTGGAAGACGATGGCCAGATCCGCCGGGCCGCGGTCACCGATCACATCGAACGAGACGTTGCTGTCCGCGTACCGTGGGGAGTTGGCCTCCCAGTGGTCGAGTTCCCGCTCGGCGAGCGGGTCGAGGCGGTCGGACTCGGTGTCCTCGTGAACGACGTGGACGGTCACCGTTCGCTTTCCCCAAGGGTTGTCCGCCGCCGCCGGATTCGCGAGTCGGTCGACCGTCGGCAGGCCCGTTCCCTCGGCGACCGCCGGCGGTCCCACGACCCCCGCCGCCAGAACGACCGCGAGAACGGCCCCCAGCGTCGCAACCCCCGACGCGAGCGGGACGGTAGCCCGGGACATGACCTACCAGATTCACACCCGGTAATGAGTGTTTTGTTACCAGTTCGGCCGTGCACCCATTCGGTCGCCCTCGTCGTCCGTCCGAACTCGGCCGTCCGGATCGTCGGGATACGCGGATACGGGGGTTCTCCCGACGCGTCGACGGAGGACGTAACCGAAGCCTTCCGGTGCTTCGTCGGGCCTACTGACCGGATTCGGAATCGGCTCCGAGCGACCGCCGGCCGGGGGTGCTGCTCGACTGCCACATTCCGCCGTTCGTCGGAACGTCCCCGGAGCGGTCCGGCAAGCCTGCAGTAGCCGTAGTGTACGTGGGGGAAATCCCGACGTACGGCTCCGGTCGATCGGAAGCCACTTCCGTACAGCCGGGGGTCCTCCGGGTTCGAATCGGCGAATCGGCAAGCGATCCAAGCGGTCGGCGTTGGGTCGGCCTACCGGGCGACGAGACGTTGAACGATAGTCCGTTTTTATCCGCCCGAGCGTGGAAGACCAACACGCCATGTCCGACAGCTCTGACCGACCGGAAGAGAGACGCATGTCGACGGACAGGGAGACGATCCGCGGGTGGGCCGAGAAACACGGTGCGGTTCCGGTCCGTCACGAGGAGGGCGCCGGGGAGTACCGTTTCGTCGGGGAGACCGAGACGGGTGAGACCCACGAACGCGTCGACTGGAACGAGTTCTTCTCGGAGCTCGACGAGGGGGATTACGTCGTGATCCACCACGGCGAAGGCGCCGACGAGACGTTCGAGGTGGCCGGCAGGCGGGAGGCCCTGACCCGGATGGATCTGGAACGCGAGGAGGTCGAGGATCGACTCCTCGCGGGCGAGACGGTGCGGAGCGAGATCACGGAGACCACCGTCGTCGAGCGCGTCATCGTCGAGCACGCGACCGTCGAGAGCGAACTCGTCGACACCGAGATCGTCGACCAGAACGTGGTCGACGTCGACCTCCTCCGGCGCGAATGCACGGACTGCGAACTCGTCGAGGACCGCGGGGTCGAGGCCGACGAGCTGTTCGACACGAACCGGTACTTCGAGAGCGTCGGCGCGACGGAGTACGCCGCCGGCGAGCCGATGGGCGCCCTCGGCCCCGAAGACGAACTCCCGTACCACGTGGAACTGGGCGTGGAGGAGGCGTGGGCGGTCACGCGCGAGATCGGGGAACGACTCACGGTCGAGAGCCGCGTCGTCGAGGAGGACGTCACCGAGACGGACACGATCGAGGACCGGGACATCGACGTCGAGGGGCTCCATCGGACCATCGTCGAGAGCGACGTCCTCGACGTGGACATGTCGGCCGAGGAGGTCATGACGGAGTACGACGTCGAGACGGAGATGGACGAGGGCGAGACGATCCTCACGTACTTCGACCGCCAGCGCGTGGTCGAGGACGAGGTCGTGGACCGCCGGCGCCTCCGCGCGGACGTCGTCGAGGGCGAACTGCTCGGGATGGAGACCGTCCACAGCGAGGACGTCGCGGAGACGATGCCCCGGGAGGAGGGAGCCGCCACGGGTGCCACGGAGGCCGAACCGACCGCGACGGGGACGGACGGGACGGACACGACCGCGACGACCGACGCCGAGGTGGAGGCCGACGTCGCCGAACCGGGCGCGGTCATGCTCACGGACGACGAGATCGGAAAGTCGGTCGTCGACTCGACCGGCGAGGAGGTCGGGATGATCACGGACGTGGACGACGGCGGGGGGATGATGTACGTCAACCCCGAACCGGGGATCGCCGAGCGGATCAAGGCCGCGCTCGACTGGGGCAGCAGCGACGAGGACTACCCTGTGGACGCCCAGCAGGTCGCGCGGATCACCGACGACGCGGTGGAGCTGAAGGGGACTGACGAGATGGAGGAGTCGGCACGGCGCTGAGTTCCCGAGGCGCGTCCCGTCGGGTCGGACCTCCCCGCCCGTCGAACGGACGTCCGGCTCCGACGTTCGACCTCGATCCGCCTCCCGTACAGTGGATCCGTCGAGGCGGACCGGACCTCCCGGCGAGGGCCTCCTGATTAGTGGGAGGGAGACGCGTCTAGGCTTCCACCCACGTTGAGACCGTCGCGGTCGAGTCCCCGGAACCGGGCGGGCAGATCACGTGTCCGGTCCGACGGTCGTCCGCCGGGACGTGCTCGAACGTGAGTTCCGGCGGCGGCGCGTCACAGTCGACCTCGACCGTGGCAATCACGAGGCCGACGTCCTGGGCGTTCCGGAATCTCACGGTGACCTTGACGTCGCCGCCGGGGAGCGTTTCCGTCCCCGTGACGGAGGCCGTCGGCTCGGCCATGGCGGGCGTCGTCGACGCCTGCCAGATCACGAACGACAGGAGCACGACCGTGAACACGACGCTCGTCGCCACCAGGAGGCGCTCGCCCCAGGTCCCACCCTCGTCGTTCCCGCCGTCGCCCGCTCGATCGTTCCGACCCTCCGCTCCGCCCGATCCGTCGCTCATCCGAGGACCACCCTGGCACCGCTCGCGCCGAGCGACGCGGGGAGCCCCAGCACGACCACCATCTGCACCCAGACCGCGACCGGCGCCTGTTTGAACTGACCGAACGCGGCCAGCAGTCCGACCGCGACGACGACGCCGACCGCGTACGTGACGAACGTGTGCCCCCACTGGTCGATCGCGGTACTGTGGGAGGTGCGGCTCTCGTGACCCCGGAACTCCAGTTCGAAGAGGACGAGGTGTGCCATCAGAACGCTTAGGACGAGGATCAGGCCGAGCCGGGACCAGCTCGCGTACGCGGCCATCAGCGACATCTCGTCCGTCGGAGCCATCGTCATGCTGACGAACACCGCGCCGATGGCGAACACGCCGAGGTGTCGGGAGAACGGGTAGTCCGTCCCCTGCTCCTCGTCGGTTTCCTTCAGCAGGGCGTTCGCCAGCGCCGCGCCGAAGCCCAGCGGAACGACGAAGAGGAGTCCGAGCCGCGCGACCAGGAAGGGCGGGTCGCCCACGTCGACGATGCCGAACAGCAGGAGGACGGCGTAGGCCGTCACGAAGCTCTGCAATAGCAGCTCCGTGAAGTCCTTCACGGCCCTCTTCGCGGGCGATCGTCGCTGGCTCTCCCGCTTCTGGAACCCGACCGAGCGGGTGATCGCGAGCACGATCGCGAGGCCGACGACCGCGTACACGACCAGCCACTCCGCCGGCAACTGCCACCCGTGCCACCACATCTCCATCGTGAACAGGAGTTCGACGCTGACGACGAGCGCACCGACCACGCCACGCCCCTGATCGCGAAGGAGTGCCCGTACGCTCTGTGTCATGCCCATGGATGGCGGCCCATCGCCTAAACAGTCATGGCGGCAAATACGGGGGTTTCCGGGGTGCGAGCACGGTTCCTCGACCGATCCGGGGGGAGCGACCGTCGCCCCCGTCGACGGCGGATTTCACGCGTCCTCGACGGCTTCCGGTACCCGGATGGGTCCGCGGTCGAGGAGACCTCGTATCGATGGTCCTACACGACGGCTGCCGCCGGCTCACTCGCTCCGCTCGTTCGCGTCGTCGCCGGAGAAAGTCCGCCCTCCCCGAATTGAACGGGGGACAAGCCGATCTACAGTCGGCTGCTCTACCAGGCTGAGCTAAGGGCGGTCCGTCACCTACTCGGCCGGTGTCGGACTTAAGGATTCTCATTCGGCGCCCCTTCGTGACTCGAAACCACGCTCCCGTCGCGGGGTTTATCGCCCCCCTCCCCTCCACGTCCGACCGAGACGGACGACCGGGCGGATCGACTCCGGCGCGGACGGGGTGGCGCGGGACCGGACTCGCAAACGGCACCGCCACCGCTGAACGCGACCTGGTCGGCAACTGGAACGCTCGTTTTTCCGGTTCACCGGCGAACACTGACCCATGGCACGCGCGTCCCGCCGCTGGGTGCTCGCCCTGGCGATCGCGATGGCGGTCGCGCCCGCGACGGGATCGCTGACCGCCGCCCAGGGACAGGGAGACGGCACGGAACCGCCGGGCGTGGTCGACGGGGAACTCGACTCGCCGTCGTCGCTGCTCCGGGCCCACACCTCGGCGCTCCTCGCGGACGGCTTCTCGGCGAACGGGGCGGTCGACGTGACGATCCGGCGGCAGGGCGTTCCGGTCGACGTCGAACGGACCGCCGACAGGACCGTGAGCGTCGACGCCGCCAGCTACCGCCAGTCGCAGCGAACCGTCGCGCAGGCGCCCGTCGGCTCGACGACCCGGGAGGAGGAGTTCTGGGGGAACGACAGCGTCGAGGGCCGGCGGACGGTCGAGAACGACCGGACGAGCTACGACGTCCGGAAGGGGAAGACCGACGGTCGGCTCTCGGCGGCCGCCCTCATGCGACCGTATCTCCGCTCGGCCACCTACGTTGTGAGCGACGCCGGGTACGCCGGCGTCGGACGGTACTCCGGCGGCCCCGTCGGCGGCGAGAGGCGCTACACGCTCACCGCGACCGGCCCCGGCGACACGACCCGGCTGGTGAACGCGCTCCCCGACGGCGCGTCCGACCCACGTAACTTCGAGGCCACCGTCGTCGTGGACGAGGACGGACGCGTCCACGAGTTCGACGCGAGCGTCGACTACACCATCAGTGGCGTGGACCGGACCCACACGCTCTCGTTCGACCTCAGGGAACTCGACGTCTCCTCGGTCGGCCGTCCCTCCTGGGTCGACGAGGCCCTGTCGGGGGCGGAGACGACGGGCGCCGGGAGGTGACGGGAGCCGGGCTCCATCCCTTCCGGACGGGACTGGGTCCGGGAACCGACGCCGTCCGTGACGCCGCGAGTCGCACGCTCGTCCGGAGGCCCCTCCGGGGCGAGACGCTTCCCGGACGGTTCGAGCGGGCGTGACGGGAGGGTCGACGTCGCGGACGCCGGCGCGGACGGATCGCCCCCGTGATCGACCGCGACGACGGCAACCCCCTCGTTCCGGTACACGAGGCGGTAGCGGTCGGCGGCGACGAGGGCCGCGACTCGGCCGGGTTCCGGGCGGTACACGACGCCGTTGACCGTGTAGGCGTCCGTGGGAACGTACAGGAAGTCGGGCTCGACCCGGTTCTCCCGCAACCGTTCGGTGATGCACGCGCCGGTCGGGCAGCGCGAGATCCGTCGCTGGAGGCTGAACTGGCGGGTGAACTCGTCGGCGCCGTGCCACTCGACGCCCCAGTGGCTCGACAGGATCGTCCGGTCCGTCAGGTAGGGGAACCACTCGGCGGCGTCCCCGAGGACGACGAACGTGGCGTCCGGGTCGGTGGTCGCCGCGACGGCCTCCATCGCCTCGACGTCCGCCTCGTCGATGTACTGGGGCTGGCTCGGGTTCCCCGGGTGCGTCTGAACCGCGCCCGCGGCGTAGAGGCCGCCGACCGCGACGCTGGTGACGGCGAGGACGACGGCCGCGGCGACCGCCACCCGCTCCCGGCGTACGCCGTCCGACCCGCCGAGCAGTCGCGGGAACCCGTCGGCGGTCGCGAACGCGGTCACCATCGCGCCGAGGAGGAACACGAACCGTCCCTTCCACAGCGTCGCGCCGATCACCAGGAACCAGCCCGGAAGGAGCGGCCCACGTTCCCGGAGCGTGTACGCGAAGGCCGCGATCACGAGCGCCAGCCAGACCCAGAGGACCAACTGGCCGGCCGGCGACCCCGTCCCCGAACCGGGGGGGCTGAAGAGGATGGAGGCGACGTCGCGTCCGGCGAGCAGGTCCACGAGCCTGCCGCCGATCCCGCCGTGTGTCCCCGCCGCCGCGGCGAGCGTCCCGAGGCCGTGATTGGCCGCGACGGTCGCGAGCCACGGGGACGCGAGCACGAGACCGCCGCCCGCGACGATCGTCCCGTCGCCGAGCCCTCGACGCGTCCCATCGAGGGCGACGTACAGCCAGAGGCAGCTGAGGGCGAACGCTGCCGCGTACAGGGGGTGGGTGAGCACCGTGAGCCCGAACAGGCCCGTGGCGGGCCACAGCCACGACCGGTTCCGGTCCCCGAACAGCCGGACGGCGGCGTAGAGGCCGGACAGCAGGAGCAGGTACGCGGGCGCCCGAACCACGCCGCCGGCCGACAGGTGCCACTGGAGCACCGGCGGCGACGTGGCGGTCAGCACGGTCGCGAGCGCGGCCCGCGGACGGGTGTCGAGCAGCGCCCGCGAGAGAAAGTAGGTCGGGACGACCGCGAGCGTCGAGACGAGGCCGGGGAGGAACCGCGCCTGGGTCAGCGCGTCGACCCCCGTCGCGTCCCGGACGACCGCGAGCGCGTAGATGGCCAGCGGCGGGTAGGCGAAGGGAACCCCATCGGCAGTGTACCCCCGGACCGTCTCGGGCGGCAGGTAGCCGTTGCCGCTGACGGCCTCGGCCATGGCGAAGAAGAGACCGGCGCCGTAGGACGGCAACGGGTGCGTCGAGAGGTAGGCCGCGTACACGAGCGTACTCGCGGCCAACCCCGGGAAGAGGTATACGGCGTCGACGGCGGTGACGGTGACGTCGCGCTTGGTCGGTGCCCGGAGATCCCCTATCGTCGCCATCGACCCTCGATCGTGGAAGCACGCTGGGGACGGACGAGCCCCGAACTGGGAGCCCGGGCGTGCCGGGAGCGACTCGTCGATCGGGCGGGGCCGTGTCGGGTCATTCGTACCGGAGCGCGTCGATCGGATCGGTTCTGGCGGCGTTCCAGGCGGGGTAGAGACCGGCGAGTATGCCCACGACGACGCCGACGACGACCGAGAAGACGAACCACTCCGGACGGAAGGCGAGCGGGAGCTCGATGAGGCGAGTTCCGACGTACCCGCCGAGCGCACCGGCGACGGCGCCGGTGATGGCCCCGATGAGCCCCAGCAGGATGGCCTCCAGGAGGAACAGCTGCAGGATGTCCCGCTTCTGGGCGCCGAGCGCCTTCATGATGCCGATCTCGCGGGTCCGCTCGGTGACGCTCACGAGCATGATGTTGGCGATGCCGATGGCGCCGACGACGAGGGAGATGAGCGCGATCCCCGTGATGTAGGCGGTGAACGTGCTGCTGACGTCCTGGATCTGGTTGACGAGCTGGTCGTACGTGGTGACCTCGAACCGAGCGTCGGTCGGTTTGAGGACGCGGGCGTCGGACTGGTCACCGAGGTATTCGTGGATCCGTCCCTGGACTGCCTCCACCTGACCCGGGCTCTCCGCCTCGACGACGATCTGGTTGTAGACCCGCTGGCGGGCGTCCTGGGTCGGACTGACCCTCGTGTTCGCGTAGTACGGGTCGGGCGGCGCGTAGATGGCCGGCTGGGGTTCCCGACCGATGAACGACCCCGCGCCGCCGCCCTCGTTCGACTCCTCCTGGACGATGCCGACGACGGTCGCGTTCAGGGGCTCGTTGTTCACGGCCCTGACGAACGTGATCCGGTCGCCGACGGAGACGTTCTCCTCGAACATCAGGGCGGCTTGTTGGTTGAGGACGACCTCCCGCTCGCCGGTCCTGTAGGTTCGGCCCTCCACGAACCTGTGCCCCTTCATTCCGAAGTAGTTCGGCGTCGTGACCGAGACCCACTGGCGGGAGACCGAGGAGTTCCCGTGGGTGACCGAGGACGTGACGATGCCGCCCTGCGGGGCGACCCCCGCGACGCCGTCGATGCCCCGTATTCGGTCGACGTCGTAGGTGGTGAAGACGGTCTCCCCGCCGCGGACGTTGGGGAGGCCGCTATCCGACCCGGACTCGGCCGAGACGTAGAGGATGTCCGCGTTGTCGCCGGCGATCGTCCGGACGATGTCCGCCTGCAGCCCCGCGCCCAGCGTCACGAACGTGATGACGGCGGCCACGCCGATGACGACGCCCAGGGTGGTCAGAACCGACCGGAGCTTGTGGCTCCGGATGTTCAGCCAGCTGATGCGGAACGTCTCTACGAAGTCCATCGGTAGTCCGTCTCGGTTTCCCGTCCGTCCTCGTCGGGCGGGGCGTCGGCGGGTTCTTCGATGCGCTCCAGTTCGCCGTCGAGGAGGTGGACGATCCGCTCGGCGTGTTCCGCGATGGGCCGCTCGTGGGTCACGAGGACGATTGTGTTGCCCGCCTCGTGGAGCGTCTCGAACACGTCCATGATGCGGGCACCCGTCTCGGAGTCGAGGCTCCCCGTGGGCTCGTCGGCCAGCAGCAGCACGGGGTCGTTTGCGAGCGCCCGGGCGATGGCGACCCGCTGGCGCTGGCCGCCCGAGAGCTCGTTCGGACGGTGGTCGCCGCGGTCGGCCATGTCCATCCGGCCCAGGAGTTCGTTCGCCCGCGACCGCCGACGGTCTCGCGGGACGCCCTTGAAGACGAGCGGCAGCGCCACGTTCTGGGTCGCCGTGAGTTTCGGCATCAGGTTGAACTGCTGGAAGACGAAGCCGACCTTGTCGCGCCGGATCGTCGTGCGATCGGCGTCGTCGAGCGTCGAGACGTCGATGCCGTCGATGCGGACGCTCCCCGCGCTCGGCCGATCGAGACAGCCGATGAGGTTCAGCAGGGTGCTCTTGCCGGAGCCGCTGGGACCCATGATGGCGGTGTACGAGCCCCTCGGGAGCGCGACGGAGACGCCGTTGAGCACCGGCACCGGCTCGCCGAGCTGGTAGACCTTGTGCACCTCCTCGACGGAGACGATGGCGTCCGGTTCCTCCTCGCGTCCCCTCATTGACCCAACTACCGTTCGTTGCAAACGTCGCTGGATAGTCGGCGTGCCTGCGTACGCCAGCACCGCAAGAGGGCCCCTCGGGTGCGTTTCGTACGGGGACGTCCCGCGGACGCGACGGGGGTCCTCGCGACACGTCGACGCCCATCCGCGTCGCCGGGCCGGCGCGGCCTGCGCAGGCCCGTGCAGGCCCGAAGGCGACCCCCGAAACCGCGCTCCCGTCGCGGGGTTTATCGCGCCCCGTCCACACCCGACCGACATGGACGACGAGAGCAGACAGGCCACGTTCGGGGCGGACGGCGACCTCTCCGAGCGCGCTCCCGACGCCGACGGAACGAACGACTTCGGCGAGCCGAAGGACGCCGACGAGACGGACGGCGGGTACAACCGCTACGCGGTCTCCAGCCTGCTCCAGAAGGCCGTCCGGCGCTCGGACGAGGAGGTCGCCGCCTGGGCCGCCTGGGAGCTGGCCCGCTCGGGGTTCGCGTGGAACCTCTGGGACCGGCTCACCCTCTACGTCGTGGAGGACCTCCGCGCCGGCGACGACGTCGCGCTGCTCGTCGAGCGGTACGAGGAACTGGCGACGGAGCGCTGGGAACCGGCGGAGTGGCGGGGACGCCTGTGTGCCGTCCACGCCGCGCTGGCGTGCGCCCGCGCCCGCTCGACCAGGGAGGCGTCGAACGCGGACGAGTACTTCCGGAACGCCGCGGCCGAGCGCGCCGAGGCGCGGGAGCGCGGCGAGGAGCCGTCGCTGGAGTTCCCGGTCGGCGACCTCGAACCGGGCGGCGAGTACGACGTGGCGTTCGACAAACACACCGGCGAGGGGAGCCGGATGGGGCGCGGCGGGCGCTTCTTCAAGGTGCACGGCGCGCGCGTCGGTCCGGAGGGCGAGGAAGGCCCGAGCGCGCACTGGCAGCGGCTGAACATGCTCGCCCGCGACGACGAGTTCTCGGAGGAGGAACTCGAGCACGCGCTCGCCCCGGTCGACCCGGACGGGCGGTGGGAGGAGCCGACGTTCGACGGCTGAGCCGCCGCCGGGCGGGACGCGGTCGGCGGCTCAGTCGACCGTCCGCTCTCGCACCCGGATTCCCTTCCCGGCGAGGTGGTTCATCCGCCGCTGGGCGAAGTCCTCCTCGCTCGTCCCGCGCGTCGCGAGGACGTACACGAGCGCCGACCCGGCCGGGCGCATCGTCCGGCCGGCGCGCTGGGCGCCCTGCCGGCGGCTTCCGCCGAGCCCGGAGGCGACGACCGCGAGTTCGGCGTTCGGGAGGTCGATCCCCTCGTCGGCGATGCGCGAGACGACGAGCGTCCGTCGCTCGCCCTGCCTGAACTCCTCGAACAGCCGCCGCCGCTCGGCGTGGCGCGTCTCCCCCGAGACGAACGGGACGCCGAGCGCCTCCGCGATCGCCCCGCCCTGTTCGAGGTAGTCCGCGAAGACGAGCGCCTTCGCGTCCGGATGCTTCCCGCGGAGGCGTCGAACCTCCTCGATCTTCCCGGGATTGCGCGCCGCGATCCGGTGTTTCTCCCGGCGTTCCGCGCTCGCCCACCCGTTTTTCGCCTCGTCGTCGCGCCACGGAACGTACCGGATCTCGACCTCCGGCTCCTGCACGAAGCCGGCCTCGAACAGCGCGCCCCAGTCGGTGCCGATGGGCGGGCCGATGAGCGTGAAGATCTCCTCCTCACGGTCGTCCTCGCGGACGGGTGTCGCGGACAGCCCCAATCGATGCTTCGTCTGGAGGTCCGCCGTCCGCCGGAACACGTCCGCGGGGACGTGCTGGACCTCGTCGTAGACGACGAGCCCCCACTCGCGGGAGTCGAACAGCGATCGGTGTCGATCCATCCCGGCGGTCTGGTACGTGGCGACCGTGACCGGTCGGACGTCCTTCGTCCCGCCGTGGTACTCGCCGACCTGCTCCTCCGAGAGGTCGGTGTGCCGGAGGAGTTCGTCCCGCCACTGCCCCGCGAGTTCGCGCGAGGGGACGAGGACCAGCGTCTCGCCGCCGACCGCCGCGAGCACCGAGATGGCCGCGACGGTCTTCCCGCTCCCCGGCGGCCCGACGAACACGCCGGCCCGCTTCTCGAGGAACCGGTCCCGCCAGTCGGCCTGGTACGCGCGCGGTTCGGCGGACAGCGACACGTCGAGCGGGTCGCCCGAGTCCAGGTCGCGCTCGTCCCGGACCGGGTAGCCCGCCTCGTAGAGGATCCGCTTGACGGCGCCGATCTCCTGCTCGTTGACCCAGGACTCGGCGTCCGAGAGGTCCGCTCGGAGGTGATTCTCGTCCAGCTTCTGTCGGGCGACGTTGCCCATCAGCTCCTCGCGGTCGGCCGCCAGCACGACGTAGCCGTCCTCGTGGGTCCGGAGGACGAACTGGCGGGCGCGCTTCCACTGGTCCTCGACCCAGCCCTCGAGGTGCGGCGAGCGACGGGGGAACACCGAGCGCATCCGCGCGAGCAGTTCCGGGAGATCCTCGAACGGCGCGGCCCACACGTCCTCCTGGCGGATCTCGTAGAGGTACCCCCGCGTCCCGGGCTCGGTGCCCGTCGAGTCGACGAGGTGGGCGAACTGCGAGAGCTGGGCCCGCGTGTACTGGGTCGGCCGGTCGACCACCACTTCGCGGCGGTCTGGGAACAGCACGACGCGCTCGCGCTCCGCGAGGTCGCCCCACGAGGTCGGGTAGTACACCACCGGGTCCGTCTCGACGTCGACCCGCTCCAGGTCACCCTCGCCGGCGAGGCCGTCGAGCGCGTCGCGAGCCGCCGCCTGCGACAGTCCGGCGCGTCGGGCCACCTGCGAGGCGGTGAGTACGGGGCGCTCCTCGGTCTCGACCGCGTCGTAGAACTCGTCGACGGTGACCGGCTCCGACGGGCCTCGCCCGTCCCCGGCGTCCTCCGTCTCCCCTGTCATCGCCGGTGGTACGCCCTCGCCCGGTAAATGGGTCGCGCTCCCGGGACGGCCGGGTCGTCCGGCCGGCCACCTGCCGGCTCACCCATCCGCGAAAACGACGTTCGGGGGACGGTCTACTCGCAGTGCCGCTCGCAGAGCGCCCGCTTCGAGCGGAAGCGGCCGCCGCAGTCGGCACACTCCACGTACCCCTCGCCCGCGGCGGTCCGGACCCGGTGGCCGCCGACGGCGAACGGGCGGGTGACGACCCGCGGGCGGATGCGGCCGGGGATCTGGCGGTCCCTGTGGGCCGAGAGGTCCTCGCGGAGTCTGATGGTGTGGGCGTCCACCTCGCTCCAGCGGTCCGAACCGGTCACCGCCTCCCAGTCGGCGATCTCGGTCCAGCCGGTGACCAGCACCGGCGAGGGCGTCTCCGTGTCGCCGACGACGATGACGTACCGGATCCCGTCCTCGACGAGCGCGAACCGCCAGCCGTCGCTCGAGTTCCAGCGGAGCTGGCCGCGCCTGATGGCCTCGCTCGCGGACGCGAGGGTGACGTACCGGCCCTGCTGGCGCAGTCGCTCGCGGAAGTGGTCGGTCTGTGCGTACGCCGACGGGTCGCGCAACGGCGGCGAGGAGACGTCACGAGGACCCGTCGCGGGCGCGGACCCGTGGGGACCGTGGGGGGCGGTCGGGAGCGACACGTCGTCCGATATGGGGTCCGGAACCCGGCCGGTGCCGGAGCCCCCTTGTCGGGATGCCACTGAGTCGCAGTTAGCCGTCTTCGTATAAACGCTTTGCCCCGATGTGGGGGTGGCTCAGCCGAGCAGGCCCAGCGACTCGATGCGCTCGACGATCTCCTCGACGGCCCCCTCGGCGTCGTCGGTCCGCTTGCCGCCCGTGATCACGATCTTCCCCGAGCCGAAGAGGAGGATGACCACGTCCGGTTCGTCCATCCGATAGACGAGTCCGGGGAACTGTTCGGGCTCGTACTCGACGTCCTCGAGCCCCAGTCCGATCGCGAGGGCGTTGAGGTTGAGCTGGTGGCCGAGATCGGCCGACGAGACGATGTTCTGGACGGTGATGTTCGGGTCGTCCTCCACGGGGATGGAGAGGTCACGCAGTTTCTCGAAGATGATGCCGAGCGCGTCGTGGACGTCGGCGATGCTCTTCGCGCCGGTGCAGACGATCTTCCCCGATCGGAAGATGAGTGCGGCGGCTTTCGGTTCCTGGGTCCGGTACACGAGCCCCGGGAAGTTGTCCGGGTTGAAGTCGGCCCCGGGGAGGTCCTCCGCCAGCGCCTCCAGGTCGAGTTCCTGCCCGATACCCGTCGATGCGACCACGTTCTGTATCTCGATTGAGTCTGCCGGGTCCGTCATGCGTCGTCGTTCCTCGTCATGGTTTATAAACCGCTGGTTTATAAAGCCGGGTGTCTCCGCCCCGTCCTGCCGGTCGAGTTCGGCCGGCCGTCCGGCCGGGGCTGCCGGCGGCCTTCACGGGGTCGACGGGGCGCGGCGATCGCCCGCACTCTCGGGACTGCGAGGGTGGGGTCGCGGAGTGGTTACGATGGCCCACCCGGGCGGTCACGAGCCTGCCGGTCGAACCGATCCCACCCATAATTTTATGCCGCCTAACCGTCAACTGAACGTGAATGGGCGATAGCGAACGCGTGCCGCGCCCCGGGTGCGTACACGCGGACGACGACGGGCTACGGAGCGCGGCGGTCGCCGCGGGGGGAACACACGTAGCGCTCCTCTATGCTTCGACGGTCGACGAGTGGCACCGGTCGCTGGGACCGGCCGCCCCCGACACCTGTCACTTCGTCAGCGTGGACGACGCGGTGCGGTCGGCGACGGCGACGAACGGGACGGGACGGGCCGTCGGCGGCGGGATGTACGTCTCGGTGCTCGAACGGCCGGTCGCCGACCCCTCGCCGGTGCTCGCGGACGCGTTCGAGGGGACGTCGGGCGGATCGCTCGTCGTGGACGACCTCTCGGTCCTGCTGCGGGACGCCGACGACGCGGCGACCGCGCTGGAGCGGCTTCAGACGGTCGCGACCGACGCGAGCGCCGAACTGCACGTCGGGCTCCCCGACGACGCCGAGGCCGCGACGACGGTCGCGCGACACTTCACGCCGGTCGACGACGCCACGGCCAGGGTCGTGGCGAGCGAGGGGCTCAGCTACCTCCGGGAGGCCGACCCCACGAACTTCGGCTACCTCCGTCGCCACTGGGAGGAGGCGAGGGCGGGCCTCGAGGCAGTCGAGATGACGTATCCCCAGGCCAAACAGGTCCACGCGGCGCTTCGGGAGCCCGAGACGACGCCGCGAACGCTCGGGGCCGCGCTCGGCGGGCTGGTCGAACTCGGCGCGCTCGACGTCTGGGGCGACACCGTCGCGGCGAACCGCTACGACCTGACGGCGTACGACCCCGAGCGGGTCGCCGCCATCGGCGACGCGATCGACTCGCTCGACGACTAGTTCCTCCGTTTCGGTCCCCGAGCGGTTCCGTTTCGTTCTTCGAGTAGTTCCCCCGGCGTGACGTCAGTTCCGTTCAATCACGCCCGGGCGCCGCAAGCCCGTGCGAGACGACGGTCCCGTCGGGTCGCATCGTCACCGTCCCGAGCGTCACGGTCTCGCCCTCCTCGGCGGTCGCCCCCACCGCGCGCAGCGTCTCCTCGCGGTCGAGGACCTCCCAGGTCGTCGCCTCGATGCGACGCTGGAACGCCTCCGGGTCGGTCCACCCGGCGTCGATGTCGGAGGGGACGTGCACGACGAACCGGAACTCCTCGGCGGTCACCTGGATGCCGACGCCGAACGTGTCTCCCGGTCCCTGATCGGCGCCGGAGTCGCCGTCGGCGCGCGGGTCCGCGTCGTCCGTCATGCCCGCCCGTAGCGGTTCCCCCGCCAAAGCCGCACCGGCCGGCCGAAACGACAGGAACGTTTATGATGTTACGACGACAATAGGTGGGCCCCGTCGCGTACCGTCGTCGTGGGTTCGGGGTACGGGATGGGGATGAGACGCACGCGGGACGTGAGTCGTCGGGGGGTGGATGTCGGGTGTGCCCCGTCGAAGGACGGGTACCCCCCGTCCCCGCGTTCGAACCATCGGATACAAAGCGGGTCGACGCGTACCGTCGGCCGTGCAGGTCGAGTGTCGCTTCTTCGGGCCGTTTCGCGAGGACGTCGGTGAGACGCGGGAGCGCCGCGGGACCGACGCCGCGACCGTCGGGGCGTTGCTCCGGGAACTGGAGGCCGACTACCCCCCGCTGGCCGGACGCCTCGTCGACGGCGACGGCCTCGCCGGGTCGACCGTCGTCACGAAGGAGAAGACCGACGTTCGGCACCTCGACGGCCTGGAGACGCCCCTGGAGGAGGGGAACGTCATCCGGCTGGTCCCGTCCGTGTACGGCGGGTGAGCCGGCCAACGACCGGGCTCAGTCGTCGGCGACCGCCGCGCCGACCGCCGTGTCGGTCGGGGCGTCGAGCGCGTCCGCGGGCACCGTCCCGTCGTCGTTCCAGCCGCGCGCCCCGTAGTACTCCCGGATCGACGCCCCGAGGTCCGGGACCTCGTCCGCGTAGGGGAGTTCGTCGGCGGCGCCGTCCCTCCCCCGCTCGTTGTTGAAGTGGCGCTCGCGTGCGACGACGCGGGCGCCGATCTCGAGCAGGTGCTCGTAGTCGGTCTCGAGCAGCGCCGCGAGGCGGTCGTCGGTGACGTAGTCGCCGGCGAACGCACAGACGATGCCCGAGTCGCGGATCACGTTCCGGTTCTCCTCGTGGACCAGCCGTTCGGCCTTTCCGAGCGTCCCCTGCGGGTCGAGTTCGCCGGAGTACTCCAGCCTGAGCATTCCCCCGTACATGTGGTCGGCGCCGCGGTTCGCCACCGCGTACGAGAGCCCCTGGCCGTGGAGCACGCGGCCGTCGTGGGCGGCGAACTCCATCCCCTTCACCGAGTAGTTGTCGACGCCGAGTTCCTCGTGGGCGCGGTCGACGCCCTCGGCGAGCAGGTCGCCGATCCCCTCCCGATGGGCGATCTTCTCGGTGATCTCCTGTGCCAGTTCGGCGTCGCCGAAGGCGTCCTCGCTCTTGAGGAAGGCGGCGACGGTGACGCCCGCGGAGATGGTGTCCATCCCGAGCGTGTCGCACAGTTCGTTCGCCTTCATCACGTCGACGATGTCGCCGACGCCCTGACAGGAGCCGAACGCGTACACCGTCTCGAACTCGGGGCCCTCCGTCTCCACCCCTTCGGCCTCGTCGCGGGTGGGAAGCTTGCAGGCGTACGCGCACTGCGAGCAGGCGCCCTTCTTGTACTTCTTCTCCTCGACGGCGTCCCCGCCGATCCCCGCCGCTGACTCGAACTCGTACTCGTCGAAGTAGCGCGTGGGAAGCGCGAAGTTGTCGTTCCTGAACTCCGTCCCGCCGGTCGTCCCCTGTCGTTTCATCCGGTCGTCGCTGGTGGCGGCCTCGCGGTGGACGTCCATCGCCGGCGGGTTCGACACCTCGATGTCCGGGCTGGAGTCGCCCTCGAAGGAGACGCACTTGATCCCCTTCGAGCCGAGGACGGCCCCCAGACCGCCGCGGCCGAACGCGCGCGAGTCGAACGTCATCACGGAGGCGAACCGGACGAGGTTCTCCCCCGCTGGACCGATGGCGATGCAGTGCTCCGGGCCGAGATCGCGGCGCTCCTCGACGTAGTCGGACGTCTCGGGAACCGTGGCACCCTCGAGTTCGGGCACTTCCTCGAACTCGACGCCCCCGTCGGTGACGTGGATCGCGAGCAACTCGTCGGACTGGCCGGCGAACTCGACGACCGAGTAGCCCGTGTCGGCGAAGTTCCGCGAGAGGTAGCCGCCCGCGTTGGTGGAGGCGAGACCGTCGGTGAGCGGCGAGAGGCCGGTCATGCTCATCCGGCCGGTGAAGCTCATCCGACTCAGCTGGAGCGGCCCCGTGGCGAGATATGCCCGGTTCTCGGGACCGAACGGGTCGGCGTCGAACGGGATGCGCTCGTGGGCGAGCGCGGTCGCGGCGCCCCGTCCGCCGATGAACTCCTCGAGGACGTCCGAGACGTCGGTCTCCTCTACGGCGCGCTTCGTGACGTCGACGGTCAGGAGCGGCCCAGTCGCGTGAAGCATACCTGACGGTCCACCCGCCGCGTGAAAACCGTGTCCCCCATTGGGGCGATTGCCGGTTCCCGCGGGCCGCCCGCCGGACCCGGTCGGCGTCAGATCGTGTCCTCGGGGTCGTGGTTCGACCGCATCCTGTCGGCTTCCGCCGCGTACCGCTCGCTTTCTGCCGCGTCGCCCACCTCGCCCAGTTCCTCGGGGGCGACCAGCATGGAGACGGGGGTCGGCCGCTCGTCGTCGAAACTCGTCAGCGCCCGCTCCTTCCTGAGGTACCGCTCGCCGTCGGGGGTCGCGTAGACGAGGATGACGAGGTTCAGTTCGTCGTCGCCGTAGGTGCGCTCCACGAGCCAGACGCGCCGTTCCTCCGCCAGGGAGTCCGGATCCGTGTTCACACGTCGGGGGACGGGGCCGCGGACGAAAACGGCACCGACGGACCGACCTCAGTCGTCGACCGGCGTCACGTTCGCCTCGCCGTCGTCGCCGGCCGTGACCGTCTCGTCGGTGAGATCGCCCCCGCGCCAGGTGCCCCGCTGGTACCAGGCGTAGGCGATGAGCGCCCCGAGCGTGTTCGAGACGGCGAAGGCCATCCAGATGCCGGGCTCCTCGAACGACGGGACCGGGAGGAACGCGGGCGGCCGGACGGCGACGAAGGCGACCGGGAGCCGGATGAACCCGAGCATGAGGATCGAGATGGCCGCCGCGGTGAGCGTCTTGCTCGCGCCGCGGAAACTCCCCGTGTAGGCCCGCATCACGCCGATGAACCCGAAGGAGGGCGCGACCCACCGGAGGAAGTCCTCGGTGACCGTGACGACCGCCGGGTCGTCGGTGAACACCGCCGCGATGGGGGCGGCGGCGACCCACGTGACGATCCCGACGCCGGTGAGGACGAGGAACATCACCTTCGCGGCGAGGCGGGCGGCCTCCGCCGCCCGGTCCGGCTTCCCGGCGCCGATGTTCTGTCCGGTCATCGTCTCGACGCCGCGGGCGACCGCGATTGCCGGGAGGAAGATGACCGAGAACACCCTGACGCCGATGCCGTACCCGGCGACGACCGTGGTGGGGAAGAGCGCGACGATGACGAGCATCAGGTTCACCGAGAGCGAGCGCCCGGTCCCCTCGATCGAGGCGGGCACGCCGAGCCTGACGATGCGCCGGGCGTAGGTGAAGTCCGGCGCCAGGTCGCGGAGGCGGATCCTGACCCCCCGCGTCCCGCGGAACATGATGGCGAGTCCGACCACGAACGCGAGCGCCCGCGAGAAGATGGTGGCGTACGCCGCCCCCGCCACGCCCGACCCGGCGTAGCCGGTGGCCGCAAGCAGGTTCGCCTCGAGACCCCTCGCGCCGACCATCCCGAACAGGGGGTTGTTCTCGAATCCGAAGATGAGGAACGGGTCGATGACGATGTTGAGCACGACCGTCCCGAACATCACCAGCATCGGGGTGATGGTGTCCCCGTAGCCCCGCATGAGCGCGACGAACACGAAGAAGCCGAACATGAACACCATCCCCTGTGCGATGACCTCCATGTAGTCGGTCGCCAGCGGGAGCACCTCGTCCGAGGCGCCGAGCAGCGCGAGCAGGTCGCCGACGAGGAAGTAGCCGATTCCGCCGAGGACGATCGACGCGAGGACGGCGAACGTGACGGTCTGTGAGGCGGCGTACTCCGCCTCCCGCTCCTCGTCGGCGCCCGTGTGCTGGGCGACGAGGACGCTGCCGGCGACCGAGACGCCCATCCCGAGCGAGATGAGCAGGAACACCATCGGGAACGCGAAGGAGATGGCCGCCAGCGCCTCCGTGCTGTACCGGCCGAGCCAGTAGGTGTCCGCGAGGTTGTAGGCCGTCTGGAGGAGGTTCGTGATGACGATGGGCAGCGAGAGGTAGAACAGCGGCTTCCCGATGTCGCCGGAGGTGAGGTCGAACTCCTCGCGGCCCTTGAACACGGAGGAGAGGCCGTCACGAAGGCTCACTCGGAGCCCTCCGGGTCCGTACTTGACGTCTCCCGCTCCGGGTCGGACGCCTCGCACTCGGGGTCGACCGCGACCGCGACGTCGTCGGCGAGGAGGTCGTCGACGTAGTTCACCAGCCGCTCGCGCATGGCGGAGACGTCCGCGCCGACGGCCGCCGAGCGGGTCCACGTCCCGTGGACGTAGGTGGTCACGAACGCAGCGACCTCGTCGGGGTCGACGTCCGCGGGGAACTGGCCGACCTCGACGCCGTCGGCGACGAGGTCGCGAACCGTCACGCGTAGCCCCTCGTCGATGGCGCGGAGCTGCTCGCGGTACCCCTCGTGGAACGGCGCCTGGGCCTTGATCTCCATGTACGCCGTGTTGAACTGCTGGTCGGCGCCGTCGGCGGGCGTCTCCAGCACCGTGCGGACGAGCGCGACCAGCCGTTCGGCCGGGGTGTCCCCTGCCGGGTCGGCGGTGCGCTCCCGGAACTGCTCGTGGAGGTACGTGAGGAACCGCAACAGCAGGTCCTCCTTGCCCTCGAAGTGGTAGTGGAGGGCGGCCTTGCTCTTGTCCGTCTCGTCGGCGATGTCCTGCATGGTGAGGTCGGCGTACCCGTGCTTGCAGAGGGCCCGGTACGTCGCCTCCATGAACGCCGTCTCGGTGTCGTGCTCCTGACTCATCGTGGAACGGGGGTCCGGCCGCGTGGCCGGCGTTGTCGAATACTGACTGGCCAGTCAGTCAAAGGTTTCGATTCGAATCATCGCGGGTCGTCCTCGTCCGAGCGTGATGCGGCCCCGTCGGGGCGAGGCCTGCCCGCGGGCGGCCCGAAGCGTCCCCGGCGGGAGGCCCCGACCGCGGGCGGCGGGTATTTTATCCGTTGCCTGCGGGCACCCGTCATGGACCCGAAACGCTTCCTCTTCTGTTCGCTGGACGCCGCACTGATCGCCGACCTCGCGTGGCAGGTCCACGAGGAGGGACACGACGTGAGGTACTACATCGAAGCCGAGAGCGACGGGGAGATCGGGAACGGCTTCGTGCCGAAGACGGACGATTGGCGCGCGGACGTCGAATGGGCCGACGTCGTCGTCTTCGACGACGTCTGGGTCGGCTCGGACGTCGGCACCGGCGAACTCGCACGGGAGCTCCGTGAACGTGGCAAAGCAGTCGTCGGCGGCACGCCGAACACGGACAGCCTCGAGGAGGATCGCGGCTACGCCATGCAGATCCTCGAGGAACACGGCGTGAACACGATCGAACACCACGTGTTCCACGACTTCGACGAGGGCATCCGGCACGTCCGTAAGAACCCCGCCCCGTACGTGATCAAGCCCCTCGGCGAGGTCCAGAACGTCAAGAGGCTCCTCTACGTCGGGAACGAGGACGACGGGAGCGACGTCGTGGACGTGCTTGGCGCCTACGAGAAGGCGTGGGGGTACCGGATGAAGGGGTTCCAGCTCCAGCGGAAGGTCGAGGGCGTCGAGATCGCCGTCTGCGGCTTCTTCGACGGCGAGGGGTTCATCGACCGGGTCAACTTCAACTTCGAGCACAAGAAACTGTTCCCGGGGAACATCGGACCCTCGACGGGCGAGATGGGGACGTCGATGTTCTGGGCGGGGCACAACAAGCTGTTCGAGGAAACACTCGGCAAACTGGAGGGCTGGCTGGCGGAGGAGGGCTACGTCGGGAGCATCGACCTGAACTGCATCGTCAACGGGGACGGCATCCACCCCCTGGAGTTCACGCCCCGCTTCGGGTACCCCACCATCGCGCTCCAGGAGGAGTCGTTCGAGTCCGGAACCGGCGAGTTCCTCCACGACCTCGCCCACGGCGACGACCCCGAGTTGGAGGTTCACGACGGGTATCAGGTAGGGGTGCGGATCGTCCTGCCCCCGTTCCCGTTCGACGACGAGCGGACGTACGACGAGTGTTCGCGGAACGCCGCCGTCGTCTTCGACGCCGACAGCCACGAGGGGGTCCACCTCGAGGACGTGAAGCGGGTCGACGGTCAGTGGCGCGTCGCGGGCGACAACGGCATGCCCCTCGTCGTGACCGGGAAGGGCGAGACGATGCAGGAGGCCCGCGAACGGTGTTACGACCGCATCGGCGACGTCGTGATGCCGAACATGTACTACCGCGACGACGTCGGCGAGCGCTGGATCGAGGGCGACGGGGACAGGCTCCACGCCTGGAGCTACCTCGGGCCGGCGTGACCGGTCGAACCGGCGATTCGCTCGAGACGGTCGTCGTCGACCCGTCTCGGTGCGGTTTCGTGCCGGAGACCCATAGGGGTCCGTGGTACCGCGACACGCGGAAGGGTTATCCCTCGGCCCCCGCTACGGGAGGTTGCAATGGCGAAAGGGAAGGTTGACTTCTTCAACGACACTGGCGGCTACGGTTTCATCGAGAGCGACGACGCGGACGAGGACGTGTTCTTCCACATGGAGGACGTCGGCGGTCCGGATCTCGAAGAAGGACAGGAGATCGAGTTCGACATCGAGCAGGCCCCCAAGGGCCCGCGCGCGACGAACGTCGAGCGCCTGTAGATAGGGTTCCACCGTCGCCTCGCGGCGACGTCGGACACGAACGAACGATTCTTTCGAACGCTATCCCGGCCAGCCGAGGGCTCGCGTCGGCGATGCGGGGCGGAACGTGAAACGGACCAGCGTCGGCTCCACCGTCCGTACTGGCGGGCCATCCGGACCCGGCCGACGGATCGCGCGACCGGACCGGAGCGGCCCGCGGGGAGCCCACCACCGTCCCGCCGCATCGATTATCAGGCGGGGAGCCGAACCGATTCCCGCATGAGCGACCAGCCCGACGCCGGCGCGGCCGGCACGTTCGACATCGGCGGGGAGACGACGGTGAATCGCCTCGGGTTCGGCGCGATGCGGCTCTGTGGGGAGGACGTCATCGGCCCGCCCGACGACGAAGGGGCGGCCCGAACGGTCGCCCGCCGGGCGCTCGAACTGGGCGTCGACTTCGTCGACACCGCGGACTCCTACGGCCCGGGCGTCTCGGAGCGTCTCCTCCGGGAGGCCGAGGTCCCGGGGGAGGCGGTCGTCGCGACGAAGGCCGGGCTCCTGCGTGACGACGCCGGCGAGTGGAAGCCCCACGGCGACCCCGACTACGTCCGGAACCAGGTTCTCGTGAGCAAGGACAGACTCGGCGTCGACACCGTCGACCTCTACCAGTTCCACCGACCCGACCCCGACACCCCGTTCGCCGACAGCGTCGCAGCGTTCGCGGAACTGAAGGACGCGGGGCACGTTCGTCACGTCGGCCTGTCGAACGTCTCGGTCGAGCAACTGGACGAGGCGCGCGAGCAGGTCGACGTGGCGACCGTCCAGAACAGCTACAGCGTCGCGAACCGCGAGCACGAGGACGTGCTCTCGGCCTGCGAGGACGCGGGCATCGGGTTCATCCCCTACTTCCCGCTCGAGGCGGGCGACCTCGGGGACGCGGCGAACCCGCTCGGGGAGGTGGCGGACGTACACGACGCCACGGAGCAGCAGGTCGCGCTCGCGTGGTTGCTCGAGCGCTGGGACGTGACGCTCCCGATTCCGGGAACCTCGAGCGTCGACCACCTGGAGGAGAACGTGGGCGCCGCCGAACTCGACCTGTCCGACGACGAACTCGCGACGCTGGAGGACGCCGCCTAAGCCGTCCGCCAGTCCCTGAGGTCGCGGACGACGAGGACGCTCACCAGCGCGAGCACGACGACCGAGAGCGCGGCCGTCCCCATCGAGTTCATGAAGACGAGCCCGTACAGGAGCGCCAGCAGCGCCGTCGAGCCGACGACCAGCACCACCAGATACCGAACCAGCCAGTCCTCCATGCCGCGTTCGCTCATGTCGTCCGTGAGTTCTCCCGGCGGCCATAAAAAGCACGTCGGCATCGGTCGGCCGGGTTCGAGCGCGGACGACCGATGCCGGCGGCAGTTCGGCGCCCTCCGACCTCGGACCGCGACCCGGGAACGGGACCTGCGCCGGCGACGCGGGGAACGGCCACGCTCACGGGAGCAGCCCCCAGGCGAGCAGTCCGGCCGAGAACGCCAGGCCCGCCGCGTCGGCGCGGCCGAACTCGAGGGGCGGCGGCGTCGGGTTCCAGGAGACGCACCGCGCCCGGAGCGCGAGCGCGAGCGCGTCCGCTCGGCCGAGGGCGTGCCCCAGGCCGGCGGTCGCGACGAGGCGGACCCGCTCCGCGACGGGCCGCTCGGTCCCGAGGCGCGCGCGCATCGCCGTCCGCGCCCTCGCGACGTCCGCCTGCAGCAGCGGCAGGAACCGGAAGACGAGTCCGACGCCGATGGCGGCCAGCCGACCCGGCCGGCCGGGGACGAGCCGGGCGACCGCCGCCTCCGAGTCCCGCACCGGCGTCGTCCGGACGTAGGCGACCGCGAGCAGCAGCAGGAGGACGGTCCGGTAGCTCGCCAGCGCCGGCGCGACGGCGTCGGCGGGGACGAGCCAGGGCGGGCCGAAGCGCGCGGCCTCGACGACGGGTCCCACGAGCAGGAACGGCACGACGCCGCGGACCTCGCCGAGCGCGACCCGGGGACCGAGCCCCGCGAGCGCGAGGAGTCCGAGGGCAACGGCCGTCAGGGCGAGCAGTCCGACGGGGGTGGTGTGTGCGAACGCGACCGTAACGAACGCCGCCTGGGCCGTGAGTTTCGTGCGGGGGTCGAGCCGGTGTGCGAGCGTGTCGCCGGGGGCGTACCGGAGCATCAGCGGGGTCCGGGCACGCGGATCGGGAGGTCGGTCAGCTCCTCGCGCACGGCAGCGGGCGCGCCGTCGACGGCGATTCGCCCGTCCGAGAGGGCGATCAGCCGATCCGCTCGGTCGAACACGTCCCGGAGGTCGTGGGTGACGACGATCACGCCGGTCCCTCCCGCGTGCAGTTCGTCGAGCCGTGCGAGCACGGAACGACGCGCCGGTTCGTCCAGTCCCGTGAACGGTTCGTCGAGGACGAGGTGCCCCGGGCGCATCGCGAGCGCGCCGGCGATCGCGACCCGCTCCCGCTCGCCGCCCGAGAGCCGGTCGATCCGTTCGTCCCGCCGACCCGCCAGCCCCACGCCTGCCAGCGCGTCGCCGACGCGGTCGTCGATCTCAGGGCGGGCGAGCCCCAGGTTCTCCGGGCCGAACGCCACGTCGGCGCCGACGGTCGCCGCGACGAACGCGTCGCGCGGCTCCTGGAACACCATTCCGACCGCCGTCCGTGCCGCGACGGGGTCGTCGGCGACGGGCGTCCCGTCGACGAGCACCTCCCCCTCGTCGGGGGCGAGCAGCCCGTTGAAGTGCCGGACGAGCGTCGTCTTCCCGGAGCCGTTCGCGCCCGCGAGGACGAGGAACTCGCCGTCGGGGACGGTGAGCGACACGTCCGCGAGCACGACGTCGTCGCCGTAGCCGTGGGTCACCCCCCGGACCGAGATCATCTACCGGGCGACGACGGCGTCGCTCCTGACGACCGCCACGGCCGCGGCCATCTTCAGGAGTTCCGCGGGGACGAACGGGACCGCCGCCGCGAGGACGGCCGCCGCGAAACTGACGTCGCCCACGACCGCGTATCCGACCGTCCCGAACGTGTAGACGACGAGCGTCGCCGCCGCCATCCCGCCGACGAGCCGCGCCAGCCCGACCTCGCGGGGGTCGCGTCGGTCCCCAGTGCCGTGCGCCGCGAGGCCGACGACTCCCGCAGCGAACGGGTACGACCAGAGGTAGCCGCCCCACTGGCCGAACAGGACGCCGACGCCCGCCGCCCCGTAGGCGAAGACGGGCGCGCCGACCGCGCCCGCGAGCAGGTACAGCGTCATCGAACCGGCGCCCCAGGCCGGCCCGAGGAACGCGCCGGCGAGGAACACGCCGAGCACCTGCAGCGTGAACGGAACCGAGGTGACCGGGAGCTGGAACGAGACGTACGCGAAGACGCCCGTGAGCGCCGCGAACAGCGCCGCGCGGGCGAGGTTGCCGACGACGGCGTCGTCGACGAGGTCGACCTGCCGAGTGTCCGTGCTCATCGAGGTGTCGTAAACCGAGCTACGAGTAATGGTTTACGGAACTCGGCCGGGCCGCGAACCGACGGTCGGTCGCCGGCCCAGCGGCGTCGGCGACCGACCCGGCCGCTCAGTACCGCTCGGCCAGTTCCTCGAACCGGTCGAGGTCGTGGCCGTACAGCACGTCGGCGTCGTGGCGCCGCCGGAGTTCCAGCAGCGTCTCCCGGCTCTCGCGCCACGCCGGTTCGCTCCACAGAAGTCCTGGCCCGAGGGGGACGCCGTCTTCGAGGTTCGCTTCGACGTACGCCTCGTCTCCGGCGACGAGCAGGGTGCCGGCGTCCGTCTCGACCAGCGCGCCGAGCACGCCCGGGGTGTGTCCGGGCAGGTGGAGCAGTTCGAAGCCGTCCGCGAGGGTGTGGCGGTGCCGGCGGACGACCGACCAGTTCAGGTCGCCGTCGAAGTCGTCCGCGAGGTACGCGACGGAGCCCTCTCCCGTCTTCGCGGAGTAGAAGGCGTACTTCAGCTCCTCCTCGTGGACGTACACCGGGGTCCCCGTCCCCGCGAACGCGTCGAGTTCGCCGGCGTGGTCGAGGTGGAGGTGGCTCGCGACCACCGCGTCGACGTCGCCGAGGTCGTAGCCCGCCGTCGCGAGGTCGGCCGCGAGCGAGCGCCCGTCGGCGTCGTACGCCTCGAAGGCGCCGTACAGCGGGTCCGGCCAGTAGTCGGCGGCGTTCGGCGGCGGGCCGGTGTCCCAGAGGTAGGTCCGGCCGCCGGCCTCGACGACCGCGCTCCAGACGACGAACTCGAGGCGCTCGTGGTCGGGGTTCGGCTCCGCCGCGCTCGCCATCGTGTGGCCGTCGAGCACGTAGCCGGCGTCCGCGCGGACGCGGCCGCGGTCGACGAGCGTCACGTCGGGCATACGCCGGGGTGGCAGGGAGGGTCGATAAAGGTCGGGGGTGAAGTTCGTCGGCCCCGGTCGACGGCCGCGGGCGGGGATCCGACCGTTATATGGGGGCCGGGGACCCACTCCCGCCGAAAGGATGGTCCCCATCACGAGACGAGACGCCCTCCGCGGAGCGGCGGCGCTGCTCCCGCTCGCGGCCGGATGTAACGGGACGGAGTTCGACTCGCCGAGCCGGACGCCCACCGAGCGGCGCGGCCCCGAGAACGTCGAGACCGACCCCGAGCTCGCGACGCTCAGGGGCCCGGGCGAGCGTGCGGTCGTCTGGTTCGCGGACGGGCGGACCGCCACTGACGGGGATGGACCCCCCGAGTCGTACCACCCGCAGGGGTTCGTCGCCGACGGGGAACGCGTCGACGCGACGCGGTTCGCCGACGTGGACGGCGCCGGGGCCGCGCGCGAGTTCCTCGAGGCGACGGACTTCGACGAGGAGACCGTGTACGTCGACCAGTCCCGGATCGGGGAGTGCTACCGCCGCGAACTGTGTTACGTCGGCTGGTCGGCCACGGAGATCCGCACGGACTACGGGCGCGTGCTCCGGGACGTTGACGTTGCCTGCGAGACGGACACGTACGACACGGTGGCGACGCTCGTCCGGATCCCCGACGTCGTGGACCCCGACCAGGTCAGCGGATACGGGTCCGGATCCAGTTTCAGCGGGTGTCGGCTCCCGCCGTGGATCCGCGACCGGGAGGGGAACGCGACGGGGGACGACCGATGACGGGCCCGCGGACGACCCGACGCGGCGCCCTCACGCTCGTCGGCGGCGTCGCGCTCGCCGGGTGCGGGCGCCTCCCGGTCGGGGAGGAGGAGCCGCCCACGCTGGACGGGGCGGCGCTCCGGAGCGCCGTGGGGGAGTCGGACCCGACCGTGGCCGGGACGTTCCCGGTCGACCTCCCCGACGAGCGCCTCTCGGGCAGCCTCGACCGCGCGCGGGAGCTGCTCGCCGACGTTCCCGACCGGCTCGGCCCCGACGAGGTCCCGAACGGCGCAGTCAGGGAACGGATGCGACGCCGGTACGGGGACGCCGAGGAGGCGATCCGGCGTGCCGTCGAGGCGGAGACCGAGCGGGAACTCCTGTCCGAGGCCCGCCGCGCCCGCCGGCGTTCGATGACCGTCTCGGCCGCGTGGCGGGCGACGGAGGGCGAGTTGACCCGCGAGGACGTGGCGTCCGAGAGCGGGGAGCTCGGGGAGGAGCTCTCGGCCGTTCGCGAGCGGACGGAGTACGTCGGCGACGACCCGGCCCGCGCGGCGGTGGTCCACGCCGCGATCGAGGGGTTCACGGCGCACGCCGAGGGTCGGCTGGACGGACGGTCCGGCCCCCACGCGGAGTCGGAGGGCGTCCTCGGGGTCGGTGAACTCGCGGGCGAGCACGAGGACGCCCGCGCGCTGACCGCGGACGCGGCGACGCTGTACGACGCGTTCGTCGAGTCGCTCGACGCGGAGACCGACATCGCAGCCGCCCTGGAGGACGCCGCGACGTCGCTGGCCGCGGCGTTGGACGACGCGGTCGACGAACGGTCCCTGACGCGGGGGTTCGACGCCTCCGAGCACATGGACCGCGACGTGGCGGGGACGCCGGCAGAGCGGGCGCTCGAGGAACTCGTGTACGACCTCGTCGGCGGGGCGTGGAGCCCTGAATCCGTCGCTGAGGGCCCGGCACGGGCGGTCGTCGCGGCGGTCGACGGGTTCGCCTCGCTCGACGCGTTCGATTCGGTCCGGTCCCGAATCGAGGACGGCGAGTCGTTCGCCGTGGACGACGCGGGGGACGTGGAGGAACGCCGGCGGGCCGCGGTCGAGGCCGTCGCGGACGCGGCGGCGTCGTCCGCCGAACCGGAACTCGTCGCCGAGGTGGTCCCCGACCCGGCCCGCCGGGTGGCGTACGCCGACGAACGCCTGACCCACCGCGACGGCGACGTCCGGGTCGACGCGCTCGACCGGCCGATCGCGGAGTACGTGGCCGCGGCCGAGCGGGCGCGTGCCCTCCCCGAGGCCGCCGAACGCGTCGGCGTGGAACTCCGGTCGTGAGGGGCGTTCCGGCCGGAACGTCCGGTCGGCCGTCGCAATCAGTCGGGTCGAAGGATATTTACTGGCCACTTGCAACTGGAAGGTACGAGGACGCGGGGCGAACGGCCCCGCATACCGAGGAGAACCGATGACGGACGAAGCGCGGACGCCGGTCGGGACGATCGCCCCCGAAGCGACCTCCCCGTTCGAGGACGGGATGATCGCCGTCACCGACGGGGTCGTTCGGGGCGTCGACGAGGTCGTCGCGTCCCTGCTCGAACTCGACCCCGAGGAACTGCGCGGCGAACCGCTGTCGGCCCTCTGCCCGCCGAGCCCCACCGTCTTCTCCGGGGAGCACCTGGAGGGGGCGATCGCCAGGAGCCGCGAGACGGGGGACAGCTTCGAGTGGGTGTTCGCGCGCGGCACGACCGGGGAGGTGGCGACCGAACTCGCCGCCCGACCGGCCGAGGCCGACGCGTACGAGACGGCGCTTTTCGTCCGCGGGCCGCCGGCCCGGACCCACGACGACTGGTCGGTTCGCCCGGTCGAGCGACTCCACGACGTCGCGACGGAGTTCGAGTCGTGTTCGCGGGCGGCCGAGATCCACGAGCTGACGGTGACGGCGGCGGCCGACATCCTCGATTTCGACACCAGCACGATGTCGGTCGCCGAGGGAGAGGAACTGGTCACGAAGGCGAGCACGTCCGCGGCGTCGGCCGACTTCCACGACTCGGTCCCGCTCGAGTACGGGATCGCCGGCGAGACGTACCGGAGCAACGAGGGCGTCCGGGTCGACGACGTCCACGGCGACCCCGACGTCGACCCGGCCCGGAGCCGGTACCGGTCCCTGATGAGCGTGCCGGTCGGGTCCGTCGGGGTCCTCCAGGCCGCCGCGACCCGGGTCGGCGCGTTCTCGGAGCGCGACCTCGAGCTCGCGGAACTGCTCGCTGGCCACGCCGCCGACGCGCTCGAACGCGTCCGGAGCGTGAACGCCCTCCGGGAGAACCGCCGGAAGATCGCGAGCCTCCACGACGTGGCCGACGGGATGGTCACCGCCGACGGCGAGTCGCGCGTCTTCGAACTCGCGGTCGACGCCGCCGAGGAGATCCTCCGGTTCGATCAGTGTACGTTCCTGCGCGCGGTCGACGGGAAGTTCGTCTCCGCGGCGACCTCGACCGGGCTGGAACTGCCGGACCGCGTGCTCGGGACCGACGAGGGCGTCGCCGGGAGGGTGCTACGGCGCGGCGAGAGCGAGCTGATGGACGACGTCGTCGTCGACGAGGACGCCGAACCGGTGTTCGGGGACATCGTCTCGGGGATCACCGTCCCCCTCGGCGACGTGGGGGTGTTCCAGGCGTACTCGAACGAACCGGCCGCCTTCTCCGAGTCGGACGTCGAACTCGCCGAACTGCTCGCCGCACACGTCGCGACCTGCATCGAGCGGAACCGCTCCGAGCAGGCGCTCGAACGGCAGAAGACGCAGTTCTCCTCGCTCGTCGCCACCCTCCCTGGGATGGTGTTCCGGACGGCGACCGACGACGCGGGACGGCTCGCGTTCGTCAACGACTACGCCGCCGAGCTGACCGGGTACGACCCCGCGACGCTCACGGGTTCCGACGGCGTCGCCTTCGCGGACCTCGTCCACGAGGAGGACCGCGCGGGCATCGTCCGGAACCGCCGGACGGCCCTCGCCGAGGGCGGGTCCTACGAGTCGACCTACCGCCTCCGGACCGCCGACTCCGGGGAGCGGTGGGTCCGCGAGCGCGCGACCGGGCTGTTCACCGACGGGGACGCGTCGGCGACGCTCGAGGGCATCGTCACCGACGTCACGGGGAACCGGCGGCGCGCACAACTGGAGGTGCTGAACCGGTTCCTGCGGCACAACCTCCGCAACGACGTGCAGGTCATCTCCGGGCACGCCGAGAACCTCGAACGGCGACTGGACGACGAGGCGGCGCTCGAGAGCGTCGACCGCGTCCGGTCGGCCGCGCGGAAGCTCATCGGACACAGCGAGAAGGCGGGGACGCTGGAGGGGCTGCTGGGAACCGAGCGCGAGGACGACCGGACGCCGCTCGATCTCGCGGCCATCGTCCGTCGCCGGGTGGACGCGGTCCAGCGACGACACGACGTCTCGATCCGAACGTCGCTGCCCGAGTCGTGTCGGGTCGTCGCGGTCCCCGTGCTCGGCGCCGCCCTGCAGGAGGCAGTCGAGAACGCGGCCCGACACGGCGGCGAACCGCCGGTCGAGATCGAGGTGTCGCTGGACGTCGGTCGCGCCGACGGGCGCGGCGACGTGCTCCTCTGTGTCAGGGACGACGGCCCCGGCATCCCGGAGCAGGACCGCGTCGCCATCGAGCGCCGGACCGAGACGGCGCTCACCCACAGCAGCGGGCTCGGGCTCTGGCTCATCAAGTGGATCGTGACGGCCTCGCGCGGGACGCTCGACATCCGCGAACGCGAGGCCGGCGGGACGGAGCTCCGGATTCGGCTACACACTGCGGACGGGGACTGACGGGGTCGAGGCGGAGCCCGCGTCACCTCGACC
Source organism: Halorarum salinum (assembly GCF_013402875.1). NCBI lineage: Archaea > Methanobacteriati > Methanobacteriota > Halobacteria > Halobacteriales > Haloferacaceae > Halorarum > Halorarum salinum. Next base: position 2,569,610 of record NZ_CP058579.1, on the reverse strand, counting down.
GGGCGGGAGACGGGACGGGGTTCCGCCCCGGCGGGGTCGGCGGGACCGTCACTCCGCGGCGTCGACGACCTCGTAGCTGATGTTCTCTGCGACCAGCTTGTTGGTGTGGGAGGACACCTCGCCCGTCGTCGCGAGCAGGAGCACGTCGAGCCCCTTCATCGCGGCCTCCTGTACCGCGAACGGGGTCCCGAACCGGACGTCGGGGGAGACGTCGGCGCGGCGCGCGAGCGCGAGCGCCTCGGTCCCCGCGACGCCGACGAGGTCGTGCTCTGCGGCGGCGGCGGCGACCGCGTCGGCGTCCGCGAGCCTGCTCCCGCCGTCCTGGACCTGGGGGACCGCGATCACCGTCACCTTGCCCAGATCGTACTCGAGGACGCCCTCGAAGTTGGTGACGCCGACGTCCTCGCCCGCGGCCGCGTCGGTGACGGCGACGGCGGTGACGGTCCCTCCGGTCCCTGCGGCCGCACGGAGGACGCCGTCGGCCATCGATATCGACACCGGTTGGCCCTCGGAGACGTCGGTGGTCGCGAGCGCCGTGTCGATCTCGACCTGTCCGATGACGCTCTCGGAGACGTGGTCGGTGAACTCGCGGAGCTCGTCGGTCCGTGTGATGAGCCAGTCGACGCCCTCCTTGGTCACCTCGTAGCGGCCGCGCCCGTGCTTCCTGACGGCCCCCTGCTCGGTGAGGTCCTGCAGGTAGTCGCTCACCGCCTGCGAGGTGATGCCGATGGCGTCGGCGACCTCCTGCTGGCTCACCGCCGGCTGTCTGTCCGCGATCTGGACGAGGATCTGATAGCGCGTCGCGTCCCGCTTGTTCCGGAGGACGCTCGACGGTTCGCCCCCGCTCCCCTGGTCGGCCATCGTCGGGTGCAGGACGGCGGCGTGCAAGTACCTTTTCCCCGTCGTCGCTCAGGTCCCCGATGGCCGCCGTCTCGAGACGACCGGGCAAACCTGAGTTGCCGTACTTCAACCCGATCGGGACCCACATCCACCGTGGTTGTACGGATCGACGGGCCGCGACGTCGTTCGCCCGGAACGGTCCGCACGGAGATCTTCCGCGTGGGCAGTCTCGCCCGCGTCGTGGCACGGAGCACACGAGTAACTCGGGGCTACTGGGGCCGACTGGGGGCTTACCTCCCGCACCGGTCCCGAGGGCGCCGGACGAGCCCCGGATATTGGCGGAGACGTGCTCGACGACGCCGGTCGGGCATAGTCCGCAGGCGGGGCGGACGACCTGACGGGACGGACGGAACGCTCGAGTAATGCGGACGTACGCGGACACTGTACGCTCCCTGAGACGACCGCCGGGTCGATTCGGTACCCATAACTAACCGACTCACCGGACATGCACCGGACGCCACCACGTCGGGTGGAGGGATGCTCGGTAGCGACCGAGTCGACCCGGAGCACCGCCACACGATCACCGAACGCGGAGGAGTTCGAGGAGCCACACGGATGTCACAACGATCGATCACGGAGGAGGACGAGGGGAAGCGCGTCGTGAACGAGAACGGCGACGAGATCGGGATGGTCTCGGACGTCAGGGGCGGTACGGCCTACGTCGACCCCGACGCCGGGCTCGGCGACACCGTCCTGTCGAAGCTCGGCTGGTCGGACGCCGACGAGGACGACTATCCGCTCGACCGTTCGAAGATCGAATCGATCACGGACGACGAGATCCGACTGAAGCGGGAATTGTAACCGATGTCACAACAGCAACAGATGCCCCAGACGGGGTCCGACGAGGGGAACCGAATGGCGACCGAGTACATCACCGAAGCGACCGGGACGGACCAGCCCTCGATGGGAGGGGCGGGCCAGACGACGGGCGGGCACCGACGATCCCAGTCGGGAATCCAGCAGGGGACCGGACCCCAGCAGGGGTCCGAGGCGTACCAACAGCAGGGTCCCCAGCAGATCGAGACTCAACAGCAGAGTCCCCAGCAGCCGATGGGGACCCAGCAGGCCCAGGAGGGGGCCGTGCAACAGCCCGGTCCACAGCTCACCGAGATGGAGGACGCGCTGACCGGCGAGATGCGACTCGCGCTCCACGACTTCGTCCAGGCGGCCATCGTCTGTGAGTGGTGTGCGGACCAGTGCATCGACGAGGGGCCGGGGATGGAGGAGTGCATCCGGCTCTGTCGGGACGTGGCCGACCTCGCCACGCTGAACGTCCAGTTCATGGCACGAGACTCGGCGTTCGGCCAGGACCTGGCGGAGACGTTCGCCAGCGCGGCCCAGGAGTGTGCGAACGAGTGCGCGCGCCACCCGCACTCGCACTGCCAGGAGTGTGCGAGCACGCTCACCCGCGCGGTGAACTCGACGTGGTCGATGCTGGAGTCGTTCGAACGGCAGGCGACGGCCGGCGGCGTCCAGCAGCCCGCACCGCAGTACTGAGCCGGCGACGTCACTCGCCGGTCGCTTTTTTATGCGGTCGGAGCCGACGTCGTCGGGCGCCTGCCCGGAACGGGTCCCCGTCCCGCTGAGGACGTGGCGCGGAGTCGACGGCACCCTTGCGTATGTCGGGCCGCCGCTCTTGACGCCGCCTTCCGATGTGCCGGACATGGCCGATACGCCATCCGTCGAGGAGGTCGAGGAGGGCGACGACTACTACCACGTGCGCTTCCGCGACCCGGACGAGTTCGACGAGATCCGCACGCCCGACTGGGCCGACAAACCGGCCGGATCGGTCGTCGAGGGGAGCGAGGTCCGAACCGGCCACGAGGAGGGGAACGACGACTGGGAGATACAGAGCGTGCTGATCCCGCTCGACGCCGTCGACGACGGGGACGAGGCGCGCGAGAAGGCCCGGGATATCGTCGAGAAGATCGAGTCCTGAGACGGGTCGTTCGCCGGGGCGGCTACCCCGATCGCGTCGAGTTCGAGGGAGGAGTGCTCCGTTTGGGATTCGAACCCAAGTCATCACCGTGAGAGGGTGATATGATTGGCCGGACTACACCAACGGAGCGTGCATCACGCGGCTTCGGCGTGCACTCTTCGGTAGTGGCGACCACATTAAAACGGTGTCGCTTCGACCCCGCCGTGTGGCGGATTGGCGGGGAACGGGGGAGCCGTGGGTACCCTGGGCGACGGTCAGACGACCCTCTCGCCGCCGGCGAACACGTGGTCCGGGTCGGTCCACGCTCCCGCGTCCGCCGTCGGGTCCGAATCGAGCACGATGAGGTCGGCCCGGTAGCCCTCGGACACCCGGCCGACGTCGTCGAGCCCGCACAGTTCCGCGGCGTTCACCGTCGCCGCTTCCAGCGCCTCCGCGGGGGTCATCCCGTACTCGACCATGTACTCCAGCTCCCCGGGGATGTCGCCGAAGTGGTTGAACGGCGTCCCGGCGTCGGTGCCCATCGCCACCGTCACGCCCTCGGCGGCCGCGTGGTCGAATGAGGTGACGAACGACTCCGCGGACGCCTCTGCCTTTGCCATCGCGGACGGGGGGATGCCGGCGTCGGGGTTGTCCACGATGTCGAAGAGCGCGCTCGCGGTCGGCACCCAGTAGGTCCCCGCCGCGGCCATCGCCGCGGCGGCCTCGCGGTCCATGAACGTCCCGTGTTCGATGCTCGTGATGCCCGCCTCCACGGCGTTCAACAGCCCCTCCTTGCCGTGGGCGTGGGCCGCCGTCGGGACGTCCTTCGCCGCGGCCGCGTCGACGAGCGCCTCGATCTCCTCGTAGGTGAGCTCCGGCGCGCCGGTCCGTGCGCCCTCGGTGAGGACGCCGCCGGTCGCCATGCACTTCACCACGTCCGCGCCGCGCTTGAGCTGCTCGCGGGTCGCCTTTCGGACCTCGTCCGGGCCGTCCGCCTCGCGGCCGAACCAGTGGCCGTGCCCGCCCGTCATCGTGATGTTTTCCCCGCACGCGAGCACGCGCGGGCCGACGAGCCGACCCTCGGCCACGGCGCGACCCGCGTCGAGCGCGAGCGTCCCCGGTCCGCCGAGGTCGCGGACGGTCGTCACGCCCGCCTCGACGGCGGCCCGGAGGTTCGCGGCCGCGGCGTAGGCGTGATCGAACGCGGACTCGGACTGTACGGTGGCGACGTCCGGGCGGCCGTCCAACATCAGGTGGACGTGGCTGTCGACGAGGCCGGGCGCGACGTACCGTCCGGAGACGTCGGTTTCGGCGTCGCCGCGGCCGACGTCGCCCACGGCGACGATCCCGTCGCCCTCGACGGCGACGTCCGCCTCCCGCTCGCCGTCCGCGTCCACGACCGTCCCGTTCCTGAGCACGTGCATGGGAACCCCCTGCGCACACCGCAGCGTAAAGCCCGCGGTAGCCAGCGCGGTTGCCGGTAGGCCCGGGCCGGCCGGTCGACGGGGTTCACCCGCCGGCCGGCGGATCGTATCCCGATGGGCGGAGCGACGCGGACGGCGGCGGTGGTTGCAGGGGCCAGCGCCGGGGCTGGCAGCGGATGAAAAACGGGAAAACTGCCGCGCGGTTCCGGACTTACGCCTCGAATTCGACGGTGCTGACGGTCTCGATGTTGTCGTCCTCGTCCGTGTTGAACCGGAAGTACTCGTAGGTCACGGCGGTCATGTCGCCGTTCTCGTCGAAGTCGACGCTCGAGGAGGCGCCCTGGTAGTAGACGGACTCGCCCTCGGCCACGAGCCGGAACCCCTCCGCGAGGTTCTCGGGGGTGATCTCGGTCCCGTCGTTCGGGTTCGCCACGGCCTGCATCTGCTCCTTGATGGCGTCGCCGTCGTTCTCGCCGGCGGCGGCGTTCGCGAGCAGGCAGACGGCGGTCGCGTCGTACGCCTGCGCGTTGAACACGCCGGGCGTGCGGTCGTACTCGTCCTCGTACTGCTGGTTGAACGCGTCCGTTCCGGGGCCCTGGGCGAGCGGGGACGTCCCGTAGACGTTCGTCATGTCGTTGCCGACCTCGTCAGGGAGCGTCGAGTCGCGCAGGCCGTCGGTCACCATGATGTCTGTGTCGGTGCCGTAGTCCGCGTAGAAGTCGCGGAAGATCTGGATGCCAGACGCCGGGTAGCCGATGACGATCAGCATCTCCGGGCCGTCACCCATCGCATCCGACAGCGGCGACGTGTACGACGCCTGCTCGGGTTCGAACGCGACCTCCGCCTGCACCGTGCCGCCGTACTCGTCCTCGAAGGAGCTGACGAACGAGTCGTTCAGCGCCTGGCCGTAGTCGTTGTTGACGTACATCACCGAGGCGGTCGAGCCGCCGATCTCCTCGCTGCCGACCTGGGCCATCACCTGGCCCTGCAGGGCGTCCGACGGGCAGGTCCGGAAGATGAGGTTGTCGTCGTCGAGGCCGGTGATCGCCGGCGAGGTCGACGCCGGCGAACAGCCGACGATGCCGTTCGGGATGAACGTCTGCTGGTACACCTGCAGGCTCACCGCGGAGGAAGCGGCCCCCGTCACCGACGGGACGCCGGCGCTCGCGAACGAACTCGCCGCCTGGACGCCCGCCTGGGGGTCCGTCTGGGAGTCCTCCTCCTGGACGTCGATCTCGAACGGGATGTCCTCGCCCTCGAGCACCGCCGCGGGGAGGATGGCGCCGTCGCGGATCGGGCCGCCCAGCGACGCGAGGTCGCCCGTGACCGGCATCAACACGCCGTGGTTGAGTGTCCGCGAGGAGTCGCCGGACCCGTCGTCCGTGGCGTCCGTCTCCTCCCCTCCGGGGGTGTCCTCGCCGCCGCCGTTTCCGCCGCCGTTCCCGCTACCGTTTCCGTCCTGTGTAATACAGCCAGCGAGGCCGACCACGCCGGCGCCTCCGACGCTCTTCAGCACGTCTCGACGGTCGATATCACGCACCATGCCCGCAAGCATGACCCACCCCATTATAAAACTGTCCGATGAGCGGGAACTCGCAGTCGTGCGGTCACGGGCCGGCACAGGGCGACCAGGTACGTCGGTTCGGGACGCGGCGGGACGTGACCGTCGACGGGGACGGCGCGACGGAGCGATGCGTTCAAACCGTCGGAGGCCGCCTTTCCGACGATGACGTACCCCTCGTTCGTCGTCGGCATCGCCGGGGGCACCGGTGCCGGCAAGACGACCGTCTCGCGGCTCATCACCGAGAACGTCGCGGACGCGGTGACGCGGATCCCGCTCGACAACTACTACCGGGACCTCTCGCACATGGACCTCGAGGAGCGGGCGGAGGTCAACTACGACCACCCCGACGCGTTCGAGTGGTCGCTCCTCCGCGACCACCTCGGGATGCTGCTCTCGGGCCAGTCGGTCGAGATGCCCCAGTACGACTTCGAGGTGCACAACCGCGCCGAGGAGACGGTGACGGTGGAGCCGACGGACGTCATCGTCCTCGAGGGCATCCTCGCGCTGTACGACGACGAGATCAACGACATGCTCGACCTGCGCCTCTACGTCGAGACCGACGCCGACGTGCGCATCCTCCGGCGCATCGAGCGCGACGTGATCGATCGGGGGCGGAACCTGGAGGGCGTCATCGACCAGTACCTCTCGACGGTGAAGCCGATGCACGAGCAGTTCATCGAGCCGACCAAGAAGCACGCCGACCTCATCATCCCCGAGGGGGCGAACTCGATGGCGGTGAACCTGCTGGAGGAGCGCCTCCGGAACGAGGTGAACGGCGACGCGACGCGGACGTGGGAGCGTGGCGCGCTCGAGAAGCACGTGACCGGCGCGCGGCCGGCACGGGAGTAGTTCGGTCACCCTCCCGAGTCGGATCCGTCGAAACCCTCAGAAGGAGACGGGTTGGCCGCCTCGATGATCAGTACGGGTCGTACAGTTACCGCAGGTGCCCTCGCGCAGGTGCCTCGAGTGGGGGAGTATTTGACACGCACCACTCAAGATACTCGCTCCCATAGGCGAGAGCAGTGAGTCAGGACTTCGTCTCGATACTGTTCGGCAGCCCGTTTGCCGTAATGAACACGATCGGCTTGGTCGCGTTCGCACTCGTCGGATCATCGAAGGCGATCCGTGAGGAATTCGACTTGTTCGGGATCACCATCGTTGGGCTGGCAATGGCGTTTGCCGGTGGAGCGACGCGCGATCTCCTCGTGACACGAGTTCCGTTAGCACTCCAGTCGCCGATCGAAATCGGTCTGGGGCTACTCGGAGTTGGCTTAGCGATCACGCTGAGCGTCGTCCTGTCGTCTCCAGAAACACATCCGGTCGCTCTCGTCTCGGATGCCATCGGGCTTGCCGCCTTCGCTACGACTGGTGCCATCGTAGCGACTGAAGCGGGTGTTTCAGCGTTCGGTATCGTCGCAGTAGCAACGATCAACGCCGTAGGCGGTGGTGCGTTCGCGGATGTTCTTCTCGATCGATCCCCGTTCATCCTCTTCGAGGATTTCTATGCGAGTTGTGCGGTCCTCGGCGGAGGTGCGTACTGGCTAGCGGGATCGTTCGGAGCTACCGGGAGTACGGCTGCTGGGGTGTGTGCGGTAGTGACCGTTGCGACTCGGTTAGCTGCGGTTACGTACGACTGGAATCTCCCGACAGTGCAGAGTTTAGGACCACTAAGCGATCGGTTCGATTGCGAATAATGGACGAAGCCCTGCTCGGTTTGCAGAGCCACCACGCAGCGGTTTCACGCTGAATCGTATCGGAAAGGGGTCGTTTCAACTGCCCCACCGAGTCGGTTTTCCGTACGGGAGGAGGATCGCCGGTGCGGTTCCGCGGGCGGCAGAACGCCGTTCCGCGGACGACTACCGGGCGAACGCGTCCGGCCCCTCGTACGTCCAGTACCCCTGTTCGCGCATGGCCGCGCCGACCGCCTTGTGGAACGTGACGATGTCGTCGTACGTCGCGTCCTCGTCGATGGTCGCGAAGACGTCCGAGACGGAGACGACGGTGTCGGCGTCGAGCCTGACGGGGTGGTTCCCGAACCGCTCGACGTAGTCGCCCGCCCGGAGCGGGAAGTCGTCCTCCTCGTCGATCTTCTTCACCAGCACCGCGTGTCCGTACTTGCGGCGTCCCTCGCTTCCCTCCTCGCCGTCCGGGTCGTGCGGCCAGTCCTGCGCGCTCATTGGCTCCGAGTTGTGAGGGGGGTCGGTTAGCCGTTTCGCTCTCCCCCGACGCTCGCCCCCGGCTCCCGCTCGACTCCTCTCAGTTCGACCCTGACTCCCGCTCGACTCGTCCCCGCAGTCGGCCCCGACTCCCACCCGCAGTTCGACCCCCGATCCTCGCCCGGCGGTCCCCGAGGAGACTGCCGAAACCGACGCTTACAGGTTCCCCAAACGCGCACCCCGACGTAGTGAACCGAAACGACCGCTCGATCGTCGCGCTCGTGATGCTGGCCCACGGGATGGTCCACACCTACGAACTGTCGATCCCCATCTTCATCCCCGTCTGGCTGGACGCCTTCGACGTCGTCAGCCTCGGGCCGGTCGAGCTGGCGGTCACCTCCGCGTCGCTCGGCGTCCTCGTCACGGTCGGCTACGGCCTGTTCGGCCTCGGCGCGCTCCCCGGGGGAATCCTCGTCGACCGCGTCGGCTCGCGCCGGCTCATCGTCGCCTGCCTCGTCGGGATGGCGGCCGCCTTCCTCCTGCTCGGGGCCGCGCCGGGGCTCGTCGCCGTGACGCTCGCGATGGTCGTCTGGGGCGTCTCCGCGTCCGTGTACCACCCGGCCGGGCTGGCGCTCATCTCGAAGGGCGTCGAGGAGCGCGGCTCCGGGTTCGCCTTCCACGGCATCGCGGGCAACGTCGGCATCGGCCTCGGGCCGCTCCTCACCGCGGTCCTCCTGCTGTTCTTCGACTGGCGGCTCGTCGCGGCCGTGCTCGCCGTCCCCGCGCTCGTCGCCGCCGCGTACGCGACGACCGCCAGCTTCGACGAGACCGCGGCGGTCGAGACCGCAACCGACGGCGGGGGATCGAAGGCCTCCTCGGGCGTCGAGTCGCTCGGGGAGTTCCGACGCGAGAGCGCGAAACTGTTCACCGGCGCGTTCGCGCTCGTGTTCCTCGTCGTGATGTGCTCCGGACTGTACTACCGCGGCATCCTCACGTTCATGCCGGATCTGCTCGACGGCATCCCGGCGTTCCGGCCGGTGCCGGTCTCGTCGGTCGTCCCGGCGGGCGTGCTGGAGACGCTCGGCATCGAAGGGGTCGGCGACCGGCGGGTCCGCCCGGGCGACTACTTCTACGCGGGGCTGTTGATGGTCGGCGTCCTCGGCCAGTACGTCGGAGGGAAGCTCACCGATCGCATCCCCGTCGAGCACGGCATCGCCGGCGGCTTCGGCCTGCTTGCCGTGCTCGCGGTGCTGTTCCTCCCGGCCGCGAACGCCGGGCTCGCCGCCCTGCTCGTCCTCGGGTTCGTCCTCGGCGCCGCGCTGTTCGTCGTCCAGCCGTTCTACCAGGCGACCGTCGCGGAGTACACCCCGGCGGGCACGCGCGGCCTCTCGTACGGCTTCACCTACCTCGGCGTGTTCGGCGTCGGCGCGCTCGGCGGCACCGTCGCCGGCGTGGTCCTCCAGTACGCGAACCCGCCGACGCTGTTCGGCATCCTCGCCTGCTTCGCCGTCGTCGCGTCGGGCATCGGCGTCTACCTCTCCCGGCGCTGAGTCGGTCCCGCTCGAGGCCCACCTGCGCGGTGAACGGTCCGGAATCCATCCCTGCGACTCCGCGGAAAACCCGTTCGTTCGACGATCCAGAGCGTGGAATAGCCGGCAAGTAGGCGTGCTCATTGATCACCGCGAGTCCCATCAGCAACAGTGGACGTTCACAGTTCCGTGCTGCGTACGGGGCGCGTATTCGGCCGACTCCGACGGTCGGTCGGTGAGGAGCAGTGATCGACGGAGAGGTTGATGCGTCGCCGTCCGCGGATGGTGACGTTCGTTCGAGAAAGAGGCGGGCGCAGGGCGGCTCGCGCCTCGAACGTAGCTGGCGTTCGCCCTTCCAGACACTGCACGGACGGCAGGAGCTGCAGAAACGTCACTAGATAACTATCCACACGTCCGTTTCGAATCACGGGTGAGGCGTGACCGATGGCAGTCAAAGATCCGATAGACGACGCGGAACACGAAACGCTCGCTCGGGGGATCCACGGCGAGGTACTCCGGCCTGGAGACGACGCCTACGACGAGGCTCGGACGATCTGGAACGCGATGATCGACCGGAAACCGGCGGTCATCGTTCGTCCCACCGGAGCGGCCGACGTGATCACTGCGGTCGATTTCGCCCGTGAATCCGATCTCCCCCTCGCCGTCAAAGGTGGCGGCCACAACGTCGCCGGCAACGCCGTCTGTGATGACGGCCTCATGATCGACCTGTCCCTGATGTCGTCAGTGCGGGTCAATCCCGCAGCGCAAACTGCTCGCGTTGGGCCCGGGGCGACCATGGCCGACCTCGACCACGAAACGCAGGCCTTCGGCCTCGCCACGCCCGGTGGCGTCATCTCGACCACGGGCGTCGCGGGCCTTACGCTCGGGGGAGGGATCGGCTGGCTCAGCCGCAAATACGGCCTGGCGATCGACAATCTGGGATCGGTCGACGTCGTCACTGCGGACGGGAGGGGAGTAACGGCAAGCGAAGACGAGAACGCGGACCTCTTCTGGGCGGTCCGCGGCGGGGGTGGCAACTTCGGGATCGTCACGTCGTTCGAATTCGACCTCCACGAGGTCGGCCACGAAGTGCTCTTCGGCCCGATCGTCCACCCGTACGAGGACGCCCCCGACGTCCTCGCCCATTACCGGGAGTTCACCCGGAACGCACCACGAGAATGCGGCGTCTGGGTGAACAGCGTGGCGGCGCCGCCGCTCCCGTTCCTCCCGGACGACGTTCACGGCACCACGGTCCTGATACTCGTCCCGTTCTACGCCGGCGACCTGAGGGAGGGTGAGACGGTGCTCGCACCGCTCCGTGAACACGGCGATCCCATCGCCGACGCCGTGGCGCCGACCCGCTATACGGAGGCTCAAAGCATGCTGGATGACCTGTACGCGGAGGGGGCCCGGAACTACTGGAAGGCGCCGAACTTCACGGAACTCACCGAGGAGACGATCGATACCGTCACCGAACACGCTGACCGATTCCCGACACCGTACTCCGAAATCCTCATCCACCAGGTCGGAGGCGCCGTCAACGACGTCGGGCCGAACGCGACCGCATATCCGCATCGAGACGTGGAGTTCATCGTGACCGTTGCCGCGCGCTGGGAGGATTCGGCGAAGGACGACGAGTGCATCGCTTGGGTGCGAGAGTGCCACGACGCTCTCGCCGAAGGTGCGACCGGCGGGACGTATGCGAACTTCGAGGGCGACCGCCAGGGCCGTGAGGAGAACGTCTACGACGAGAACTACGCTCGGCTCGCCGAGCTGAAAGCCAAGTACGACCCCGAGAACGTCTTCCGGCTGAATCAAAACGTGAAACCGGCGGACTAGGAGGGTAGTGGTGGATGCGTTCTCCGTTCTTCCCGGTCAAGACGGGATTCGCCGGGCTCCGGGGATTTCGACGGAGCTAGTCCCGCGTCCTCCTCCGGCACGTAGCCGGAGCCGTCGCCGTTACGGAACCGGACGGCGACGGACGGCGGGCGAGGAAGGGAATCGCTCAGACGAACCGTGCGGCCACGACCCGCCAGACGGCCAGCGAGACGCTGCCGACGACGAGCATCACGAGAGCGAACGCCAGCGCGACCCCGCCCTCGACCCAGGGCGTGGCCCGGAGCGCAAGCCCGATGACCGCGGCGGGAATCCACGAGCGGATCGTGAGCGGCACGGACGCCTTCGCGGACTCGACTGCGCCCGCGGAGTAGGCGCCGACGAGCGGCGCGGCGATGGCCCACCCGACGAGGAACGGCGCGGCGATGACGAGCAGCGTGACGAGGTCCTGGGCCCCCGCGGGCGGGAAGGCGACTGACTGGTGACGGGTCGATCCCGCGTAGATGAACGCCAGGATGACCAGCACGTCCCCGAGTACCAGCGGGAGCGCCCCCGCGTCGACCCGGCGATCGAGGAAGTCGGCGACTGCCATGTCCGGGCGTTCGCGGCGTTCCGCTTAACGTTCGGGGTTCTCCGCTCGGCGGCCCCCGGAGTCGAGGTCGGGCGAGGCGGTTCGGCCGTCTCGAAGCGTCCGTCCGCATGGAAACGGGGCGAGCGCCGCATCACCGGTTCCGGCTGGTTCAAACCGTGAGTCGGCTACGTGCGATGGTGCGCGGCGGCTGGCCTCCGTTCGCGCGAGCGAGGGTGACGGTTCGAGACGGCTTCGGCGTCTCGTCGTGCCGAGAATCTTCGATTCTCGTAGCACCTCCCGGGACCGAGGGTCCCGGGTAGTGCCAGCCGAATGCGCGATCCCCCGACTCGACGGTCGCGGGGGCTTTCGGGAACCGCTTCCCGTCGAACGAACCGATCCCCGAGCCGAGAGCCGCGGGCCGCCGGAGCCTGCTGGACCGCCAACGGACCGACTTCGAACCGAGAGTGGAGGGGAACGTTCGGAACCGACGCGACGGAAGCGGAACCGCCCTACCCATCGCCGTCGGTCGGCTTCACGCCGACGACGGTGTACCCGAAGCCGGGCTGGACGAGGTAGCTCCTGAGGCCCTCGTCGGCGAGCAGTTCGATCAACTCGGCCGGAGCGAAGAAGCGCGAATCCATGCCCGCGAGGTGCTCCAGCGCGACCAGCGCGCGGCCGCGCCGGGTCGTCGGGTCGAACTCGCGGAGGACGAGCACCCCGCCCGGGCCGAGGGCGCGGGTGCACTCGGCGACGGCCGCCTCGGGCGACGGGAAGTGGTGGAGCGCGTCGGCGACGACGACGGCGTCGACGGCGTCGTCGCGGACGGGGAGCCGTCCGGCGTCGGCGCGGATGGCCGGGTGGCCAACGGCGCGCGCGCGGGCGAGCATGCCCCCGGAGAAGTCCACGACCGTCGGCTCGAGGCCGCGCGGCCGGAGCGCCCTGGCGGCCCGCCCCGTCCCGCCGCCGACGTCGAGGACGCGCTCGAGCGGCCGGTGGGCGAACGCGAGTCCGGCCTGCAGGTCGGTCGTGCTGGCCGCGGGCATCGTGCGGTCGTACAGCGCAGCGACCGCGTCGAAGAAGCGGACGTCGCCGGGGCCGAACATGCCGTTTGATTCGGCCGGACCCGTCAAAGCCGTGGCGCTCATGCCCCCGGGGGACCGAGCCCGAGCATGGAGACTCCCGCGGCGCCGCGCCTGCTCGGGTGGCCCCCGGACGGCCCGACGCTCAGGCTCGACTACCGGCGGTACGCCTACGCGGGGAAGTTCGTCGTGTCGAGCACCGGGAAGGCGGTCATCGCGCCCGAGGGCTGGGAGCCCGTCGCCGAGGAAACCCGGGGAGTCGGAGCAGCCGAGGGAGCCGATGCCGCCGAGGAGGTCGACGCGGCCGAGGAGGCGACGGGGACGCGGGGGAACCGGGTGGACGGGGCGTCGATGGAGGACGGGTTACTCGCCGCCGCCTCGTTCGACGAGGACCGGACCGACCCCGGGACGCTTCGGCTCCGGTACGTCACCGTCAGGGACGACCGCCGCGGCGAGGGACACGGGCCGCGGCTGTGCGCGTTCGTCTGCACGCGGGCGGCCGACCGGGGGTACGAGCGGGTTCGGATCGCCGTGAACAACCCGTACGCCTTCGAGGCGCTCTCCAGGGCCGGCTTCGCGTTCACGGGGGAGGAGACCGGTCTCGCGGAACTGGTGCTCGAGCGGCCCGCCGAACGCGTGGCCCCGCGGGACGCCGACCGGTACCGCGCCGGACTGGACGCCTTCGCGGACAGGGGGGACCTCACCGACGGGGAGCGGGCGTTCCTCCGCGAGCGGCGCGGGCGCGGGCCGCCGGACCGGACCGCCGCGGAGTGACCGCGACTCGGGGGTTTCAACACCCCGAGCGTCGTACCCCCGGCGATGGGAAACGCAGACCTCCGCGCGCTCGCGGCGATCGAGGAGGTGTCGTTCGACGAGGTGGGCGGCAGCGTCGCCGTCGACGCGCACAACTGGCTCTACCGCTATCTCACCACGACGGTGAAGTTCACCGCCGACGGAGCGTACACGACCGCCGACGGCGAGGAGGTGGCCAACCTCATCGGCATCGTCCAGGGGCTCCCGAAGTTCCTCGAGCACGACCTCACGCCGGCGTTCGTCTTCGACGGGGGCGTCACGGACCTCAAAGCCGACGAGGTGGCGAAGCGTCGCGAGGCGCGCGAGAAGGCCGAGGAGCTGCGGCAGGCGGCCGAGGACCGCGGGGACGCCGTCGAGGCGGCGCGGCTGGAGGCCCGCACCCAGCGGCTCACCGACACCATCCACGAGACGTCCCGCGAGCTGCTACGCCGGCTCGACGTCCCCGTCATCGAGGCGCCCGCGGAGGGCGAGGCCCAGTGCGCGTACATGAACCGCGTCGGCGACGTCGACTACACGGGCAGCGAGGACTACGACGTGCTGCTGTTCGGCGGGCCCCGGACCCTCCGGAAGCTCACCTCGTCGGGCGACCCCGAACTGATGGACCTGGAGGCGACCCTGGCGGACCTCGACGTGAGCTACGAGCAGCTCGTGGACGTCGCGATGCTCTGCGGGACGGACTTCAACGAGGGGGTCCCCGGCATCGGCCCGAAGACGGCGCTGAAGGCCGTGAAGGAGCACGGCGATCTGTTCGCGGTGCTCGAGGCGCGCGGCGCGGAGATCGCATACGCCGAGCGGGTCAGGGAGTTCTTCTTCGACCCGCCGACGACCGACGAGTACGACCTGGACGCGACGGTCGACCCGGACGTGGCCGCCGCCCGCGAGTACGTCGTCGAGGAGTGGGAGGTGCCCGCAGAGGAGGTGGAACGCGGCTTCGAGCGCATCGAGGAGTCGCTGACCCAGACCGGCCTGGACGAGTGGACCTGACCGGACGCGGGCGCCGCGATTCGACACGATTAACACACCCCGACGGGAAGTGAGGGGTACGCTCGGTTGGTGTAGTCCGGCCAATCATGTTGGCCTTTCGAGCCGACGACCAGGGTTCAAATCCCTGACCGAGCATGTTCTGACGAACGAAGCGGCGAGCGACGTCCTCCGTCGTTCCGGTCGCCCCCGGAGCTGCCTTCCGTCACGCGACGGGATGACCGATACTTAAGGGAAGACCGGACGCAGCCCACACCGAACCACCGTGTCGCTACACGTCGACTGGCGGAACAGCGTCGCGCTCACGGGGACCGTCGTCAAGTTCCTCGCGGTCGCCCTGCTCGTCCCGCTCCTGCTCGCGATCGTCTACGGGGAGGACGTGGCAACGTTCCTCGCGACCATCGTGCTGACGTTCGCCGTCGGTACCGGGCTGGAGCGGTTCGACACGGCCGAGGACCTCGGGCCGCGGGAGGCGTTCCTCTTCGTCGGGCTGGCGTGGTTCTCGGTCAGCCTCGTCGGGGCCGTCCCGTACGTGCTCGCCGGCCACGGCACCGAGTCGACGCTGGCACACCCCGTGAACGCGCTCTTCGAGTCGACGTCCGGGTTCACCACCACCGGCGCGACGGTGATGGGCGACATCTCGCTGGAGCAACACTCGCACGCGCTGCTCATGTGGCGCCAGCTCACCCAGTGGCTCGGCGGGATGGGGATCATCGTGCTGATGGTCGCCATCTTCCCGGAACTCGCCGTCAACGGCGCCCAGTTGATGGACACCGAGGCGCCGGGACCGACCTTCGAGAAGCTCACCCCGCGCATCTCGGAGACCGCACAGGTGCTCTGGAAGGTGTACTTCGGCTTCACCGTGCTGCTGGCGGTCCTCCTCTATGGGCTCCACCTGTCCGGGCTCGCGCCCAACATGGGCCCGTACAACGCCGTCGCCCACGCCTTCTCGACGCTGCCGACCGGCGGGTTCTCGCCGGAGGCCGACAGCATCGCCGCGTTCTCGCCGGTC
The DNA here is from genome assembly GCF_013402875.1 of Halorarum salinum. Classification (NCBI taxonomy): domain Archaea; kingdom Methanobacteriati; phylum Methanobacteriota; class Halobacteria; order Halobacteriales; family Haloferacaceae; genus Halorarum; species Halorarum salinum. The sequence continues at coordinate 2,553,827 of NZ_CP058579.1, read as the reverse complement.
GTGCAGTGGACGATCATCCCGTTCATGATCGTGGCCGGGACGAACTTCGCGCTGTTCTGGTTCCTGCTGGCCGGCCGGCACGAACGGGTGGTGAAGGACCCCGAGTTCAGGGCCTACATCGGGGCGATCGCCGTCCTTACCGGCACGCTCGCCGTCCTGCTTTTCACCGGCGCGGCCCCCGCGCTGCCGCTCGGCGGCGCGACGAACGGCGTGACCGGGAACGCGCTCCGACAGGCGGCGTTCCAGATCGGCTCGCTGATGAACTCGACCGGGTTCGCCACGAGCGACTTCGCGCAGTGGAGCACGGAGGGGAAGGTCCTCCTCCTGTTCGCGATGTTCATCGGCGGCTCCGCCGGTTCGACCGGGAGCGGGATCAAGGTCGTCCGATGGCTGGTCATCGTCAAGGCGGCGCGCCGCTCGGTGTTCACGACGGTCCATCCCGAGGCGGTGAAGCCGGTTCGACTCGGCGGGACGGTGATCGACGAGGACACCATCCGGGACATCCTGGTCTTCAGCCTCGTCTACTTCGTCCTGTTCGCGTTCGCCACCGTGTTCATCGCGCTCGACGCGAACCGGGTCGGCCTCCCGCTCACCCCGCTGGAGGCGATCAGCGGGAGCCTCGCCACGCTCGGCAACATCGGGCCGGGGTTCGGACGGTTGGGCCCGTTCGGGTCGTACCTCGCGCTCCCGTCGACCACGAAGCTGCTCATGGTCTTTCTCATGTGGGCCGGCCGGCTGGAGATCATCCCGGTGCTGTTGCTGTTCACGCGTACGTTCTGGCGCGAGTAGCCGGGGAGTCGGGGGGTTCGACCGTCCGAGAGCGGCTACCGGGTCGACGGATCGGGAGTAACTGCGGGGTCGGCGGACCGTGACTGGTTCACTCGAACTCGTACCGGGCGATCTCGGTCGAGCCACAGTTCGGGCAGACCTCGGCCCCCTCCTCGACCGTGACGCCGCACTCGCGACACTCGTGAACGACCTCGTCCGTCGCAAACAGCCAGCGGAGCGGTGCCGGTAGCGACATGGTGTATCAGGAGTCGTCCGTGCCGAGGAACGCGTCGAGGGTTCCCTCGCGATCCCCGCCGCGGGAGAGGACGGTGACGACGTCGTCGGATCGGATCGTCGTTCCGCCGCGGGGCGTCAACACGGCGTCGTCGCGCTCGATCGCGATGATGAGCGTCTGGTCGTCGATCACCCCCCGCTTTCCCACCTCCTCCAGCGTGTGGCCGGTGATGGGGGCGTCCGCACGGACCGTCACCTCCACGACATCGGCGCCGCCCGCCAGGCTGATGAAGTCGGTCGGCGCGGGCGAGGGCGTCGAGTCGGCGGGGCCGAACGGCGAGTACGCGTCGAACTCCTCGTTCTGGACGAGGTCCTCGTCCTCGATCTCGATGCCGAGCGCCGAGAGCGCCCGGGAGATGCGCCGGAGGTCGCCGGTGTCCTCGCCGACCGCCAGCACATGGAGGTTCCGCCGGCCGGTCATCAGCTCCCGGACGTTGACGACCCCCGGGACGGCGCGCGCCTCCTGCGCGAGCGTCTCGCGTTCGGAGACGGGCACGTTACACATGTAGAGGTTGCTCAGCCGCCCGTCCGCCCGCTCGAAGTCGACGACGGCCCCGTACCCCCTGATGATCCCGTGGCTCTCGAGCAGGTCGATCCTGTTCCGGATCGTCCCCGGGGAGACGTTGACCTCCTCGGCGATCATCGGCGCCGACGTGTTCCGGGCGTCCGACATCAGCGCGTGGACGATGCGCCGGTCGATCTCGTCGAGCCGGTACTCCGTGCCGCTGTCCGTGTCCACCACTACGTCACACCGATGTCCGTCACTGTTACGTACTACACGATATAGCTTGTCCCTCGTTTCGCGATCCTCAATCGCACCGTACCTGCGTTTTGCATCGGCGATTACGTCCGGATAATTTATGTTAACCCATCATCAGTTAGGGCGTGGAGTCCGGCAGGGGAGGCGTGGGTGCCGCCGGGCGGCGGGCGGGTCCGGAGTTACGCCAGCCACTCCTCGGGCTTCGTGTCGTAGTCGACCCCCTCGGCCGCGATGAGGTCCTCCAGGTCGGGGTCCAGGTCGAGATGCTCTATCTCGGAGCCGTCGTACCGGAGGAGCGTCCCGACCTCCTCGCCGGCGGGCTCGTAGCCGCGGCGGCTCGCGACCTCCAGTTCGTGCTCGTCGTACTCCGTGACGATGGTGGCGAGGTTGACCGGGCGACCCCAGAGCTCGAAGGCGCGTTCCAGCGTCCGCTCGGCCTGCTCCAGGTCGAGGGCGACCCCGTTGTAGCGGTGGCCGAGCAGTAGTTCACCCCGGTTGCCGTAGTTGCCGTCGAACACGGCGACGCTGGGCTTGCCGAAGTTCGTGAACTGGAGCAGGAGCTTCTTCTTCACGTCCTCCGGGTCCGTGCTGGCGACGCGGTAGTCGCCCGCCGCCCGGGAGTACTCGTAGGTGAAGTAGTTCCCCTCCGTCACGAACTCGTCGGTGAGGAACTCGTCGACGAACGTCACGTCGTTGTGGCTCTCGCGCACCTCGCGCATCCGCTCCCACCCGGCGCCGTAGTCGACGTCCGCGAGCGCCTCCTCGACGGTCGCGTACTTCCCGTCGTCGAACATGTAGCGGGCGAGCCGCTCCAGCTCCGAGCGACCGATCCGGGAGAGGAAGCCCCGGTTCGCGGGCTTCGCGAGCGAGAAGTGTCGCTCCGCGAGCCCCTGGGTCGTGAGCACGGCCCAGGGGTACCGCTCGACGTCGACGTCGCCCTCGCGGGCGGTGGCCAGCGCGTCGGCGTCCACCCGCGGGTCCTCGGGGTCGAGGCGGTCGAGCGTGTCCGGCCGGACCTCGTCGACCACGGGGTCGGGCGCGAGCAGCTCCTCGACCTCCTCGAAGTCCACGGCGTCGTGGAAGCTCCGCCAGGTGACGCCCTCGACCCGGAGCAGCTTGTCGACGACCTCGCGGCGGTTCGCCGTGTTCTCGATGTACTCCCACAGCTCCTTGCCGAGCTTGTAGGGGTTGAGCCCCGGCGACCCGAGCACGCGCGACTGGTGGTCCGCGTAGGTGAGGAACTCGTCCTCGCCCGCGAACCCCTCGTCGGCCATCATGATCGACTCCCAGTAGGCCGCCCACCCCTCGTTCATGCACTTGGTCAGCTTCTGCGGGGCGAAGTAGTACGCCTCCCGCCGGAGCAGTTCCAGCGTCTCGTCCATCCACGGCTCGCGCTCGACGGCTTTACCCTCCTCCTCGTCGTAGCGCTCGCCGTGCTCGCGGAGGAACGCCAGCACGTCCGGACGGGGTGCGTCCGGGCTCTCCTCGGCCTCCCGCGCGGCGACCCACTCCTCGTCGAACACCTGCTCGCGGACCTCGGGGGAGAGCCCCAGCCGGTCGAGTCGCTCCTCGATGTCCGCGACCTCCTCCTCGAACTCGCCGCCGCGCTCCTCGGCCAGCGCGCGGTGCTGGTCGATGGTGTCCTCGAGACAGAGCACGGCGTCGATGAACCGTTCCACCTCGCCGCGGTCGATCTCGGGGTCCTCCATGAACCCCGCGATCGCGTCCGCGTGCCGGGCCAGCATCGCGGCGGCGGCCGGCTCCTCGCGGTCGCCCGCGAACCGTGCGAACCACTCGTTGTTGCGGAAGAAGTCCGCGTGCGCCTCGACGTGGGTGATGACCGCCTTCTGGTCGGCCAGCGCGTTCGACTCCTGGAGGAACGCGTGGCAGGGGTTGTCGTTGTTGACGATCTCGAACGCCTTCCCCATCCCGAACGTGTCCTGCTTGCGCTGGCGATCGTACTTCATCCCCCAGCGCCAGTGCGGGTACCGGGTCTGGAACCCGTCGTAGGCGATGAGCTCGTTCATCTCGTCGTAGTCGACGACCCAGTAGTTCACCGGGTACGGCCGCAGGCCGAGCTTCTCGGCCAGTTCCCGGGCCCGCTCGGTCGGTTCGGTGAGCCGGCCCGCCTCGCGGCGGGCGCGGCGGTCGTTGGTCGTGCTCATGAGTCGTCCTCGGTGCTGAGTATCTCGTAGATCGCGTCGGTCACGTCGTCGGCGTCGGCGACGCGGGCGACCGCGACGTTGTCTCGGTCGGCCAGTTCCCCCTCGACCTCCTCCGCGTGGGTCGCGTTCACAGCGCCGCCGCCGGGCTGTGTCTCCACGTAGGCGTGGAGGTTCGCGTCGAGTTCGCGCATCAGCGGCACGACGCTCTCGACGGTGTCGTTGCTGGAGTTCTCCGAGTCGCCCGCGGCGAACACGTAGCGGTTCCACTCGCTCCAGGGGTACTCCTCGAGGATCTCGGCGGCGAGTTCGTACGCGCTGGAGATCCGGGTCCCGCCGCCCGAGCGGATGCCGAAGAACTCGCTCCGGTCGACCTCCCAGGCCTCCGCGTCGTGGGCGACGTACCGGAACTCGGCCTCGTCGTACTTCCCGGTGAGATACCAGTCCAGCGGCGTGAACACCCGCTCGACCAGCTCCCGCTTGCGCTGGCGCATCGACCCGGAGACGTCGCGGATGTTGACGACCACGACGTTCTTCTGCTTCTTCTCCACGACCTCCGGGTGGCGGTAGCGCTCGTCCTCCCGGCGGAACGGGATCTCGCGCAGGCCGTCGCGTCGGATGCGGTCGGTGACCGGCTCGCGTTCGACCTCCTCGCGGACCTCCTCGAAGGAGGCCCAGGCGCCCCGCTCGTCGGCCACCTCCCCCATCGCCTCCTCGATCCAGGGGAGCGAGACGAGCACGTTCTCGGTCCGGCAGAACTCGAACACGTCCCGGGCGGTGGCGCCCTCGACCTTGCACGCCTCGCGGACGAACGAGTCGTCGAAGTCGGTCGCGAGCTTCCGCTTCAGGCCGCGCTTGAACAGCGTCTCGAAGTCGAGCGTCGAGTTGGGGCCCGCGCGGGTGAGCTCCGTGAAGTCGCCCTCCACCTCCTCGACGACGCGTTTGCCCTTCGGCTCGAGATCGAGCCCGAGCGTCTCGTCGAGCTCCTCGGCGAACTCCTCGGGATCCATCTCGTAGTAGCCGTGCTCGCCCGAGTCGTCGCCGGCCTCGTCGCCGTCGCCCTCCTCGTCGTCGCCGGGGTCGCCCGGGACGTCGACGGGCTGGCCGGGTTCGGGCGTGCCGCCCTGCCCCTGACCGACGCCGCCCATGTCCCGCCGGTCGTAGGCGAACTCCGGCAGGTCGACCATCTTCACCGGGATGCGGACGGTGTCGCTGCCGCCCGCGAGGTCGCCCTCGCGGATGAACTCCGCGAGGTCGGGGCGCCGCTCCTCGCCGACCGCGCGGAACCGTTCGAGGTCCTCCCTCAGTCCCATCGCGCGTTCACCTCCCGCATGACCGCCCGCCCGGTCAGTTCGGCCGAGGCGGCACTGTAGCCGGTCTCCCGGAGCTTTTCGACGGTCCGTTCCTTCACGCGCTCGGTCTCGGTGTTCGCCGGCGGATCGCTCCACTGCCCGGGGTCGAAGTCCGGGTAGATGCGCCGGACGTCCCCCCACGAGTGGGTGTCGAGCACCTCGCGGATGACCGGAATCTCCGTGAGGTCGACGTCCGAGGCGGCGAAGTCCTCGTCGCGGTGCTCCCAGGCGTAGCGGTTCAGCGCGGTGATGACCTTCTCCGTCCGGAAGCGCTCGACCGGCGGTGACGGGTCGGTTCCCTCGTAGTCGGCCTCCTCGAACCGGCCGAGGTGCTCGGTCTCGAACACCTGCATCAGCAGCGGGTCGGGGTCGACCGCGCCGCGGCCGGTCTCGACGCGCTCGCCGGCGTCCCAGGCGAACACGTGCTCGACGTACTCGGCGACGGTTTCCTCCGCGACGCCCTTCTCGGCGAGCACGGCGTCGAGCACGTCCGCCTCCTGCCGCTCGAAGACGTACTCCTTCACGACGGCCAGCCGGTTCTCGTACTCGGCGGCCTCCGCGCGCGAGAACACCGGCGCCTCCGCCAGGTCCTCGGCCATCGCCTCCAGCACGTCGTCGGGCATCAGCACGGACTCGACGTCGAGTTCGGGGTGGGCCCGGTCGGAGGCTTCGTGGAGCAGGTCCGCGACGACGTCACGGGTGTAGGTGACGGGGATGCCGTGGGTGCCGTCCTCGCCGTCGAACTCGAACTCGTCGGCCCCGAGGCGCTCGTCGCCCTCGCGGAGGTAGCCCCGCTCGTACAGCAGCGCCTTGTCGACGAGCGAGAGGTCCGCGGGGAGGTCCTCCCCGTCGAGGCGGGTGACGACGCTGTACGCCGCGGCCGCCTCGAGCGCGTGGGGGGCGAGTTCGCGCTCGGTCGTCCGGCCCCGCTCGTCGCGGACGGTCAGGGACAGGGGCGCGCGGACGCGCTCGTCGACGGCCTCGCGGACCGCGTCGCGGTCGGGGTCGGCAGAGAAACCACGGTCGGCGTCGCCGTCGCGGTCGCCAGTACGGTCCCGGCCATCGCCGTCGACCCGATCGGCGGTTCGGGCTCCCCCGCGGGCCCGACCGCCGACCCCCTCGCGGCCCGCCTCTCGCTCACCGCTCACCTCGCCCTCGCCACCCGCCTCCGCGGCCGCCACCGTCTGCCAGACCTCGGTCTGGTCGGTCAGTTCGCGGTGGATCAGCTCCGTCTCCAGCGAGACGCTTGTGAGGTAGCGGAACTCGTGGCGGTCGAGCCGGCGCTTGAGCGCCTTCAGCGGGTCGCGACCGTTCCGGTCGGAGAACTGGTCGAGTTCGGCGTCGAGGTCGGGGTTCGAGATGACCACGAGCTGGGTGTCGACGTCCATCCCGATCCCCTTGTCCAGTTTCACCCGCTTCTCGTCGGGGACGTTCAGCAGCTTCCGGAGGAGGTCCGCGTGCTGGCTCGCGTCCTCGACGACGGTCAGCAGGCCGTTCCCCTGCGAGAGGACGCCGTCGTAGCTGAACGCGCGCGGGTCCTTCCGGCCGCGGCTGTCGAGCTCCCGGAGCATTCCTGGCATCCACGAGCCGACGAGCCGCTCCTTCGGGCTGCCGTCGTCCTCGGCGTGGAGCACGCCGATGCCGGCGCCGACGTCGACGACGTAGTTCTTCACCCGGAGGTGGCGGTCGTCGGTGACCGCCGAGAACAGGTCCCCGCGTCCGTCGCGGCGGTACTGCTCCTCGAGGTGGTCGTACGCCTCGCGGCTGAACGGGTCCATGTCACAGTCGACGCGGACGGGGAACTCGGGGTCGGCCCGCTCGTTCAGCGCCGCGACCAGTTCGCGGCGGACCTCGGCCGGGAACACGGAGAGCGGGTGCGCCCGGACGGGGCTCTCGTACCAGTCGTCCTCGTGGTCCCGGGCCGGGCCGTAGCCGAGCGAACTCGCGTCGTCGCCGCCGGCGATGTTCCACTCGACGGTGTAGCGCCGGCCCGCCTCGGTCTTCGAGTACTCGCGGAGGCCGTTGACCAGACAGCGCTTCAGCTCCGACTTGCCCGTCGCGGTCGGCCCGTCGAACCAGTGGATCTTCTCGTCCTTGCCACGGCCAGCGGCGAGGGTCCGTAGGTCGTCGACGAACGCGTTCAGGACGGCGGTGTTGCCGAGCACCGCGTGCTCGCCGTCGTTGTGCGGGTCGTCGAAGAAGCGGTAGCGCTCGCGCCGCTCCCCCTCCTCGATCACGGTCCGCGTGCCGAGCGACTCGATCGCGTCGAGCAGGTACGTCGCCGCGCCCGCGGCCGTCCCGGGGCGCTCGAAGGCCAGTTCGACGTACTCGGAGAGGCTCATCGGCGGCTCGTAGGCCCCGGCGAGCGCGCGGTCGGCCCGGTCGATGTAGTCGGTCATCAGTCCTCCAGTTCGCTCTTTGCCACCTCCGCGCCGGCGAACTCCAGCACTTCGCGGGCCCCCTCCCGGGAGTACCCCTGCTCGTGGAGCGCGTCGACCCAGGCGCTCCGCTCGTCGTCGTCCAGTTCGCCGGCCGACACCAGCGCGGAGAAGTTGATGTTGTGCTTCTTGTCCTCCCAGAGCTTCCGCTCCAGCGCGCGGCGGAGGCGATCGTTGTCCTGGGGGTCGAAGCTCACGCCCTCGCGCGCGCGGCGGGACACCCAGTTGGCGACCTCCTGGCGGAAGTCGTCCTTCCGGTCGCCGGGGATGTCCAGTTTCTCCTCGACCGAGCGGAGGAACGTCTCGTCCGGCTCCTGCTCCCGGCCGGTGAGGTCGTCCTCGACGGTCGCGTCGTCGATGTACGCCATCACGTGGTCCATGTACTTCTCGCCCTGGCGCCTGATCTCCTCGACGTCGTACGCGAGCGCGTGGCGGACGTCCTCGATGGCGCGCTCGCGGTACTCCTCGCGCACCAGTTCGAGGTAGCGCTCGTACCGCTCGAGGTTCTCCTCGTGGATGGAGCCGTGGTTCTGCAGGTTCTCCTCGAAGTGGGTGAACACCGACAGCGGCGAGAGGTACTCGCGCCCGCGGTGGGTGGCGTCCATGATCGCCTCGGCGATCTCGTCGCCGATGAACCGCGCGGAGACGCCCTCCATCCCCTCGGCGATGTTCGCGACCGAGTCGCCGTCCTCCCGGAGCTTCCGCTCGTCGACGTCGTCGGTCTCGTCGATCTCGCCGTTGTACGCCTTCGCCTTCTGGACGAGCGTGACGGCGCCGTCGGAGGGCTCCTCGATGCGGGTGAGCACGCCGAACAGTCCCGCCATCTCCATTGCGTGCGGCTCGATGTGCATGTCGGGCACGTCGGCGTTCCGGAGCATCTTCCGGTAGATCTCGGCCTCCTGCTCGTACTCGAGGACGTACGGGTAGTCGATCCGCTTGGTGCGGTCGTTGAACGCCTCCATCTTCTCGTCGCCCTTCTTGTCCCGGTACTCGGGCATGTTCGTCCGGCCGACGATGACCTCGTCGATGTCGATTCGGGGGTTGTTCCGGGGCTTGATCGTCTGCTCCTGGGAGGCGTGCAGGAAGTCGTAGAGGAACTCGCGCTGGAGCTTCAACAGCTCCTCGCCGCTGAAGATGCCCCGGTTCGCGTTGCAGAACGCCCCCGCGTAGTCGAACGAGCGCGGGTCGTTCTCGCCGTACACCGCGAGCTTCGAGTAGTTGACGTCGCCGGTCAGCTCCGTCTCGTCCTGGTTCTTCTTGTCCTTCGGCTCGAACGTCTCGACGCAGCGGCGCCGGTTCTCGTCGGCGACGAGTCGGACCACCTCGACGTGGTCGTCGAGGACCGCCCGCAGGTCGTCGTCGTACGCCGCGAGCAGTTCGTTCATGTAGAAGCCCGACGCGGGGTCGAGGCTCTGCTCGTTCCTGATGGTGTAGGGGGCGTCGAGCGCGTCGTTCAGCGCGTCGATGACCTCGTCGCGCTGGGGCTGGGGGAGGAGGACGATCGGGTCCTGATTCATCGGCGACCGGACCGTGTCGTCGGCGGGGTCCTGGTCGGGGATGACGTCACAGAGGTTCGTCCAGCGGAAGGTGTACAGCCGTCCCTCGTCGGTGCGGGTGAAGTCCTCGAAGTACCGGCGGACGAGCCAGTCGAAGTGGCTCTTGCCCGAGCCGACCGGTCCGAGCAGGAGCTTGATCCGTTTCTCGGGCCCGAGCCCGCGCGCGCCCGACTTCACCTTGTTCACGAACTCGTGGATCGACTCGTGGACCTCCCGGCCATAGAAGGCGTTCTCCCCGTCGTGGAGGGGGTCCTCGCTGGCCATCAGGTAATCGACGACGCCCGCGTCCTCGTCGTAGCGCGTGCCGTAGTGGTCGAACATGTCGGCGACGCGCTGGTGGGCGTTGCGGGCGATTCGGGGGTGCTCGTGGATCTCGGCGAGGTACCAGTCGAACGGCTTCGCCTCGCGGAGGTCCGAGGGCACCGTCTCCTTGTATCGGTCGCTCAGTTCCTCGAGGGTTTTCATGGCTCCGGTCATGGTTGTGTGTGTGTCCGCACGTCGGCGGCGTCAGTCGTCGACACCGACCGCGTTCGACCCTACCCACGCGACGAGACAGCGAGGGGCGACCAGAGCGGCGGGATGAGCGGGGTCGACCTCCCCGTTCGGGGGGAGGCTTAATGCCATGTGGGTTGTTAACAGGTAAAAGGGTTTTGCCGGCCCAGGTGAAAAATCGCACGCGCCAGCCACGCCGCCGCTCCCCGTCCGTCATTCTTTATAAGCGACCCTGGGACGGTACCCCGGTGCCGCCGACGCACCGGCCCGCGAACGCGACCGGTCCGGACGGGGGGCGCTCAACGGTGCCCGGAGCGGGCCGCCTTTGTAGGCCGGCGCCCTCCGTTCGGCCATGAGCTTCGATCCGGAGTCGCTGGCGGACGGCTGGCGCGTCTGGAACGAGGAGCCGGAGGGGCGGACCGTGCTCGTCTACCGGCCGGACGTGTTCGACGGCGACGAGTTCCCGTCGGCCTGCCTCCCGACCCTCTACGTGACGAACGGCTCCCCGCGCAAGCGGCCGGGCGCGGCCCACCGCGAGACGGACGAGTGGCGGGTCACCCTGTTCCTCGAACCCGAGGTCGAGGCCGAGTCGACGACGCTCGGGGACCGGGCGGAGGCGGTCGGGGCGGCCGCCGACCTCGCCGAGCGGTTCGCGAGCGGCGACGTCGACTACCGCGGCGTCTATCAGGTTCCCCGCGAGGAGTACTTCGCGGAGTTGGACGAACTGACCGGTCGAACGCCGTAGTCTGCCCGTCGGGGTCGGGGCCCACGTCGTCCGAACGGGCGAAAGGCGTAACCGCGGGCCCGGGGTACCACCACCCATGACCACGGTCACGCTCGTCGGTAGCCGCCTCGCGGAGGAGGGCACCGAGTTCGTGTACGAGGGGGAGTCGTCGGCCTGCGAGGGCTGTCCGTACCGGGGGCAGTGTCTCAACCTCGTCGAGGGCCGCCGCTACCGCGTGAGCGACGTGCGCGAGAACACCCAGTTGCTCGACTGTGCGGTCCACGACGCCGGCGTCCGCGCGGTCGAGGTCGAGCCGTCGACGGTCGCCGCCAACGTGCCCTCGAAGGGCGCGTACGCCGGGAGCAAGGCCTCCCTCGCCGGCCCGTGTCCCCACGTCGAGTGCCCCAGCCACGAGTTCTGCGTCCCACAGGGCGCCGACTTCGACGAGGAGCACCGCATCGCGGAGGTCCGCGGCGACCCGCCCCACGACCACTGCGCGCTGGACCGCGATCTCACGCTCGTCGAGTTCGCGGCGCCCGACGGGGAGTGAGAGCGAGCGGACGATCCGGCCGACGGAGCGCGACGGTCCTCCCCCTTCGTCCCGTGCCAACACTTAACGCGTCCCTGCCCGCACCCCGAGAGCGTGCTCCCCGTCCCCGCCGTACGCGCGCTCGTCCTGGCGCTGCTGTTCGGGGCGACGGTCGGCGGCGGCGCCGTCCACGCGGTTCCGGACCCGGGAGCCGTCGCCGCGGCCCTCGCGGACCCGGCGGGCGACGCCGACGGCGACGGCCTCTCGAACGCGGCGGAGCTCCGGCGCGGAACCGACCCGGGGAACCCCGACACCGACGGCGACGCGCTCCCGGACGGCGTCGAGGTGCACGCGACCGGCGCGCTCCCCGATGCGGACCCGCTCCGGACGGACGTGTACGTGGAGGTCGACTACCGGACGGGCTGTGGGCTCCCGGAGCGGGACGCCGAACGGCTCCGGAGGACGTTCGCGGACGCGCCCGTCGAGAACCCCGGCGGTGACACGGGGGTGGCGCTCCACCTGGTCCGGGACGACGCGGTGCCCGGGACCGACCCGATCCCCGCCGACCTGCTCTACCGCTACGCGCACGAGTACCGCGACCGCGGCGACGCCGGCCACCACTACGTCCTCCTGGCGCCGGCGCGGGGCTACAACGAGGGGCACGCGAGCCTCGTCACATGCGGGGACCCCGCCGTGTTCGTCCACGAACTCGGCCACTCGCTGGGGCTTCGCGAGGAGGTCGCGCCGGGCATCGACGGCCGCGAGGTGCGCTTCGACCGCTATCCGAGCGCCATGAACTACGAGGCCCCGGGCCACCACCTCGACTACTCCGCGGGCGGGGCCGGCGACGGGGACCACGACGACTGGGGCCGCCTCCAGCGCGGCGCCGAGACGCCCCCGGTCGAGCGCCTCTGTGCGGACGTCGGGGCGACCTCCGCCGGCTGTGGGGGGTCGGCCGCCCGAACGGCGCGGTGAACTGCGCGTCGCCCGCCCGTCCCCGAGACGGCACCGGCGCGGGGACCGACACCGTTTTTCACCAGCGGCGACCGGGGTAGGGTAGTGAACGTCCGCGGTCCGATCCTGTCGGTCGGCGAGGTCCGTTCGGTGGACACGAAGTACGGCGAGCGCGACCTGGCGGAACTGACCGTGCGACCCGACGACGGCGCGGCTGACGCGGCGACGGTGACGCTGTGGGGCAAGTGGACCCACACCGCCGAGCACGCCGAACCCGGGATGGAACTGCTGGTCACGGATGCCGAGCGCGACGACCACGGCGACCGCGAGGGGTACACGACCTCGAAGGAGTCGTACGTGGTGCTCGAACCGGACTTCCTCGTCGACGTGACCGACGTTCGGTCGTGGGTCCAGTGTCCCCGGATGTACTACCTGAACAAGCTCTCGGGCGTCCCGCTGAACTACCCGGTCGTCAAGGGGACCATCGTCCACGAGGTGTTCGGCGACCTCCTGCGCGGCGTCGACCTGGAGGAGAGCATCGAGGACCAGGTGGCGGACGCGGGGCTCGAACTGGGCCTGCTCGGCCGCGAGCGCGAGGAGGTCGTAGACGAGGTGCGCCGCAACGCGGCCGCCATCGAGGGGTGGCTGAACCAGGGGACCCTGACGCCCGAGGGGGACGAGGCGGGGACCGCCCCGTCGGAGTGGGACGGGACGCCCGCGGAGACCGACTGGCGCTCGGAGTACACGCTCATCTCTCCGACGTTCGGCGTGAAGGGCCGGGCCGACGCGCTCCGCCGCGGGATGCCGGTCGAACTGAAGACGGGGAAGAACACGAACCGGGACCCGCGCTTCCAGGACAAGATCCAGGCGGCCTGCTACGCGCTGCTGCTCCGGGAACGCGGCGTCCCGGCGGACACCGGCACGCTGCTGTACACGAAGAACACCGCGCTCGACCGCTCGGAGGCGAGCGGCGACCTCTCGCCGGCCAAGGAGTTCTCGGTCGGGAAGGGCCTGCTCGAGTTCGTCGTCCGCACGCGCAACGAGATCGCCGCGACGGAGTTCGACGTCTCGGTCCCGACCGGGTTCGAGGCCGACGCGAAGTGCGAGTACTGCTTCGAGCAGGACACCTGCATGGTCGTCTCCGGCCGCCTCGACCAGGAGTCGAAGGCGGGCCAGATCGGGACGCCGCTCCCCGAGGAGGAGCGCGACTACTTCGACCGCTCCTACCGCGCGATCGAGGAGGAGCGCCGCGAGACCCACGCCGAGTACCGGAAGCTCTGGGAGCAGACGGCCGAGGAACGCGCCGCGGACGACCGGGCGCTGGTCGATCTCGACCCGCTCGACCGCGAGGAGCTGCCCGGCGGCCGCTGGCGGCTGCGGGCCCGGAAGGACCCCGAGGCGGTCTCGAAGCTCCGCGAGGGCGACGTGGCGCTCGCCTCGGACGGCGACCCGGCGGCGGGCCACAGCGAGCTGTGTCGCATCGAGGAACTCGGCGAGGAGGTCGCCGTCACGACCGACGAGCCGGTCGACCTCCGCCGGCTGGACGTCTACCCCTCCGAGATCTCGGTCGACCGGATGCTGACCGCCCTTCACGACGCGCTGTTGAAGGGCGACTCCGACCGCAAGGACGTGCTGTTCGGGCGGCGCGAACCCGAGTTCGCCGACGGCGACGACACCTTCATCGACAACAACGAGTCGCAGAACCGGGCGGTGAACCGCGCCGTGAACGCCGAGGACTTCGCGCTGGTCCACGGCCCGCCGGGGACCGGGAAGACGTACACCATCGCCCGCATCGTCCGCGCGCTCGTCGAACGCGGCGATCGGGTGCTGCTGTCGGCGTTCACCAACCGCGCGGTCGACAACGCGCTCGAAGCCCTCCGCGAGCAGGGGTTCGAGGGCGCCGTCCGGTACGGCACGGAGACCGGCGTCCGGGGCGACATGCAGGACGTCAGGCTCGTCCGCCGTGGCGAGCCGAACGACCGCGCGGCCGAACTGAACGGCGCGTCCGTCGTGGCCGCCACCACCGCGGCCTGCGGCTCGCGCGCGATGCGCGAGCAGGGGTTCGACGTCGCGCTCGTCGACGAGGCCTCACAGCTCACCGAACCGGGGACGCTGGCCGCGGTCAACCTCGCGGACGGGTTCGTGCTCGTCGGCGACCACGAGCAGTTGCCGCCCGTCGTCCGGGCCGAAAACGACCTCCAGCGGTCGCTGTTCCAGCGGCTCATCGAGGACCATCCGGACGCGGGCGTGATGCTCGACCGGCAGTACCGGATGAGCCAGCGCATCCAGGCGTTCTCCTCCAGCGAGTTCTACGACGGCGCCCTTCGACCGGCGACCCCCGAGGTGGCGGGACAGACCCTGGCCGATCTCGGCGTCGACGCCGACGTCCTGCCGCCCGAACTCCGAGCGAACGTCGCCTTCGTCGACCCGGACGGTCGGCGGGAGGGGAACGCGAACCCGGCGGAGGCCGAGCGCGTCGCGGCGGTCGTCGAGTCGTACGTCGACGCCGGCGTCCCGCGCGGGGAGATCGGCGTCATCGCGCCGTTCCGCGCGCAGGTCGCCGAGATCGGCCGACGGACCGACGTCACCGTCGACACCGTCGACCGGTTCCAGGGGTCGAGCGAGGAGGTGATCGTCGTCTCGTTCGTCGCCACCGACTCGCTCGACTCGCCGATCTTCGAGGACCCGCGCCGGATGAACGTCGCGCTGACCCGGGCGAGGAAGGCGCTCTGTCTCGTGGGGGACGCCGACGCGCTGGCCTCCGACCCGTTCTACCGGCGGATGCTCGACTGGGCGCGGCGCTGACCCGGTCCGAGTCTTTATCCGCTCGCCTCACGTGACGTGTTACCATGACGAACGGCGCCGCTGCCGCGACGGGGGAACAGACCGGCAAACGGGAGACCGACATCGGGGTCCGCGAGATCCTGATCGCCGGCGGCGCCGGGTTCGTCGGGATGGTCGCGATGGTGCCGTTCTTCGCGGTCGGGTACGCGCTCGGCGTCATCTCGCCGGACGCGTTCGCCGGCCTGGCCGAACTCCTCGGCGTTCCGGCGGAGTCCTCGCTCGCGTTCCCGCTCGGCGCGTTCATCTTCGTCGGCGGCGGGATGACGACGCTCCCCATCCTCTTCGTGTCGCTCGCGGAGTTCCTCCCGCCGGCGCGGTCGACGGCGCTCCGGGGCGTCACCTACGCGGTCATCATCTGGACCGGCTTCCTCATCGCGTTCTGGACCGGTCAGACCGGGCTACTGCTGTGGGGGTACGTCCTCGTCAGCCTGCTCGCCCACGTCGCGTACGGCTACGTGCTGGGCTCGCTGTTCCTGCGCTACGCGCACATTCCCCGGTACGAGGTCTGACCGACGGCTGGGTACCTGA
This sequence comes from Halorarum salinum, assembly GCF_013402875.1. Lineage (NCBI taxonomy): Archaea > Methanobacteriati > Methanobacteriota > Halobacteria > Halobacteriales > Haloferacaceae > Halorarum > Halorarum salinum. Next base: position 2,538,426 of record NZ_CP058579.1, on the reverse strand, counting down.
CCGACTCCCGAGTACGACCGCGTCCCGGTCAGGCGTTTGGCCCGCCCGGGCCGGTCGCGTCCCCGGGCGCCCCGCCGTCGGCGCCGTCCTCGTCGGCCTCGACCTCGTCCGTGAGCCGATCGTCTTCACCCGCGTCGTATCCGTCCGCGTCGTCTTCACCCGCGCCTTCGTCCGCGTCGTCTCCGCGTCGTCCGTCCCCGCGCGTTCCCCCCGACCCGCGACGTTCGGCCAGGTCCGCGCGGAGCCGTTCGATCAGGCGCTCCCGGAGCCGATCGGCGTCCCCGCCGTCGAGGTCGTACGCGGTCGCGTCGCCGACGACGAAACTCGACGTCGACGCCGTGTCGGCCGTGACGCTCGCGAGCCCCCAGCGGCGCTGGAACACCGTCCGGCGGACGAACACGGTCTGGAGCCGGTAGTACGGGACCACGCGGGTGCTCCGGTGCCAGAATCCCGATCGGGTCAACACGGCGTCGTCGGCCTCGTCGTACCCGCGGTGACGCCACTTCGCCCGGGCGGCGACGGGCGCGAGCGGGAGGCCGACGAGCGGGACGAGCGCGACGAGGTCCGGCACCGGCGACAGGGCGCGCGCGGCGGCGAGACCGAGACCCGCCAGGACGAACGAGACGATGACGTACCTGACGGCGTACCGCCGGCGGGCGCGAGTCGGCGGCCGTCGGAACGACCGCTCGCCGAACGGCTGGAGGTCGCGCGCGAGCGAGAACACGCGGTCGCGGGACGCCAGCGGGACCGTGGTCTCCGCGCCGCCCGCGCCGTCCGATCCCGGCGCGTACCCCGCCGTCTCCACCGAGAGGCTCGCGTAGCCGAGCCTCCGCATCGCGGCGTTCTCGCCGACCGTGACCGTCTGCATCTTGTCGAGCGGGATCGTCCCGCTGTACCGACCCGCCAGCCCGCGCTCGTACCGGAGTTCGTCCGCGACGCGTTCGAGCCGGAAGTCGTAGTACCGGACGTACGTGAGCGCGGCGCTGGCGACCCAGACCGCGAGCGCGAACGCGAGCAGGCCGGCGAGCGCGGTGAACAGGATCGCGAGGTCGTCCGGGAATCCACCCCCTCGTCCGCCGCCGAGGAGGCGAAACGTCACGAGCAGGCCGTCGACGACGAGGTCGCCGACGAACGGCGCGCCGAACACCGGCGCCGCGATCGCGCCCGGCCGGAACGAGACGGCGCTGAGCACGAGCAGGTCGCCCCCCGAGATCTCGTACAGCGTCTCCCGTTCGGGTTCGGCGGCCGGCGTGCGGGGGCCGCGTTCCGTCCCCGTTAGGCCGTCGGCGGGCCCCGTCCGCGTCCCCGCCGTCCCGGCGGCCTGGCCCGTCGACTCCGCGGTCGCTCCGCGTCCGGCGGCGTCCCCGCTCGCCCGCTCCCGCTCGCGGACGGCGCGGACGCGCTCCCCGACCTCGTGGCGGAGGCGCTCGGCCTCGTCGACGCCGACCGCGTCCAGCGTGGCCTCGGTCGCGCTGCCCCCGGCCGTCTCGAACCGAACAGTCGCGAGCCCCAGCAGGCGCTGGATGACGCCCCTGGAGACGTCCACGTTCTGGATCCGCCGGAGGGGAATCTCGCGCTCCTGTCTGGCGAACACGCCCGAGGTGACGACGAGGTGCTCCGGGCGCAGGTCGTACTCGAACCGGAGGTACCGTGCGACGGCGTAGCCGGCGCCGACGACCGCGCCGAGGGGCGCCAGCACGAACGCCGCGGCGGCGTCGCCGAACCCGAGCGGTCCGGACAGCAGCAGTACCGCGAAGAACCCGAAGGAGCCGAACTGGAGCGCCGCCCGGGCCGCGTCGAGCACCGCCGAGAGCGGGTGGAGTCTGGTCATCTCAGACGGCGTCCAGTTCGCTCTCGGTCGCGAGGTCGCGCAGGCGCTCCCGGAGTTCCCCAGCACGCTCGGGCGTCAGCCCCGGGATGGCGATGTCGGCCCCGCGCGTCCCGGCCGTGTACACGACGACGCTCGCCAGCCCGACGGCCCGTTCGACGGGGCCGCGTCTGGTGTCGACGTGCTGGACGCGGACGAACGGCACCGAGGTGTCGGTGCGGGTGAGGACCCCGCGGACGAGGTACAGCGAGTCCTCGCGCACCTCGAAGCGCCAGACGCGGTAGCGGAGGACCGCGAGGACGGCCCCGGCGACCGCGACGACGACGACGACCGCGAGGACGCCGGTTCCGGGGACTGGAACGCCGAACCGGACGAGCGCGAACCCGGCGGCGCCGAGCACCGCCGCGGTGACGAGCGCGCCCGCGGCCCAGAGGAACCGGACGCGGGGGTCGAGTGTCTCCATGCGGGTGGGTACCGACGCTCCGTCAAAAGGATGAGGGGTCCGGGGCGGGGGAGCGGCGACGGCGCGTCCCCCGGGTCGATCGGTCGCGATGGCCCTCCCCCGTCGCCCGGCCGGTACGGTGGCCCTACGTGGGACGGACGATCGGGACGGAGGGGTCCCGGAGCGAAGGGGGCTCGTAACAACGGCCGTCCGCGGCGTCGGTCGACGCATGACCGACAGACGGACGTTTCTCGGTGGGTTCGCCGCGTCGGGGCTGGGCGTGATAGCCGGATGCCTGAGCGGGGACGGCGCCCAGCCGACCGGGGAATCGTCGGCGACCGAGCGGCCGGCGGGGGCGACCGCCGACGGTGCCGGGACGCCGACGAGCGCGGCTGAAACGCCACCGGACGGGACGGAGTCGTGTCCGATGGACGCATCACCGACCGGGACGACCGAAACGAACGGGACCGGTACCCCGGACTGTCCCCCCGCTACCGGCACGTCGACGGGCGGCAGCACGATCGACGTGGCGGTCGGCCCGGAGGGGAGGCTCCGATTCGACCCCGAGACGGTCGAGATCCGGGTGGGGGACGCGGTGCGGTGGACCTTCGACAGCGCGGGACACAACGTCACGTCCCTTCCCGGCGCGTCCGAGAAGGTCCGGAACCCGGAGGGGGCCGAGCCGTTCGCGTCCTACGAGGGGGACCGGCACTACTCGATCAACGAGGTAGGATCGACCTTCGAGCACGTCTTCACCGTCCCCGGCGAGTACGTCTACGTCTGTGAACCCCACGAGGACCAGGGGATGGTCGGCACCGTCGTCGTCGACGGCTGAGGGGATCGCGGGTCGCCGCTCTCCGTCGGAGCGATTCTGACCGCCGAGGCCCGACCCTGATCCGTGGACGGGCGGGTCCGATCGGTTGACCCCCGGGGTGGCACTGCCCGGGACGCGTTCCGAACGAATCCGACCCTCGGCACGGACGACCCCTTACCGCGCCGTGGGTGAACATAACAAGGGGCGTGCGGGACCAACGGTCCGGTTCATGCCCGATCAACAGTCGGACCGGATCTCGAAGCGCGAGCGCTACCTGAAGCGGCGCCGGTTCCTCCACGCTGCCGGGGCCGTGGGCGGCGCGTCCCTGCTGGCGGGTTGTGGGGGTAGCGAGGCCGACACGCAGCCGACCGGGACGGCGGGGTCGCCGACGGCCTCCACGACCGCCACCGAGACCGAGACGCCCGAGGCCGAGACGGAGACGCCGGAGGAAACCGGCCCGTCCCTCGAGGAGCGGTACCCGGGGCTCCGGATCCTCTCCCCGGAGCCGGAGAACGCGGAGGCCGCGGAGCGGGCGACGTACACGACGCTCGTCACGCCGCTCGAGGAACTGTACATCCGGAACCACTACCCCACCCCGGAGATCGACGAGGCCGACTGGAGCGTCTCGCTGACCGGCTTGGTCGACGAGGAGGTCGACCTCTCGATGGAGGAACTGAAGAACGGGTTCCCGACGGAGACGGTGTTCCACGTGATGCAGTGCTCCGGCAACGGCCGGTCGTACTTCCAGCCGCAGGTCGGCGGCAACCAGTGGACGTTCGGGGCCGTCGGGAACGCCGAGTGGACCGGCACGCCCCTGAGCGCCGTCCTGGAGCGGTACGGTGCCGACACGAGCGACGGGATGTGGCTCTCGGCGATGGGCGGGGAGGCGCCCGAGGGGGAGGACGTCTTCACCCGGTCGATCCCCATGTCGAAGGTGATGGACGACTGCCTGCTCGCCTACGAGATGAACGGACGGCCGCTCGCCTCCGACCACGGCTTCCCCGTGAGGCTCGTCGTCCCCGGCTGGTACGGCAACAACAACGTGAAGTGGGTGAACCGGATGCACGTCATGGACATGATGGTGTTCGGCGAGGAGTGGGAGGACGGCGACCAGCGGACCTACACCCACTGGCAGCAGTACTCCTACCGCATCATCCCCGAACAGGACGAGGCCGCCGAGCAGTACGAGTCGGTCGACGTCTACGACACGTACGAGCAGATGCAGAACCCGGACGAGATCCGGAACGCCTACATCTTCGACCAGCTCGTGAAGTCGCAGATCGGCCACCCCGGCGAAGACAGCACCGTCACCCGACAGCCCGACGGCAGCGTCGAGGTCGTCGGCGTCGCCTGGGCCGGCGACCAGACGGTCGACTCGGTCGAGGTCTCCGACGACGGCGGCGAGACGTGGGGGGAGGCGGAGTTCTTCCGGCCCGACCTGGGCGTCTTCTCCTGGCGCCTGTTCCGCTACGTCTGGTCGCCGGAACCCGGCGAGTACCGGCTCGTCTCGCGGGCGACCGACTCGCAGGGTCGCACCCAGCCGGCGACCATCTCCAGCCCGGAGGAGGGGCTCCGCGGCATCCAGGACGACATGTTCCCGTGGAACCAGGACGGCTACATCGCCACCGCGTACGAGCCCCACGGCGTGAACGTGACCGTGGAGGAGTAGTCGTCGGTCGAGGGGCGGACGGTCGCGGCGGAGGATCGGCGTCGGGAACGAGGGAAGTCGGGCCCGGCTACCGCCGTCCCCGTCGCGCTCGCTCAGTCGTCCCCGGCCGACGGCTCGCGTTCGTCCAGCAACCTGACGACGAAGGTGACCGGCTGGCCGGCGAACTCGTGGTTGAAGTCGACGGTGACGACGTCCCCGTTCGCGTCCGTTATCCAGCCGACCTCGCCGGTCTCTGCCGTGACGGGTTTCCCGACGGCGGCATCCGGTCCGTCGCCGTCCCCGAGGTCGTCCCAGTCCACCTCGACGACGGCGCCCTCGTCGCGGGGGCCGAACGCGTCCTCCGGGTCCGCCGTGACCGTCCGTTCCTCCCCGACGGACAGGTCCCGAACCGCGTCGTCGATCGCCGGCGGCACCTCCCCCGCGCCGACCCGGAACTCCATCGGCGTGTAGTCGCGGTGGGGGTCGTAGCTCCCCGACTCGAGCGCGACGTCGACGTCGGTCGTCTCGAACGTCTCGCCGGCGTCCTCCCCCTCGGCGACCCTCGCCTCGACGTGGACGACCGCGACGTTCCCCGGTTCCGCCATGGACGCGGGTTGGGTCGACCGCGGCTTTGGTATGCGTCGCGTACCCCGATTCCGCGGGTGGGCGGCCGGTGGTTCCGGGGTGGACGGACCGAACGCGGCGGCGGACGGATGGCTCCGACGACGGACAGCACCGAGGGCTGGCGGCACCGGCGGCGACCGCTCCCCGCCGCGGCCGACTCAGTCGTCGCCCTCGGCCTCGAGGAACGCGTCCTCGCCCGCTTCCCCGTCGAGTTCGTCCATGACGCGCTCGTGGAACTCCCGGAGCACCGCCGACTCGTCCTCGGCGAGCACCACGTCGCTCGCCGTCAGCGTCGCGAGGCCGAACGCCCTGGGCGACGGGCTCTCGACCTCCCGGCTCGTCACCTCGATCTCGCCCGCCCGTACGCGCTCGAGCACCTCGCGGACGCCGTCGAGGTTCAGTTTGTCCTCCGTGATCTCCCGGTACGTCTCCTCCATCACGGCGAAGGAGTCGAGGTCGCGCGCGTACGAGATGAGCATCTCCGAGGACACCTGCTGCTGGGCGGCGGACTTCTCGTACCCCTTGTAGCGCTTGAGGATCATCAGCGCCCGCGTGGCGTTGATGCGGAAGTAGCGCTTCAGCAGGTCGGTCCCGTCGAGGGCCGTCCGGAGGTCCGCGCGCAACTCGTCCGGGTCGAGTTCCTCGACGACCCCCGGCACGTCCACCTTCCGGTTCAGCGGCATCGAGACGGTGAAGCCGTTGTCCGCGACGGCCACCTGGACGTTCGTGTTCGCCCGGCGGGTGCAGTGGTGCGCGACCAGCCGCGAGAGGCCGTCGTTGAACTCCCGGCCGTAGTTCGAGTGGACGTAGTAGCGCCGCCGGTACTCCTCGCGGTCGAGTTCCACCTCGATCGCGAGCCGGTCGGGCGTCGAGACCGATTCGGCGCCGGCGTACCGGCGCTGGGCGTCGAAGGTCCGCGCGAGCGCCCGGACGGAGTTCTCGTCCAGCGGGAAGCCGCGGAGCCACTCGCGGGCCGCCGGCTCGCCGCCCTCCGCGAGCCTGTCGAGCAGTTCCCCCTGGAACGCGAGCACCTCCCGCCCGAGGTCGTAGCTCAGCGGCAGCCGTTCGGAGTACCAGGAGGGCACCGTCGGCCTGGCGCTCGAGGGGTCGACGCGGACCTTCGACCCCCGGCGGTAGCGGTACTCGTAGGTGCCGCCGCCGAGCTGGAACACGTCGCCGGGTTCGAGCGTGTCGAGGTAGTTCTCGTCGAGCTGGCCGACCCACTCGTCGCTCCCCCGGGTGAGCACGTCGCAGGTGAACGAGTCCGGGATGGTGCCGACGTTCGTCATGTAGATGACCCGGGCGAGCCGACCGCGCTTGCCGATCAGGCGCTCGCCGACGTCGTACTCCGGGTAGTGGTGCTCGCCGTCCGGCGGGTCGTTCGCGTCACGCCACACCTTCGCGTAGACGTTGCGGTCCTCCATCCCGTCGTAGTCGGCCGTGAGGTAGCACAGCAGTTCCTCCCAGTCGTCCCCGTCGAAGCCGCGGTACGGGTAGGCCGAGCGGAGCGTCCCCCGGACGTCGGCCTCGCGGCGCACCCCGTTGATCGCCATCCCGTACACGTGCTGGGCGGCGACGTCGTGGGCGTTCTCGGGGACGAACACGCGGTCGACGAACCCCTCCTCGGCCCGCCCCAGCATCACCGCGCACTCGACGAGTTCGTCCCGGTCGAGCGCGAGCACCCTTCCCTCGACGGTCCGGCCGAGTCGGTGGCCCGCGCGGCCGACCCGCTGGAGGAGCGCGGCGACCGACTTCGGGGAGCCGACCTGCACGACCAGGTCGAGGTGGGGCATGTCGATGCCGAGTTCCAGCGACGTCGAGGAGGTGACCACGTCCACCTCCCCGGACTTCAGCTTCCCCTCGACGGCCTCTCGGGTGTCCTTCGACATCGAGCCGTGGTGACAGCCGGAGTTCCCCTCGTCGTAGTCGTCGAACCGCTCCCGGAGCGTCCCGAGCACGCGTTCGGCGCCGGATCGGGTGTTCGTGAAGACGAGCGTGTTCTCGTGGCCCCGGATCAGTTCGTGCAGGCGGTCGTAGAACCGGTCGTTCACGACGTCCCGGGGCGTCCCGATCAGGTCGTCGGTCGGACACTCCAGCCGGAGGTCGAACTCGCGGACGAAGCGGGTGTCGACGATCTCGTACTCGCGTGGCTCCCACGTCCCGTCGCCGCGGCGGGTCCCGCCGACGAGGAACTCCGCCATCGTCGAGAGCGGTTCGACGGTCGCCGAACAGCCGATGCGGGTGGGCGAGCCGTCGCACGTCCGTTCGAGCCGTTCGAGCGACACCGAGAGGTGCGTGCCGCGCTTGTTCGCCGCGAGGCTGTGGACCTCGTCGACGACGACGTACTCGACGCTCCGGAGCTTCTCCCTGAACTTCGGCGAGTTCAGCAGGATGGCGAGCGTCTCGGGCGTCGTGTTGAGCACGTGGGGCGTCGTCTCGAGCATCCGCCGGCGCTGGGCGTCGCTCGTGTCCCCGTGGCGGATGGCGTGTCGGATCTCGGTCTCGTGGCCCCGCTCGGCCAGTTTCCCCGAGATCCCCTCGAGCGGCAGTTCGAGGTTCCGGTGGATGTCGTTGGCGAGCGACTTCAGCGGCGAGACGTACAGGCAGTACACCTCGTTGTCGAGGCCGCCGTCCAGTTCCCGCTCGCGACGGTAGAGGTCGTTGATGATGGCCGTGAAGCTGGCGAGCGTCTTGCCCGACCCCGTCGGCGAGCAGACGAGGCTGTTCGTCCCCCCGTCGATGAGCGGGATGGCCTCGCGCTGTGGCGGCGTGAAGAAGCCGCCGTTCTCCGGGACGTACTCGCCGAACTGCTCGACCCACCACTCCCCGACGGACGGTTCGAGCAGGTCGAGCACGTCGCCGTCCTCGATCGGAACCGCGGCGGGGTCGAAGTCGTACTCGACCTCCGTCCCCGCGAGCAGTTCCCGTCCTCGCATTGGAGGTGGGAGGCGACGCGCGGGTAAGTGGGTTGTGCGGACGGCGGAAGTGAAGCCCGCCGATGGCGGGGCCGGATCCGCCGAGACGGAGGGGGTGGATCCGATCCCGTCGAGCGGTGTCGTTCGAACGAGCGCGTGGCGCCGGGGGTTCGGGACGGTTCGACGGCTCCCCGCCCCGGGAACCGGACGTCCACGCCGGCGGGGAACCCGCCACAATCGCCACCGCTATCCGACGCGGAACCGGAACCGATCGTATGCGCGTTACGTTCCTCGGCACCGGTTCGGCGATGCCCGTCGCCGACCGGGTCCAGACGGGCCTGCTGCTGGAGGCGGCGCCGGGCGACGGCCGGCCGCTGCTGGTCGACTGCGGCGCCGGCGTCCTCCATCGGCTCTCCCAGACCGACCCGGGCTACGAGGCGGTCTCGACGGTGCTCCTGACCCACCACCACCTCGACCACGTCTCGGACCTCCTCCCCCTGTTGAAGGCCCGGTGGCTCGCCGGCGAGGAGCAACTGGAGGTCGTCGGCCCGCCGGGCACCAAGGGCCTGCTCGACGGCCTGCTCGGCGTCCACGACTACCTCGACGGGCGCGTCGACCTGCAGGTCCGGGAGGTCAACCCCGACGAGTCGTTCGAGGTGAGCGGCTTCGAGGTGCGCGCCCGGGAGACCCGCCACTCGATCCAGTGTCTCGCGTACCGCTTCTCCGACCCCGGCAGCGAGGACGCGTTCGTCTTCTCCGGGGACACCGAGGCGTTCGAGGGGCTGGCGACGTTCGCCGACGGCGCCCGGGTGCTCGCCCACGACTGTTCGTTCCCGGACGAGGTGGACGTCGACAACCACCCGACGCCGAGCCAACTGGGCGAGGCGCTCGCGGGCTACGACGTCGGCCGGGTGTACCTGACCCACCAGTACCCGCACACGGAGGGTCGCCACGAGGAGATGATCGAGAGCGTCCGCAACCGATTCGACGGCGACGTTCGCGTCGCGCGCGACGGCCTCCGGTTCGAGGTGTGAGGGGGACGCGGGACGCGGCGGGATTTCTCGCCCTCGCGGCCGTCTGGGGGACCGCGTTCGTGGCGACGAAGGCGGCGCTCGCCGACTTCCCGCCGGTGTTTCTCGCCGCGCTCCGGTTCGACCTCGCCGCGGGGCTCCTGTTCGTCGTCGCGGTCGCGAGCGGCCGCCCGATCCGGCCGGCGGGGGCGGGCGATCTCCGACCCATCGCCACCGGCGGGCTGTTCAGCATCGGCGCCCACCACGCGCTGCTGTTCAGCGGGCAGGTGTACGTCACGAGCGCGGTCGCGGCGACGCTCGTCGGGCTCATCCCCGTGCTGACGCCGGTGGCGACGCGGGTGCTCAGACCCGACGAGCGACTGGACGCGCTCGGTGCCGTCGGCGTCATCGTCGGCTTCGGCGGCCTGCTCGTCATCGCGCGGCCGGACCCCCGAAACCTGGCGGCGAACGCGGGCGCGCTGTTCGTGTTCGGCTCCGCGGTCGCGTGGGTGCTCGGGGCGGTGACGACCCGCGAGGACGCCGCGACGCTCCATCCGCTGGCGACCCAGGCGTGGATGGCGCTCGTGGGGGCGCTCTCGTTGCACCTCGCCGCGCTCGCGCTCGGCCAGGGCGTCGCGGACGCGACCGCCACGGCCGCGGGGGTGGGCTGGCTCGTCTACCTCGCCGTCGTCCCCGGCGCGGGCGGGTTCCTGCTGTACTTCCGGCTGCTCGACCGGCTCGGACCGATCCAGGCTGGGCTGCTGGAGTACGCCATCCCGCCGTTCGCGGCCGCGTTCGGCTGGCTGGTGCTCGACGAGACGCTATCGCCCGACACCGTCACGGGGTTCTCGCTCGTCCTGCTCGCGTTCCTGCTCGTGAAGCGGCGCGCGCTCCGGGCGGGGCTCCGGCGGGCGTTCGCGTAACCGGGCCGCGCTGCCGCGCCGTGGCCGCCGCGGTGGTGCCGATCCCCCGTATCCGGGGCCCCTCACCCGATCCGGGTGCCCGGGCTCCCGCCCGCGAGGAACTCGCCGAGCGCGTCCGGGCCGAAGACGTGCGCCGGCGCGTCGAGCGCGAGCAGTTCCCGCACCTTCCCGGCCATCCCGCCGCTCACGTCCGTCGCGTCGCTCCCGCCGAGCAGGTCCGCGACCGCCTCGAACGAGTCGATCCCGGGGATCACCTCCCCGTCCGCGTCGAGCACGCCCGGGACGGTCGAGCAGACGCCGACCCGGTCCGCGTCGAGTTCCCGCGCGAGGTGGGCCACGAGTTCGTCCCCCGACAGCACCGTCACCCCCTCCCCGGCGTGAACGACGCCGTCGCCGTGGAGGACGGGGACGAACCCCTCCCCGAGCATCGTCGCCACCTGTGCGGTCGGCATCGACAGGTCGCCGGCCGCGTCGCGTGCGGCCGCCGAGAGCGGGTGGACCGGCAGCGCCGACACGTCCCGCTCGTGGAGCCGGGAGAGGACGAACCGGTTGAGCGTCGTCATCGCGCCGTGGACGTCCATCGCCGCGCGGGCGTCGCGGGTCCCCTCGGTCGTCGAGACGCCGTGGGCGGCCGCGTGGTGGTGGCCGAACGATCCGCCGCCGTGGACGAGGACGAGCCCCGCGAGGTCGGCCTCGGCGATGGCGTCCGCGAGGTCCGTGAGCGTCCGGCCGTCGAGCGTCTCCGGTTCGTCCTTCTCGGTGATCACCGAGCCGCCGAGCTTCAGGACCACCGTCATTCCGGTTCCCTCCGTTCCCTGCCAGTCGCTCGCTCCGCTCGCGAAGAGGAGGTCACGACTCCTCCACCCGCACGCCGTCCGCGGCCAGTTCCGCCCGGAACGTCGCCTCGCAGCCGGGGGTGTAGTCGAGCGCTGTCTCGGTCCCCCCGGTGTCGTCCAGGGCGACGATGCAGCCGCCGCCCCCGGCGCCGGTCAGCTTCGCGCCGTAGGCGTCGGCCTCGCGCGCGGCCCAGACCATCGCGTCGAGCGAGCGCGAGGAGACGCCCAGCGCCGAGAGGAGCCCGTGGTCGAAGTCCATCAGCCGACCCAGTTCCGCGAGCAGGTCGGGCGCCGGTTCGCCCGAGGGGTCGGCCCCCCGGAGCACCTCCGTGCCGCGCCGCACCACGTCGCCGATGGCGGTCACCGTGTCCGCCGCGAACCCGTACTCCTCCCGGAGCGCGCGCACGCCGGAGACGAGTTCGCCCGTGTCGCCCGCGCCGCCGTCGTAGCCGACGACGAACGGGAGTTCCGGCGCGTCGATCGTCCGGCGGTCCTCCCCCTCGACGCGGACGGCCCCGCCCATCGCGGAGCAGAACGTGTCCGCGCGGGACGCCTGCCCGTCCTGGACCGCGTACTCCGCCCGGTAGGCCCTGTCCGCGACCTCCCCGGGCGGCAGTTCGACGCCGAGCGATCGGGTCCCCGCGTCGATGCCGGCGACGACGACCGCCGCCGAGGAGCCGAGTCCGGCGCCGAGCGGGATGTCCGACTCGATGGTGATGTCGAAGCCGGCGTCCGGGGCGTCCGCCGCGTCGCGGGCCTGCCCGACCGCCTCGTCGACGTAACCCATGCCGGCTTCCACGAGCTGGGTCGGCACGTCGATGTCGGGACGGTCCTCGACCGAGTCGCCCCAGCTGACGGTGAACCCGTCCAGCGAGAGGTCGTTCGCCTCCACCCTGACCCGACCGTCGTTCCGGGGCTCGGCCGTGACCCGCGCCCGTCGTTCGATCGCACACGGGATCGCGGGTTCGCCGTACACGACGGCGTGTTCGCCGAAGAGGTACACCTTCCCCGGCGCGCTGCAGGTGGTCATACCCCCTACTCCCGGGGAGGGGTAACAGAAGTTGCGACTCGACGGCGGGCCGGCCCGGCGGGCGTCGTACTTTCCTGCTGATACCGCACCGGTAGGTTTAAGCTAGAGACGGGCGGTGTCCCCTACTGTGGCGCGACCCGGCCACCACGCGTGTGACAGTCGGTCGCCCGCGGTCCGTCACGGGCGCCGAGCGGGGAAAGAGGTCGACGCCCTCGGGGCGTCGGAGGGTCGCTCGGCGCCCGTCGGCGCCGTGATCGCCGGGTAGGGCCCACCGAGCGGCGTTCTAGTTCCACGTTTCGAATCGGCCCGCGGCCCGTACCGGTCTCCACGTGGTCACCAACCTCCAGCGGCCGGTACCCGTTCGACCGGTAAGGGAGTCCTACCCGTAGGCGACTGGTTAAATAATCCAGTTATCCCGTCGGATAACGGGGCGGTGGAATTATGTTCCTCCCGTGCCCTGTCGAAAGCGATGAGTTCGACGACCCACTCTGGCCCCGGCCCCGAAGTGAACCGTGACCCCGACGGGAACCGGCTCTATCTCACGCTCTCGGGGTCGTTCACGACGGCGGCGGTCGTCGCCGCGATGGCGCAGGCTCGCCACGCCGCCGAGCACTGCGACCCCGGGTTCTCGGTCGTCGTCGACGCGCGCGAGTTCTCGGCGGCCGACGACGGGGCGCTCTCGGCGCTCGCCGAGTGGGAGCGCGTGCTCGGCTTCGCGGGCGCCGATGCGGTCGTCCGCGTCGGCGAGGGCGAGACGGTATCGAACGCCGAGCTGTCGGCCTCCGACCGGCGCTCGGCCGAACAGACGCTCGCCGAGTAGTCGCTCGCCGGGCGGTTTTCCCGATCGGTCCCGGTCGACGCCGGTCCGGTCGCGGACGATGGACCCCGATTCCGCGAGCGGCCGCTCCGCTCGGAGGGCCGGATCGACCGAAACGAAAAGTTCGAACGCCGGCTACAGTTCGGCCTCGAAGTCCTCGAGGGCGTAGGTCGGCTCGGCGCCGCGGCGGTCGAGCGTCTCGTTGGCGAGCAGCCAGTAGACGACCGACAGCGCGCGGCGACCCTTGTTGTTGGTCGGGACGACCAGGTCGACGTTGCTGAGCTGGTTGTTCGAGTCGCACATGGCGATGACGGGGATGCCGACCGTGATGGCCTCCTTGACCGCCTGCGCGTCGCCGATCGGGTCGGTGACGACCACGACGTCCGGCTCGATGTAGCCGGCGTACTGGGGGTTCGTCAGCGTGCCCGGGATGAATCGCCCGGTGCGGGCGCGCGCCCCGATCGCGTCGGCGAACTTCTCGGCCGGGAACCGGCCGTACTGCCGCGAGGAGGTGACGAGCACCTGCTCGGGGTCGTAGTTGGCGAGGAAGTCCGCCGCGGTCCGGATCCGGCCGTCCGTCTGGCTCACGTCGAGCACGTAGAGGCCGTCGTCGCGGACGCGGTGGATGAACCGCTCCATGTCCTTCGTCTTCTGCTGGGTGCCGATGTGGACGCCGGCAGAGAGGTAGTCCTCGACCGGGATGAGGAGGTCGGCCTCCTCGTCGGGCATGACGTCCTCGTCGAAGGGGGACGCGGCCTCCTCGGCCTCGTCCTCGGCCCCCGCGGCTCCCTCGGAGTCGGCGGACTCGGCCGCCTCGTCCGGCTGTGCGTCAGTCTGGGGCGCCTCCTCGGCCGCGGGCTCGGTCTCCTCGACCTCCTCCTCGGCCGGCGCCTCGTCTGTGTCGTTTTCGCTTTCGCTCATACTGCCTCCTCCGCGATGCGGATGAGTTCGTTCAGCTTGGCGGTTCGCTCGCCGCCCACGGCCCCCGTCTTGATGAACGGGACGTCCGTGGCGACGGCGAGGTGTGCGATGGTCGTATCCTCGGTCTCGCCCGAGCGGTGGGAGACGACGGCGTCCAGCCCGTTCCGCTGGGCCAGTTCGACGGCGTCGAACGCGTCCGACAGCGTCCCGATCTGGTTCGGCTTGATCAGGATGCTGTTGCCCGCGCCGACGTCGATGCCGCGCTCCAGCCGCTCGACGTTGGTGACGAACAGGTCGTCGCCACAGATCAGCGTGCGGTCGCCCACCCGTTCGGTCAGCTCCGCGAAGCCGTCGAAGTCGTCCTCCTCCAGCGGGTCCTCGACGTAGGCGAGGTCGTACTCGTCGACGAGGTCGGCGACGTAGTCGATCTGCTCGTCGGGCGTCCGCTCGCGGTCGCCGTAGCGGTAGACGCCGGCGTCGGCGTCCCACAGCTCCGAGGCGGCCACGTCGAGCCCGAAGCGGACCTCGAAGCCCACCTCGTCGGCGACGCGGTCGGTCGCCTCCTCGACGAGTTCGAACGCCTCGGCGTCGTCGATCCCGGGCGCCCAGGCGCCCTCGTCGCCCTTGCCGGCCGGGACGCCCCGCTCGTCGAGCAGGTCGCCCACGGCCTCGTGGACGGCGGCGTTCGCGAAGGCGGCCTCGGAGACCGACGGCGCGCCGACCGGCGCGGCGAGGAACTCCTGGATGTGGGTCGCCTCCTTGGCGTGCTCGCCGCCGCCGACGACGTTGCCGAGCGGGACCGGGAACGAGCGGTCGGCGTCGCGGAACGTCCCCCCGAGGTGCTGGAACAGCGGGGCGCCGAGCACGTCGGCGCCCGCCTTCGCGGCCGCCATCGAGACGGCGACGGCGCTGTTGGCGCCGATCTCGGAGAAGTCGTCGGTGCCGTCGGCGCCGTGCAGGGCGGCGTCCACGTCGCGCTGGTTGCCGGCGTGGACCGAGTCCACGAGCCGGGGGACCGCGTGCTGGCGGGCCGCGGCGATCGCCTCCCCGGGCGGGAGTTCGATCGCCTCGTACTCGCCGGTGCTCGCCCCGGACGGCGCCGCCGCGCGGCCGAAGCCGCCCGACTCGGTGAGCACGTCGGCCTCGACGGTCGGGTTCCCCCGCGAGTCGAGCACGCGCCGGAGCGACACCGAGGCGATCAGCGTCATTTCCCCTCCCGCCTGACCGTGAACGGCAGGACCCCCGCGTCGTACTCCTCGGCCGCAATGAGGATCGGCTCGGACTGGTCGCTCTCGATGAGCACCGGCGCGCCGTACGCGAGCTGCAGGGCGCGCGCCCCGAGGATGCGGGCCTTCTCGTACCGGTTGTACCGGGTGATCGGGCTGTTCCCGCTCATTGGTAGGGGGAGACGACGTCCACCAGGTCGGTGTGCGAGATCATCATCCGGCGGCAGCAGTGCCGGTCGACCCCGAGGTCGTCGAGCACCTCGCCGGGGTCCTCCTCGCCCTCGCGGGCGCGGGCCTTGAACTCCTCCCAGTGTTCACCGATGACCGTGCCGCACGTGAAACACCGGACTGGAATCATCATGGCTGGACCACCTCAGCGGTACGACTTCTGGTAGCGGGCACGCGCGCCGGGCCCGCCCCACTTCTTCGGCTCGGACTGTCGCGAGTCGTTCACGAGCAGCGAGCGGTCGAACTCCATGAACGCGTCGCGGAGTTCGGCGTCGTTGAGGAACTCGACGAGCCCCCGCGCGATGGCGGTGCGGGCGGCGTCGGCCTGCCCGGCGTAGCCGCCGCCGTTGACGGTTACGTCGATGTCGACTCGCGATCGGAGGTCCTCGCCCGCGATGCGGAACGGCTCCAGCATCTTGAGGCGGGACTGCTCCGGCTCGGCGAGCTCGACTGGCTCGGAGTCGATGCGGACGCGACCCTCGCCCTCGCGCACCGTGGCGCGGGCGACGGCCGTCTTCTTCTTCCCTGACGTGTTCGTTACCATGTGACCTTGGCTCCAAGTGCCTCGGAGATCTCACCGAGGGTCGTGAACTTGATGTTCGACAGGCGGTCCAGCGAGGTCCCCTCCAGGATCTCGGCCTCGACGGCCTCGCCGTCGCCGCGGGGCGACACGGTCGCCGCCCCCTTCTCGAAGGGGTTGCCCACGTACACGCGGACGTTCTCGAACGCCTCGCGGCCGCGCGGCTTCTTGTACGGGACCATCCCGCGGATGGACCGCTTGAAGATGCGGTCCGGCCGCTTCGGGTAGTTCGGGCCGCGATCGGAGCCGATCTCCGCGCGCTTGCGGTACGTCTCCATCGTGGCCTCCGTGTTGCCGGTGATGACCGCCCGCTCGGCGTTCACCACGGCGACGCGCTCGCCGGCGAGCGCGCGCTGGGCGACCTCGGAGGCGACCCGACCCATGATGCAGTCCCGCGCGTCGACGACGACGTCGGCGTCGAACTCGGCGAGGCTCATTATCGGATCACCCGTACGTCGGATCCGCTGGGGTTGTTCGACAGCGCTTCCTCTAGCGTCATCGCCCGGCCGGCCTGGTCGATCTTCGTCTCGGCGGTGCCGGAGAAGTCGACGGCGGCGACGGTGACGTCCTTGCGGAGCACGCCCGAGCCGAGCACCTTGCCCGGCACGACGACGGTCTCGTCCTCGTTCGCGTACCGCTCGATGCGGCCGAGGTTGACCTCCGCGTGCGTGCGCCGCGGCTTTTCGAGCCGGTCGGCGACGTCCTGCCAGACGGCTGCGTCGGACGAGCGCGCGACCGACTTCAGTTCGGCGATGAGGTTCTGAAGTCTCGGATTGGTCTTGCTACTACTCATAGTGAACCTCCGTAGTGGAGTGTGGTGGCTCCGCGGGGGGTCGACTCCGTCCCGGAGCGACGGTCCCACGTCGGAGCCGCGAGAGAATCGGAGTGACAGTGCAGGGAGCAGGATTTGAACCTGCGGACCTCTACAGGACAGCGCCCTGAACGCTGCGCCGTTGGCCTGACTTGGCTATCCCTGCTGGCACTCCGTCGTACCGCATCCCCGGTTAAACGGCTTTCGGTCCCACCCGTCGACGGCGCGGCGACGGCGGTCGCCGACGCGTCGCTCGTGGCGGGGGCGAACGCCGTTCGTGTGGGGGATGCGGACATGGTCGTCTCAGACTGCGACCTTCGTTGCCAGTTCGTCCGCGCGGTCCTGCAGCGACTCGACCGCGCGGAGGATCAGTTCGTCGACGTCCTGGGAGCCGTCCGACTCCACGTTGAAGACGAACGCGTCGGGGACGTCGGTCACCTCCAGTTCCTTGCCGGGGTAGCGGTTCGTGAGGTCGGCGTCGAACTCGTCCGTGTGGACGTACTCGCCGTCCTCCGTCTCGATGACGCCGCGGAGGATGCGGGGCTCCTCGTCCTCGAACTCGCCGGCGTCGCCGACGACCTCCACCCGCTGCAGGTGGCGGTAGCCGATGCCCACGCCCGCCTGATGCTTGGCGTGGTTCTTCCCCGTGTCGAGGACGGCGTCGGCCTCGAACTCGAGGCGCTGGCCGTCCTTCAGTTCGATGATGGGGACGTTCTCGTCGGCGGGCACGACGCGCTCGTCGGACGTCTCGATGTCGCCCGAGTAAGCCGTCGCCGGTCCCTCGACGTCGAGCGCGACGGTGACGGTTTCACCGATCTCGTAGTCGTCGAGCGGCGTCGTCAGCGGGACGAGCCCGAGCCGGAGCGCCACCATCTCGTCGAACATCACCGACGTGTTCTCCACGAACCGGACGGTGTCGATGGAGAACGTCGGCACTTCCGCGAGGACGCTCCGCCGGATGCCGTTCGCGACGGCGGGCGTGAGCCCCCGCACGAGCAGGCTCGCCGAGCGGTCGTCCCGGGCGACTACCTCCACGTCGAATTCGTCTGCCATGGTGGGTTACAGCCGGTTCTTCTTCGGCGCCCGCGTGCCGTCGTGCGGGATGGGAGTCACGTCCTCGATGCGGCCGATCTCAAGCCCGGCGCGCGCGAGCGCCCGGATGGTCGCCTGCGAGCCCGGCCCGGGGGACTTCTGTGCGTTCCCGCCGGGGCCGCGCACGCGGACGTGGACGCCCTCGATGCCCTGGGCGAGCAGGTCCTCGGCGACCCCCTCGGCCATCTGCATCGCGGCGTACGGCGACGCCTCGTCGCGGTTCTGCTTCACGACGGCGCCGCCGGAGGACTTCACGAGCGTCTCGGCACCCGTGACGTCCGTGACGGTGATGAGCGTGTTGTTGAACGATGCGAAGACGTTGGCGATGGCCCACGTGCCCTCGCCCTGTGGCGTGTTCTCTGATTCGCTCATTTACTGACCCTCCGCGCGTTCGGGGTGGAGTTCGTCCGCGAGGGGGCTCGTCTCGTCGAAGGAGACGAAGTCCTCCTCGGCGGTCGGTACCTGGTAGGACGGCCGCGTGACGCGCGCGTCGTCGACGGTCACGTGGCCGTGGACGATGAACTGGCGCGCCTGCTTGGGCGTGTGGCCGACGCCCTTGCGGTAGGCGACCGTCTGGAGGCGGCGCTCGAGCACGTCGGTGACGTCGAGCGACAGCACCTCGGTGATCCCGTCGTTCTCGCTCAGGATGCCGTAGCGGCGCAGGCGGTCGACGAACTCCTCGCCGGCCTCGCCCGCGACCTCGACGTCGCCCTGCGCGTCGCCGATGAGGCGCCGGGCCTCGCGGCGGTAGTCGCGCAGTTCCGACTGCGCGCGCCAGAGTTCCTCCTTGTTCTTCAGGCCGTAGCGACCGAGCAGGTCCGACTCCTGTGCGATGCGCTCGCCCTGGTACGGGTGGTTCGGCGTCTCGTATCGCTTGGTGGAGTTGCCGGTCGTCATTCGAGGTCACCCTCCTCTTCCTCGGCGGCGGCCTCCTCGGCCGCCTCCTCGCGGATCTCCTCGACGTTGACGCCGATGGTGCCCTCGGACCGCCCCGTGGACTTGGTCCGCTGACCGCGGACCTTCTGTCCGCGCTTGTGTCGGACTCCCTTGTAGGAGTCGATCATCTTCATGCGGTTGATGTCGTGGCGACGCTTCTCCTGGAGGTCACCGCCCGTCCTGTGGGTGGTCTCGCCGGTGAAGAAGTCCTTCTGCCGGTTGACCATCCACGACGGGACGTGGTCCTCGAGGTTCTCGACGACGTCGACGACGCCGTCGATCTCCTCCTCGCCGAGCAGTCCGAACGTGGCCGTACGGTCCACGTCGGCGGTCTCGGCGACGAGTCGCGCCGTCCGCTGGCCGATACCCTTCATCTCCGTGAGGCTGCGTTCGACGGACTTGGTCCCGTCCAGGTCGGTCTGGCCGATCCGGACGAAGTACTGGAGGTCCTCCTCCTCCTCGCCGTCTGACGCGTCCTCTGGTTCTTCTGCACTCATGTCTTTTTGGTGGCTGGACAGCGTTGCGGCGGGGATTCGAACCCCGGAGGCTTGCGCCACTGAGTTAGCAACCCAGCGCCTTGGGCCAGGCTTGGCTACCGCAACACCTGCGTTCAGTATCGTCGCCCTTCGAGCGTCCGCGCCCGGGACTCGGGGTCCGATCACCCCTGCAGTATCTCCGTTCGGTACAAGACGGGAACCCTACTTAAACATCACGAAGTGGCCGTCGTACGGGTGCGAGCGGCCGTCTCACCCCGTAGCTCGGCGTCGGTGGGGGCCCGTCCCCCGGTCGAGCCGCGTGCGGGTCACTCCTCCCGCTCGCTCGCCCATTCGAGGGCCGCCCGCAGCTCGTGGTTCGGCGGCGAGCACGTGTAGTTCTCGCAGACGTACGCGGTCGGCTCGCCGTCGCGGGCGCCGCGGTTCGCCCACACCGGCGGCGCCTCCGACAGCCCTAGCTCGCCGAGCCAGCCGTCGAGCCCCGCCTCGTCGGCGGGCCTGGGGGCGACGACCGCCCCCGGGAGGTAGCGACCCCCGACGGTGTCGCGCCACTCGGCCGGCAGTTCGTCGGCGGCGAGCGTCAGTTCGAGCGGACCCCGGGCACGCTTGGCGGCCGTCATCGCGAGGGTCGCGTGTTCGAGCGGACTCGCGCGGACCCGCGAGTCGTAGGTCGCGAGCACGTCGGCCGCGACGTCCTCGAACCCCTCGTCGGGGGCGAACCCGTGGAGGTCGAGCAGCAGCGACGTCGCCACGCCGAGGCTGGAGGGCGTCGACTGGTCCGTCGGCTCCTGGGGTCGCGCCACCAGCTCCTCGCCGTCTGCCGGCGTCGCGTAGACGGTGCCCGCGTCGGCGTCGTAGAACGCCTCGCGGATCACTCGCGCGAGATCGAGCGCGAACGAGAGGTGCGTCACGTCGCCGGTCAGCCCGTAGGTGTCGAACGCGCCCCGGGCGAGGAACGCGTAGTCCTCGAGGTACCCCTGGCCCTTCACGTCCCCATCGATGTACCGCCGGGAGAGCCGCTCGCCGTCCCAGAGGTGCTCGCGGACGAACGAGAGCGCGTCCGTCGCGTGCGTCGCGAGCCCCTCGCCGAGCGCCCACCCGCCCGCGGCGAACGCCGAGATCATCAGCCCGTTCCACCCGGGGAGCACCTTCTCGTCCCGCGGGGGGCGCTCCCGCTCGGAACGCGCCTCGAGCATGTCGAGCCGACCGTCCGTCAGCCGGCCGCGTACCTCGTCCTCGTCGAGGTCGTACTCGGCGGCCAGCGTCTCGACGTCGGTCGAGACCGTGAGCACGGACCGTCCGCCCTCGAAGTTCCCGGACCGGCTCACGCCGTAGCGGTCACACAGCAGGTCCGCCGTGAGGTCGTCGTCGACTGCCTCGCGGACGGCGTCGGGCGTCCAGACGTAGTAGGCACCCTCGCCCTCCCCGGAGTCCGCGTCGAGCGTGGCGTAGAACCCGCCGTCGGGGTGGGTGAGCTCCCGCGACACGAACGCGAGCGTCTCCTGGGCGACGACGGCGTACCGGGTTCGGCCGGTGAGCCGGTAGGCGTCGAGGTAGACCCGCGGGAGCTCCGCGTTGTCGTACAGCATCTTCTCGAAGTGGGGGACGACCCACTCGCGATCGGTGCAGTAGCGGTGGAAGCCGCCGCCGACGTGGTCGTAGAGCCCGCCGTTCGCCATCGCGTCGAGCGCCCGGAGCGCCGCGTCGAGCGGCTCCTCGCGGCCCGAGCGCGCGGACGAACGCAGGAGGAGGTCGATCCGTTCCGGCTGCGGGAACTTCGGGCCCCCGTGACCGAACCCGCCGTGTTCGGGGTCGGCGCTCCGAACCGCCGCGGTCGTCGCGTCGTCGAGGAGTTCGTCCCCGGGCGGAGTTCCGGGGTCAGTTCCGTCCGGCGTCGCGTCCGCGCCGTCGGCGGTCTCGACGCCCGCGGGTTCGTCCGCGGACCCCGTCTCCTCCAGTTCGTCGGTCACGGCTGCGGTCCACTGCTCGGCCCGGTTCTCCATCTCGGCGCGCTGCTCCGGGTCGGCCCACGAGTCGGCGACGTTCCGGCAGACGTCGAGGAAGCCGGGCATCCCCCGCCGGCCCTCCCTCGGGAAGTACGTCCCGACGTAGAACGGCTCCCCCTCGGGCGTGAGCCAGACGGAGAGCGGCCAGCCGCCGCGGCCGCTCACCAGCTGGCAGACCGTCTGGTACACCCGGTCGAGGTCGGGGCGCTCCTCGCGGTCCACCTTCACGGGGACGAACGAGTCGTTCAGCACCTCGGCGACGGCGTCGTCCTCGAACGACTCCTCCTCCATCACGTGACACCAGTGGCAAGCGGAGTAGCCGACCGAGAGGAACAGCGGGACGTCACGCTCCCGCGCGGCCTCGAGGGCCGCCTCGTCCCACGGCTGCCAGTTGACGGGGTTGTCGGCGTGCTGGCGGAGGTACGGGCTGGCCTCCTCGTCCAGCCTGTTCCGCGCCGTCGGATCGGTCATGTCGGCTAGGTCGGGCGCCCAGCGGAAAAGATGGGCGGTCGGGTGGTCGCGGTCGTCGGTCGGACGGTAGGCAGTCGATCGGACGGTTGGCGGGCGAACGGTTGGCGGGCGGCGGTCGAGCGTGACCCGAGCGTCCGCGCGAGCGGACCACGTCCACCACATCAACGTGCACACATAACGCGGGTCGGAGAGCAAGTTTTACACCCCTGTGCGTACCGACTCCGACCATGACCGAGACGGTGCTGCTCGTGGGCGGCGGCGGCAGGGAGCACGCCATCGCCCGCGCGCTGGCCGACGACTGCAACCTCTTCGCGTGCGCGAGCAACCGCAACCCCGGCATCGCCGCCCTGGCGGACGGCTTCGAGACGGCGGGCGAGCGCGACGCCGACGGCATCGTCTCGTACGCCGGGCAGGTCGGCGCCGACCTGGCGGTCGTCGGCCCGGAGTCCGCCCTCGAAGCGGGCGTGGCGGACGCGCTGGACGACGCGGGGGTCTACACGTTCGGCCCTCGGGCCGCCGAGGCGCGACTGGAGACCGACAAGGCGTTCCAGCGCCGGTTCATGCGCGGGGAGTCGATCCCAGGCTGTCCCGGCTTCGAGACGTTCGAGGACGCCGGGGCCGCGGCCGCGTACGTCGAGGAGGTCGGCGAAGCCGGGGACGACGTCGCGGTGAAACCGATCGGGCTCACCGGCGGCAAGGGCGTCCGCGTCACGGGCGACCAGGTGACCCACGGGGAGGCGGCCGAGTACGTTCGGGGGAGCGACCACGACCAGTGGGTGGTGGAGGAGCGCCTGATCGGCGAGGAGTTCACGGTGCAGGCGTTCGTGGCGAACGGCGAGTTACGCGTCACCCCCGCGGTCCAGGACCACAAGCGGGCCTACGAGGGCGACGAGGGGCCGAACACCGGCGGGATGGGGAGCTACTCCGACACCGGCCGGACGCTCCCGTTCATGACCGAGTCCGACTACGGGGACGCGGTCGCGGTGCTCGAGGCGGTCGTCGACGCCCTCCCCGACTACAAGGGCGTCCTCTACGGGCAGTTCATGCTCGGCGCGGACGGGCCGAAGGTCGTCGAGTTCAACGCCCGCTTCGGCGACCCGGAGGCGACGAACACGCTGCCCGCCCTCGAGACGCCGTTCCTCGACGTGCTGACCGCGGCGCGCGACGGCGACCCGCTCCCGGAGCTTTCGTTCTCCGGCGAGGCGACCGTCTGCAAGTACGCCGTCCCGGCCGGCTACCCGACCGACCCGGAGGCGGGCGCGCGCATCGAGGTCGACGAGGAGGCGGCGGGGGAGGCGCTCCTCTTCTACGCCAGCGTCGACGAGCGCGACGACGGCCTGTACACGACGACGTCGCGCTCGTTCGCGGTCGTCGGCCGCGGCGACTCCATCGCGGCGGCCGAGGAGGAGGCGGAGTCGGCGCTGGCGGCCGCGGGCGAGGGGTTCCACGTCAGACACGACATCGGGACCGCCGACCTGGTCCGGCGGCGGATCGACCACACGGAAGAACTGCGCGGCGAGTAAGGGAGGCCGTCGGTCGGGTCGGGGTCAGTCCATCATCGCGTCGAGTTTCGCGATCCGCTTCTCGGTCGACGGGTGCGTCGAGAACAGCGCCGCGAGGAGCCCTCGCTTCCCGCCGAAGATGCACAGCGCTGCGACCGAGTCGTCGACGTCGGCCGCCCGCTCGTGGGTCCCGACCGCCTCGATGGTCGCGAGCGCCGACGCCATCGTCGCGGGGTCGGTCGCCTCGGCGGCCTCGCGGTCGGCGACGAACTCCCGGTAGCGCGAGATCGCGAAGACGAAGGTCATCACGAGCAGCTGGGCGAGCACGGAGACGACCCACGCGACGAGGAACCCGCCCGGCACCTCGTCGGCGAGCAGGTCCACGACGAAGAAGACGGTGAGTCCGACCAGCGTCGCGACCGACTGGCCGAGCAGCAGCATCACGACGTCGCGGTTGTCGACGTGGGCCAGTTCGTGTGCGAGCACCGCCTCCACCTCGTCGGGGTCGAGCAGTTCGAGCATGAGTTCGCTGACGACGACCACGCCGGCGCCCCGCCGGCCGACGGCGAACGCGTTGGGCGTGCCCATCTCGCCGACCAGCAGTTCCGGTCGGGGGAACTCCCGGTCGGCACAGAGTCGCTCGAACCGATCGTACACCTCGGGGTACTCCTCGCGGGAGAGTTCCCTCGCATCGACACGCCAGAGGGCGAGTTTCTTCCCGAGGACGTACTGGCCGACGACGAGGAGGCCGCTTCCCGCGACGGCGACGCCCAGTCCGAACAGGGGGACGAGCACGAACTTCGCGAGCAGGACGTAGAATCCGAACAGGATCGCGCCGGAGACCAGCATCCGGGCCTGGAGTCGTCTGTCTGGCATCGCCGATACGTCCCGGATGCCGCGGAAAAACGTTCGGCCGCGGGTATCAGAACCGAAACCGCGGTCGGCGGCGGAGCCTTCGGTCGGTCCGACGGCGGCGTCGAGAGCGGCCCGACGCCGAAGCCGAGTCCGAACGGACGACGGCAGGATTCATGTCGGCGTCGCCCCGAGGGGGTACCGTGACGGACGACGGGGACGCGGCCGGCGGCGAACCGGGCGAGGACGTGACCGACGGCGCCGGCACAGGCGGGGAGGCGGTCGACGGCGAATCCGCGAGGGGTCCGCCGGGCGCCGAACCGGCCAGTGACGGCGATTCCGACGGGGACCGGCCGGACCGGTTCGGGAGGCTGGAGCGGCACGCGACGCCCGGGCCGCGCAACTCGCTGTGGCACTGGACCGAGGCGAAGTCGTACCCCCGCGTCGCGTCGAACTACGTCCTCACCTGGCTCATCAGGACGTCGGGGAGCCTTCGCCGGAAGAACTGGCTGCTCCGGCGCCTCGGCGCCACGGTCGAGGAGAACGTCTCGTGGGGGCTGGAGGCGACCCCCGACGTCTTCTGGCCCGAGCGGATCACGCTGAGGGAGAACGCCATCGTCGGCTACGACGCGACCATCCTCTGTCACGAGTTCCTGCAGGACGAGTACCGCGTCGGCGACGTCGTCGTCGGCGAACGGGCGATGATCGGCGCCGGGGCGGTGATCCTCCCCGGCGTGCACGTCGGCGCGGACGCGCAGGTCGCCGCGAACTCGCTGGTCGCCGACGACGTACCGCCCGGCGAGACGGTCGCGGGCGTGCCGGCGGAACCGGTTGTACGGGAGTAGCGGCCGGGGACGGCGACCGGAAACGGGGTCCGGACGCGAGCGACCGGGACCCTCGACGGGCGGCGTCGGTCGGGTTACTGGTCCCTGACGCGGACGATGCCGTCCGTGAGCGCCCGGCGGTTCGGGACGACGTACTCCTCGCCGTCGGTCTCGACGTGCGTGACGAACACGTCGACCTCCTGGACGATCCCCTCGGTGTCCCCGATGCGGACGCGGTCCCCGATGCCGTACGGCTGGTTCAAGAGGAGGAACAGGCCGGCCGCCCCGGAGGCGAGCAGGTCGCGGAACGCGAGCGCCGAGAACAGGACCACGGCGAGCGCGTACGTGCCCAGTAGCACGACGAGCGCGCCCGTGTCGACGTTGATCTGGCCGAGCGCGACGAGGGCGGCGATGTAGAAGACGCTGTACTTGGCGGCCAGCGGGAGGACGCTCGTCTGCGGGAGCTTCACGCCGCGGAGTCGCTCCTCGACGAACAGTTCCGCCTTGTCGCCGACGACGACGCCGACGATGAGCACGAGCGCCGCGATGAACAGCCGCGGGAGGAAGACGGCGACGCGGTTCCAGAACTCCGAGATGAAGCTCACGTCCGCGACCGTCAGCGCGACCAGCACCGAGAGGATGAAGATGAAGTAGCCGGTGAGTCGGGCGATGATGGTGACCGTCGTGGTGCCGAACTCCCTCGCGGTCCGCTCGAAGGCGGTGCCCTCGATCGCCTCCGGGACGCCGGCGCCCTGGAGGATCCGCCGGTTCACGGCGATGACGAGGTAGCTGAGCACTGCGCCCAGCGCGAGAACCCCGACCGCGAGCCAGACGCGCGCCGGGACCGCGTCGATCATCCGATCGGTCCCGTCCGGCGGCACTTGCGCGAGTACCCGCGGGGCGTCGGCGACCGACATGGCTCAGTACTCCTCCGGGTCCAGTTCGAGGAGCAGTTTCCCGCCCTTGAACGCCCGGACCAGCCCGTCGGACTCCGAGAGCACGATGGCGATGCTGTTGGTGTCCCGGGTGATGGCGCCCGCCGCCATGTGCCGGGCGCCGAGTCCCTTCGGGATGTCGACGCCCTCGGCGGCGGGTTCGAGGTAGCGGTACGCCGAGACGATCTTGCCCGAGTCGCTGATGACGAACGCGCCGTCGAGCCGCGAGAACTCCTTCAACATCACGTTCACGATGGGGTCGCCGACGTGGACGTGGGACTTCTCGAACGGGTTGTACGAGAGCGGGCGGGACTTGTTCATCACCTTCCCCGCGTCGCCGACGACGAACAGCGCGCCGACCGGCTTGCCCTTCTGGCCCTTCTTCCCGAGTTCGATGGCGACGTCGAACACGTCGCGGATGACGTTCGGGTCCGCCCGCGAGTTGGCGAACAGGTCGTAGATGCCCGAGTGCATCGACGCGGAGACGGTCGTCCGGATGACGGCGTCGATGGCCTCGTCCAGGACGCCCACCGCGCAGGCGACCGTGTCGCCGTCCTCGACGTAGTCCTTGTCCATCGCGCCCTCGACGCCGAACCGGATCCGGTCGCGGACGTTCTCGAACGAGAGCGGCAACTCGACGTACCGCTCGGCGTCGTGTTCGTTTCCGGCGGCGACCACGACGACCGGCTCGTCGGCCTCGAGGAACCGGTCGTACATGGAACCGGTCGGCGAGAAGAGGAAGGTTTCGTCGACGTCCGCCACCAGGTCGGACAGCAGGTCGGCGGGAGGAGACATTTCGTTATAGGTACAAGGGACACGTCAAAGTCCTTGCGACCCCGTCATGCGCCCGGCTTGCAGGGTGCGGACGGGGGGAGACACGTCTCGGACTGGTACGACGCGTAGAGCGGTCGATGAGCGATCGGGAGTTGGGCACGTGACACGGTATCTTTACCCCCGGAACGCGTGTTAACGGGTCGTGAGACATGTCCACACCAGACACGCACCTCTACTGGGCGACTGGCTGTACGAGTTGTCTTCGAGTCAAGGAGTTCCTGGAACGCAACGGGGTCGAGTTCGTCTCGCACAACGTAGTGGGATCGAACGACGCGGCGGATGAGCCGGCGGACCCGTCGCCGATAGGGGTCAGGGGTGCGGATCCGGAGATCATCGGGGAGATGGCCGAGCACGGGCTCCCCGAGCACGTCCCGGTCGTCAGGGTCGGCGACGACTGGGCGGACGGAAAGGACGTCCCGAAGGTCGCGGACCTCGTCGGAATCGACCACGAAGCCGAACCGTTGCCGGTCGAGGAACTGTCCGACCGGCTCGACGTCATGCTCTCGACGACGCT
Source organism: Halorarum salinum (assembly GCF_013402875.1). Taxonomy (NCBI): domain Archaea; kingdom Methanobacteriati; phylum Methanobacteriota; class Halobacteria; order Halobacteriales; family Haloferacaceae; genus Halorarum; species Halorarum salinum. Next base: position 2,511,313 of record NZ_CP058579.1, on the reverse strand, counting down.
TCGGTACCTCGAACGCGTACCGGAAGCGGAGCTACACACCGACATCCCGAACAGGCCGCGGAGTTACGGTGAACTCGTCCGGCACGTCTTCAGCCTCCCGGACGTGTTCGTCATGCACGAGGCCGGCGTCCCGATGGATGGCGTCCCCCGGATGGAACACGACTGGGACCCCCACTCGACGGTCGCGCTCTCGACGTACGGGCGGTCCGTCCGGAGTCGATTCCGGGACTGGTTCGAGGGGCCAGGACGAACGGCGGAGTGGTCGGAAACCGCCGACGTCTTCTGGGGACAGCCGACGAAACACGAGTTCTTCGAGCGGACGACGTGGCACACGGGCCAACACGTGCGACAGTTCGAGTGGATACTCGAGAACGAACTGGACGTGGACGTCGCCGACCCGATCGATCCGGCGCTGTGGGAGGGGCTCCCGATGCCCCGGAAGGTGTGGAACGAGTAGGGAGGACCCGTGAGCGGGCCACGGGCCGACGTCCTCGTTCCATCTGAAGTGCGCGGGACCGGATTCGAACCGGCGGACCCCTATGGGACAGCGTCCTAAGCGCTGCGCCGTTGGCCTGGCTTGGCTACCCGCGCTCGCCATCACGTACCGCCAATCGCCGTAAGAACCTGTCGGAGGCGCCGAGCCGTTAAGTAGGGGCGCGACCAACCGCCGGGAGTGTACCGGGCGAGCGACGAGGTGGAGAACGAGGAGTGGCTGCGGGACCTCAGGCGGGCGGCCGAGTCGCTCGACCTGTCGGGCGAGGCGCGGTCGAACGCGACGGACCTGTTCCTCTCGCACGTCCCCGAGGCCGACCGGTCGAAGCCCGCGATGGCGGCGGCGGCGCTGTACGCCGGGGCGCTCGTCGCCGGCGACGAGCGATCACAGACCAGCGTCGCCGACGCGATGGGCGTGACCCGGCTCTCGGTCCAGCAGCACTGGAAGCCCATCCTCGAGGACGCGGGGTTCACGCCCCCGACGTGGTGAACGGGGTCGGGTTTCACCCGCGGAGGACCAGCCACGCGACGCCCACCAGGCCGACGACGGCGGCGAGCTGACCGACGACGAGGAACGCCCCGCCGACGTACGCGAGCAGGCTGTCCGGGTCGGTTCCGGACAGCCTCACGAGCAGATATCCGACCAGTCCGAGTCCGGCACCGCCGAGGAGCAATCCCGCCGCACGCGGCCGACTCGCGATCCGTCCGACGGGGGCGTCGGAGGCCACGCTACTCCGGACGGGCGGTGCCGCGCCCCTCGCGCTCGGGCGTCAGGTTCCCGTGTTCGTCGATCTCGCCCCTCACGATGCGGGTCGAGGAGATGCGGTCGCCGTCCTCGGCGGCGAGGTGTTCGACGACCTCGATCCGGAGCGGGTCGTGGCCCCGCTCGGTCCGGATGTCGTTGATGCGCTCGCCGCCGTCCCTGGTCTCGGGCGAGACGACGAGGGCGTCGAACTCGGGTTCGGTCGCGATGCCGGTCGGCTCCGTGAGTTCGCGGACCTCGAACCGGCGGCCGTACTGCTCGGCGAGCGGTTCGAGTTCCGCCTCGAGGTCGCGCTTCCGTTCGTCGAACGGTCGAACCCAGCGGTCCTCGTGGCGGGTCCTCGGCGCCAGTTCGTCGGAGGTGAGCCCGACCGTCACGTCCCCCAGTTCGAACGCGCGCTCGAACAGCACGCGGTGTCCGTCGTGGATCGGGTCGAATGTCCCGCCCAGCGCGACGTTCATACGCTCGGGTCGCCCCCGCGGACCATAAATGGGGCGCTACGCGCCGTTCGGGCTCTCGTCGTCGGATCCGTCACCGCGGGCGTCGACGGCCGCGTCGACGGATTCCTCCCCTGCGTCGTCGTCGGTCTCGACCGAGACGGTCACCGGCTCGGTCTCGTCGCTGGCGTCCGTGCCGAGGCGCCGGTCGAGGTTGAACACCGTGTTCAGCTCCGACTGGACCTGCTCGACGACGCCCTCCACGAGCTTCGACGGCGCGATCGCCTCGTACTCGTACGGGTTGTTTCCGGCGCCCGACGCCTCCCGCTTCCGTCGCGACACGGTGCCGTCCTCGTGGAGTTCGGCGAGCGCCTCCCGGACCGTACTCGGGTAGAGCCCGGTTCCGTCGGCCACCTCGTCGCTCGTCGCGTTCGGGTGCTGCCGGAGGAACACGTAGATCCTCGCGCGGGTCTCCGTGTCGAGGAGCCACGACAGGAGATCGACCGCACGCTTGTCGAAGCTCTCGGCGACGTCGCCCGCGCCCTCTTCGAGTCGTTCCCTGGCGCCACGGGGCTCGTCCCCTCCGCCGTCGTCCGGTTCGCCGGTCTGCCCCTGGTCCCGGTCCCCCGAGTCGTCGTCGGTAGCCATCTCTAGGTGACCGGTCGGAACTCCGACCGCAAAAACTCGTCGCCCGCCCGACGACTAAACCAGCAGCGACCGGCAGAGCTCGTCGAGTCCCCCGGTCTCGTGGATCCGACGCTGGCGTTCCGCGCCGGACTCGCGGTCCAGAAGGTCCCGAACCCCGTCGACGCCCAACCTGTCGCACTCCCGATCGATCGCCCCCGCGAGGTCGATCACGGACTCGCCGTCCCTGTCGACGAACGACGCGTCGTGCCCGCGGCGGATCGCCCGCCACTTGTTCTCGTCGAGCAGTTCCCGACGGAGGCCGCCGTCCCCGACGTCGCTCCCCGCGTCGCTCGGGGTTCGTTCGTCCTCGTATCGTTCCGCGAGGTCGATCACGAGCGCGTGGACGAACTCCACGAACGCGCACACGACGTCGGGGTCGGCCTGACCGTCCGGGGCCCTGACCTCGACGGTCCCGTGCTCGGTGTGGGGTCGAACGTCGTACCACAGTTCCCCGCGGTCCTCGATGGAGCCGTGCTCGACCATCCGTCGTTCGAACGCCTCGAACGTCTCGAAGTCGGCGAACCTGGTGGGGGTGCCCGTGTTCGGCAGCGCTTCGAATATCTTCGCACGCGCGGACGCGAGCCCCGTGTCGAAGCCGTTCCAGAACGGCGAGTTCGCCGACAGTGCGAGCAGCGGCGAGAGGTACCACCGGAGTTCGTTCGCGACCCACACGGCCTCGTCCGCGTCGTCGACGCCGACGTGGACGTGCAGGCCCGCGGTCGTGTTGCGATGTTGAGGGTACTGGATCCGGTCGAGCTGGGACCGGTAGCGGGGCTTCTCCGCGTGGTCGAGTTCGCGCCACCTCGCGGCCGGGTGGAGCCCCGCGGCGGCGATGCCGTAGCCGTGGTCGGTCGCGTGCTCGACGAGCGCGTCGCGGACCGCCGTGACGTGGTCGTCGACGGCCGTCGGGTCCTCGACGAGCGGGGTCTGGGTCTCGATCGTGAACTTGAACAGTTCGTGGTCGAGGCGCCCGGCGAGCGGTTCGGGCGGGTCCGCGTCGCCGTACACGAGTTCGTCGATGCCCGAGACGGGGCGCGCCGCGTCGTCGACGATGTAGAACTCCTCCTCGACCCCGAGGGTACCCAGCCGCGTGAACGACTCCCGCGAACCAGTCTCCATCGGCCCGGGGTTCGGCTCGGGGTGGTATATATCTCGGGATACCGGTTCCCGTCGTGCGCTTCGCGTGCACGTCCGACGCGTTCGAACGCCGAGCGATGCCGACCGCATCGGGAGTCGCGGGCCTCGGCCGAACGTTCAAATACGAAACCGGGACCAGAGCGCACGGACGGAGAGGGTTCCGGGATCGACGGCGGGCAGGACGGAACCCGTAGTCCGTGTAGCCGAGAGGCCGAGCAACGAACCGGTCGACCACGGACGGTCGGCGCTCGACCGGCGACGCGATCGGCGACTCGCTACGCCGAGACGTGAGAAACGGTGCGTTCGAGTCGAGTTACCGCGGTCGGGCCACGATGCCGAGGTGGTCCTCGTGGAAGCGGTCCAGCCGCGTCTCCGCCAGGACCTCGTATCGGTCGGACAGGTCGGCGCGAACCTCCTCGAACACGGCCTCCGGGCGGGCGGCGACGTCCTCCGACCGGGCTTTCACCGCGAGCAGCAACCGGCCGTCGTCGGCGAGGAACCGCGCGTTCCGGTTCGCCACGGTCGCCTGGCCGCGCGTCGCGACGTCCTGCACGAGGACGTCCAGGCCGGACTCGACGACGTGGGAGTACGTGTCCGGCTTTCGCGCGTCCTTCAGCAGCGGGAAGAGGTTCGGGCGGGGGTCGGCCGCCTCGAGCAGGTCCCTGACCGGCCGCGCGGAGAACTCCACCGCGTAGGTCGGGCCGGCGAAGTCCGCGACGTGGCTTACGGTCGTCCCGTTCGCGGCGCCGAGATACAGCACCGACTCGCCGCCCGCCAGGCCCGTCTCCATCCCGAGTTCGAGCATCGCGCCGAGCTTCGACCGCGAGGCGTCCCAGACCCGCCAGTCGCCGTCGGTCGGCTCGCCGTACACGGGCGGGCCGCGCGTACAGACCCGCTCGCGACCGTCGATCTCGCGCCGACTCACGCCGTCCGGCAGGTCACGCATCGGGACCACCCTCGTCTCCCGCCGCCCGCTCGCGGATGGCACGCATCCGCTCGTCGAGGTCCGCCTCGAGGTCCGGCCGGTAGTCGCCGGAGTAGTGGTCGATGCGGGCGGCGATCGTCAGCTTCCCGGCCAGCGCGCGGGCCGCGGAGCCCCGGTCCTCCGGCCGCGTCCCCCGGACGTACTCGTGGGTGTAGATGACCCCGTGTTTCGGCGACGGGGCGTGTCCGCGCAGGTGCGCGAACAGCGCGTCCTCCGCGCCGAGCACCTGAAGCGTCCCCGAGGGCTTCTTCGCGAGCGGCTCCAGCCCGCCGGCGAGCGAGACGAGTCGCGCGGCGAGCACCGGCCCCGCGAGCGCGGACAGGTTCGGCGCGGCGACCGGCGCCCGCCCCTCGATGAACGACTCCAGGTCGCGGGCCTCCTCCGCCAGGTCGACGACGCGTCGGGCGAGCGAGACGACGCGATCCTCGGCCGGACCGGCAGGCGATCGACCCGCCACCTCGCGGGCGTACTCGACGCCCGACCCCGACTCGTCGAAGAGGCTCCCGCCCCACTCGGCCAGGCGTTCGGCGAGTTCGTTCGCCGTCCGGTCGGCGTCGTCCATCGCGCGGACGGCGTGGAGCAACTGGCGGTCGTCCGCACGTTCGCGTTCCCGGACGGCCTCGCGGGCCGCGGCGGTGGTCGCGTCCTTCAGCCGCCGGTAGTAGTCGTCCCGGTCGCCCGCCGCGCCCGACTCGACGGCGATCCGTGGCCAGTCCGCCGGAGCCGTCGCCGATCCGTCGCGGATCGCGGCGACCGGGTCCTCGCCGACGAACCACGCCGACCCCGGCCCGACGTCTTCCTCGGTCATGTCCACGTCTTCCCGGGGGGTGCGGGTAAGCGTTCCCCGTTCACCGCGCCCATCCTGGGAAGGCCGCCGGCCGGACCGACCGGAAGCGCGATACTTTTGCCCGGGCCCCCGCTGGTCACGCACATGAACCGACCTGACGTCGGCGAACTGCGGCCGCCGGTCCGGACGCTGATGGGTCCGGGGCCGAGTGACGTGCACCCGCGAGTGCTCCGCGCGATGGCGACGCCGCTCGTCGGCCACCTCGACCCCGCGTTCGTCGAGATGATGGACGAGACCCAGGAACTGTTGCGCTACGCGTTCCGGACCGACAACCAGTGGACGATCCCCGTCTCGGGGACGGGGTCGGCCTCCATGGAGGCGGCCATCGGCAACCTCGTCGAACCCGGCGAGACGATGCTCGTCCCCACGAACGGCTACTTCGGCGGCCGAATGGCCGAGATGGCCCGCCGTGCGGGCGGCGAGGTCGTCGAGGTCGACGCCCCCTGGGGCGAGCCGCTCGACCCCGCGGCCGTCCAGGAGGCGTTCGACGAGCACCAGCCCGACGTGTTCGGCTTCGTCCACGCGGAGACCTCCACCGGCGTGCGCCAGCCGAGCGTCCCCGAACTCACCTCGATCGCCCACGACCACGACGCGTACGTGGTCGCCGACTGCGTCACCTCCCTGGGCGGCGTCGAACTCGAGGTGGACGAGTGGGACGTCGACGTCGCCTACTCGGGTCCCCAGAAGTGTCTCTCCTGCCCGCCGGGCGCTTCGCCGCTCACCCTGAACGACCGCGCGATGGACAAGGTTCTCTCCCGGGAGGAGCCGGCCCGTTCGTGGTACCTCGACCTCTCGCTGCTCGAGGGGTACTGGGGCGACGAGCGCGCGTACCACCACACTGCACCCATCACGAACGTGTACGCGCTGCGGGAGGCGCTCCGCCTGGTCGCCGAGGAGGGCATCGAGGAACGCTGGGAGCGCCACCGCCGGGTGGCGGGCGCGCTCAAGGCGGGCGTCGAGGCGATGGGCCTCGAGATGAACGCCGCCGACGAGTACTGGCTCCCGAGCCTCAACGCCGTCCGCGTGCCGGCGGGCGCGGCCGCCGGCGCGGTCATCGACGACCTGCTGGCGAGCTACGACCTGGAGATCGCGGGCGGGCTGGGCGACCTCGCTGGCGAAATCTTCCGCATCGGCTGCATGGGCCACTCCGCACGGCCCGACAACGTCTCCTTCCTCGTGAGCGCGCTCGGGGAGACGCTCGCCGACCACGGCGCGGACGTCGACGTGGGCGCGGGTACGGAGACGGTCGCGAGCGAACTGTAACTGGAGGACGCGGGCGGGACTCGGCGGCTGTCGGCCGACCGATTTTCCGCGGCCGTCGTCCGGCGGCGTGCTCGTCGGTTCCCCCCCGGCGGCGACGACTACCACTCGCGGAGCGCGCTCGCGCCGTGAGCGCGTCCGAGGAGTCCGAGAAACGTGAGCGCCCCGAGCAGGGCGAACGCGCCGCCGACGTGGAACACCGACCCCATGCCGACCTCGGCCATCAGCCACCCGCCGGCGACCGGCGCGAGCACCGACCCCGGGCGCCACACGAGTTCGCGGATGCCGAAACTCGACGCGACGCCGTCGCCGTCACTCCCCTCGTCGGCGAACAGCGCCATGCTCGCCGGTTCGCGGAAACTGTCGGCGACGCCGAGCGCGAGGTTGAGCGCGACGAGCGGGAGGAACGCGGCCGAGACGGCGCCGACGACGGGGTACGACTCCGGGAGACCCAGCGCCGCGCCGACCGCCGGCGTGAGCGGGACGACGACGGCGACGACCCCGTAGGCACCCCCGCCGGCGAAGACGAACAGCGCGCGCCCCGCCGAGTCCGAGAGTCGGCCGGTGAACGGCTGGAGGAGCATGTTCGTGAACTTCTCCGAGACGGTGATGACGGAGACGGCGAACGCCGGGTAGCCGAGTCCGCCCTGTGCGGCGGCGTAGCCCGCGAACACGGGGACCCAGTTACGCACGAGCGTGACCGCGACCGCGTACTGCGCGCGGAAGGAGGTGAGCGTGAGGATGCGCCGGTTCACCGCAAGGTCGGAGAACGGGAAGCCGGGGACCCTGGTCTCGTCGGCCGAGAGCAGCAGCGCGGTCGCGCCGAAGGTGACCACGTACAGGCCGGTGATGACCAGGAACACCTCCCGCGACCCGCCGAAGTAGTCGTAGAGAAAGCCCGCGGAGAGGCCGCCCAGGATGGACGCGGCGAACGATGCTGCGTTCGCCTTCCCGATGTAGTTCGCACGGGTGCCCGCGGTCGCGAGTTCCCCGACCAGCGCGAGCGTCATGAGGCCCATCCCGGTGAAGACGGCGCCCTGGAACGCTCGAACCGCCAGCAGTTCCGTCCCGGTTGAGACGAACCCGAAGGCGGCGTACGTCGCGATTCCGACGACGAGGGTGCCGAGCAGGACGAGGCGCTTGTCGTACCGGTCGCCCGCCCACGCTACCGGGACGACCGTGACGGTCTGCGCGAGCGTGTACACCGTGTACAGCAGGCCCAGTCCGATCCCTGCGAGCCCCAGTTCCGTCGCCAGTTTCGGGATGAGGACGACGAGCGTGATGGAGCCGAACCCGCCTGCGAACCGCGAGAGGTAGAGCGTCCAGAACTGGAGTCGTGACGGCGGCCCCTCGCGTGACACGGTGGCGCTCCGGGGACCACCGTCAAATGCCCGTCGAAACCGCCGGACCGAAGCGGCAAGGGTCGCCTCGAATCCCCGCCGGTCGTGACCCGTCCGCGTGGGCGCCGACGCCGCCGGCGACGTTTTCCCCGCCGGGAACGACCGTCCGGACATGGTCGTCCCCGACCGCGTGACCGACCGCATCGCCGACGCCCCGCTCTCGGCTCACGTCGCGACGAGCGTCGAGGACCGCCCGCACGTCGCCCCGGTCTGGTACGCCTACGAGGACGGGTCGCTGTGGATCACCACCGGCGGGAAGAAACTCCGGAACGTGCGGCGGAACCCCCGCGTCGCCGTCTCCATCGAGAGCGCGGACCGCGCCGGCAACGTCGACTGGAACGCGACGCTGCTCGCCACCGCGCGGGTCGTCGATGACGCCGAACGGGAGGAGGAGGTGCTCGACGCGATCGACCGGAAGTACCGCGGCGATACCGACGATCGGGACGATGCCGGCGACGGGGACGCCGAAGCCGACGGCGGCGAGGAGTCCGCGGGCGCGCTCGTGGAGCTCCGGATCGCCAGCGCGACGCTCGCAGAGTACTGAGGACCCGTCGCTGAAACGGCCGTTTCAGTCATCTGAGGATATTTGTCGCCCGGCGTCTAGGAGCCCACATGGGCGAAGCGACGACCATCAGGCTGACCGACCGACGCCAGTCGGTGTACGACGCCCTCCAGGAGGCGACCGGCGAGCGCTCCTGGTCGGGGGCGATCGACGTCGCCGCCGAGTACTACTGCTTCATGGCGGGGGACAACCGCCTCCAGCCCGCGAGCGGGCGCGTCGCGCGGCTCGTGCGCCGCGCGCGGGAGGAGGGGAGCCTCACGGCCGAACAGATCGCCGACATACTGGACTGCGAGGAGTTACCGGTCTCCTACGAGGTGTCGGTGACGTGCGGACGCGGGGATGAGTGAGTTCGGCGGCCCCTACCGGCCGCCGTTCGATCGGTAGGCCGACGCGGCGAACGGTCCCCGCGGCGGCCGGTCGACGCGCTCGCTTGCCACGCGGAGTTCGACGTCGCTTCTCGGGACGCGCCGTGCTCGTCGTGGCGGTTTCACGCGAGAAGCGGGCCGGGAGGGATTCGAACCACGGTCGCTTCACTCCCTGCTTCAAACCCCTCTAGGGCGTTTTCACTGCTCACTTCGTTCGCGGGAAAACGGGCCGGGAGGGATTTGAACCCCCGACCGACGGATTAAGAGTCCGTCGCTCTCCCTAACTGAGCTACCGGCCCCGACACCAGTACGTTCCGCCGTCCGTGTAAAATGCCTTCCGCTTCCCGGCGCGTGAACGAACATCACCGCTTAAGTTCCGTCACCACCGACGGCGAAACACCAATGAGTACCGGGGTCACGATCTCCTCGATGTCCACCTACGCCATCCTCGGGTGTGGGAGCGTCGGGCACGCCGTCGCCGACGATCTCACCGAGGAGGGCAAGGACGTGCTCATCCTCGACAAGGACGAGTCCCGCGTCGAGGCGCTGCGCGACCAGGACCTCAACGCGCGGGCACAGGACATCGCGGATCCGGACGTCGCGGAGGTCGTCGCGGACCGGGACGTGATCCTCATCCTCTCCTCGGACGTGGACGCGAACAAGGCGGCCGTCCGGGCGATCCGCGAGCGCGACGGCGAGCAGTACGTCGTCGTCCGCGCCTCCGACCCCGTGAGCCAGGACGAGCTGACGGAACTGGGCGCCGACGTGGTGATCAACCCGTCGACGGTCATCGCCGACTCCGCGCTCCGCGCGCTCGAGTCCGGCGAGCTGGAGTACAAGGCCCGACAGCTCGCGGACATCCTCGAGTCGACGGACGGCACGCTCGCCATCCTCGCACACGACAACCCCGACCCGGACTCCATCGCCGCCGCGGTGGCGCTCGGGGCCATCGCGGCCGAGTACGATGTCGAGTCCGACATCATCTACGACGGGGAGATCGGCCACCAGGAGAACCGCGCGTTCGTCAACACGCTCGGCATCGACCTCCACGCGCGTGCGGACGCGAGGCCGCTCGCGGAGTACGGCGCGCTCGCGCTCGTCGACTACTCGGAGGCGGGCGAGCTCGACGTCGGGGCCGACGTGGACGTCTACATCGACCGCGACGAGCCCGACGAGGAGTTCGAGGCCTCGTTCACCGACATCCGGCGGAACGTCTCCGCGACCTCCACCATCCTCACGAAGTACATCCAGGAGTTCGACCTCTCGCCGGACGCGACGGTCGCGACCGCGCTGCTGTACGGCATCCGCGCGGAGACGGTCGACTTCAAGCGCGACACGACGCCCGCGGACCTCACCGCGGCCGCGTACCTCCACCCGTTCGCGGACCACGACATGCTCGAGGAGGTCGAGTCCCCCTCGATGTCGCCCGAGACGCTGGACGTGCTTGCGGAGGCCATCCAGAACCGCGAGGTGCAGGGGAGCCACCTCGTCTCGAACGCCGGGTTCATCCGCGACCGCGAGGCGCTCGCGCAGGCGGCCTCACAGCTCCTCGACCTCGAGGGGATCACCACCTCGGCGGTGTTCGGCATCGACGACGACACGATCTACCTGTCGGCCCGCTCGAAGGACATCCGCATCAACATCGGCAACGTGCTCCAGGACGCCTTCTCCGACATCGGCGAGGCGGCCGGCCACTCGACGCAGGGCAACGCCGAGATACCGCTCGGGCTGTTCACCGGCATCGAGGCGAGCGAGTCGAACCGCGACACGCTGCTCACGCTCTCGGAGGAGGCGGTTCGGCGGAAACTGTTCGACGCGATGGGCGTCGAGAGCTCCGGGGGCGGCGGCTCCGAGTCCTCGAACGGGTCGTAGTTCACGCCGGGTCGCAGGTCCGCCCCGTCGATCCGCCTCGTGTCGCCGACCCGCACCCGACCGTCGACTCGTCTCCGGCCGCCGGGCCGTTCGCCGGTCCGACGCGGGTCGCGCCGACCGGGTCCGTTCCAACCCCCGTTTGGTCTACGCGATCGCTTCTTCCTGTTCGTCGTCCTTCAGCCGCTCGACGACGTCGTTGACGAGGATGACGTCGCCGACCGCGCGCACCCAGCGGTAGGGGACCATCACGCCCTTCCCGGGCTCGATCCGGCCGGAGAACAGTTCGCCGTTCAGTTCCGTGAGCGCCAGTCCGGTCACCGTCTCCGCGTCCAGGGCGAGGCGGACGTCCTCCACCTCGCCGACGAAGACCCCGTTGTTGGAGTACACCTCGCGACCGACGAGCGTCGTGATCTCCTGTGGGGAGCCGTCTGCGTCCATGTCCCCGCGAACGGAGTGCCGGGTCTTAAAAGCGTCCCCACGGGCCGACGCCCGTCAGACGACCGTCGACGGTCGGACAGTTCGCGCGGTCGCCGCCGGTCGTTCGGGTCGCCGTCGGCGGCGGCGTTCGGCACGTCACTGGTCCGGCGAGTCCGGGTCGAGCAGTTCGACCGGGTGGGTTCCGGGCCGGCCGAGCAGCGCGCCGAGTTGCTCACAACAGGAGGTGCCCGACGCGAGCGCGGTCCGGTCGTCGTCCCCGAACTGCTCGGCCAGCGGCTCGCCGACGTCCATCGACAGTTCGTAGTACGCCGACTTGTAGCCGAAGCTCCCCGCCATCCCGCAACACTCCGTGTCCGAGGTGGTCACCTCGTGGCCGAGTCGTTCGAGCACCGCCACGGTGTAGCCCTCCAGCCCGAGCGTTCGCTGCTGGCAGTGGGCGTGGTAGTTCACCGCCCCACCCTCGTCGTCGCCGTCCCCGAGCGCGCTCCCGTCCGCGCCGCTCTCCAGCAGCCCGTAGACGTACTCCAGCACCTCGTAGCTCCCCGCCGCGAGCCGTTCGTGGTCCCCCTCGGGGAGCAGCTTCTCGTACTCCCGCCGGATCGCGGCGAGGTCGCTCGGCTCGACGACGACCACGTCGCGGCCCCGCTCCAGTTCCGGCACGAGCGCGTCGCGGCATCGCTCCGCCTGCCGGCGCGCCGTCGAGACCATCCCCTGCGAGAGCGGCGCGCGGCCGCTCCCGACCGCGGCCGACGCGGGGACCGACACCCGCACGTCAAGGGCCTCGAGGGTGCGCACCGCCGCCTTCCCGCGGTCGACCGCGACGTGGTTGGTGTACACGTCGGGGTACAGCACCGCCTCCCGGCGCGCGTCGTCGGCCGTGACGCGGCTCCCGCGCGCGGCGAACCAGTCGACGAGCGTCTCCCGCTCGAACTCGGGCAGGTCGCGCTCGGGTGCGACGCCGAGCCACCGGTCCATGGCCCACCGAGCGGGCGCGCTGTCGGCGACCCAGTTCGACAGCGGCGCCGTCCTGCTCCCCCACGCCGCGAGCGTCTCGAAGTTGCCGAACAGCCGCTTCGTGCGGTCGAGCCCGCCCGGTTCCTCGTCCGGAGTCAGCCCGTCGACGAGGAAGTCGAACTCCCCCGCCCCGTCCGTCCGGTTGACGCGGTCCCGGACGACGGTGTTGATCCACGGGACGTCGATCTTCACGGGACAGGCGGGGACACAGCGCGAGCAGCCCGTACAGAGGTCGTTGAACTCGGCGGCGGCGTCGAGCCCCTCGACGCCCGCCTCCCAGCCGGTCGCGATGCCGCCGGAGTACGTCTCGCCGCCGAAGGCGTGGCCGCCGACCGACTGGAAGTTGCCACAGGAGTTCGCACACGCCCCACAGCGGATGCAGTACAGCGTCTCCCGCAGGTCCTCGTCCTCGCGCATCGCCAGCCTCCCGTTGTCGACGAGCACGAGGTGGAACTCCCGGTCGGGGTCGTCGCCGGCGCCGTCGCCGCCGATCGCGCCGTCGGCCATCGGCGCGTCCGGATCGTCGAAGTCGACCGCGGGCGAGGCGACCGGCGGCGTCAGGAACGAGACGTAGGAGGTGATGTCCTGGCCGGTCCCGGAGCGCCCGATCAGTTCGACGAACGGTCGGAGGTCCTCGACGCTCGGGATCACCTTCTCGACGCCCGCGACCGCGACGTGGGTGTCCGGGACGACCGCGCACTTGCGCGCGTTCCCCTCGCTGGTGACGAGCGCCACGGTCCCGGAGTCGGCGGTGACGAAGTTGGCCCCGGTCATCCCGACGTCGGCGCCCTCGATGAGTTCGCCGAGCCGTTCGCGGGCGAACCTCGTCAGCTCCTCTGCAGTCTCGAGCGGCTCCTCGGGGTCGAACCGCTCGTTGAACAGTTCGGCGATGCCCTCGCGGGACTTGTGGATCGCCGGCGCGACGATGTGCGAGGGCGCCTCGTCGGCGACCTGGAGCACCCACTCGCCGAGGTCGGTCTCCACGACCTCGACGCCGTCGGCCTCGAGCGCCTCGTTCACCTCCAGCTCCTCGGTCGTCATCGACTTCGACTTCACGACCCTGTCCGCGTCCTTCCCGGCGACGACCTCCCGGACGTACCGGTTCGCGTCGGCGGCGTCCTCGGCGAGGTACACCGTCCCGCCGTTCCCCTCGACGGCCGCCTCGAGGCGGTCGAGCAGTTCCGGGAGCCGTCCGATCGCGTCCTCCTTGATCGCCCGCGCCCCGTCCTTCAGCTCCTCGTACTCGTCGAGGTCGGCGACCGACTCGTAGCGTCCCGCGTTGAACCCGCGGGTGCCGTCCGCGACCGCGTCCCCTTCCGTCTCCATCAGTTCCCGGATGCGGGCCGCCCGCATCTCGTCGGACTCACTCATCGCCGTCACCCGCCGGTCCGGCGTCGACGCTCCCGGTCGTCCCCCCCTCCCCCGCGTCGGACGTCTCGTCGCCCGCCGAGTCGACCGTCCCGTTCCGGGTTCCTTCGTCGTCCTCGACGATGACGACGTGGACCTCCTCCGGTCCGTGTGCGCCCCGGACGAGGTCCCCCATGTCGGCCGTGGCGCTGGGTCCGGTCGCGACGACGGCGCTCCCCCGGTCGTCGCGCAGGAGCGGCGCCAGCCGTTCGATCGCCTCGGGCATTCCGGCGACGACGTCGGACTCCCGGAGCACGGCCACGTGTAGCGGGGGAAAGAGGCTGACCTGCTCGGCGCCCGTCGCGGTCGAGGGGAGGACGACGCTGCCGTAGTCCGCGATCCCGAGCGCGGCGGCGGTGACGCCGGTCGCCGCGTCGGCGAGTTCCGCGGGGGTCGCGTCGGTCGTCACCGACGCGGGGAGCGACAGGCCCTCGTCCGGGAGGGGGACGCCGACGGCCGGCTGGCGGACGACCTCGCGGAGGACCGCCTCGAACCCCCCGGGCGTCGTCCGCGTCCGACCGACGTCTAGCCCGTCGAGCGACGCCTCGAACGCTGCGGTCGTCCGGCGTGTCATTGGTCACGTGTGCGGCCGGACGCATATGATTGTTCGCTACGGTTCCGCGAGGCGGGGCGTCGCCGAATCCGAGCGCGAAGGACCATTATATAAATTCGACCGTAGGAGAGAATAACGAGCCGACGGCAGGTTTTATACGACACTATTAAAAGTGTACGTCCGGAGCTATGTGGCAGACATCGACACACGAGTCGGGAGTCGGTACCGGAAGGGATCGCGACGACCGGAGGCACCGCCATGGCTAGCGCGGTCGAACTGCTGCTCGCGGCGCTACCACTGCTGCTGGCGGGCGGCCTGCTCGTCGGGTTCCTGTGGCCCGCGACGCGCGCGATGCCGCTCGCGTGGGTCACGGCGCTGGCCGTCGGCTACTTCGCCTGGAACATGCCGCCGGACTGGCTGGCCGCGGCGTCCATCGTCGGCGTCATGACGGCCTTCGAGATCCTCTGGATCGTCTTCGGGGCGCTCCTCCTGCTGTACACCCTGATGCAGGCGGGCGCGTTCGACAGGATCAACCGCGGGTTCGCGTCGATCAGCGACGACCGGCGCGTCCAGATCGTCCTGCTCGCGTTCTTCCTCGCGACGTTCATCGAGGGAGCGGCGGGCTTCGGCACGCCCGCGGCGGTCGTCGCGCCGCTGCTGCTCGGACTCGGCTTCCCGGCGCTGGCCGCCGTGGTCGCGGCCATCATCGGCCACATCATCGCCGTGACCTACGGCGCGGTCGGGACACCGATCATCGTCGGCATCCAGGACCCGCTGAGTTCGGCCGGCTTCGGGGAGGCGATCTCGGCGGGCGGGATGACGGTCCCCGAGTTCGCCCAGACCGTGGCCGCGTGGGCCGCGACCTACCACGCGCTGATCGGCTGGGCGATGCCGCTGTTCGCCGTCGGCATGATCGTGCACTTCTTCGGCGAGGACGACAGCCGGTCGCTGGAACAGATCCGAGAGGTAGTGCCGCTCTGTGTGTTCGCGGGCTTGGCGTTCGCCGTCCCGTACTGGCTGTCGGCGTGGTTCTTCACCGCCGAGTTCCCCAGCCTCATCGGCTCGATGGTCGGGGGCGCCATCACCGTCGGCGCGCTGAAGGCCGGGTACTTCCTCCCGGAGACCGAGTGGGACTTCCCCCCGCAGGAGGAGTGGCCGTCCCACTGGGTCGGCACCATCGAACCGGGCCGGAACGGCGGAAGTCCCTCGGCCGGGAGAGCCACCGTCGCCAACGGCGGGGTCGCGGCGAACTCCGAGATGTCGATCTGGCGGGCGTGGTCGCCGTACGTCCTGCTCGTCGTCCTGCTCGTGATCACCCGCGCGGTCGACCCCGTCGCGGCGTTCATCAGCGAACCGATGTTCGTCCTCGGATGGGAGGGGATCCTCGGGACGGACCTCGCCAACGACGTCGCCTGGATGAGCGTCCCTGGCTTCTGGCTCATCGTGAGCGCGGTGCTGGCGATCCCGATATTCGGCATGAGCGGCGAACAGGTCTCCGCCGCCTGGCGCGAGGCCGTCGAGAAGATCGTCGCGCCGTTCATCGCGCTCGTGTTCGTCATCGCGATGGTGCAGGTGATGATCAACTCCGCGGCACACCCCGGCGCGCCGGCCGAGGGGAGCATGATCGTCGTGCTCGCGCAGGCGACGGCGAGCTTCTTCGGCCCCGTCTACCCGTTCTTCGCCGCGCTCATCGGCGCGCTCGGCGCCGCGATGGCCGGCTCGAACACCGTCTCGAACATCACGTTCGGCGGGTTCCAGTTCGAGGCCGCCGAACAGCTCGGGCTCCCGCGACAGATCATCGTCGGCGCGCAGGCGGTCGGCGGCGCCATCGGCAACCTCGTCGCGATCCACAACATCGTGGCGGCGCTCGCGACCGTCGGGCTCCTGGGCGAGGAGGGGCGCGTCATGCGCCTGAACCTCATCCCGCTCGTCTACTACGCGCTGGGCGTCGGCGTGCTCGCGATGCTGTTCTCCTACGTCCTCTTCCCCGGCCTGTTCTGACCCCCGGGGCGCTTCGCTTCCCGGTCGGTCCCCGTTCGCGTCTCCGGCCGTTCAGCTCAGTCGTTCAGCTTCGCGTTTCCGGGCGGCCTGTCGTGGTCGGCGCGGTGCCGGAGCAGTTCCCCGTGCGCCGCCACCTCGACGCGGCAGTCCGACCGCGGGAGAGCGGTACAGAGCAGCGCGAACCCCTCCTCCTCGTCCGCCTCGAAGTACCGTCTCGCGCGCGAGTGGTCGAGCTCCCCCTCCAGGAGTTTCCCCGCGCAGGTCGTACACCAGCCGCGCTGGCAGTCCGCGGGGAGCCAGACCCCGGCGTCGCGGGCGGCCCCGAGCACCGACTGGTCCTCGGCGACCTCCAGCGCAACGGTCGTACCCGACTCCGCGCCCTCGACGTCGGCGTCCTCCGGGACGACGAGTTCGACCGTGTGGGTCACGCCTCCGTGTCGGGGCGGCACGGCCAAAAGGAGCCCGCCCGGGCCGGTCACTCGACGTCGGGGAGGGTCAGCTGTCGGGTCGTCCCGTCGCGCCCGTCCGCCGACTCGGCCGCGTCGGGCAGCGCCCCCTCGTGGGCCAGCAGCGCGCGCTTCTGGTCGACGCCGCCGTCGCCCGAGAAGCCGCGGAGGCCGTCGGCGCCGACGACGCGGTGACACGGCACCACGAGCGGGACGGGGTTGCGGCCGCAGGCGCCGCCGACGGCGACGGGGCTGGTCCCGAGCCGGTCGGCGAGGTCGCCGTACGTCCGCGTCTCGCCGTACGGGATGGCCGCCATCGCGCGCATCACCTCCCCGGTGAACGAGTCGGGGTAGCGGACGCCGACGTCGAAGGTCGTCCGCTCTCCCGAGTCGTACTCGGCCGCCTGTTCGCGGACCTCCCCGGGCGTCGCGGCGACCCACGTCGCGTCGAGGGTGAGCGTCCCGCCGGGGGTCGGGACGGTGAACGGCTCGTCCATGCTTCCCGGGGCGCGCCGCGGCGGGAAAACTGCGCGGGGCGGGGCGGAAGTGAACCGTGCCGGGCGGGGGCCGGTCGACGGGTCACGAGCGGACCGTGGATGGCCGGGGCCAGGGACCCGCGGACGGGAGGTCGGGTACGCGAGGCGTTCCGTGAACGCGGATACCGACGACCGACGAGGAACGAGCCGAGACGCCGATCGACCCGAAAAACGAGCCCGGGCTGGCCGGCCGACCGCCCGCTCAGGCGGAGTCGTTGAACCGGTTGTTCGTCGAGTAGGGCGCGTCGCCGGGTTCCCCGCGGGTGAAGTGGCCGGCGGGGTTGACCTCGCCGTCCCGCTCCTTCGAGAGCAGTTCGACGAACCACGCCTCGTGGTCGACCTCCTCGTTCAGGATGCGCGAGGCGAGGTCGTACGTGCGCGGGTCCTTCCCGTGGGTCATGTCGCAGACCTCGCTCCAGGTCCGGATGGCACACCGTTCGGCCTCGAGCAGTTCCTCCAGGATGTTCTCCGCGGTCGGCGGGTCGGGGAGCTTCGGGCTCGGGCAGGACGCGCGGTCCTCGAACTCCTTCATGTCGTTCGGGAGCATCCCGCCGAGCTCGTAGATGCGCGGGGCCATGAGCTCGAAGTGCGCGCGGTCCTCGAGGCGCGCGTCCTCGGCGATCTCCTTGTAGTCCTCCTCGCCCGCGAGGTGCATCCGGAGGTTCGTGTAGTAGTAGTACGTCGTGAACTCCGCCGCCGTCGCGTCGACGAGCTTCCCGAGGAGCTCCTCGACGTCCACGCCGCGTTCTCGGATGGTCTCGACGCCGACTCGCTTGCTCGTGTCGCCGGGCTCCACCGTGCCCGACGCGTGCGGCTTCTCGGACATGATGCGGGACGACGTTGTGGCGGAACCGGAAAATAATCTTCGGCAAACGTGATTCCGAGTTGGCGTCTTCGGGGATCGAAGCTCCTGCTGAGGCGGCGGAGAGTTCGGACTCGACGAATTTCGGCGCGGTCGGCATCGCGTCACGGCGGACGCGGGACGGGACGAACGGCCCGCCATCGCAACCGGTAAGCGGGGCCGGGTCGGAGGGAATCCGTGGACGAAACCGTCGCGTGGCTGCGGGACCGCCCCTACTACGAGGGGCAGATCGCCGCCGAGCGGACGCTCCCGGGCCGGCAGGCGGCGGTCCGGGGCCTCGACCTCGAACCGCGGCTGGCCGAGGCGCTCGAGGGCGAGGGGATCGAGCGCCTCTACGAGCACCAGGCGCGGGCGATCGAGGCGACACGCGACGAGGACGACGTGGTGCTCGCGACGCGGACGGCGAGCGGGAAGTCGCTCGCCTACACGGTGCCGGCGTTCGAGAACGCGATGGACCACGGCGGGCGGACGCTGTATCTCGCGCCCCAGAACGCGCTCATCTCCGACCAGTCCGGGACGCTCTCGGGGCTGGCGGAGGGGCTCGGCTTCGGCTCGCGCGTCTCGGTCGACCAGTACACGGGCCGGCTCTCGGACGCCGAGAAGCGGGACGTCCGGAGCCGGCGGCCGACCGTCCTCCTCTCGAACCCGGACATGCTCCACTACGCGCTGCTCCCCTGGGCGTACAAGCACTGGGAGTGGTTCTTCTCCTCGCTCGAACTCGTCGTCATCGACGAGGTGCACGGCTACCGGGGCGTGTTCGGCTCGCAGGTCGCGCTGACGATGCGGCGGCTGAACCGGATCTGCGAGCGGTACGGCGCCGACCCGCAGTTCGTCTGCTGCTCGGCGACCGTCGGCAACCCCGTCGAGCACGCGAGCAGGGTCACGGGCCACCCCGAGGAGGGGTTCACGCTCGTCGACGAGGACGCCTCCGCGCGCGGACCCCGCAACTGGGTGCTCTGGAACCCGCCGGAGTACGGGGACGAGATCGCGGACCGGCAGTCCGGCCGGCGACGGTCGAGCCACACGGAGGCGAAGCGGCTCTTCTGTGACCTCGTCTCGAGGGGGCACCAGACGCTCGTGTTCACGCGTGCGAGACAGACCGCCGAACGGTACGCGACCGACTCCGCCGAGGAGCTCCGGAACCGGGGACGCGACGACCTCGCGGGCGACGTCGAGGCGTACCAGGCCGCGCTCACCCACGAGCGGCGGCGGGAGATCGAGGACGGCCTCCACTCGGGGGACGTGCGCGGCGTCTGGTCGACGAACGCGCTCGAACTCGGCGTCGACGTCGGCGGGCTGGACGCGGTGATCCTCGACGGCTACCCGGGCACCCGGATGTCCGCGTTCCAGCGGGCCGGGCGCGCCGGGCGTGGCGAGGACCCGGCGCTCGTCGTGATGGTCGGCGGCGAGGACCAGCTCGACCAGTACCTGATGGCGAACCCGGAGGACTTCTTCGACGGCGATCCCGAGAAGGCGATGGTCGACCCGCGGAACGACGAACTCCGCCCCGGACACGTCGCTTGCGCGGCCGCGGAGAACTGGCTCTCGCGGGGCGACGAGCGCCACTTCGGCGAGGGGTTCCCCGGGCTCGTCTCGGACCTCGAGACGGTCGGGACCCTGGAGCGGCGCACCACGGCCGACGGGATCCGCTGGACCCACGCGGGCGGGGAGAGCCCACAGCACTCCATGAGCCTCCGCACCATCGACGAGCGCGAGGTGACCCTGCTCGACGGCCGCTCCAACGACCGCGTCGCGACGCTGTCGTTCTCGGACGCGCTCCGGGACGCCCACCCTGGGGCGATCTACCACCAGCAGGGGCAGTCCTACGAGGTCGTCGACCTGGACCTCGAGCGCGACGTCGCCCGGCTCCAGCCCACGTGGGCCGACTACTACACGAAGGTCCTCACCGACAAGGAGGTGACCGTGGAGGCGGACCGTCGGGAGAAGCCGCTGGAGGACAGGCCCGACACGCCCGTCAGGTTCGCGGACGTCACCGTCACCGAGCAGATAACCGGGTTCGAGCGACGCGACGGCTCGACCGGGGAGACGCTCGGCACCGAACTCCTCGACCTGCCCGAGACGAGCCTCCGGACCACGGCCGTCTACTACACCGTCCCCGACGACGTGGAGTCCGAGATGCGGTCCATCGGCGGGGAGGCGGGGTTCAACGGCGGCATCCACGCGGCCGAACACGGGATGATATCGCTCATGCCGCTCTCGCTGCTGTGTGACCGGGCCGACGTCGGCGGCCTCTCGACGCCGTACCACCCCCACACGGGGCGGTCGACGGTGTTCGTCTACGACGGCTACCCCGGCGGGGTCGGCCTCACGCGCGAGGCGTACGGCTTCGCCGCGGACCTGATGGGTCGAACCGCGCGGCTGATCGCCGCCTGCGACTGCGCGGACGGCTGCCCGGCCTGCGTGCAGTCGCCCCACTGCGGGAACGCGAACGACCCCCTCTCGAAGCCCGAGGCGGTGACGCTGCTGAACGCGCTGGCCGGGACGGACGAACCGGTGCCGTGAGGGGTGCCGACCTCCGACCGGACGGGCGGACGGCCTCGCCCGATATCGTTTCGATACGACACGCTGTGGGCGAAATTCACTCGTTGCGGAGTTAACTTGAGAAGGGTTAAGTGGTAGCTTCCTGAACAACCCGTCGACCTCTCACACGGAGGAAAAACGATGAACGATACCGGAATCTCACGGCGGACGTATCTGAAAGGCGCGGCGGGCGCCGGTGCCGCGGGGCTGACGGGCTTCGCTGGCTGTATGGGCGGCGGAAGCAACGAACTGGAAGTCCTCCACGGCTGGACCGGCGGCGACGGCGCCCAGGCCGAGGAGGCGCTCGTCGAGGCGTTCCAGGAGGAACACCCAGACGTCGAGACCAACTTCAGCCCCATCGGCGGCGGCGGCAACCAGAACCTGGACACCGTCGTCGCGAACCGGCTGAACAGCGGCGACCCGCCGAGCGCGTTCGCCGGGTGGCCGGGGAACAACCTCACCCAGTACGACGGCGTCCTGGGTGACGTGACGGACGTCTGGGAGAACGGCCTCGTCGACTCCCACGTCCAGGAGGCGGCCGACCTCTGCCAGTACGACGGCGAGTACCGCGCCGTCCCCATCGGCTCCCACCGGCTGAACTGCCTGTTCTACAACGTCGAGGTCGTCGAGGCGGCGGGCGTCGACCCCTCCTCGATCGACTCGGCCGACGCGCTGCTGGACGCGCTCGAGACCGTCGCGTCGGAGACGGACGCGACGCCCATGGCCCAGGCGATGCAGGGCGCGTGGACGACGCTCCAGCTCGTCGGCGTGGTGCTGCTCTCGACGGGCGGCTACGACGCCTACATGAGCTTCATCAACGGCGAGGGCGGCGAGGACGCGGTGCGGACCGCCTTCGAGACGACCGCCGAGATCCTCGAGAACCACATCAACGACGACGCGTCCTCGACGGACCTCACCGCGGCGAACGAGAAGATCATCAACGGCGAGGCGGCGTTCATCCACCAGGGGAACTGGGCCGCGGGCGCCTACCGGAACTCCGACGGCTTCGACTACGACGAGCACTGGGGCCACGTCCCCTTCCCCGGCACCGAGGGGACGTACACGCTCCACATCGACTCGTTCATCATGCCCGGCGACAACCCGTCGCCCGAGAGCACGAAGACGTTCATGGAGTTCGTCGGCACCGAGAAGGCGCAGGTCGCGTTCAACCAGTACAAGGGCTCGATCCCGACGCGGACGGACGTCGACACCAGCGAGTTCGGCCCGTACCTCGAGGAGACGATCGAGGACTTCGAGAACGCCGAGCAGAAGCCGCCGACGCTCGCGCACGGACTGGCGGTCGAGCCCGAGCAGATGAGCGACCTCGAGAACGTGATCTCCTCGCAGTTCTCCGGCCCGTACGACGTGGACGCGGCCACCGAGGAGTTCATGTCGACGGTCCAGGGCTGACACACGACGCCACAGTCCCATGCCCGATATTCTAAAATCTTTGATGCGTTCCGGCAGCGGTCGGTCAGGCGATCGGGAGGAGTCGGACGGGGGCGAGGAGGGGCGAGCAGGGACCGACGGCAACGGCGAGGGGAACCGAGCGGTGACCGACGGTAGCGGCGGGGGGGAACGGGTGGCGACCGACGGCGGGGTGACCGAAGGGCGGGGCGAGCGGTCGCGGCTCGCTCGCACGTTCGGCAGGGACTTCCTCGAATCGGCGCCGTTCTGGCTGCCGACGTTCCTGCTGATGGCGTTCTTCGTCTACGGGACGATCGGCTGGAACGTCCTCATCTCGCTGACCGACTTCTCGGAGTTCGGGTCGCCGGACTACTCGAACCTCGATTTCGACATGTACGTCCGGGCGGCCGGCGACCCGTACGTGATAGAGGCCGCGGTCAACACGTTCGTCCTGCTGGTCGCGTTCACGCTCGTCGCGCTCGCCATCGGGCTGCTGGTGGCGATCCTCGTGGACCGCGGGATCCGGTTCGAGAACACGTTCCGGACCATCTACCTGCTGCCGATGAGCCTGTCGTTCGTCGTGACCGCGCAGTTCTGGCTGTGGATGTACGACTTCGACAGCGGCATCGTCAACGCGACGCTCGGCGTCGTCGGCCTCGGACCGTACAACTGGATCGGCAACTCCAGTCTGGTGCTGTGGGCGGTCGTCTTCGCGCTGGTCTGGCAGTTCAGCGGCTACACGATGGTCGTCTACCTCGCCGCGCTCCGGGCCATCCCGGACGAGCACTTCGAGGCCGCGAAGGTGGACGGCGCCAGCGTCCCGCGGATGTACTGGCGGGTCATCGTCCCCCAGCTGAAGAACGCGACGCTCAGCGCCACCGTCGTCCTGATGGTGTTCGCGCTGAAGGCGTTCGACTTCCTCTACGCGCTCGTCGGGGGGTACCGCCCGCCCAACGGCGCGGACATCCTCGCGACGAAGATGGTCCGTGAGGCGTACAGCAACACGAACTGGGCGTACGGCGCGGCCATCGCGGTCATCCTGTTCGCGATGGCGCTCGCGGTCGTCGCCCCGTACCTCTACTACCAGTACAAGCACGACAACCTATGAGCACCGAGACATCGACCGGTCGAGGATCGTTCCTCGCCGACATGAACGGCTACCGCGTCGCCCTGTACGCGACGCTTGGACTGCTCGTGGCGTTCTTCCTCGCCCCCATCGAGGCGGGGCTCGTCACGTCGCTCAAGACCCGGGCGGCGGTCACGGCGACCGCGCCGTACGCGCCGCCGCTGGAGGGGTTCACCCTGGCGAACTACCGGCGGGCGCTCGACGTCCTGCTCGTCGGACTGTTCAACAGCGTGCTGTACGCCGTGCCGGCGACGATCCTGTCCGCGCTGCTGGGCAGCATGACCGCATACGGGCTCACGCTCGTCGACTGGAGGTACCAGGCGCCGGTGCTCCTGCTGTTCGTGGCGGGCATCTTCATCCCCTACCAGGCGGTGCTGGTTCCGCTCACGCAGGTGTTCAACATCCTGTCGCTGAACCAGCTCGTCGTCTGGGACCTGCTCGGCGTCTCGTCGGACTACGCCGGCATCGTCGAACTCGTCATCGCGCACGTCGCCTACGGGCTCCCGATCTGTACGATCCTCTTCCGCTCGTACTACCAGTCGATGAGCGGCGAGATGCTCGAGTCGGCGCGGCTCGACGGGGCGACCCTGCGGCGGGTGTACCGCCGCATCGTCCTCCCGCTGTCGACGCCGATGTTCGCGGTGGTGCTCATCTACCAGTTCACCCAGATCTGGAACGACCTGCTGTTCGCGCTCATCCTCGTCTCCTCCTCCTCGAGCCCGGCCGCGCCCGTGACGCTGAAGCTCGCGGGGCTCGGCGCGTCGCTCGAGGGCATCGACTTCGGGTTCCGGATGGCCGGCGCGTTCGTCGCCGCCCTCCCGACCCTGCTCGTCTACGTCGCGTTCGGAGAGGAGTTCGCCGAGGGGGTCGCAACGTAACCATGTCAGGACTCACGCTCGAACGCCTGAGCAAGGTGTTCACCGACGACGACGGTAGCGACATCGTCGCGGTCGACGACGTCAGCGTCGACATCCAGGACGGGGAGTTCCTCGTCCTCGTCGGCCCGTCAGGCTGCGGCAAATCGACCACCCTGCGGATGGTCGCCGGGCTGGAGACGGTCACCTCCGGCGACATCCGGCTCGGCGGCGAGAGCATCGCCGACGCGGGGCCCCAGGAACGGGACATCGCGATGGTGTTCCAGTCGTACGCGCTCTACCCGCACATGACCGTCCGCGAGAACATGTCGTTCGGGCTGGAGGAGTCGACAGACATGCCCGACGACGAGATCGCGGGGCTCGTCGAGGAGACGGCGGCGATGCTCGGCATCGACGATCTGCTCGACCGCAGGCCCTCGGAGCTCTCGGGCGGGCAGCAGCAGCGCGTCGCGCTCGGGCGCGCCATCGTGCGCGACCCGGAGGTGTTCCTCATGGACGAACCGCTGTCGAACCTGGACGCGAAGCTCCGCTCGCAGATGCGGACGGAGCTCCAGCGCCTCCAGGAGGACCTGGGGACGACGACGATGTACGTCACCCACGACCAGACCGAGGCGATGACGATGGGCGATCGGATCGCGGTCCTCGACGACGGGGAGCTCCAGCAGGCGGGGACGCCCCTGGAGTGCTACCACCGCCCCGCGAACCGGTTCGTCGCGGGGTTCATCGGCGAGCCGTCGATGAACTTCTTCGAGACGGAGGCCGCCGACGGGACGCTCGTCGGCGACGACCTCGAGTACGAGCTGAGCGGGACGTCCGCCGAGTCCGTCGGGGACGCCGAGCGCGTCACCCTCGGCATCCGCCCGGAGGACATCGAACTCGTGGACGCCGTCGGCGGCGAACACGACTTCGAGACCACGGTCGACGTGGTCGAGCCGATGGGCAACGAGAACGCGGTGTATCTCACCTTCGGCGACGGCGAGGAGACGTTCGTCGCCACCGTGGGCGGGATGCGGAGCGTCGAGCCCGGGTCGACCGCGGTCGCCCGGTTCCCCGAGGAGGCCGTCCACCTCTTCGACGGCGCGACCGGCGCGGCGCTGAAGAACCGGGCGCTCGAGGACGCCGCCGCGTCGGAACCGCGCGTGTAGGCCCGGACTCCCTCCCGCCGATCCATCGGCTCGACGCGCGAGACGACGACGACGTCCGACGGACGATCCGGAGTTTCTTCGGCGAACGATTCGAAGTTACTTCGGCGAACGATCCGGAGTCGGTTCGGCCGACGATCCGGGGCCGAACCGCTCGACGGACCGGAGTCGAATCGGCCGACGGTCCGGGGTCGGCGTCGGTTCGGTCGACCGCCGGGTCAGTGTCGCCTGCTTCGCGCCTCGCGGACGTCCCCGCCGTCGCGGACCTTGTCCTCACACTGTGGGCACACGCGGGGTTCGGTCATCCCCTCCGGCGCGAACACCCGAACGTATCCCTCGGTGACGAACGACCCACAGTTTTGACACTCCGGCATGGCGTCGAACAATCGACGAGACGGTCCCTTAGTTCTTCGGGAGCCCGCAGAACCCGCGAGCGGCCGCGAATCGAGTGGCGGCCGGACGAGTCGGGTCGACGCGCCGTGGGGTCACCACCCGTCGATCGTCCGGCGACCTCGACGTCCGGTTCGTCCACCGGTCTCGGGCGCCGACGCCCTCGGGGAGCACGTCGAGCTGCGTGAGGATGGCCAGGGAGTCGGGGGAGAGCCACGCCTCGGCGATCCTCTCGTCCCCGTGCCGATCGATCGCGACGCCGTCGTTTCCCGCCAGTGCCTGGCGGAGTCCGTGTCGGAGAGGGACGCTCCGTTCGTTCTCCCGGCGCTGGAACGGTCGCTCGACGGGTCGACTCATCGGTCGCGAGTCCGTACTGCGGGAAGCGTAAAGGAGAACGTCGTCCCCTGACCGGGGTCGGACTCGACGCGGATCTCGCCGTCGTGACGCTCGACGATCCGTTCGCACAGCGCGAGGCCGATGCCGGTCCCGTCGTACTCGCCGCGGGTGTGGAGTCGTTGGAACACCTCGAAGACTCGCTCCTGGTGCTCCGGTTCGATGCCGATGCCCTCGTCGCGGACCGACACGTTCCACTCGGACCCGGCGCGTTCGGCCGAGACGTGGATCCGCGGCGGCTCGTCGCCGCTGTAGGTGATCGCGTTCTCGAGCAAGTTCTGGAGCACCTGGCGGAGCTGGCTGGCGTCACCCGTAACGCGGGGGAGTTCGTCGGCGGTGATCCCGGCGTTGCTCTCCTCGATCTGGATCCGGAGGTCCGACAACACGTCGTCGAACACGGCATCGAGGTCGACGGGTTCCAGGGGGTCGCCCCGCGTCTCGACCCGGGAGTACTCGAGCAGCCCTTTCACCATCGTGCGCATCCGGTCGGCGCCGTCGACGGCGAACTCGATGAACTCCTCGCCGTCCTCGTCGAGTTCGTCCTTGTATCGGTCCTCGATCAGCTGCAGGTAACTCGAGACCATCCGCAGCGGCTCCTGGAGGTCGTGGGAAGCGGCGTACGCGAACTGCTCGAGGCGGTCGTTGGACGCTTCGAGCCTGTCGATCACCTCCTCTAACCGTTGCTCGCGCCGTTTGCGCTCGGTGACGTCCTGGGCCGCCCCGCGGAGCGAAACGACGTCACCGTCGACGGTCTCCGGAATCCCCTGAACCCGGAGCCAGCGTACTCCGTTACTTCCCGCACGGATTCGCGCCTCCACGTCGAACGGGTCGCCGGATTCGAGCGCCGCCTCGATGGCGTTCTCGACGATCGACCTGTCCTCCTCGTGGTACAGATCGAGGGCACCGTCCAGCCGCGGCTCCTCGTCGGCGGACGCCCCCAGGAGTTCGAAGAGGTGGTCGGACCAGAACACCTCCATCGTCCCCGTGTCGATCTCCCAGCCGCCGACGTCCGCGATGCGCTCGGTCTTCTCGAGCAGGTCGAGCGCCCGTTCGAGTTCGCGTTCGCGCTCCATCTGGTCGGTGATGTCGCGTGTCAGCGCCACGTGCGAGATCTTTCCGTCGGGGCTACACAGCGGTGCCGCGTGCGTTTCCATGTGCCGGCGCCTGCCGTCCAAACCGACGACGTCGAACTCCATGGTCCCGCGTTCTCCCCGACAGATTCGCTCGTTGAACTCACGGAACGACTGGCGGTGCTCGGGGGCGATCAGGTCGTAGATGCACTCGCCGATCACGTCCGACGCGGAGTCCGCTTCGACCATGTCCAGCCCGGCGGGGTTCATCTGGAGCAAGGTGCCGTCGGCGGCGACGGTCTTGATGCATTCGGGTGTGGTCTCGACGATCGCACTCAGATGCTCCGTGCGCTCGCGCAGTTCCCGCTCGCGTTGGCGGCGCTCGAGTTCGTACTTCACCCACTGCCCCATCAGGTGGTGGAGGGTTCGTTCGACCTCCGAGAACTCCTCCTTCCGGGGGCGGTTCGAGAGGAAGAAGAACGTCCGGCCGTCACCGTCTCCGAGTTCGATGTACGTTCCGAGGTACGCCTCGACGCCGAACCGGTCGTAACAGAGTTCGCCTTCGAAGTCCTGGCCGACGGGATCAGTTACGTCGACGGTCACTCCGTCGTCCGTGGCCATCCGGCAGTACGTTTCCGAGAGCGGATACCGTTCGCCCGGCACGAGGTGGTCGTGCTCGTCGCTGATCGTCTCCACCTCGAACAGGTCGGTCTCGGGATCGACCCGGGCGATCCCGCCCAGGTCGAGGTCGAACTGCTCACAGCCCAGTTCGAAGACTGCCTGGAGTTTCTCGTCGAACGGCCGATCGGGATCGGCCGTGATTTCGTACAGTTTCCGCTGTGCACGTTCCCACTTCCTGCGCTCGGAGACGTCGCGGGCCACGGCAAGCACGACCGACCGCCCGTCGTGTTCCATCCGGGACGCGGAGATCTCCGCCGGAATCCGCCCCCGCGATTTGGTGCGGCAGTTGAGTTCGTCTATCCAACCGGTGCCGTTCGCGACCACCTTCTCGACGAACGCCTGGAACCTGTCGAGTTCATCGGGGTATAGGTCGGAGGGACCGAGCGTCAGCAGTTCGTCGTGCGTGTAGCCGAGCATCTCGGTAGCGGCCGAGTTCGCGTCGACGATCTCGTCCGCCCGGGGGTCGACGATGAGGATGGCGTCGTGACTGCTCTCGAACACTCGCGCGAGGTACTCCTGCCGTTCCCGCAACTCCGTCTTCACCTCGGTCCGCTCCCGCAGCGACTGCAGCATGCGATCGACCTTCGGCTCCATCTCCTCGGGGCCGAAGTACGTCTCGGGTGGCGTGTAGTAGAAGTTCCGCGAGACGGTCCCGTCGGAGATGACGTGTGGATGGGTCTTGATGACGTCGTGGGTGACCGCTGCCGGGAACCGCTCCCTGTTGTACTGGCACATGACGACGTAGTCCTCGTCCCGGTAGAGCGAATTGAGCACGGCCTCGTACTCGAGCAGGTCGTCGGGGCTCGTGTCCCCGTTCAGCGCCCACGTCATCTCGGCGGCCGCTCTGAGCCCCGTGTGGCCGCCCTCGCCTTTCGCCCGTTCGAGCGACTCCTCCCAGAACTCCAGCATCGTGGCCCGATCGAACTCGCCGGTTCGGCGGTACGTGTCCGCCGGCGTGCGGACGGAGAGCGCACCCGATTCGAGGGCCGCGTCCACGTCGATGCCGTGGTCCCGCATCGCCGTCAGGACGTCCTCCCGGGGGTTGTCGTCGGCGACGTACAGACAGCGCTCGCCACGTTCGAGCCCCTGACGGATGAACGGGATCGCGGACGCGAACTGCTCCTCTCGACTCTCGTAGATGAGCGCGAGGTGGTCGTTCGAGTGGTCGTGATCGTCCGGGGACTCGACTGGTCCTCGAAACTCCGAACTCCGACGTAGCCCCTTGAGCCCGCTCCCGCAGTCCGGGTCCCTCCGCTCGTTGCCGCGCTCGACTTCGTTACGCACTGGCCCGGGGTATTTCACGAAGGATTTTAACGTTGGTCATCACGGGCCGGGAGGTACCGTCTAGCTCTCTCGCCGTCCGAGGCAGGAAAGTCGATCGTACCCGACTACGCCCGCTGAACTCAACGAGCCGATGAATGCCCGAACAGCTTTTCCGTCGGTGTGCTACGTCCTTCGCCCGTACGTACCGATCTGGGAGCGGAGTCAGTCGTCGGTAGTCCTCGCTTCGTGCGTCACCTCGTCCGCGAACTTCTCGCGGACCTTCGCGATCTTCGGGTCGGCGTTGAACTGGCAGTAGCCGTCGCCCGGGTTCTTCGCGTAGTAGTCCTGGTGGTACTCCTCGGCCTCGTAGAACGCCTCCAGCGGCTCGATCTCCGTGACGATCGGGTCGTCGTAGGCGCCCTCGGCCTCCAGTTCCGCGACGAACTCCTCGGCGATCTCGCGCTGCGCGTCGTCCTGGTAGAAGATCGCCGACCGGTAGGACTCGCCGACGTCGGGCCCCTGGCGGTTCAGCGTTGTCGGGTCGTGGATCGTGAAGAAGACCCGGAGCAGGTCGGCGTAGCCGATCTCCTCGGGATCGTACTCGACCTGTACGACCTCCGCGTGGCCGGTCGTCTCGCTGCAGACCTCCTCGTAGGTGGGGTTCGCGACGTGGCCGCCGGCGTAGCCGGAAGTCACGGACGTCACGCCCGCCAGTTCCTCGAAGGCGGCCTCGACGCACCAGAAACAGCCGCCGGCCAGCGTCGCTCGTTCGTGTTCGCTCATGTGAACCGGGAGGGCGCGCTTCGGGATAAGCGCCGCGGCGTCGGTCGCCGTCGACGCGTCCCCCGGCCGTCGGGCCTCTCGGCCGGAAATGTATAGCTTCGGTTAATACCATTGGTGTGATCTTTGAACAGAGTTTTCATCCAGTCGTTCCAACGTCCAAATATGGACGACGAGGGAGGAGAGTGCCTGTCGCCCGAGGCGGCGTTCGCGTTGCTCGGCGACGAACTCCGCCTCGACATCCTCTTCGCCCTGTACGAGTCCACCGAGCGGGAGGACTGCCAGGGAGACTCGGTCACGTACTCGACGCTGCGGGAGGCAGTCGGCGAACCCGACAGCGGGAAGTTCAACTACCATCTCAGCCGGCTCCAGGGGCAGTTCGTGGAGAAACTCGACCACGGCTACGCGATGCGTCACGCCGGAAGCACCGTCGTCCGCGCGGTGCTCAGCGGGACTTTCACCGACGATCCCCGGTTCGGCCCGGCTCCGACGGGGAAGCCGTGCTTCCGCTGTGACGGGGACGTCTCCGTCTCCTACAGGAACGAGCACGTGTTCACGCAGTGTGACACCTGCGAGGGCAGCCTCACGCTTCGGTTCACGCCGCCGGGGACGCTCTCGGCGCTCCCGTACCCCCCGGCCGGGCTGGACGCCCGGACCGCCGGGGAGACGGTCGAACTCGCCCACGCCAGGTTCGAACACGAGGTGGGCATGCTCGCCGCCGACTCCTGCCCGGACTGCGGGGGCCCGACGGGCCGGGAACTCGTCGTCTGTTCCGACCACGACGCCGGGGACCGAACCCGGTGTGGGGAGTGTGACCTCTCGATCGGAGCGGTCGCGCGACTCGAGTGTACCACCTGTGGTTGCGGCAGGGTCACGCCCCCGCTGCTCGCTCACCTTGGACGCCCGGCCGTCCTCGAACTGCTCGATGCCGACGGCTCCTCGCCCTCGGCGTGGACGCGCTTCACGAGGGCGATGACCCGCCCCTACGAGGTCGGGGACCCCGACGAACCCGCGGTGACGTACGCGATGGGGGACGACCTGGTCAGGGTCGGCGGCGACCTGACGCTCACCCTCGAGTGACCCCGGCCGCTAGCCCGACGGGCGGCCCTCGGCCCCGTCGAAAACCCGGACGACCCCGTCGCCCCCGACCGAGACGAGGTGCTCACAGTAGGTGAACCGCACCCGGCCGGACTCCCGCTGCCCGGCGACGATCTCCTCGAGGGCGTCCACGTCGACCGACCCGTACAGCGGGGGAAGGCTCAGCGGGGACTCGTCCAGCGCCGTCGCCACGGCGGAGACGACCGTGACGGTGACGGGCCGGTCCTCCGGCACGGATTCGCTGACGAGCGGCGTCCGCTCCGACTCCTGCATCCGTTCCCGATTCATGGTCGGAAACGGCCCGCGGCACATAAAGAGGGTGGGGCTAACATGCTAGACGGGAACCGACGACGATCCCGCATGCTTCCGTCACCAAGGCTGATTAGGTGTCGGACGGTAGGTGGAGTCGAACGACCGATGAGCACCGAGTCAGCCTCTGGGCACGGAGTCACGCGCGTCGAGTTCTCCCTCACGAGTCCGGAGTACCCGTTCGTCGGCGTCTCCGTGGAGGACGGCGGTCGGATGGTCCTCGAAGAGAACGTCGTGCGCGGCGACGGGATCTGCTCGGAGTTCTTCAGGGTCGAGGGCGTCCGCCCGGAACGGATCGTCGAACTCGCGGAGGTCCGTGACGGCTTCGACGCCAGGACGCTCGCCGGACGCGAGACGGGCGGGCTCGTCGAGGTGATCGCGGCGGACGACTGTCCGCTCCAGTTCCTCGCTGAACGCGGGGCGCTGCCCGTCGACGCGCACAGCGTGGACGGCGAGGGTCGCGTCGTCGCGGACATCCCGGACTCCGAGGACGTCGGGTCGATCGTCCGGGAGTTCCTCGAGTCACACCCCGACGCCGTGCTGGTCTCGAAGCGGTCGGGCTCGCCCGCCAGGTCCATCCTCTCGGGCGGGGCGACGTCCGAGTTCGGGGCCGACGCGATGACCGACCGACAGCGGGAGGTCCTCGTGGCCGCCCAGGAGGCCGGGTACTACGACTGGCCCCGCGAGACGAACGGCAGCGAGCTCGCCGAGCAACTGGACGTCACCCCGCCGACGCTCCACAAGCACCTCCGGGCCGCGGAGGGGAAGATCGTCGCCGACTTCGTCGAGCGGTGCTCCAGGCCGTTCGAAACCGACCGTTGACCCGCGAGAACCGACTGCCGTAACGGAAGAACCGACCGCCGACCCGTACGCACCGTCGGATCGTCACGCCCGGATTCGGACCCGGGGTGCGAAGCCGGGGGCGGGATTCGAACCCGCGAAGTCTCGATTACAAGTCGAGTGCATGCACCGCCCATGCTCCCCCGGCGCGCGTCGTCGGTTACTCGCCCTCCCTTGAATCGGTATCGTTTTCGCCCGTCCCCAGGCGCTTCTCGAACGTGATCCGGTGTTCGTGGTAGCCGGCCCCCGCGTAGAACCGGCGTGCCGCCCGGTTGTCCGCCATCGCCTCGAGGGAGACCACGTCCGCCCCCTCGGCGGCGAGCGCCGCCTCGGCCTCGGCGAGCAGGCGCCCCCCGAGCCCCCCCTCGCGGTGCTCCGGGTCCACGTAGAGGTTCGTGACGACCCCCCGATCGACATCCTCCTCGTAGCTCCCCGTCTCGGGGGCGAACATCACGAAGCCGCGAACGCCGTCCGGGCCGCGGGCGACGAGGAGGCCGCCGGTGACGACGTGGCGGGCCACCGCGTCCCGGGCGACGGGGCGGTTCTCGTCCGCGAGCAGCGACGACCCGTGGGCGCGCTGGCCGGCCGCGAGCGCGACCCACCGGTCGGCGAGCGCGTCCACGTCGTCCATCGTCGCGGGTTCGACGGTCACCCCCTCCATGGAACGATACGAGGCGAGGCGGCGGCTTGGGCCTTCCGGCGTACCGGACGCACCGCGGCCGCCGGCGTCGTCCCCACGGTACCGCCGGAGCCATCGGTTCGAAACGCGGGGAGAGCGGCCCCTCCCTGCGGGTGGGTTTCACGTACGCGTGAGGGAACCTTTAACTCCCCCTAGGAACCCCGACACTGTGAGAGGGAACCTCAATGGGTATCACTGAATCCTACGCGCGCGGACGGCGCGTGCTCGGCGACCGGCTCCCGGTCGTCGTGACCGCGCTTCTCTGTGGCGTTCTGGCGGTCGACCTCCTTCGCAGACTGGCGACCGGCGATCTCGGCGGCGCCAACCTCCTCGGCTATCTCTGGGAGGGGCTCGTCGTCGGCCTGTCGATCGGGCTGGCCGGCGTCGGGCTGTCGATGACGTACAGCATCCTGAACTTCGCGAACTTCGGTCACGGCGACTACGTCACCAGCGGGGCGTTCGCCGGCTGGGCCGCGACCTGGGCGATCGCCGGGTTCGGCCAGTTCGACCTGACGTCGCTGCTGTTCATCGGTCAGCTCTCGACCCGGGAGCTCGGCGTCTCCATCGCGACGACGCCGCTGGCCATCCTCGCCGGCATCGTCGTGGCGGGTGCGTTCACCGTCGCGCTCTCGCTCGTGATCGACAGGCTCGTCTACAGGCCGATGCGCGACCAGGGCGGCATCTCGCTGCTCATCGCCTCCATCGGCGTCGCGCTCGCTCTCCGGTACGTCATCTACATCGTGTTCGGCCAGCGCACCCGCGGGCTGACGAACTCCCAGGCCGCGCCCGAGTACACGGTCGCGGTCGGGGCGGGCGCGGTCGAAATCGGCGCCCACCAGGTGACCCTCGTGCTCGTCGCCGGCGCGCTGATGCTCGGGCTGCACCTGCTGCTCCAGCGGACGAAACTCGGCAAGGCGATGCGCGCGATGGCCGACAACGAGGACCTCGCTCGGGTCACCGGCATCCCGACCGAGCGGGTCGTCCGGTTCACCTGGATCATCGGCGGCGGACTGGCCGGCGCCGGCGGCTTCCTCATCGCGCTGGAGCGCGGGACGATGAACTTCCAGTTCGGCTGGGTGCTGCTGCTCCTCATCTTCGCGGCGGTCATCCTCGGCGGCATCGGCTCCGTCTACGGCGCGATGTTCGGCGGCGTCGTCATGGGCGTCGCACAGAACCTCTCGCTGGTGTGGATTCCCAACGAGTTCTCCACCGTGGCCGCGTTCGCGGTGATGATCTTCGTCCTCCTGTTCAAGCCGGAGGGCATCTTCTCGGGGGTGACGACGGCGTGAGCGACCGGACGCTGAGCCGCGCCGGCGGGCTCCTCGACGTCCCCGCCTGGAACGCCTACCGCGACTGGTTCCGCGGCCGCTGGGCGGAGGGCGGCAGGGTCGCGTGGGGAACCGCGATCGGCCACCTGGTCGTCGGACTGCTGGCGTTCGCCGCGGTGGTCTCGTTCGACCTCGGCTCGTTGCCGATCGGCGGGAGCCTGATCGGCTTCCTCTACGTGCTCGCGGTGGCCGGGACGCTGTATCTCGCGACCGCTCCGCCCGCCGAGCCGTACCTCGCGTGGCTCGACGAGCGCTGGATGACCTCCGACGTGGACAAGTTGCTCATCGTCCTCGGCCACGTGTCGCTGGGCTTTTTCGTCTTCGCGGTCGCGCTCGGGCTCCCGTTCAACGGCCTCGTCAACTCGCTCAGGTCCGTGTTCTTCTTCACCGCGGTGTACGCGATGATGGTGCTCGCGCTGAACCTCCACTGGGGGTACACGGGCGTGTTCAACATCGGCATCGCCGCCTTCATGGCCGTCGGCGTGTACGCGATGGCCATCCTCTCGGGCCCCACCGAAGCAGGCGTCGCCGGCGTCGCGGGGCTCGGCCTGCCGCTCCCGGTCGCCATCGTGGGCGGCGTGCTGGCGGCCGCGTTCGTGGGGCTGCTGGCGGCGCTGCCGGCGCTCCGCCTGCGGGCGGACTACTTCGCCATCGTCACCGTGGCGTTCTCTGAGATCGTCCGTCTCACGCTCACCTCCCAGACGTTCCAGGAGTTCACGATCCCGTTCACGGGGATCGAGACGGGGACCGGCGGGGCGGGCGGCATCTCGATGCCCGTCAACCCGATCCGGCACCTGTTCTTCGACGGCGGCGATCCGGCGCTGCTCGGATCGGTGCTGTTCCCGGTGTTCAGGGACCTCCGCGTCCAGTTGATACCCCCGGGCAGTTCGTGGCTCGGGATCGTTCCGCTCCCCGAGTTCACGCTCGATCTGGCCGTGAACCCGCCGGTCATCGTGGGCGTCGCGTACCTGTTCGTGCTGGCCGGCGGCGTCGCCCTGTTCTACGTGCTGCTCGTCAGGGTCGGCAACTCGCCGT
This sequence comes from Halorarum salinum, assembly GCF_013402875.1. Taxonomy (NCBI): domain Archaea; kingdom Methanobacteriati; phylum Methanobacteriota; class Halobacteria; order Halobacteriales; family Haloferacaceae; genus Halorarum; species Halorarum salinum. The sequence continues at coordinate 2,476,292 of NZ_CP058579.1, read as the reverse complement.
TCGGCCGGGTGCTGAAGGCCATCCGGGAGGACGAGCAGGTCGCCGAGGCGCTCGGCAAGGACACCCGACGGTTCAAGATCGTCGCGTTCATGTTCGGCTGCGGGCTGATGGGGCTGGGCGGCATCATGTGGCACGGCAGCCAGGGGTTCACGAACCCCGGCGCGTTCCGGCCGATCATCACCTTCTACGTCTGGGTGGCGCTCATCATCGGCGGCGCCGGCTCGAACACGGGGAGCGTCCTCGGCGGGGCGCTGTTCGCCTCGCTGCTCTGGGAGGGGCCGACGTACCTCCGGCGCGTGGTGACCAACTACGTCAGCTTCGGGGACACCCCGAACGCGTTCCCCGCCGCGGTCTCGCCGTTCCTGGAGGGGGAGGTGCTGCCGTTCCTCGCGTTCCTGCTCGACAACGTCTCGGCGCTCCGGTTCATCCTCGTCGGCGTGCTGCTCGTCTGGCTGATGCAGCGCCGGCCGGAGGGGCTGCTCGGCCACCGCAAGGAGGAGGCCGCCGCGGTGCCGCTCGCCCGTCCCGCCACCCGGTCCGACGGGGGTGGTGGCGATGAGTGAGGCGGCGGACGTTCCGACGGAGTCGGGGGCCGAGGCGGCCGCCGAGGGCGGGTCGGAGCCGCCGCTGGTCGTCCGGGACCTCCGGAAGACGTTCGGCGGCATCACGGCCGTCGACGGCGCGAGCTTCTCCGTCGAGGCCGGGAGCCTCACGGGGCTCATCGGCCCGAACGGCGCGGGGAAGTCGACCACGTTCAACCTGATCACGGGGGTCCACAAGCCGACGGGCGGCACCGTGCGGTTCCGCGGCGAGGACATCACCGGGATGTCGACCCCCCGCATCGCGAACCGGGGGCTCGTCAGAACGTTCCAGATCGCCCGCGAACTGGAGGAGATGACCGTGCTGGAGAACATGATGCTCGCCCCGAAGGGACAGATCGGCGAGCGGTTCTGGTACTCGGTGCTCCCTGGGCTGCGCGGGCGGGTGATCGAACAGGAGGAGGAGCTCCGGGAGCGCGCCTGGCGACAGCTGGAGTTCTTCGAGATCGACCACCTCGCCGAGGAGTACGCGGGGAACCTCTCGGGCGGCCAGCGGAAGCTGCTGGAGATGGCACGCGCCCTGCTGACGGACCCGGAGCTGGTCCTGCTGGACGAGCCGCTGGCGGGCGTCAACCCCACGCTGGAGGAGAAGCTGCTCGACCGCATCCACGAACTGCGCGAGCAGGGGAACACGTTCCTGCTCGTCGAACACGACATGGACGTCATCATGGAGAACTGCGAACGCGTCATCGTCATGCACCAGGGGCAGGTGCTCGCGGAGGGCGCGCCCGCGGAGATCACCGGCGACGAACGGGTCGTCGAGGCGTACCTCGGGGGTGACGTCTGATGTCGTCCGGCCGGGGGGACGCCGCGTCCGTCGAGGAAACCGGGGCCGGGGGAGCCGAAGGGATCGGCGACGCCGACGCGACCGCCGCGGGGGAGGCCGAAGCGAACGGCGACGCCCTGCTCCGGGTCCGCGACCTGGACGCGGGCTACGGCGACCTACAGATCCTCCGGGACGTCGACCTCGACGTCGCGGCCGGCGAGTACGTCACCATCGTCGGCCCGAACGGCGCCGGCAAGTCGACCGTGATGAAGTCGGTGTTCGGGCTGACGACGTACATGGGCGGCACGGTGACGTTCGCCGAGGAGCCGATCCACGGGCTGGCGCCCGAGGAGATCATCCACCGGGGCGTCGGCTACGTCCCGCAGAACGAGAACGTCTTCGAGAGCCTCTCGGTCCGCGAGAACCTGGAGATGGGCGCGTACATCCTCGACGACGTCCCCGAGGACCGGATTCGGGAGATCTACGACCGCTTCCCCATCCTGGAGGAGCGAGAAGGCCAGACTGCGGGCACGATGTCGGGCGGCCAGCGCCAGATGCTCGCGATGGGCCGGGCGCTCATGCTCGACCCGGACCTCCTGTTGCTCGACGAGCCGTCGGCCGGCCTCGCGCCCGACCTCGTCGCGGACATGTTCGACCGCATCGACCGCATCAACGACGACGGCACGTCGGTGCTGATGGTCGAGCAGAACGCGAAGGAGGCGCTGCGGCGCTGTGACCGCGGCTACGTGCTCGTGAACGGCGAGAACGCGTACGTGGACTCGGGGGAGGCGCTCCTGGCCGACGAGCAGGTCCGACAGGACTTCCTGGGCGGCTGATTCGCCGAAACGAGCGGGGCTCAACGGGTTTCGGGGTTCGCCCGCCGTCGGACGGCGGAACGGCTCGAAAGCCAGGACGGCGGATGGCTCCGGTTCCCGCTGGTCGTCGCTGAGCAGGCTCCGAAAGCCCGCTCGCGTCCGACGGGAACCGAGCGAACGGTCGGAATCAGTCCAGAACGTACCGGTCGCCGTCCCTCGTCACGAACCCACCCGACCGCAGCGTCTTCAAGATGGCGTACAGCGAGATCCGTTTCATACCGAGCCCCTCCCGCAGGTCGTCCTCGGTCACCGCGCCGTGGGTGGCGAGATATAGGTAGACGAGCTTCGCGCGCGGCGAGGAGAGCCCCGCGGGGACGCGTTCCATCGTCGGCTCGGCGTCGCGCGTCGACTCGGGTCTGCTTCGTGCCTGCATCGTCGTACTTCCCGGCTCGGTGTCGACACATGTAAAACTAAGGTACGACTATCGTCGAAAACCGCCGGAGGACGTTCGAACGCCTCGAACGCGAGGGGGAGCGGGGCCCGACGGACCTGCGCGGACACGGGGACGACACCTGTCGGTCGTTGAATTCGACTTCTGACGGACGGGTTCGGCAAGAGTTGCGTCGGGGACTCGTTCCCGCGCGCCGGGGGGCTCAGTACGAGCGGATCTTCGGCTCGTACCGCTTCTCCTCGCCCTCGAGGATGACTGGCTTGTACCACAGTTCCGGCGTGCCGTCGTTCCACGACAGCAGGGTGTGTTTCAACCACTCCTCGTCGTTACGCTCCTGGAACTCCGCGCGCCAGTGGGCGCCGCGGAACTCCTCGCGCGCGAGCGCGCCGAGGGTGATCGCTTCCGCCAGGTCGAGGACGTTGCGCGTCTCGATGGTCTGGACCAGGTCGGTGTTGAACGTCCGCGAGGGGTCATTCACGAACACGTCCTCGTAGCGCTCGCGGGCCTCGCGGATGTCGCGCAGCGCCTGCTTCAGTCCGGCCTCCTCGCGGAACACGTTGACGTTCTCTGTCATCGACTCCTGGACGGCCGAGCGGATCTCGGCGTGCTGGACGCCCTCGTCGCGGTCGAGCAGCGCCTGGACGCGCTCGCGCTCGGCCTCGACGGCGCGGTCGACCACGTCCTCGGAGTCGGCCGTCGACGCGTCCGCCCTGACGCCGCCGTCCGCCGCGGCGTCGTCGGTGCCCGACGCGTCGACGGCACCGGGTTCGACGGGGCTGTCGACCTCGCCGAGTTCGTACTCCCCCTGCTGGCCCGTGGTCACCTTCGCTTCGCCGAGGTCCTTCCCTGCCGCGTGTTGGCCCGCGCGCTTGCCGAAGATGATGAGTTCGGGCAGCGCGTTGCCGCCGAGGCGGTTCGCGCCGTGGACGGAGGCGCAGGCGCACTCGCCGGCCGCGTACAGGCCGGCGATGCACGTCTCGCCGTTCTCGTCCGTCTCGATGCCGCCCATCGCGTAGTGCTGGCCGGGCTTCACCGGCATGGGCTCTTCCAGCGCGTCGACGCCCTCGAAGTCCTCCGCGAGGTGGAGGATGTTCTCCAGTCGGTCGATGATTCGCTCCTCGCCGAGGTGGCGCATGTCGAGGTGGACGTACTCGTCCTCGATGCCGCGACCCGCGTTCACCTCGCTCAGCTCCGCCCGGGCGACGACGTCGCGGGAGGCGAGTTCGCCGTCGTTGCTCGCGTAGCCGTACTCGAACATGAACCGCTCGCCCTCGGCGTTGTAGAGGATGCCGCCCTCGCCGCGCACGCCCTCGGAGATGAGCACGCCCGTGCTGGGCAGGCTCGTCGGGTGGAACTGGATGAACTCCATGTCCTCCATCGGGACGCCGGCGCGGTAGGCCATCGCCACGCCGTCACCGGTGTTGGACACCGCGTTCGTCGTGTGGTCGTACACCTGCCCGGGTCCGCCGGTGGCGAGGATGACGCCGTCGTTCGCCCGGAAGCCCGAGAGCTCGCCGGTCGAGATGTCGTAGGCGACGACGCCGTGGCAGGTGCGGTCCTCCGGCCGCTCCTCGTCGGTGACCGCGAGGTCGGTGACGTACCACTCGTCGTAGACGGTGACGCCGCGCTTGACGACCTGCTCGTACATCGTGTGGAGCAGCTGGTGGCCCGTCTCGGCGCCGGCGTAGGTCGTTCGGGGGAACGAGAGGCCGCCGAACGGCCGCTGGGAGACGCGTCCGTCGTCGTCCCGCGAGAACGCCATCCCCCAGTGTTCGAGCTGGATGGTCTCGTTCGGACTCTGCTTGCAGAGGGTCTCGACCGCCGGCGCGTCGCCGAGGTAGTCCGAGCCCTTCATGGTGTCGTACGCGTGGTCCTCCCAGGAGTCGCCCTCGCGAAGCGCGGCGTTGATGCCGCCCTCGGCCGCCCCCGTGTGGCTTCGAACGGGGTGCAGCTTCGAGACGATGGCAACGTCCGCGCCCTCCTCCTGGGCGGCGATGGCCGCGCGGAGCCCCGCGCCGCCGGCGCCGACCACGATGACGTCGTGTTCGTGCATTGTTGTGTTGTGTCGGGTGTAGGTCGTGGAGTTCGTCGGTCGTTACCAGAACTTCAGGTTGCTCTTGACCGCCTCCCGCTTGAGCTCCTGGATGTGCTCGGTGAGCGGGATGTCCTTCGGACACACCTCGGTACAGGAGAACTGGGTCTGGCACCGCCAGACGCCGTGCTCCTGTTCGATGATGTTGAGGCGGTGCTGCTTGACGTCCTCGCCCTCGCGCTCGTCCATCGCGAACCGGTACGCCTTGTTGATCGCGGCCGGCCCCAGGTACTCGTTGTCGCCCGCCGCGATGTTGCACGAGGACATGCACGCCGCACACCAGATGCACCGGGTGGACATCTTCACCTTCTCGCGGTTCTCCGGGCTCTGGCGCTGCTCCTCCAGTTCGCCGTCCGGGAGCTCGTTCGTCTGGAAGAACGGCTCCACGGCCTCCATCTGGTCGTAGAAGTGCTCCATGTCGACGACGAGGTCCTTGCGCACCTCGGCGTGCGGGAGCGGCTCGACGCGGACCGGCTCCTCGAGCTCCGACAGCTGGGTCTTGCAGCCGAGCCGCTGGGAGCCGTTGATGAAGAACGCGTCCGACCCGCAGATCGCCTGCCGGCAGGAGTGCCGGAAGGTGAGCGAGGAGTCGAACGTGTCCCGCGCGTGGATGAGCGCGTCGAGGACGGTCATCCCCGTCTCGAACGGGACGTGGAAGTCGTCGAACCGCGGCTCCTGTTTCCCCTCCACCTCCGGGTCGTACCGGAACACCTTCAGGTGGTAGGAGTTCTCGTCGGCGGACGCCTCCCGCTCGGCCTCCTCGCGGGCCCGCTGCTCGCGGTCCGCGCGCGCCTCCGCCTTCCGCTCCATCCGCGCCTGCTGTGCGGGCGGGAGCGTCTCCGCGAGGTCGGTCTCGGTCGCCTCGGTCTCAGCCTCCGACTCCTGCTCTGGGACTTGCGTGCTCATTGTTAGAACGTCGGGAACCCGGCCCACGCGTTCGCGGTGCGGACGCCCTGCACGATGAGGACGACGCTCGCGGCGACGAGGGCGTACTTGACGATCCGTTTCCTGCTTCCGGTGAGCCCCTGGTTGATCAGGGCGTTGTAGACGCCGTTGACGCCGTGGAACGTCGCCGTCACCAGGAACAGCACCATCAGCGAGTAGTAGGTGAGATCCTGCATCCGAAGGCTCGAGGCCGCGAACGTCACTTCGTCGGCGTGGTTCACGAAGTGGAGCAGGAAGAAGTGGAACGCCAGCACGACGACGAGGAACGCCGCGGTGATGCGCTGCCAGAGCCACCGGCGGCCGCCGCGCTCGAACGAGGAGTAGCGCTCGGCCATCAGCCGAACACCCCCGCGAGGAACGTCGGGACCGAGGCGACGACGATGGCGCCCGTCAGCACCAGCGACGCGTAGAAGCTCCTGTCCTGTGCCTCGAGGCCGACCCCCAGGTCGACGAACAGCAGGCGGACGCCGTTCAGGATGTGGAAGACGGCCACCGCCAGCAGCCCGATCTCGAGGAGGCGGACGACGAGCAGCGATTCCAGCGCCTGGATCGTGTTCGTGTACATCGTCTCGCTGCTCGTCGCGGTACTCAACACTGCGATGTGGGTGAAGAGGTAGCCCACGAGCACCCAGCCCGTGAACTTGTGGAACACCCACGCCCACATCCCCGCCGAGAACTCCCGCCACCGTCCGAAGTCCTCGACGAGGCCCCTGTCGTACGACTGGCTCATGGGTGTTCGTGGCTGGGTCTCGGGGGGGTATAGTAGTTACGTGTACGGCAGCGCGGGCGCGGGTGAACGGAACCGGGGGACCCGGTCGCGGCCCGGACCGCCCGGCCACGGTTCGGGCGCTCCGGTCACGTCTCGCCGCCCCCGTTCGGGGACTGCTCCCGCTCGACGACGCGCCGCGTCCGCTCGTCGAGTTCCACGAGGTGACACAGCGGGTTCCCGGGGTAGACGACCGGGTTCTCCAGCACGCCGACGAGCAGGCCGGTGAACGGCGCCTCCACGCGGACGTTGTCGTCCTTGAACGGGTTCGTGATGGTGCAGACGGCGTCGCCCTCGTGGACGAGCGCGCCGTGGTCGAAGTGCATGTCGACGATGCCGCCGGCGTCCGCGCGGAGCCACGTCTTCTCCCTCGATCCGGTGATGACGGTCCGCCACCCCGGCCACCGGACCGCGCGCGTCTTCTGGAGGCCGAACTCCGCGAAGACGCTCACGACCCCCTCCAGCGCCTCGTCGATGAGCGGGCGTTGGAAGCGGTGGGCCTCGCCCATCTCGATCGTGATGGTCGGGGTGTCGACGTTCGACGCCTCGACGCGCAACATCCCCTCGCCCCCCTCGCTGTCGATGACGACGGGGGTTCCGTACGCGCAGGCGACGCGGGCGACCGCCGGATCGGACATGTCCGCGCGGACGTGGATCATGTTGGTCCGGCCCCGCGTCGAGGTGTGAAAGTCCAGCCCGAGGTCGCACGGCTCGATGAAGTTTCGGAAGATGCGGTTCGCCATGCGCTTGGCGGTGGTCGAGTCGGGCGAACCCGGGAACGACCGGTTGAGGTCGCGGTCGTACACGGGGAGGTAACGCTGCTGGGCGAGGAACGCGGGGACGTTGAGGACGGGGAGACAGATGAGCGTGCCGTGGAGCTCGGAGAGGTCCCACTCGTGGGCGACCTCCCGGACGACCTCGATGCCGTTGAGTTCGTCCCCGTGGGCCGCCGCCGAGAGGAACGCCGTCGGCCCCTCGTGCTCGCCGTTGACGATGGTGACGGGGATCCGGATCGGGTCGCCGAGGTACGTCTCGCTCACTACGAACCGGAGGTTCCGGTGCTCGCCGGGTTCGACCTTCCCCCCGTTGTAGGTGAACGCCCGGTTGCTCATACCCGCTGGTCGACGGCCCGCGATAAAAGGTTGCTCGACCGGGCTCGCGCTCGTCCCGGCGGCTCGCCGACACGGTCCGTGGCTTGCCAGTACGGCTTTCGCTCGCCGGTACGGTCCGCCGTTCACCGGCAACCGGCGACTCGACGGCGCACCCGTCGCCGTTCGGGACGAACGCCGGAACGAGCGGTTCGGTTCGACGGTTCGTCCGCCGGTCGAGCACGTCGCGTTCGGCCGACGGCACCGGGACACCTTTACTCGCTCCGGCGGATTGTGTACGCATGACCGAGGACCCGGTCCGCGTGGGCGTGCTCGCGCTCCACACGAGCAAGGAGTCGAAGGCGATCTGCAACGCGATCGAGGACCTGGGACACTCCCCCTCGTGGCTGCGCGAGGAGAACGCCTCGGTGAGCATCACCGACGGGGAGGTCGAACTGGAGCCGGACGTCGACGTGGTGGCGAACCGGATGCTGCTGTCCAACACGGAGGACCCCGCGGAGGGGCTCGGGCTCGCAGCGACGTTCGCGCGGGCACGGCCGACGCTGAACACGCCGACCGCGGTGCTCACGGCGGTCCACAAGTTCGCCACCGCGGTCGCGCTCTCGGAGGCGGGCATCCGCGTGCCGGACGCGCTGCTCGCGCTCTCGAACGGCCGGCTGAACGACGGCCGGGAGCGCTTCTCCCCGGAGGGCGTCTACAAGACCGCCATCGGCACCCACGGCGGCGGCACCTGGAAACTCGACCTCGAGGAGCCGGTCAACCCGATGGTCGGCAACAGACAGGCGTTCCTCCAGGAGCTCATCGACCGGGACGAGTCCCGCCACCACGACCAGCGCGTCTACGTCGTCGGCGACCGGATCGTCGGCGCGATGAACCGCTACGCGCCCGAGGGCGACTGGCGGACGAACGTCGCGCTCGGCGGCGACGTGGAGGACGCGACCGAACACGTCTCGGAGGAGGTGCGGGAGATGGCGCTCGCGGCCACCGACACCGTCGGGTTGGACTACGCCGGCGTCGACCTCGTGCAGGGGTTCGACGGCTGGTACGTCCTCGAGGTGAACCCGACCGCGGGGTTCAAGGGGCTGTTCAAGGCGACCGGGCGGTCGCCGGCGCCGTACATCGCGAAACTCGCCATCGAGCGCGGCGGCGGCGCCGTCGACGACGAGCGCGTCCGCGAACTGGCCACGGTGCTCGACGACACGATGCCGTCGTGTTTTCCGGTCACCCCCCAGCAGCGGCCGGAGGACACGCCGACCATCGGCTACATCGAGGAGGTAGTCGTCGCGGGCACCCGGGGCTCGACGCAAGCGTTTGCTAAGTCCGACACGGGCGCGACCCGCTCCTCCATCGACACGAAGCTGGCGGCCGAGATCGGCGCCGGCCCGATAAAGAGCATGACGCGGGTGAAGTCCGGGAGCGTGAAGGGCGGGAAGGCACGGCCGGTCGTGGACCTCGTCGTCGGCATCGGCGGCCGCCAGCACACCGTCACGGGGAGCGTCGAGGACCGCTCGCACATGGAGTACCCGCTGCTGCTCGGGCGGGACATCCTCCAGCACTATCGGGTCGACGTGAAGCGTCGGGCGAACGAGTCGGGGACTCGCGAGCGCAACGAGGAGGAGGAGTAGGCCGACCGAAGGAAAGACGCCGGGCCGCACGGGACGGCCGGCGAGTGGGACCACTTTTCCGTGCAGGCCGCCTCGGTTCGGACATGGGATTCGGTAGCTACGACGAGTCCGAACAGGAACGGCAGGAGTCCGGCGGCGGACCGGGCGACGAATCGACGGTCGACGCCCACGAGAACGACCACGAGGGGGAGATGACGTTCGACTCCGGCGCCTCGACCGACGACCTCGTCTCGAGGCTCCAGGAGATGAAGGACGACGACGAGGACGACGAGGAGTAAGGCTCCGGTTCCGTTCGGTTCCGACGCGTCGACGCCCCCTCGACCGCGGCGACGCCGCGACCGGGAGGTTTTCCCGCTCGCCGCCCTGTGCCCGTATCAGTAGCTTCGATCATGCACGAAGACGCCCACTCCGTCCTCCGGGAGGACCCCGTGATGGCCGACCTGCTCGACAGGCACGACCCGTACTCGGAACGGGACTGGGAGCCGTTCGAGCGGCTCTGTGTCTCCATCATCAACCAGCAGCTCTCGACGGCCAGCGCCGCGGCCGTGAAGGAGCGCGTGTTCGACCTGCTGGCCGACGACGTCACCCCGGAGGCGGTGCTCGCCGCCGAGGAGTCGGCGCTCCGCGAGGCGGGGCTCTCCGGGATGAAGGTCGAGTACGTGCGAAACGCTGCCCGCGCGTTCCGGGAGGGGGACTTCTCGAAGTCCGGGCTGGCCGACCGTTCCGACGGGGAGGTCGTCGACCTGCTCACCGAGATCAAGGGGATCGGCGACTGGACCGCCCGGATGTACCTCCTGTTCGTGCTGGAGCGGGAGGACGTGTTGCCGCTCGGCGACCTCGCGGTGCGCCGGGGCATCGAGGGGCTGTACGGGAACGGGGAGGGGATGACCCGCGGCGAGATGCGCGAGGTCGCCGAGGCGTGGCGGCCGTATCGGTCGGTCGCGACGAAGTACATCTGGGCCGAGTACGAGTCGGCCTAGCGCGCTCGGGTCCGTCCATCCGAAGTACCGGAGCGCGGTCCGCCGTCGGTAACGACCGATGAACTCGCGGTCAGCGGCGACTAACAATCCCCGCGCTCCCCCTCCGTCCGGACGTTCAGGAGGTCGATCGAGGATGACCGAATCACGCCCGGAACCGGTAGAGGAGGGGTGGCGGGACCTCCCCATGGAGGGCCGCGTCGCGATCCAGATCTTCGGGTTCACCGACGAGGGCTCGCTGTCGGAGGACGCCTGGGTGCAGTCCACCTACTGGCTCGATCCGGTGGCGAAGCGGTAGCGTGGGGACGCGACCCCGGCGGTGAACTCGCGCCGACGCGCCGGCCGATGAACGCCAACGCCGGTGAACGGGCCGTCCGTTCACGTGCGCGCGAGGGGAAACGTTGAATCCGGGGCCGTTCGACCGGGCGAGCATGGACGCGACAGACGTGGAGACGGTGGCCGTGCTCGGCGCGGGCAACATGGGCCACGGCATCGCGGAGGTGGCCGCGCTCGCGGGCTATCGGGTCCGGCTGCGCGACATCAACGAGGAGTTCGTCCGGGACGGCTACGACCAGATCGAGTGGTCGCTCGGCAAGCTCGCCGAGAAGGACCAGATCACGGAGGCGGACGCGGACGCCGCGCTCGAGCGGGTCACTCCGCTCGTGGACGTGGAGGCGGCGGTCGGCGGCGCGGACCTCGTCGTCGAGGCGGTGCCGGAGAAGATGGACATCAAGAAGGACGTGTACGCCGAGGTCGAGGAGCACGCGCCAGCCGACGCGGTGTTCGCCTCGAACACCTCCAGCCTCTCCATCACGGAGCTCTCGGAGGTCACGGATCGGCCCGAGCGCTTCTGCGGGATGCACTTCTTCAACCCGCCGGTCCGGATGCAGCTCGTCGAGGTCATCTCCGGGGCCCACACCGCCGACGGTACCCTCGAACTCGTCGAGGACGTCGCCGAACGGATGGGCAAGACGCCGGTCCGCGTGCGGAAGGACTCGCCCGGCTTCATCGTGAACCGGGTGCTCGTCCCGCTGATGAACGAGGCGGCCTGGATCGTCCACGGGGGCGACGCGACCGTCGCCGAGGTCGACTCCACCACGAAGTTCGACGTCGGGCTCCCGATGGGGAGCTTCGAACTGGCCGACCAGGTCGGGATCGACGTGGGCTACCACGTGCTGGAGTACATGCACGAGGTGCTCGGGGCCGCCTACGAGCCCTGCCCGCTGCTCGCCGAGAAGGTCGAGAACGACGAACTCGGCAAGAAGACCGGCGAGGGGTTCTACGACTACGCGGACGGCGGCGTCGACGTCCCGTCCGACGCGGGCCGCGAGGACGTGAAGAACCGGCTGCTCGCGACGATGGCCAACGAGGTCGCCGGGCTCGTCGAAAACGACGTCGCCGACGCGGACGCCATCGACGAGGCCGTGATGCTCGGCGCGGGCTTCCCGGACGGCCCGGCGAGGATGGCGGACGATGCGGGGCTGGAGACGCTCGTCGGGACCCTCGACGACCTGCACGAGGAGACCGGCGCGGAGCGCTACGAGGCGGCGGGACGCCTCCGCGAGCTCGCCGAGTCAGGCGAGGGGTTCCACGGCGTCGCCGGCGGCGGCGACGCTACCGAGGAGTTCGAGGCCATCCGCGTGGAGCGGGACGGCAACGTGGGCCGGATCGTGCTCGACCGCCCGCACCGGATGAACACCGTCTCGGTCGGGATGATCGAGGAGCTCGGGGCCGCCATCGACCTGCTCGAGGACGACGAGGAGGTCCGGTCGGTGCTGGTCACCGGCGCGGGGGACCGCGCCTTCTCGGCGGGCGCGGACGTCCAGAGCATGGCCGCCGGCGGCGCGGACAACCTCCGCGGGGTGGAGCTCTCCCGGCAGGGCCAGGCCACGTTCAGCAGGTACGAGGGCTCGGACCTGCCCGTGGTCGCCGCCATCGACGGCTACTGTCTCGGCGGCGGGATGGAGTTCGCCACCTGTGCGGACCTCAGGCTCGCCTCCGAGCGGTCGGAGTTCGGACAGCCGGAGCTCAACCTCGGGCTCATCCCCGGCTGGGGCGGGACCCAGCGGCTCCGTCACATCGTCGGCGAGGGGCGCGCGAAGGAGATCATCCTCACCGCCGACCGGTACGACGCCGCCGAGATGGAGTCGTACGGCTTCGTAAACGAGGTCCACCCGAACGAGGAGCTGGAGGAGCGTGCCCTCGAACTGGCCCGTGACCTCGCCGCCGGCCCGCCGGTAGCCCAGCGCTACACGAAGCGTGCGATGCTCGCCGGCCGCGACGACACCACTGCCGGCCTCGAGATCGAGTGCCAGGCGTTCGGCCAGGTGATGGGGACCGACGACCTCATGGAGGGCGTGATGGCGTTCATGTCCGACGAGAAACCCGAGTTCGAGGGGAAGTAGCGGCGCGGGTCGCCGTCCGACCCTCGGACCGGCGAGGTGCCCGGGACGCCGGTTCGCCGACTACCCGTTCGCTCCGCCCTCTCGACCGCGCTCACTCGTTCTCCCGCCGTTCGCGGTAGTCGGGAAGGAAGTCGTCCTGCAGCACCGCGCTCCGGCCGCCGTCGACGGTGAGGTGCGCGCCGGTGACGAACCCGGCCTCCTCGCTCGCGAGGAAGGCGACCGCGGCGGCGACGTCCCCCGGGACGCCGACGCGCCCGGTCGGGTGGATGCTCGCCAGTTCCTCCCGGCGCTCCGCGGACATGTCTCCGGTCGTGCGGTCGATGGCGACCCAGCCGGGGTTGACCGTGTTCACGCGGACCTCCGGGCCGAAGTCGAGCGCCATCGCGCGGGTCATCCCGTTGATGCCGGCCTTGACGGCGTTGTAGGGGAAGATCCGCGGACCGGTGGAGAACGCGTGGTTCGAGGACATGTTCACGATGGCGCCCCCGTCCATGTGCTCGCGGGCGTGCTTCGCGCAGAGCCAGTAGGAGCGAAAGTCGGTCTCGAGGACGAACTCCCAGTCGTCCATGTCCGCCTCGTCGGCGGCGGTGTACGTCTCCACGCCCGCGTTGTTGACGAGCACGTCGAGGCCGCCGTAGCGCTCGACGGTCGCCTCGAACAGCGCCGCGATGTCGTCCGGGTCGCGCATGTCGGCCTCCACGAAGGCGGCCTCGCCGCCCCCCTCCTCGACGTCGGCGACCGTTTCCTCGCCCGCTTCCGCCGTGCGGCCGGTGACGACGACGTTCGCGCCCTCGGCCGCGAGCCGTCGGGCACAGCCCGCGCCGATGCCGCGGGTCGAACCCGTGACGACGGCCGTTTCGTCCTGGAAGCGGGACGGGAGCCTCGTGGCCTCGATGGGGGAGTTGTCGATGCTGGTCATTCCGTGTTCGACGGGTCGGTCGCGGGGGACTTCACGTCTGCTACGTCTTCCGCGTCTTCTCGGTGTGGGTCGTTCCCGGTCGGTTCGTCGTTTTCGTCGGTCAGAACGCCTCGAAAGCCCCGAGCCGAGAGCCCGGCCCCTTTCAATCCCGCCCCGTGGGACGGTCGGGCGAGCGTCGCGTGTCGTCCCCAGGCCTCCCCGGCGGGCGCGGCTCGCTCACTGCGTTCGCTCGCAGTCGTGCCCGCCGCACCCCGCCGACCGTCGACCCGCCAGCGCCACGCCAGGCTACCCACGGCGTGTGCGTTCGGTAGTCGGGCCTGCTGCGCTCGGCCGTGGAACCGGCAGGGTGGGAATGGAAGGGGCCGCGGCTCTCGGGGAAGGCGCGGACCGTCAAGCACCGCAGGAGGGAGGCCGCAGGCCGACCGACGAGGAGCGCAGGCGCGGTCCCCCGACTCGATAGGCGCGGGGGCTTCCGCGGTCGCCACCGGGGAACCCGTTCCGACCGCCACAGAAACGCCACGATCACCGACGGAGATTTATCATCACCACTCCGCAACGGACCCGTCGGGCCGCCGCCACACCGGGTTGTGCCAGTCGTCGTGGCCGTCCCGCTCCTCCAGCACGTCGCGGTCCACCTCGACTCCCAGCCCCGGCCCGTCCGGGACCGGAACGAGGCCGTCCTCGTACTCGAACATGGACGGGTCCGCCAGGTAGTCCAGCACGTCGCTCGTCTCGTTGTAGTGGATGTCGAGGCTCTGCTCCTGGATGAGCGCGTTCGGCGCGACGGCGTCCACCTGGAGGCAGGCCGCAAGCGCGACCGGCCCGAGCGGGCAGTGGGGCGCGACCGACACGTCGTAGGCGCCCGCCATCGCGGCGATGCGCTGGACCTCCGTGATGCCGCCCGCGTGCGAGAGGTCCGGCTGGATGACGTCCACGGCGTTCTCCTCGAAGATCCGCTTGAAGTCCGTCCGGTGGAACAGCCGCTCCCCGGTGGCGATCGGGACCGACGTCGAGGCGGCGACGTCCGCGAGCGCGTCGTCGTGTTCGGGCAACACCGGCTCCTCGACGAAGAAGGGGTCGTGCGGTTCGAGCGCCGCGACGAGCTGTTTCGCCGCGGTCTTGGTCGCGCGGCCGTGGAAGTCCACGCCGACGTCGACCTCCGGGCCGACGGCCTCCCGGACGGTCCGCAGCCGCTCGGCGGCCCGATCGATCGCCGCCGGCGACTCGACGCGCTCCAGCTCCGGCGTCCCGTTCATCTTCAGCGCCGTGAAGCCGGCGTCGACCTTCTCCCGGGCCGCCTCGGCGACGCCCTCGGGCCTGTCGCCCCCGACCCACTGGTACACCCGGACGCGGTCCCGGACCGGACCGCCGAGGAGCTGGTGGACGGGCGCGCCGAAGTGCTTACCCCTGATGTCCCACAGCGCCTGGTCGATGCCCGCGATGGCGGACATGAGCACCGGCCCGCCGCGGTAGAAGCCGCCGCGATAGAGCCGCTCCCAGTGGTCGGCGACGGGGAGGGGGTCCTCGCCGAGCAGGTAGTCGTCCATCAGCTCCGAGACGGCCTCCTTCACGGTGCGGGCGCGCCCCTCGACGACCGGCTCCCCCCAGCCGACGGTGCCGTCGTCCGTCTCGACGCGGAGGAAGAGCCAGCGCGGCGGGACCGCGTACAGGTCGTAGTCGACGATTCGCATGTGCGCCGGGAGGGAAGCCACCACCAAAAGGCCGCCGTCAGCGGAACGAGACGCGGAGCAGGTCGCGCGGGTCGACGGGGTCGGCCCCTCCGCCCGCGACGCGTCGATACCGGGGGCCGTCCCCGCCCCGTTCGACGCGGACCACCCTTACCTCGACGACGAGCCGTCCGCGGTCGGGGAACGTCGCGCGAACGACGGGGCCGGTCGCCGCCACGACGACGTACGGCGGCGCGGCGACCGGCTCGGCCGGCAGCGTCGCGTCGAGCGCCCTGGCCGCCGTCGACAGCATCTCCGGCAGCCGCCCGAGCGCGCCCGACCGCTCCAGCGCCGCGCGCAGGGGCGGGACCACCGCCTCGCGGTCGGCGGTCGCGTCACCGCCCCACCCGGCCGCGACCGCTTCGGCGCAGTCGGCGGTCGTCCCGAGGAGGTCGGCGTGCTCGGACAGGATGCGCTCGCGGACGAGCGCGGCGTCGTCGGTCACGCGGTTCCCTGTCGTTCGCTGGCGCGTAAGCCCGTCGATGACCGATTCGACCGTCGCCGGCCGGCGACGCCCATCCGACCGCTTTTCCCCTCCGGCTCCCACCACGCACTCATGAACGCCGAAGACGTGGAGGCCGCCATTGAGGCGGGCATCGAGGACGCCGAGGCGACCGTGACGACCCCGCGGGCGCCGGACCCCGACCACGAGGACCAGCACTTCGCGGCAGTCGTCGTCTCGCCCGCGTTCGAGGGGAAGTCGCTCGTCCAGCAGCACCGGCTCGTCTACGACGCGGTGGGCGACGCCATGACGAGGGAGGTCCACGCGCTGGAGATCAAGACGTACACGCCCGAGGAGTACGAGGCGCGCGCGGACGGGACGTAGGCCCGTGCTCCGGAGGGTCCTCTCCCGGTACGTGACGGTCGTCCGTCGATACGGCCGATTCCCGTTCCGGGTCGCGCTCGGCGGGGTCCTCCTGTTCGGCCCGGGCTATCTCGCGCTGTACCTCGCGCTCCTCGTCGGGACCGGTTCCGCCCTCGGAGGCGGGCCGTCGCCGCCGACTGCCGCGGCGTGGCTGGCTCTCGCCGGCGTGCTCTACGCCGTCGAGTACGTCCTCGTCGCACGGCTCGCCCGGCGGATTGAGCGGCGGGAGCCCTGACTACGGCCCGACGGCGTCCAGTACCTCGACCGGGTCGCCGACCCGGAGCTCCGCCCCCCGACTCCCGTCGGGGACGGCCGTGTTCACCATCACCCGGAAGTCGTGGTCGAACCGGTCGCCCCCGCTCCAGTCGGGCATCGTCTCCCGCCGCATCCGGACGAACTGCTCCCTGAACCCGGGATGCTCCTCGCCGGTGTCCGGGTCGCGCGACGGGACGACGCAGCGCTGACAGGGGTTGACTCCCTCCAGCCGCGTCCCGCCGACGGCGAATCGAACGCGCTCCCCGCGCGAGGCGAACAGCCGGTCCTCGAAGAACGGCTCGTCGGCCCCGAGCACCAGGTTCGCGCGGAGACGACGGCCCATCCCCTCCGGGTCGACGCCGTCGAACCACGAGGCCACCTCGCGGAGCGTCCCGGTCGAGATCACCGTCGGCCCGGCTGCCTCCGTGTCGTCGGGGTAGCCGCCCGGACGCTCGGCGACGACCGACACCTCGTAGCCGAGGAACTCGCCGAGCCAGTCCGTCATCCCCCCGCGGTCGCCGTCGAGGTCGAACGTCGCGTCCGCCATCCCCGGCGCCGCGAGCGCGACGGCCCGCGGGTCGAGGTCGAACTCGGCCGAGACGCGGTGGATCCCCCGCTCGCGCTTCCCGTTCACGTACTCGCCCTCGGCGTCGACGACGGCGAACTCCCGGTCCCGTTCGAGCCCTCCGGCGCCGAGCGTCGCGGCGTCCACGTCGACGCCGTCGAGCGACTTCACTGGAAAGACGCGGACGCGATCCAGGGGGACTGAGTCCGTCACGTCCGCGCGGTCGCTCCGGGTCGGGAAAAAGCGACGGGATCGACGGCCGTTCGCGGTCGGTTACCCGGCGTCGGCTGCTCGGCGTCAGCTACTCGGCGTCGACTACTCCTCCTCGTCGGAGGTGTCCACGTCGATGCCCTCGACGATCTCGTCGATCTCGTCGACCGTCAGGGCGTCGTAGCCGTCCTCGACGGTGATGGTGGCGACGCTGATGTCGCCGGCCGTCAGTTCGTCGTCGGCGGTGAACAGCGCGCGGAGCGCCAGGTCGAGCCCGTCCTCGAGCGAGAGCTCCTCGGACCAGCCCTCCTCCAGGACCTCCTGGATCTCGCCGCGCGAGCCGCCGATCGCGGTCGCCTTCCACTCGTGGGGCGTCCCCGACGGGTCCGCGCCGAACAGCCGCGGGCGTCCGTTCTCCAGGCCGCCCACCAGCAGCGCGGCTCCGTACGGACGCGTGCCGCCGCGCTGGGTGTTCTCCTGGATGTGATCGGTGACGTGTTTCGTCAGGGTCTCGACGCCGACCGACTCGCCGTAGCGGAGCCGGTTGCCCTGCGCCATCCGCCGGGCGTAGTCGATAAGCTGGCGGGCGTCGGCGACGTGGCCGGCGCTGGCGGTGCCGACGTGGTCGTCGAGCTTGTGGAGCTTCTCGATCGACTCGGACTCCATCAGCGTCGAGGAGGCCCGCGCCTGCGCGGCGAGCACGATCCCGTCCGCGGTGCGGACGCCGACGGACGGCGCGCCACGCGAGACCGCCTCGCGCGCGTACTCGACCTGGTAGATCCGACCGTCCGGCGAGAACAGCGACGTTCCGCGGTCGTACGCCTGCTGGTCGTTCCCCTTCATCGTGTACCTCCGAGACCGCAAACCGTCACGATATCGCTCATCGACGTTCGCTATGTGTCGCGGTCGGAAAAACCCTCCCTAAAAGGATTTGTAGCGACCGCCGCGGGTCCGCCGGGAACCGTCCCGCGGTCGGGCGTCAGTTCCCGGCCTCGACGACGTCGGCGTCCGCCGCGTTCGTCTTCACGCTCCGGAGCCCCTCCTTCGCCTTCTGCTTGCTCGCGTACCCCTCGCCCGAGTCCGCGATGATGCGTCCGTTGTCGTGGACGAGCCGCCAGCGCCACTCCCCCACGCGGTCCTCGTACACCTCGAAGGTCGCCTTGCTGTACATGGCGTCGGGTTGCGTCGCGGCCGACGTGAGTGTTCGGGCGGCCCCGGCGCCGGCCGACGGGTTCGGATCGGGCACGGGCGGCGACGTCGTCGCCGGCCCGGTCAGGTGGATCGCTCCGCGACGACGTCGCCGCCCGCGTCCCGGAGGGTGACCGTCTCGCCGTCGTTGTTCAGGATCGGGCTCGACTGGCCCCAGTACAGGTGTCCGTCGCCGTCCTCGCCGGAGCCGACGTGGACGGCGACCGACTCGCCGGCGTCGAGCGTCGCCCCGGACGGGAACGTGTAGGTGCGGCCGGCGTTCTCGGTGAGCGTCCACCCGCCGAGGTCGACCGCCCCGTCCCCGCGGTTCGTCACGACGACGTACTCGTCGTTCAGGTTCTCGCCGTCCGGCCCCTCCGCGTCGGCGTGGAGTTCCGAGACGACGACCCCGGTTCCGGAGGGGGGCGTGGCCGTCGCGGTCGGCGTCGTCGGCCCCGCGTCGCCGTCGCTGCAGGTCCAGAGCCCGCGCCCGGCGTCCATCGCCGCGGCCTCGGTCGCGTAGTAGGCGTCACCCCTCTCGAAGGAGGAGTCGTAGACGCGGCCTAGCCCGCGACGGACTAGCTGGTGGTTGAACTCCCGGCCGTCGTGGTGGACGTACACGAGCAGGCGGTCGTAGTACCCCCGGCGGGGCTCGTTGGCGTCGAAGCTGATCGTCACCTCCTCGCCCGCGAGCCGTCGGTCCGCGAAGGCGCTCGCGCGGTCGCCGTACTCGCGGAGGCAGGCCCGCCCGGCGTCGGTGTCGGGCACGCCCTCGAACTCGTCGGGCGTGTTCTCGCCGTGCACCTCGGGCGTGTCGACCCCGAGGAGCCGCGCGGTGTCCCGGCTCCCGTTCGGATACCTGACGCGGAGCGTGTCGCCGTCGACGACCTCGATCACGGTGACCGTGACGCCGTCGGCCGGCGGCGCGGTCGTCCCCGGCGTCGTGCCGGGTGCGGGCGCCGTCCCGTCCGACGGCCGGGGTCCGTCCCCGGGGAGCGGCACGGAGAGACAGCCCGCGAGAACCAGGAGGAGGGCACAGGCCAGCGCGGCGCGAGGGCGTCCCATGGGAGGACGGCGGCTGGCTGGCGGAAAGCGGTTACGACCCGTCCCCGGCCGTGGCCGGGTTACTCGCCGTCGCGGCCGTCCGCGCGCTCGCCGGATGCGTCGGCGCGCTCGTAGACGACGAAGTCGAACTCCCCGTTCCTCTCGCGCTCGCGCTCGACCCACTCGGACGGGTCCCAGTCGGGGAAGGTCGTGTCACCCCCGTATGCGTCGCGGAGTTCGGTGATGACCATCCGGTCCGCACGGTCGAGGAACGCCCGGTACACCGCCCCGCCGCCGGCGACGTAGGCCGTTTCGGCGCCCGTCGCCTCGGCCGCCGCGACGGCCCCGTCCGGGGACTCGACGACGACCACGTCCTCCGGGAGATCGGGGTCAGACCGGGAGAGCACGACGTTCGTCCGGCCGGGGAGCGGCCCGCCGAGGTCGCGCTCGATGGACTCGTAGGTGCGCCGACCCATGAGGACCGGACACCCCATCGTCGTCTCCTTGAAGTGTCGCAGGTCCTCGGGGTGGTGCCAGGGGATGTCCCCGTCCGCTCCGATGACGCCGTTCGCCGCGACGGCGGCGACGATGACCAGATCCATCGCTCACTCGGCGACCGCGAACCGGATGCCTTCGGCGGGGTCGTACTCGCGCAGGCGGACGTCGTCGTACGTCAACTCGTCGAGGGGCCTGTCGGCGACCTCGATTCGCGGCCGCTCGCGGGGCTCCCGCGAGAGTTGGCGGAGCAGGCCGGGGACGTGGTCCATGTCCTCCTCGCCGTCGGCTTCCGGGGGCGCCTCGCGCTCGACCCAGTCGGCGACCTCCCGGTACTCCGCGCGCTCGGTCACGTCCGCGAGTCTGTCGGCGAGGTCGTCGCCGTGGCTGCCGTACCAGGCCCCGCGGTCGCCGCTCCCGCAGTAGACGTGCGCGTCGGTGACGGTGTGGGCGAAGGTGCCGGGTTCGAACCCGGTGCGCTGGGCGACGGCCGTGAGCAGCAGCGAGTAGGCGGCGACGTTGAACGGGACGCCGAGCGCGATGTCGCCCGAGCGCTGGACGAGCTGGAGGTTCAGCCGGTCGCCCTGGACGTTGAAGACGAAGGTGTAGTGACACGGCGGGAGCGTCGAGACGGTCGCGTTCGCGGGGTGCCAGGCGTTCACGACGATTCGCCGCGAGTTGGGGTTCTCCCGGAGCGTGTCGAGGACGTACTGTATCTGGTCGAACGTACGCTCGTCGTCGTTCACCCAGCGGTGGCCCTCGTCGGCCCACGTCTCGCCCGGCAGCCCCTCCTCGGGGATGGGAAAGCGGCGCCAGAAGCGCCCGTAGGCGGTGTCGAGGTGGCCCTCCTCGTCGGCCCAGGCGTCCCAGATGCCCGTCTCCTCGCGGAGGGTCCGGACGTGCTCCTCGCCGGAGAGGTACCAGAGGAACTCGTGGACGAGCGAGTTCCAGCGGAACCCGGAGAGGTCCTTCGTCGTCAGGAGGGGGAACCCCTCGGCGAGGTCGACCTCGTACCCCTCGGCGAACGAGGAGAGCGTGTCGACCCCGGTTCGGTTCGGCTTGTACGTCCCGGTCCTGAGGACGCGCTCGACGAGGTCGAGGTACTGTTGCATGTGCGAGGAGGGGACCTCACCCGGCTAAATTGTTCCGGAGGCGGCTACAGGAACGCCGGAAGGCGACTTGCGACGAGGAACAGCCCGAGGGCGGCGGAAACGATCCCACCGATCCTCGTGAACCAGACGTTCCAGTCAGCCGGTTCCACCTCGCTTGCGGAAGTCTTGCTTCCAATGGCGTCGAGTTGCTCGCCGAACCAAGTGATGTGGTAGGCGTAGCGGAAGGTCACGAGTCCGAGGGCAATGAGGAACACGCCGAACGCGATGTCGAGTGCGGGGGGCATGAGGACAGGTTCCGGCCATCCGGAAAAGGTCTGTCGGCGTGGATGGATGGGAATCGCCGATGAACTAGCCGGCTGGCGCGCGTGACGGCGAGCCCCGGAGGGGCGAGCGGACGCGCGCGAGGGACGAGCACCGCAGCGTGGGCGACCGAAGGGAGCACACGCGAGGAGCACAGGAGGCTGGGGAGGGTGAGGTGCGGTGCGGCGGGTGGGACTCAAAGGGGCCGCGGCTGTCGACGAAGGAACGGACCGCCGAGCACCGGAGCGCGACCGACGGAAGCGCGAGGAGCGCGGCGGCCGTACCGAGTTGACAGCCGCGGGGGCTTTCGAGGGCCGTGCCGCGACGACCGGACCAACCGATGAGCCGACCGCCGGGGGAGCTTTCGCAGTCGTGTCGAACGACATATTCGAGGGTCATACTGCGTATATCGAGCCGCTCTCCGTCGATCTCGTCCCACCTGCGTCGATGCGAAACGCGAAGTCCCACCCGGACCAACACCCGGCAATGATCCGAAACCTCGCCGCGGGCGTGCAGGCGTTCACGAGCAACGCGTTCCTCGTCTCCGGCGAACCCCGGGCCGACGCACCACCCGTAACCGACGCGGGCGACCACGGCCGCCGCGTCCTCGTCGACGCCGGGTCGAACTTCGACGTCGTCGGTCGGGTCCGCGAACACGTCGACGGCCTGGACGCGGTCGTGCTGACCCACACCCACCCGGACCACGTCGGGAACCTCGCCGACGTCCGGGAGGCGTTCGACGTGGAGACGTGGGGGTTCGACACTGACCGGGACGAGGTGGACCACGAACTCCCGGACGGCGGGACGGTCAGGATGGGCTCCGCCGAGTACGAGGCGCTGCACACGCCGGGGCACAAGGACGACCACCTCTGCCTGTACTCTCCCGGCGCCGGCGTGCTGTTCGCCGGCGACCTGATCTTTGGGAACGGCGGCTTCGGCCGGACCGACCTCGCGGAGGGCGACCGCGACGCGCTGATCGACAGCATCGACCGCGTGGGAGAGCGGGTCGGCGAGGACCTCCGCGAGATGCACGTCGGCCACGGGCCGAGCGTGCTCACGGACCCCCGACAGGACGTGGAACTGGCCGCGCGCTCGGCCCGGATGCGGTAGTCCCGCGCCCGCTCCGCCAGTGACGTCGGCGCAGCCGTCCCGCTACGTCGACCGTCCGGCGGCCGCGAGCAGGGCGTCGTACGCCTCGCGGTTCGCGTCGGCGACGCGCCCGGGGTCGGCCCGCACCTCCCCGGGGAGCGCGGGGAGCGGGTGGGTCGACGCCGGCTCGACCGTCCCGACCACGCGTTCGACGCGCTCCTCCAGTTTCCCCTCCGCGTCGCTGCCGGCGACCGCAGCGCGCACGTCCTCCCAGCGGGCGCCGTCGTACACCCGCGCTCGACCGGGGTCGACGACCGCGACGGCGTCGTAGTCGACGTCGGCGCCGGGCAGGGGGTCCGCGATGTCGGCGTACGACTCGACCAGCGCGACGTCTGCCGCCCGGACGCGGTCGGCGACCCGCTCCAGCGCGGGGAGGTGGAGGTCGCGCATCGCGTCGTTGAACGCCGCCACCGAGTCGACCGGCCGCGCCCCCTCGACGGGGAACCGGTCGCGGACGAGGTCCGGGAGGTCGGCGTTCGCGTTGCGGACCCAGACGTCGCCCTCGGCGGTACGCACGCGGTCCAGCAGGAACGTCCGGTTCGGCTCGCCGAGCATCCCGGTCCGGCCCGGCGTCGGCCGCCAGAGGCGGTGGATCGGGTTCCGTTCCTCCGGGATGCCGCCCGCGACGTCGGTCAGCAGACGGACGTCCTTCCCGAACAGCCGACCGTCCGCGGCGGCGGCCCGGACGTCGTCGTGGTCGAACCAGTAGTCGTTGCCCGCGCGGGGCTTGAAGGCGCTCGGACCGTCGCCCCCCGCGGGCGAGTCGGCCGGTTCGTCGGGACGGCCTCCGCCGAGGCGGGACGCGAGGCCGACCGCGAACGTCGTCTTGCCCGCGTCCACGCGGTCGCCGCCGGCGACGAGTAGCCTCATTCCCCGTCGACGTCCCCCGCCCCGTCGCCGAGGTCGCCGGGGCGTTTCAACCCGTAGTGTGCCGGCTCGTCCTCGGTCCGCGGCTCGGCCACCACGAGGTCGTCGGCGTTGTTCATCACCCACGGGATGGTCCAGTCGAGCAGGATCTCCTCGGTCCCCTCGTCGATCTCGGCGTCCGGGTCGAGCCCCTGGAGCAGGCGGGCGATCTCGTAGACGGTGTACAGCTGATCGGCCTCCAGCAGTTCGTCCGGAGTGTAGAAGTCGCAGGGGTGCAGCTCCGGGAACTCCGATTTCGGCGTCGGCATGCCCCGCGATACGGCGGCCCCGCGGTAAAGCGTCCGGATATCGGACCGGCGGTGCGGCGTCCGGACGCCCGATCGGGAGAGGATGGCGCGTCGGTGGTGGGTCCGTGGCGGGACTCCGCGCCTGACCCGACCCGCAACGGTTTTCACCCGTCATGCAATCCCGTACCACAGGATGGACGAGCCGAAGGACGACCTGATCGCGGCCCTCCGCGGGTTCGGCGGCGACGCCCTGCGGGACGCGTGGCTGTTCGACGAGGAGACGCACGAGTCCGTGTACGTCCGCGAGGACGTCGAGCGACAGGTTGCCGACGTCGACGTGGCCGAGTACCTCGACAACGAGCGGTACGGCTACGTGACCCGCCGGACGTTCGAGGAGTTGCACTACACGGAGTACAACTACACCGTCCGCGGGTTCGACGCGTTCACGCAGTTCCGCACGTTCGTCCCCGACGACGACCGGCGCGTCGGCCTGATCGCCAGCTTCGACCCGAACGGGAACTACGACTTCGACGACCTCGACGCCCGGCTCGCCGAGGCGGTCGGGACGGGCGACGGACTCGAGGTCACGGGCGACTGACGCCCCGGAACCGCACGCCCGACGACGGGCGCCTCCGCCGGTCGGCGTGATCGAAAGAAAATCGGAACGTGAGCCGGCGCGTCGGCTCGTTACTCGAAGAGCTGGGTGGCCTGCTCGTAGCGGGCGTTGGGCTCCTCCCAGTCGACGACCTCGAAGAACGCGTCCACGAAGTCCCCGCGGGCCGGCCCGTAGTCGTAGTAGTACGAGTGCTCCCACACGTCCAGCGCCAGGATGGGATGGGAACCCCAGAGGGCGCCCTGGTCGTGTTTGTCCACCACGACGTTCTGTAACTGGTTCGAGAACGAGTCGTACACGAGCAGCGCCCAGCCCGAGGCGTTACCCGCCGCGGCCTCGAACTCGCCCTTCCAGCCCTCGTAGCTCCCGAAGTCCTCCTCGATGCGGTCCGCCAGGGCGCCCGAGGCGTCGTCGCCGCCGTCGGGGCTCATGTTCTGCCAGAACAGGTCGTGGAGGATGTGCCCACAGCCGTTGTGAGTCACGTTCCGCAGCGCGCTGCCCGACGTGTCGAACTCGCCGCTCTCGCGGTTCTGTTCGAGCGTCTCCTCGGCGCTGTTCCAGCCGTTGACGTAGCCCTGGTGGTGGGTGTCGTGGTGCCAGGTCAGCACCTGCTCGCTGATGTGCGGCTCTAAAGCGTCGTACTCGTACGGTAGCGGATCGAGTTCGTGGTCGGTCATGGAATCACCTCGCGGCCTAGATGGTTCGGACAGCTGTTAAATGTTGAGAAAGGGGTGGCTACCTCGGGGCGCCCGACCCGGCGACGCCCGCCGGAACCGAAGGTGGAAGGTACCCCCCGAACCGACGGCGGGTCGTGCGCGAGTGGCGCGGCCTCGGACTGGTCGGCGGCTGGCAACTGACGGCGAGTCTCTGCTTCTACGCGGTGTTCGCCTCGACCGGGTTCATCCGCGAGGGATTCGAGCTCTCGGGGTTTCTCACGGGGCTGGCGGTGACCGCCGTGATGTTCGGCTACACAGTCGCGTTGCTGGGCGCGGGGGCGGTGGTCGACGCGTACGGCGAGCGGCCGGCGATGCTCGCGGGGCTCGGGCTGCTCGGGGCGGGCATGGTCGCGGTCGCGACCGCGACGACGTACCCGCTCCTGCTCGCGGCGCTCGTCTTCGTCGGCGGGGCGTACGCGACGGCGATGCCGGCGACGAACCGCGCCGTGCTCGTCGTCGCCCCGGCGGGGCGGCGCAACATCGCCATGAACGTCAAACAGGTCGGCGTCACCGCGGGCTCGGGGCTCTCGGCGCTGCTCGTCACCGCCGCCGGGACGAACGGCGACTGGCGGACGGGCTTTCTCGTCGCGGCCGGCGTCGCCGGCGTCGTCGCGCTCGCGTTCGCCCGGGGGTACGACGGCCGGTCCGGGAGCGGCGAGCTATCCGTCCCCGACGTGCGCGGCCTCCTCGGGAAGGCGAGCTACCGGGGGCTGTTGCTCGCGGGACTGTTCCTCGGCGCGGCCGTGTTCACCACCACGGGCTACGTCGTCGTCTACATGCGCGACTCCGCGGTCGCCGCGGCGGCCGGCTTCGCCGGGGCGACGTTCGCCGCCGTGCAGGTGACCGGCAGCGTCGGCCGCCTCGCCGGCGGCGCGCTCGCCGACGGACTTCCGGGCGACGCGGACGCGAGCGCGGCGGTCCTCGTCGGGCAGTCCGTGCTCACGGCGGCCGGGTTCCTGCTGGTCGCGCTCGCCGGCACCCCGCTCACTGCCGCCGCGGCCTTCCTCGTGCTCGGCCTGTTCGTGCTCGGGTTCCCCGGCGTCTACTACGCCTGCCTCACCGCGCTCGTCCCCGACGACGAGGTGGGCGCCGCGACCGCCGGGGGACAGATCTCGATCAACCTCGGCGGCCTGCTCGCGCCGCCGGCGTTCGGCTACCTCGCGGACACGGTCGGCTACGCGTTCGGCTGGTACGCGGTCGCGGGCGTGGCGCTGCTCGCGGCGCTCGCGGTGCTGCCGGTCGCCCGGTCGTGAGCGGGCGTCCCGCCGGACGGACCGCGGGCGGATGACTACGGCGTGTAGGCCTCGTGCTGGCGCTCGTACTCGAGGACGGCCGCCACCGAGTCGGCGACCTCGGCGCCCGCCTCGCGCTCGACGAGGTGGAGCGCGAGGTCGATGCCGGACGTGACGCCGCCCGCGGTGAGCACGTCACCGTCGTCCACGACGCGCTCGTCGCGGACCTCGGCGTCCGTCGCCCGGAGGTCCGCCAGCGCGCCCGCGTGGGTGACCGCGGGGCGCCCGGAGAGGACGCCCGCCTTCGAGAGGAGCATCCCGCCGGTACAGACGGACGCGACGGTCGCGCCGGCGTCGTGGTGGGCCGCGACCGCGTCCGGGACGGCGCCGCGCTCGTACTCCGCCCACGCGCCCTCCTCGCCCCGGTCGTTCCACCCGCCGCCGGGGACGACCAGGAGGTCAACCTCGCCCGGGTCCGGGAGCGTTCCCTCCGGTTCGACGCGCATCCCGTGGCTCGCGGTCACCGTGGCGGCGCCGTCGAGCGTCACGGGTCGCGCGTGGAGGTCGGCACCCTTCTCCTCGGCGTAGCGGAACGCCTCGAACGGGCCGACCGCGTCCAGCTCGTCGAACCCCTCGTACAGTAGTATCGCGACGTCCATGCCGACCGATGGCGTCCCCGGGTCAAAGCCGTACCGCGACGAAGGGTCGACGAACGGACCCCCGCGTCGGCGGGGGAGGTTTCTTGTCCGGCGCCCGACTCCACCGGGGTATGACGCAGTTCGACGTGTCGCTGCCGGTCGCGGCCCGGCCCTCGCTCGACGACGTCGTCTCGCTCGCGGAGGCGGCGGAGGGGAACGGCTACGACCGGGTCTGGCTCCCCGAGACGTGGGGCCGGGACGCCGTCACGACGCTCGCGCTCGCGGCCGAACGAACCGACGAGGTGGGCCTCGGCGCCTCGATCCTGAACGTCTACTCACGGTCGCCCGCGCTCGTCGGACAGACGGCCGCCAGCCTGCAGGAGGCCAGCGGCGGTCGGTTTCGGCTCGGCCTCGGCCCCTCCGGCCCGGCGGTCGTCGAGAACTGGCACGGCGCCGACTTCGAGCGTCCGCTCAGGCGGACCCGCGAGTACGTGGAGGTCGTCCGGCGGGTGCTCTCCGGCGAGGAAGCGCGTTACGACGGCGACTTCTTCCGGCTCGGGGGGTTCCGGCTCCGGCAGGGGCCACCCGACCCGGCCCCGCCCGTGGACGCCGCCGGGCTGGGGCCGAAGGCCGTCGAACTCGCGGGCCGGTTCGCGGACGGCTGGCACGCGCTCATGCTGACGCCGGACGGGCTCCGCGACCGGCTGGAGGACTTCCGGCGCGGCGCCGAACTCGGCGACCGCGACCCCGACGACGCCCGCGTCACCCTGTCGCTCACCTGCTGTGTCGACGAGGACGGCGAACGCGCGCGGCGGCGGGCCCGCCAGCACCTCGCGTTCTACCTCGGGGGCATGGGCACCTTCTACCGCGACGCGCTCGCCCGGCAGGGACACGAGGACACCGCCCACGCCGTGTACGACGCCTGGAACGACGGCGACCGGGGGGCCGCGACGGCCGCGCTCGACGACGGCCTCCTCGACGGCCTCGCCGTCGCCGGGACGCCCGACGAGGCGCGCGAACGGCTCGACGAGTTCGCGGCCGTCGACGGCGTCGACGCGCTCACGATCGGCTTCCCGCGCGGCGCGGACGACGCCGCTATCCGGAACACGATGGAGGCGCTGGCGCCGTGAGCGACCCGGAACCGACCGACGGCCCCGGCGCGGACTCGTCGGAACGCGCCGACGCCGACGACGCGTTCGCCGCGCTGGGCAACGAGACGCGGCTCCGCGTCCTGCGGGCGCTCGCCGCGGCCGATGAGCCGCCCACCTTCACTGAGCTGTTCGAGGCGACCGACGAGGAGACGTCGGCCGGGTTCGCCTACCACCTCCGTCAGCTGACGGACGGCTACGTCCGCAAGGACCCCGATACTGAACGGTACCGCCTCACCTACGCGGGCAGGCAGGCGGCCCGCGCGCTCGCGGCGGGGACGTACACCGAGCGGGTGACCCGCGAACCGGAACCGGTCGAGGGCGACTGCCCGGTCTGTGGCGACCCCGGCCTCGAGGTCCGGGTCGCAGACAACTTCCTCGCCGTCGCGTGCACCGACTGCGGCACGGAGCTCCTCTCGCTGCCGTTCCCGCCGAACGGCGCCCGCGACCGCGACGCCGCGGAGGTGCTCGCCGCCTTCGACGCCCACCACCGGAGCCGGTTTCGCCTGCTCGCGGACGGGGTCTGTCCCGACTGCGCGGGCCGCGCCGGGGCCGAAATCGAGGTCGTGGACGCGTCCGGGCTCCCGGGCGGGGCGCGGAGACCGGTCCTGTCGGGTTCCTGTGTCGACTGCGACTTCGGGGTTCGCGCGCCCGTCTCGTTCGCGGCGTTCGAACACCCCGAGGTCGTCGCGTTCTTCCGGGAACACGGCGAGTCCGTCCGCGACCGCCCGCTGTGGAACCTCGGGCCGGAGTGGAGCGAGGCGGTGCTCTCCGAGGAGCCGGCGGCCGTCCGCGTCTCCGTCGAACTCGACGGGGAACGGCTCGACCTGCTCGTCGGGGACGGACCGACGGTGGTCGAGGTCCGCCGGGCCGGCGACGCCGACGCGGGGGACGACGGCGGAACTCGACCCGACGGCGCGGGGGAGCACGACGCCGGGAACGACGCCGACGACTACGACGCGACGGCGGCCGGGTCGTCGTAGCGGTCGACCGAGACGTCGCCGTCCGCGACGACCGCGACGTTCAGCCCGTTCCCGGAGGCCAGGTCCCGCTCCGAGGCGGCCGCGACCGCGTCGGCCGCGACCGCGCGGGCGTCCGCGAGTTCGAGTTCCGCGTCGTATCCGTTCTCCAGCACGCCGTAGGCCGTCGGGCCGCCCGAACCGTCCGCAGCGTAGGGCTGTTCCAGCGCCGCGCCGCCGGCGTCGAACGAGTAGAGGTGCGGGCCGTCGGCGTCGACGCCGGCGAGGAGGTGCTGGACGCGAACGGGGTCCTCGCCCATCACGTTCCGCGTCAACGTCGCCAGCGCGGGCACCGACAGCCGCCTCCCGCGGCGCGTCTCGTACAGCCGAACCTCGGATTCGAGTTTCGGCACGAGCGCCTGCGCGTCGCCGACGACGCCGGTGAACGCCAGCGCGGCGCGGTCGCCGACCGGGAACACCTTCTCCGCGCGCTTGCTCGACACCATGCCGCCCACGCTGGCCCGCCTGTCCGACGCGAGGACGACCCGACCGTCGGCCACGAGCCCCACGATGGTCGTCCCGAACTCGGTTTCCGTCTCCATACGTCGGCTCGGGGGCCCCGGCGGATAAGTATAATCTAAAATATAGTTTAGCGAGGCGGATCGGAACTGGTGGGACGAGCCAGGGGGGAGCGGCTCAGAGCGGGTCGACGGCGTCGCGTCGGCCGTCGAGCACCGCGAACCGCTCGCCGCGGCGGCGCTCCAGGAGGTGCAGGAGTCGTTCCGCCCACCGGAGCTTTCGCGCCTTCATCCCGGCGACCGAGGGGTCGTCGAAGTCCCAGCCCGGGAAGACGAGCCCCGCGGCGCCGAGGGCGTCCGCGAGGAACGCGGCCCGGTCGCCGTCGGTGAATCCGCCGACGTTCAGGACGGGTCCGACCGGCGCGGCCTGGGTCGTCGCGAGCACGTGGGCGGTGTCGAACCGTGGGAGCCACGCCTCGACGAGCTCCCGGTTGTCCCCGTGGGCGTGCGCGACCACGACCTCGCCGCGCTCCGTTCGGTCGAGACCGGTCCCCGGGTTCTTGTCGAGGTCGGTGACCATCGCGTCGACCCGGACCCCGGCGTCGGTCAGGCGGTCCGTCGCGGTCGAGGCGGCGAACACGCGGTCGGCCGCACGCGCGTCGTCGGCCTCGGCTTCGAGGGACGGGCCGGCGCCGGCGACCGCGACGGTCTCGCCCGCACAGTCCAGTCGCTCGAGGCCGAACGGCTCGGCCAGTTCGGCCATTCGGTCCCGTACGGCCTCGTCCGCCGCCCTGTCGAAGCCGAAGTCGGCGAGGATCAGCTCGTAGATCGGCTCCCACTCGGTGAACTCCATGGTCGTGACTATCCGGTTGGTGACGCCGCTCCACGGTCAAATATACGGTTTGGGCCGGAAGCGCACCCAAGTACCCCTACCCGCAGCGCCCTTCCGGCTTCCAGCCGGTGGTACCGGGGCAGGTGGTATAAGTTTTCTCACTCGGGAGGAGACGGAAACGTGGCCAACGCGCCGTCGAGAGCGTCCGAGACGCCCGATGCCGCTCGCGAGGCTCGTCCGAGCGCCCCGGGCGTCCCGACGAGTAACGCGGCGTCTCCCCCGCCCCCGACCACGGCGATGGCGTCGGTTTCCGCCGCCGCAGCCCGGAGCGCGCCCGTCTCGTCGGGCGAGAGACCGTCGAACTCGAACACGCGCGTGACCGACTCCGCCGCGACGTCGGGGTCCCCGCCGAGTCGGTCGACGTGGCGGGCCGCCTCGCCGGGGGTGGTCACGTCCAGTTCCTCGACGGAGACGTCCCCGCCGTGCCGGGCCCGCCGCCGGGCGAACTCCTCCCCGATCAACGCGGCGTCGCGCGTCTCCGCGACGTCGTGGGTGCGGATCACGTGCGCGCCGCGCTCGACGGCCATCGAGGTCGCGGCGAGCGAGACGGGCAGGGCCTCCCCGGTGTCGCGGCCCGCGACCTCCCGGAGGAAGTTCTTGCGGTTGATCGAGACGAGCAGCGGGCGACCGTAGCCGCGGAACTCCCGGAGCCTGCGGAACGCCTCGCGGTCGTCCCGGAGCGTCTTCGCCTCCGACCAGCCGCCGAACGCCGGGTCGAGGATCGTCTTCTCGGTGAAGCCGTTCATCGCGAGCGCCTCGTAGATGTCGTCCACGTCCTCCACCGCGCCGGGTCGTTCGAGGTCCGGGGGCGAGGCCATCTTCACGACCGCGGCGTCGTGGTCCGCACAGACCGCGGGCATCTCCGGGTCCGCGAAGCCGCAGATGTCGTTCACGGCGTCGAACCCGCGCGAGAGCGCCGCGTCGGCGACCTCGTGGTAGCGCGTCTCGATGGAGAAGACCGCGTCCCCGGAGACGGATTCGACGGTCTCGACGGCGGTATCCAGCCTGGTCAGTTCCTCCTCGGCGGAGAGCACCTCGAACCGTTTGTTCGCCGATTCGAGGCCGACGTCCACGATGTCGGCGCCCTCGCCGACCAGTTCCTCGTCGACGTACGCCGCCGCCTCGCCGGGGTCGTCGAAGACGCTGGGCGAGTACGGCGACTCCTCCGAGACGTTGAGCACGCCCATGATCCGGGGCGGGTGCCCGTCGCCGATTTCGAGCCCGGCGGCGTCCACGGTTCGCATGGGCGCGAGGTGGGGTGGCGTGGGTTTCGGTGTTGCGATTGGGCTGCGACGTGACCGGCGACGGTGAATCCGAACTCCGAACGCGCTTGGAGGGGAATCTACCGGCTGGCGCGCGCGGCGCGAGCCCCCTCGTGGGGCGGGCATACGCGCGCGCGAGGGACGAGCACCGCAGGTGAGTGAGCGGAGCGAGTGAGCAGAGGAGCACAGGAGGCCGAGGAGGGTGTGGCTGCGGTCCGGGTGGGTGGGACTGAAAGGGGTCGCGGCTGTCGGCGTTGGCGCGGACCGCCAAGCACCGTGGTTCGAGAGAGCGAAGCTCTCTCGTCATCACGAGAGGCGCTTCGCGCCTCTCGAACGACAGGAGCGAGGCCGCAGGCCGAGCGACAAGGAGCACAGCGGCCGCACCGAGCCGACAGCCGCGGGGGCTTTCGGATGCTACTCCCCGGTGACGGAATAGACCACAGAAGCCGAGTCACGGGAGTCGGAGCGTAATTACGTCGCGACAGGCTCCCCGCGGTCGGCGCTCTCGTAGAGGGCGTCGATCACGCGCATGTTCGCGATGGCCTCGTCGGCGTCGGTCCGTGGCCGGTCGCCCGTCTCGACACAGCGGGCGGACTGCTCGACCTCCGCGCGGTAGTGGTCGACCGGATCGAACGTCTCCACCTCGCGTCGACCGTCGACCCCATACGCCAGCTCCGTCGGTTCGTCCGCCGGAGTGTCGAACGCGTCCGCCACCTCGAGCCACCCGTTCGAGCCCTCGACGCGATAGCGCTGGACCATCGGCGTGTCGAAGCTCGACGCGACCGTCGCCGTCGATCAGTCGTCGTACTCCAGAACCTCCGTGAGCGCCGTGTCGACGCCGGCGTCCCGCGAGTCGTGAGTACGCGCGTACACGCGGTCAGGCTCGCCGAGGAACTGCCGCGCGGCGGAGACCGGGTAACACCCCACGTCCAACAGGCTCCCGCCGGCGAGACCCGGGTCGAGGCGGACGTTCCCCGGGTCGTCGTGGAGCGGGAACTTGAACGAGGCGGCGACCGACCGAACGTCCCCGAGCGCCTCGCGTGCGAGTTCGACCGCGCGCTCGGTCCGGGGATGGTATCGGTACATGAACGCCTCCATGAGCGTGACGTCCCGCTCGTCGCAGTACGCCGCCACCTCGCTGGCTTCGTCGGCGTCGACCGCCAGCGGCTTCTCGCAGAGGACGTCGAGCCCGGCGTCGGCCGCCTTCCTCGTCCACTCGGCGTGGAGCGCGTTCGGGACGGGAACGTACACCGCGTCGACGTGCGGATCGCTCATGAGGGCGTCGTAGTCCCCGTAACTCCGTGGAACGGACCACTCGTCGGCCATCGCTGCTGCCCGGTCGCAGTCGCGGGAGGCGATCGCGCCGAGTCGATGCTCGCTCGCGCGGATCGCGGGCACCACCGATTTCCGGGCGATCCCCGCCGTCCCGAGGACTCCGAACTCCATCTCGGCGGTGGGTCGCCGCGTCGGTGGAAAGGGGCGGCGATTCCTCCCGGCGGCGTCCGGACGAGCGCACCGTTGCAGACGGCGAGGGCCTGGAGCCACGATCCGGCGGACGGGGCCGAATCGCGGGCCCAGGGGTCGGCTCGCTCCGGAATCCCTACACGATCCAGCCGCTTTCTCGACACCGCCCTGCTAGCGAACGCGCCGTTTATGCCACCACACCCGCTACCCCCCGCTAATGGGCAAGGTGAGCATCGGCCTGCGCGGCTGGCGCTTCGACGAGGACGACCTCTTCACCGACGCGGGGACGTGGCGCCCGCTGGAGGAGATCCCGAAGGACCCGCGCCACCGGCTGGTCCGCCTGCAGGTCGTCATCGGGAAGCCGTGCGACGCCTGCTACCTGATCCACGGCGAGGCGGAGAAGCGGCGGTGTCGCGAGGCGGAGATCGTCTACGGCGAACCGCTGGAGGAGGTCCTCCTGTGTGCGGAACACGAACCCGACTTCCTCTACTGGTTCCGCGAGGAGGGGGGCGAGGGGCTCGCCGGCGAACCCGAACTGAAGGACGAGTTCCACGAGTGGTTCGCGGACGGCGGGCGCGCCCCCGACGGCTACGCCGGCGTCGAGCACGTCGAGACCGACCCGGAGGGGCTGCCCGACCTCCCCGACCCCGAGGAGATCTACGACCGCGAGCGGGAACTGCTGGACGACGGGCGGCCGGGGTTCGAGGAGGGTCCCGCGGGCGAGGACGAGAGGACTGCAGGCGACGCGACGGCGACGGCGGACGGCGCGGACGACGGGGGAGCGGCGGGGGAGCGTTCCGGAGGGGAGAAGTCGACCGGGGACGACCTCGACCTGGACGACCTCGACCTGGACCGGGAGTACCCCCGATGACCGGCGGCGACGGGGACGACGGGAGCGAGTACGCCGTCGTGGTCGTCGAACCCGAGACGCCCGGGAACGTCGGCACCATCGCGCGGGCAATGAAGAACTTCGGGCTCTCGGACCTGAAGCTCGTGGATCCCCCGGAACTGCGTGAGGACGGCGAGGCGTACGGCTTCGCCGGTCACGCGCGGGACGACGTGCTCCCGAACGCCGACGAGGTCACCTTCGACGAGATGGTCGAGTCCTACCACACGGTCGGCTGTACCGCCATCACGGGGGAGGACGCCCGCCGCCACGTCCGGTTTCCCTTCCGGACGCCGGCGGAGCTCCGCGACTCGCTCGCGACCGTCGAGGCCGACACGGCGCTCGTGTTCGGCCGCGAGG
Source organism: Halorarum salinum (assembly GCF_013402875.1). Taxonomy (NCBI): domain Archaea; kingdom Methanobacteriati; phylum Methanobacteriota; class Halobacteria; order Halobacteriales; family Haloferacaceae; genus Halorarum; species Halorarum salinum. The sequence goes on along the minus strand of NZ_CP058579.1, from coordinate 2,442,071 downwards.
GGCGGGGGCTGAACAACGACGAACTGGCCCGCCTCGACGAGGTGTGTTCCATCCCGGCGAGCGCCGACTACCCGGTGCTCAACCTCGGCCAGGCGGCGACCGTGACGCTGTACGAACTCCGCGACCTGTTCGTCGACGAGACGCAACTCCCTGACGTGGAGCGTGAACGCGCCGTCGAGGCCGACGTCGAGCGGCTCTACGAGCAGTTCTCCGCGTTCCTCGACGCGGTCGAACACCGCGAGCACAAGCGCGAGCGGACGAGGCGGCTCGCCCGCCGACTCGTCGGGCGCGCCCACCCCACCGAGAAGGAGGTCAGCACGCTCACCGGCGTCTTCCGGAGGGCCGCACGCGACCTGGAAGAGGCCGACCTCGGCCGCGGGCCGCCGGACCGCGGGTAGACCGCCCCGCGGGATCACCGTCACCGACCCGTCCACGTCGATTAGGAGCCGCCTTCCGGTTCGTCGCCGTGGGCGCCGCGTCGACCGACGACTGAACTCGCGTGAAACGTCGACACCCCTTTAATTCGTCCCGCCGTCGCCGGAAACGCCCCTACCCGGGTGTGCCCGACCGATTCACGCCCCTTTTTGTGCCCGACGGCGAACCCGCCGGTAATGGACGAGGACCTTCGGGAGCGCGTGCGCGCGGCCGCGGAGACGGCGGCGCTCTACAACGCGCTCAAACACGGCTCGGACCCGGACGTGGGCGCGATCATGGGCCCGATGATGGGCGAGAACCCCGACTTCAGGCCGCACGGCGACGAGATCCCGGGCGTCGTCGCGCCCGTCGCGAGCGAGGTGGCCGCGATGGACGCGGCCGCGCGCCGCGAGCGCCTCGGCGAACTCGCCCCCGAACTGCTCGCGGACCTCGAGGCCGACGACGAGGCGGACGAACGGACCCTCCCCGACCTCCCGAACGCCGACGAGTACGACGAGGTCAGGATGCGCGCCGCGCCGAACCCCAACGGACCGTGGCACATCGGGCACGCCCGGATGCCGTCGGTCATCGGGACGTACGCCGAGCGGTACGACGGCCACTTCATCGTCCGGTTCGACGACACCAACCCGGACGAGGGCGTCGGCCGGCCGGTGCTCTGGGCCTACGACGAGATCCTCGACGACATCGACTACCTCGGCTTCGAACCCGACGAGGTGTTGCGCGCGTCCGACCGCCTCGAGACGTACTACGAGCACGCCAGGGAGTTGATCGATCTGGGCGGGGCCTACACCTGTTCGTGTCCGGCGGACGAGTTCAGGCGCCTGAAGGCGGACGGCGAGGCGTGCCCCCACCGCGGAAAGGACCCGGAGATGGTCCGCGGGGAGTTCAATGCGATGGTCGCCGGCGACGTCGGCGAGGGCGAGATGGTCCTCCGCGTGAAGACCGACGTCGGTCACAAGAACCCTGCGCTGCGCGACTGGGTGGCGTTCCGCATCGTCGACACGCCGCACCCGCGGGAGGCGGCCGCCGACTACCGCGCGTGGCCGATGCTGGACTTCCAGTCCGGGGTCGACGACCACCTGACCGGCGTCACCCACATCATCCGCGGCATCGACCTCCAGGACTCGGCCAAGCGCCAGGGGTTCGTGTACGACTACTTCGGCTGGGAGTACCCCGAGGTGCTCCACTGGGGTCACGTCCAGATCGACGAGTACGACGTGAAGATGTCCACTTCGACGATCAAGCGCCGGATCGAGGCCGGGGAGCTCGACGGCTGGGACGACCCGCGGGTGCCGACCCTCATGTCCGTGCGTCGGCGGGGCATCCGCGGGGAGGCCATCGTCGACGCGATGGTGGGGCTGGGCATGTCGACCAGCGACGTCGACCTGGCCATGTCGACGGTGTACGCGAACAACCGCGAACTCGTCGACGACGAGTCGGACCGGCGCTTCCTCGTCCGAGACGGCGAGCGTCTCGCGGTGACGGGCGGGGACCGACCCGGCGCCGGCCACCCGCCGCTCCACCCCGAACACGAGGAGCGCGGGACCCGGAACATCCCCGTCGGCGACGCCGTGTTGCTCGAGTCCGGGGACGTCCCCGACGACGGCGGGCGCGTCTGGCTGAAGGGGTACGGCTGTCTCCGGCGGGAGGACGACGCGCTCGCGTGGGTCGGCACCGACATCGATCTCGTCCGCGAGGAGGGCGTGCCCGTCGTCCACTGGGCGCCGGCCGAGGGGAACGTTCGCGTTCGGCTCCGGACGACGGAGGGGGACGTGTTCGGCCACGCGGAGCCCGGGTACGCCGACTACCAGCCGGACGACCTCGTGCAGTTCGAGCGCGTCGGCTTCGCCCGCTACGACCGCGAGGAGGCCGACGAGACTGTCGCGTACTACGCACACCCCTGAGTCCGGCCCTCCGATCACGTCTACCGGTTACCCACGCTGTAACGCGGACGCCGTCGGCGTCGGCCGGGAGCGATGGTCGGCATCTCCGGCACCGCCGGCCGGTACCTCTCCACGGGACGTAGGCCGGTACCGCCCGCGAACGTTGGCCGATGACCGCAGTTCTAGCCACTCGAGGTGTCACCGTTCCCTATGGACGGACCGCCGAAGGACTCGTTCTTCGGCGACCTCCACGCGCAGGGCGAGGACGCGATCCGCTCTTACACCGACGAGACGGTGTACATCGAGCGCTGGCCCGGCCGCTGAACGGGACGATACGGGGCCGTCCCCGACCGCCCGCGCCGGGGAGCGTAACCGCTTTCCCCGACGGCGGCGAGGCGCGAGTATGCCCACGGTGTGTCTCGTCGGGGAGCCGGAGGTGGAACTCCGCTACGAACTCCTCTCCCGGGAGACTGCCCGGGACGCGCTCTCGACGTACGACCTCGCGTCCCCGTTCGAGAACAGCATCGCCGTCGAGACGGTGAGCCTCGGCGCCGCGGTGTCGCTGCTGAACGACCTCAACTGGTATCTCGTGCGGTTCGTCGAGGAGGCGTTCGTGAAGGATCCGTCCGTCTCCGGGGAGGAGTGGCTCTCCCGACGGCTCGCGACCGACGTACGGAACGACGACGTCCGGCCCGAGGAGACCGACAGGCTGCTGAAGGTGTTCGGCCTCGAGGAGGGGGAACTCGTCGAGCCGATGTTCCTCGCGCGGAGCGACGGGGCGGCCCTCCCGGAGTACGACCTCCGCGACGTCGAGGAGACGGTCCGCGTCCGGGTCACCGAGGGGGAGTTCGAGGGCTAACGCGGCGAAGCCGGAACGCCCCACGCACTCGACCGGAGGGGGCCGGCTCAGCGGTGGACGGCAGGGACCGAGCGACTCGCGACGGCGTACGCCGGGCCGAGAACGGCGCCGTAGACGAGGTGTGCCAGCCCGAGAACGAGCGACGAGACGAACCAGTCACCGGTCCCCGGAAACGGGAGGAACGGGAACGGGAGTCCGACGCCGGTGCCCGCGTCGAGCCAGAGGGGAAAGAGCACCCCGGCGGTAACGACCCCCAGCACGGCGCCGTAGCCGATTCCGATCCCCAGGTACGTCGAGAGGGTGAACGATTCGTGGCGGACGATGTCGCGCGAGAGGACGGCGGCGAAGAGCAGGGCGAAGACGACGCTGTTGGCGAGGTGGGCGATCCACCCCCCGAGAACCGACTCCATGCCGTAGAGTGCACCGATGAGCGGCATCAACTCCGTCCCGACCGAGAGCACGACGCCCATGCTCAGGCCCGCGAGGAGCCCGGCAACGAGGGCCCCGATCCAGGGGTGGAGCCCCGCTTCCCTCCCGTCGGTCCGATCGACCTCGGTCGCCATATCGTTCGGATACACGACGATCAGACCCATTAGTATGTCCAGGATACGGTCGAACCGTCGGGGTCGGGCCCGACCCGTGTCGGATGCGAACCGTCCGACCGGCCGGCTACTCGAACATGCCCGTCGACATGTACCGCTCGCCGGAGTCCCAGAACACGGTGAGCACGAACGGGTCCGCGCCGGCAGTGCCCGCGTCGGCCCGGGGGGACCATCCCTCCGCTGCGACGTCGCCGTACCCGGGTTCCTCGCCGTCGACGAACGATTCGGCGACGCGACGGGCCGCGAGGTTCGAGGCGCCGCTCGACTGGCCGACGAGGATGCCCTCCTCGCTGGCGAGCCGCCGGCACTCCGCCTCGGCGTCGCTCAGCCCGACCGTGAGGACGCCGTCTAGCAGGTCGACGTCGAGGTTCGGGCTGACGAACCCCGGGCCCATCCCCTGAAAGGTGTCGCCCAGCGGTTCCGCCCCCGAGAGCACGGCGCTGTCGTCGGGCTCGACCGCGACGACGTCCACCCCGGGGAACTCCTCGCGGAGCCGCCGTCCGATGCCGGTGATCGTCCCGCCCGTCCCGACGCCGGCGACGAGCGCGTCCGGCTCGCGACCGTCGAGCTGGTCGAGGAGTTCCTCGGCCGTCGACTCGTAGTGTGCTCGCGGGTTCGCCTCGTTCTCGAACTGCCGGAGCTGGACCATCCCCTCCGCCTCCAGTTCGTCGGCGCGGTCCTTCGCGTCCGCGATGTCGCCGTCGACGAGTTCGATGTCGGCGCCGTAGGCCCGCATGACCCGCCGCCGCTCGGGGCTCTTCGAGGAGGGCATCACCAGCGTCACGTCGTAGCCCTTCGCCGCGCCGACGAACGCGAGGCCGACGCCGGTGTTGCCGGAGGTCGCCTCGACGAGTTCGTCGCCGGGTTCGAGCCGCCCGTCCGCCTCGGCGGCCTCGACCATGTACCGCGCCGGCCGGTCCTTCGCGGAGCCGCCGGGGTTGCGCGACTCCAGTTTCGCCGCCACGGTCGCGCCCGCGGGCGAGTCAACCCGCACCAGGGGGGAGCCGAGCGTCTCCAGCACGGAGTCGTCCATGGGAGGGGATACGGGCGCGAGCCCTTAACCCCCTCCCGGCAGCGGCAAGCGCTCGCTGCCGGGGGCGTCGGGGTTATGCCGGCCGGGCGCCAACGCCGGCCATGAGCCGGCTCGAGACGATGCGGCCCGACCCGGAAGCGGACCGGGACGGCGAACCGCCAGCCGACGCGGTCGAAACGCTCGCGGACGAGGGCCTGACGTTCAGGGTCTGGGGCGGCGACTGGTGCCCCGACTGCACCGACCAGCTTCCCCGGTTCGCGGCCGCGCTCGACGCGGCGGGCGTTCCCGAGGAGCGCGTCGAACAGTTCCCGGTCGAGAAGGTCGACGGGGAGAAGCGGGGGCCGGGCATGGACGAGCACGACGTCGCCTACATCCCGACCGTGGTCGTGAGCCGCGACGGGGAGGAGCTCGCTCGGTTCGTCGAGTCCGAGGACGTTCCCATCACGGAGCACCTCGCGCGGGAACTCGAACCCGTCTGAGGTTCGTCCGGACGCCACACGCTCGAGGTGTGACTCTCCGCCGATCGCCACCTGACTCGTAGGACCGGCACCCGGACCGGACTGCGGCTGCACCCGGACGAACGTTTTTGGAAGATGAGGGGGCCAGTGCCCGGCGTGAACTGAAGAGGGCCGTGCGCCGGCCCGCGAAGTCCCGACACGATCGGCGCGCGGGAGACAGCGATAGCTGCGGGTGTCGGGTGTTCGCCATGATCGACGACGTCCGACACCGGGGCGATGCGCCGGACGAGAGCCGCGCCCGCTCAGAACGTCGACAGTTCGCCCTCGATGACCCGCCGGGTGACGTCGGTCACGTTCGCGAGCCGTTCATCGACGATCTCAATCATCTCCGCCTCCACGTCCGAGACGGCGACGCCCTCCGCGGTGACGACCTGCGCGTCGGCGACGTGGGGCCGGTCGATGGGCCGGCCGATCTGCGAGAGGAGGCGGACCTGCAGGTCCCGGATGCCGTCGACCTCCTCGACGACGGCCTCCGCGATGTCGGTCGAGAGGAGGTTGTAGATCTTCCCGATGTGGTTGACGGGGTTCTTCCCGGAGGTCGCCTCCATGCTCATCGGGCGGTTCGGGGTGATGAGCCCGTTCGCGCGGTTCCCGCGGCCGACGGAGCCGTCGTCGCCCTGCTCGGCGGAGGTGCCGGACGTCGTGAGGTAGATGGAGCCCTCCTCGGCGTCGTCGGCGGTGTTCACCTGGACGTGCACCTCCCGGTCGGTGTAAGAGGTAGCGAGGTCGGAGACGAACGCCTCGACGCGGTCGACCGACGCGAGGTAGTCGTCCATGTCGGCGACGTAGGCGTCCACCATCGCCGCGGCCACGGTGATGTCGATCGCGTCGCCCTCGCGCTTGCCCATGATCTTCACGTCCGGGCCGAGTTCGGGGTGGTCCGCGGCGTACGAGCCGTTGAGCTCCCGCTCCGCCTCGAGGACGATGCGCTCGGTCTCGGTCAGCGGGGCGTGACCGACGCCGAAGGACGTGTCGTTGGCCTCGGGCACCTGCGCGTCGTCCTCGCCGAAGACCTCCTGGAGGTCGCCCGACCCCTCGCCAAGTCTTGCGTCCAGGACGACGTCGGTGCCGACGTCGAGTTCCGGAACGGTCTCGTTGAGGTAGCTGCGAGCGGCCTCGAGCGCGGTCCGCTCGACCGGGAGCGTCCGTCCCTGGTACTTCTTCGTCGCGCGACCGACGATGAGCACGTAGACGGGTTCGAGCAGTTCCCCCCCGCCGAACGCCGGCGAGGCCGACCCCGCGGCGAGCTGCGTCTCGTCGGTGTTGTAGTGGAGCACCTTTCCGACGCGGTCGAGGTAGAGCCGCGAGAGCGCCCGCGAGACCTCCTCCGCGATGCCGTCGCAGAGGGAGTCCGGGTGGCCGAGCCCCTTCCGCTCGACGATCTCCACGTCCTGATCCTCGACCGCCCGGCGGTCGAGTTCGGAGACCTGAATGTTCCTCATTACCCGACCGGTCGAGACGGGCCGAACTATAACTTGCGGAAACGCTCGTTGCCGTAGTGATTACTGCTGGGCATCCGATTCGGCGAGGAGCAGGCCGAGATACGAGGTGCGGATGTGGTCGTCCGGGTCCAGTCCGAGTTCCCGAAGCAACGCGACGGCACCCTCGCGGGCCGCGGGGACCTCGTCCGCATCCGCCTCGCACTCCACCTCGACGAACTCCCCCAGGCCCGCGACGCGGTCGAGCGTGACGGCGTAGCCGTCGACCTCGTACGCCTCCCGTTCCTTCTCGACGGTCGCGGCCGTCTCGAAGCCGAGTCCGACGAGGATTCCCTCGACGGCGTCCGAGTCCGCCACCGCGGTCTCGCGTTCCTCCCGCGTCTTCGACTCCTCTTCCACCAGCGGCCCCTTGTACGTGAGTACCGTCACCGCGTCGTGAGCGCCGGTACCGTCCTCGTCGGCGTCCGAGGCGGCATCACCGTTCTCGTCGCCGACCGTCCGCTCGCGGCGGACGCGGAGCGCCTCGTCAGTCTCGGTGAACGACCGGTGTGGGGCGTCGTAGTAGTCGTCCGTCTGTCGGACGTGCCCCCTCCGGACCGCGTCGAGCGAGGCGAGCCGTTTCCGGACGGCGTCGTGGTCGGCCCGGACCTTCAGTTCGACCTCGTACATGCCCGGTGAATCGGCCGGTCCGGGGAAAAGCGTGGCCGTCGGGCGTCCGAACCGAGGACGACCCCCAACGTCCGTCCGCGCGGTCGCGATCGCGGCTGGTCGGGCGGAACGTCGGACGAATCGACTTCACGTCCGGTTCGTCCGCGGCGACCGGAATCACCGGCCCCGAACGAAACGTGACTGTTAAGAAGCGGACGGGCGACGGTGGGGACATGAGCGAAGACGAGCAGGCCGACGCGGCCGAATCCGCCGACGCCGACCCGACGGAAGATGAAGCGTCCGCGGAGGCCGACGACGAGGCCGCCGAGGAGGGTGGGATTGCGAAGAACGACTTCGTCACGCTCGAGTACACCGTCCGGACCGTCACCGCAGAGGACGGGGACGAGGGACAGGTCGTCGACACGACGCGACGGGACGTCGCCGAGGAGGCCGGCATCGACGACGACGAGTACGACTTCTCCCCGCGCACCGTCGTCGTCGGCGAGGGCCACGTGTTCGCGAGCGTCGACGAGGACCTGATCGGCAGGGAAGTCGGCGACTCCAACACCGTGACCGTGCCCGCCGACGAGGCGTTCGGCGAGTTCGACCCGGAGGACGTGCGCACGGTCAGCGTCGAGAAGATCCCCGAGGACGACCGCTACCCCGGCGCCCAGGTAACCGTCGACGGCGAACAGGGCTACCTCGAGACGGTCATCGGCGGCCGCGCGCGCGTCGACTTCAACCACCCGCTCGCGGGCGACGACCTCGAATACGAGTACGAGATCCTCGAGATCGTCGAGGACCGCGAGGAGCAGGCGGCCAGCCTCATCGGGATGTACCTCCAGGAGACGCCGGAGGTCCGCATCGAGACCGAGACCGTCGAGGAGGAGGTCACGATGGAGGCCCACGAGGACGAGGAGACCGGCGAGGTCGAGAAGGAGACGGAGCTCCGCGAGGTCGAACGGGACACGCTGTACATCGAGGCGACCCCGATGATGCAGATGAACCAGCAGTGGATGTTCTCGAAACAGCAGATCGCCCAGGACATCATGGGCCGACTCGGCCTCGACCGCGTCGTCGTCGAGGAGGTCATCGACGGCTCCGGCGGCATGATGGGCGGCATGGGCGGCATGATGGGTGGAATGGGCGACATGGGCGGCGAGGACGTCGAGGAGGCCCTCGACGACGTCGACCTCGACGACGTCGACGTCGACGCCGACGAACTCGTCGAGGAGCTGGAAGGCGACGAGGAGTAACCCCGTCCCCCCGATCCGCGTATGGACCTCGACTCCGTTCGCGAGGACCTCCTGGTCGCCGGCGTCGCAGCGGGCGGCGCGGTCGGCCTGACGCTGGCGCTCGAACTGCTCGCGGACGTCTCCGTCCCGTTCTGGCTCGAAGCCGCGCCGCTGGGGGTCTACTTCGCGTACCTGTTCACCCGCAAGGGCGGGCCGTACGGTCCGTACGACACGGTCAGGAACTGGGCCCTGCTCGCGGCGATGGTGGCGCTCGCCGCCGCGGCGTACGCCCTGCTCGTCTGACCGGTCGGAGGGCGTCGGATCCGCTCGTCGCGTCGGGTGGGCCCGCCGGGACGGTCACAGTCGCGGCGCTTAAACGGCACCGTTCCCAACCGTGAGCCATGAGCATCGAGACGGAAGCCGAGTCGGACGCCGCGGCGGGACCGGACGTGGACGCGCTCGCCGGCGAACTCGGGGACGCCATCGCGGAACTGCCCGTCTACCGCCGGTTCGCCGAGGCGAAGGCGGCGGTCGAGGCCGACGAGGAGGCCCAGGAGCGCATCTCCGAGTTCGAGGGGCTCCGCCAGGAGTTCGCGTTCGCGCGGCAGATGGGGAACGCCGACGAGGAGAGCCTCCGGAAGGTACAGGAGGCGCAGGCGGACCTCCACTCGCTGCCGGTGATGGCCGAGTACGTCGAGGCGCAGGACGCGCTCCAGGACCGGCTCGAGGACCTGAACGAGGCGATCTCCGGGCCGCTCGCGGTCGACTTCGGCGGCGAGGCCGGCGGCTGCTGTCAGGATTAGAACGAACCCCTTTTGCGGGGGCGCGTCCTCGCGCGTCGGCTCCGCCGACGCGCTACGGCCGGACCCCCGCAGAACCCGTTCATGCTGTGGGATTCCGGAGAAATCCCACTGCTGACGGGAGATCTTCGATTTCCCGTCTTGTTGCCAGAACCCGTCGGTTTCTGGCCGCAATACGAGCTTTGCTCGTCAGTGCCAAACGCCGCTCGACTCGGTCGGCGAGGCTTCGCCCCGCCTCCCTCCCGGTGAGTGAGCTAGCGTCTTCCGCACCGCCGCTGCCGTACCGCGTGGATCCCGGACCGTTTACGTTTCTTCCTTCGAAACCTCGGCCATGAACGGCCCTCCCCCTACGAGCGTCGTCCTCCCGACGATACGGTGGACCGACGCGTGCGACGAGGTGGCCGACCAGCTCGGCCCGAACGACGAGTTGCTGGTCGTCTGTGACGACGAGTCCGACCCGGTCGCGGAGCGGGCGGGGGAGCTCTCCGAGGGGGTCGAACTCGTGTTCGCAGGCGAGCCGGACGGCTGCTCCGGGAAGGCCAACGCCGTCGCCGCCGGGATGGAAGCGGCCGAGTGCGACCGGCTGGTCTGGACCGACGACGACTTCCGCCACCCGCCGGACTGGCTCGCACGGCTCCACGCGGACTACGAGACGCACGGACCCGTCTCGGAGGTTCCCTTCTTCGTCGGGCGCGACCCGCTGTCGGTCCTGCTGGAGCCGATCTACGCGATCGGCGGCACGCTCGGCGCCTACGGCAGCGGAAAGGCCTGGGCCGGCGGGGTGCTGTTCGAGCGCGACGACCTCGACGAGCGGGCGTTCCTCCGCGATCTCCGGCGGACGGTCAGCGACGACGGCCTGCTCTCCGAGCACCTCGACGTCACCCCGCTTCGTCGTGCCCGCCGCGTCGAGGTCGGGGGAACCGTCCGCGAGACGCTGGAGCGACACGCCCGGTTCTGCCAGATCGTCTATCGGCACGAACCCCGGGATACGGTCGCGATGGGCCTGCTGGCGACCCTGACGGGGGTGGCGATGCTCCTGTTCCCGTGGGGCGGCCTCGCGCTCTCGACGCTCCTCGTCTCGGGGGTGTACGCCGCGTTCGGGGTACGCAGGTGGACCGCGGCGCTCGCGTATCCGGCGATGCTCCTGCAGGCGCCCGCGCTCGCGTACGGCCTCGCGCGCCGGACGTTCAGTCTGGGGCGGGCGGCGCTACCGCTGGCGGTCGAAGTTCGACGTGGAGGTGCTGACGGCGGAGGGACGCACGGACGAGTAGGCGGTGGCCGACGGGGCGAACGTTCAAATCCGAAGGCGCTGCCAGAGGGCCCATGCTCGCAGTGACCGGCGGGAAGGGCGGTTCCGGGAAGACGACGACGACGCTGGGGCTGGCCCGGGCGCTCGACCGGCCCACCGTCGCCGTCGACGCCGACTGGGACCTCCCGGACCTCCACGCGCTCGCGGGCGTCCCGCGCCCGTGGCCCGGGAACGACGCGGGGGAGGCCGTCGAGAGCGCGCCCGATTCGGACGGGACCCGCGTGCTCCCCGCGCCGTCGAACCCCCGGGAGCGCGACGTCGGTGCGGTGCTCCGGCGGCTCCACGTCGCCGACCCCCTCGTCCTGGCCGACTGTCCGGCGGGGGCCGGTCCCGACGCGGCCGCGCCGCTCCGCGTCGCCGACGCCGCACTGCTCGCCGTCACGCCGTGCGCGCCGGCACTTCGCGACGCGGCGAAGGCCGCCGCGATGGCCCGCGAACTCGACACCCTCGTCGCCGGCGCGGTGGTCACGCGCGCCACGGTCGTTCCGCCGGGCGTCCCCGAGTTCCTCGGCTGCCCGGTGCTGGCGCGGGTTCCACCGGTCGGCCGGGACGTCCTCTCGGACCGGCGGGTTCGCGCGGCGTACGGGACCGCCGCGGGGGCGCTCGTCGAGGGGTCGAAATTATGAGCGTTGAGAGCGACGAGGAAAGCGTTATCCGTCTCCCCTCGGTTCCCCCGAGCATGACGGACAGGCTCCCGACCGGGGTGAACGTGCTCGACCGCCACCTCGACGGGGGCATCCCCCGCGGGAGCGTCGTCCAGTTCGAGGCCGACCCGGCGAGCCAGTCCGAACTGCTCCTCTACGAGTTGACGGCCGCTCGCGGGACCCTCTACCTCTCGACGGTCCGCTCCGAGAGCGCCGTGATGGACGCGTTCGACTCGGCCCGCGGCCGGGTCGGGAACCCGACGGTCCGGGACGTTGGCGGGGACGCGCCCCTCGACGCCGTCAACCGGCTCGTCGGCACGCTCCCGGAGGGCGCCAACCTGATCGTCGACGTGCTCGACCCGCTCGAACGGATGGACAGCGGCCGGTTCCGGCGGTTCCTCACCGAACTCCAGACGACGATGGTGAACACCGGAAGCGTGGCGTTCCTCCACTGCATGAAAGGCGGGACGGAGCCGGAGAACCGGACGATGACCCGTCACGTCGCCGACGTGGTCTGGGACCTCCGGACGACCGTGCGCGGGACCGACGTGGTGAACCACCTCGCGGTCCCGAAGTTCCGCGGCGGGCGCGCGCTCGACGAGACGATCAAGCTGAAGCTGGAGGAGACGGTCACCATCGACACGAGCCGGGACATCGCCTAGCCACGAACCTCTTTTGCGGGGGTCTGGCCGCAGCGCGTCGGCGGAGCCGACGCGCGAGGACATGCCCCCGCAAAACCCGTTCATGCCAAAACGCCGCTCGCTCGGTCGGCGGGGCTTCGCCCCGCCTCCCACCCTCGCGGTGGGTGAGCCAGTGCTTCCGTGGACGGGTCGGTCTTCCCGCGTCCTTGGAGACTCGGTCGAAATCGACCGGATTTACACCGTACGGGCTCGCGCCTCCGGTATGGCCTCCCTCGCCGTCGCGGTCGTGCTCGCGCTCGCCGGCTCGGCCGCCGTCTGGGCCGCCGGAGGGCGTCTGGAGTCCGCGAGCAAGCGGCTCGGGGCCCACTACGGCTTCCCGCCGGTCGTACAGGGCGCGGTGATCGCCGCCGTCGGGTCGTCGTTCCCCGAGCTTTCGAGTTCCGTCGTCGCCGTGTTGCTCCACGGCGACTTCGACCTCGGGGTCGGCGCCATCGTCGGCTCTGCCGTCTTCAACGTCCTCGTCATCCCCGGCTGGAGCGCGCTCCGCGGCGAGGGGCTCCGCGCGGACCGCGACGTGGTGTACAAGGAGGCGCAGTTCTACATGCTCGCGGTCGCCGTCCTCCTGTTGACGTTCTCGTTCGGCGTCATCTACTACCCCGCCGGGACGGACGGGCTCGTCGCAACGATCACGCGGCCGCTCGCGCTGGTTCCCGTCGCGATGTACGGCGTCTACGTCTTCATCCAGTTCCAGGACGTCTCGGACTACGACGCCCCCGGCGTCGACGACGTGCGCGTCCGCCGGCAGTGGCTGCTGCTTCTCGCCTCGCTCGCGGTCATCCTGCTCGGCGTCGAGGCGCTGCTCCGCGCCGCGCTGGACCTGGAGGCCGTCCTCGGCGTCCCCTCGACCGTCTGGGGGGTGACCGTCGTCGCCGCGGGGACGAGCCTCCCCGACGCGGCGGTGTCCGTCCGGGCGGCCGAGTCGGGCCGGGGGCCGACCAGCCTCGCGAACGTGCTCGGGAGCAACACGTTCGACCTGCTCGTCGCGGTGCCGGCGGCCGTTCTCCTCGCCGGCCCGACCGAGATCGACTTCGGGACGGCCGTGCCGATGATGGGCTTTCTCACGGTCGCGACGCTGGGGTTCCTGCTGGCGACGCGCACCGACCTCGAGCTCACGGCTCGGGAGGCGCTCCCGCTCTTTGGCCTGTACGGGGCGTTCGTCGTCTGGATGGCCCTCGAGGCGCTGGGCGTCACCGCGTTCGTCCCGGGCGTCTAGAGCAGCCGACCCTCGGCGACCGGGAACGCCCGACCGCCGACCTCGACCGCGATCCCGTCGTCCCCGGCCCACGCCCGCAGGCGGAGCGCGGACGGGCGGCCGACCTCGTACCCCTGTTCGACGGTGACGTCGACCTCGGGGTCGTCGAAGTAGCGGTGCTCGACGAGCCACGCCGCGAGGCAGCCGTTCGACGACCCCGTCGCGGGGTCCTCCGGGACCCCGGCCCAGTCGGCGAGCACCCGGACGTGCAGGTCGCCGTCGGCCTCCGTCTCCTCCGAGAAGACGAGCACGTTGTGGCCGCCGTACCCGTCGATGAACTCCCCGTAGGCGGGCCGCGTGGTCTCGGCCCGCTTCACCGCGTCGAGCGAGTCCACCGGGACGACGAGCGTCGGGAGGCCGGTCGAGACGGCCTGTACCGGGTAGTCGTCGAGGTCGCCCTCGTCGAGGCCGACCATCCGGGCGACGAGGTCGCGGGGCGGACGCTCCCCGAAGGTCGGTTCGATCTGACGCATCCAGTACGTCTCCGCGGGCGGGGACGCCCCGCCCGCGTTCCCTCGGCTCCCGCGTTCGTCGCGCTCGACCCACACGTCGATGGGGCCGACGCCGAGGTTCAGCGTCAGCTCGTCCGGCCGGTCCTCGCGGACGAACTCCCGGAGCACGTACGCGGTGCCGAGCGTCGGGTGGCCCGCGAACGGGAGCTCCTCGGCGGGGTCGAAGATGCGGACGTCGTGGCCCCCGTCGGACTCGCCGACGAGGAACGTGCACTCGGAGAAGTTCGTCTCGCGTGTGAGCGCCTGCATCGTCGGGTCGTCGAGCCCCGCCGCGTCGTGGAAGACGGCGAGCTGGTTGCCGGCGTACTGCTCCCGGGCGAACACGTCGACTACGTGGAAGGGGTTGTCGGGCACGACCTGGCGGACGAACGCCCGAATTAAGGAGTTGTCGGGGGCGTGTGAACGGGTGGCCCGTCGACCCGTTTCGGGCGCCGACCGACGACGGGCGTGCCACCGGCCCACGGGCGCCCGCGCGGAGCGGGTCGTTTAACCGCCTACGGTCGTTACGCCGGCGTAATGAGCCAGCGAAGCGAGGGCGACCTGACGAACACCGGGATGTCCCTCAAGCACGACCGCGAGTGGGACTACGAACTCGACCGCATCGTCGAGGCGGTCGAGGAGCGGGACGCCGAGAAGGTCGGCCTCCAGTTCCCCGAGGGGCTGAAGCGGCGCGCGCCCGCCGTCGCCGACGACCTCCGGGAACTCACCGACGGCGTCCGCTACCTCATCTCCGGGCAGCCCTGTTACGGCGCCTGCGACCTCGACACCTACCTGATGCGCCGGTGTGACGTGTTCGTCCACTTCGGCCACTCGCCGATGAAGGAGTCGGACAAGATCATCTACGTCCCGCTGTTCTCCAACGTCGACCCGTTCCCCATCATGGAGGACTCGCTGGAGGAGCTCGCGGATCCCGACGACGACCCCGACGTCGGCCTCGTCACGACCGCCCAGCACATGAACCTCTTCGAGGAGATGTACGACTGGCTGGAGGAGCGCGGCTTCGAGGTCCACACCCGGCGCGGGGACGATCGGCTCACCCACGAGGGGCAGGTGCTCGGCTGCAACTACGCCTCCGCCGACATCGACGCCGACCAGGTGCTGTACGTCGGCGGCGGGAAGTTCCACCCGCTCGGCCTGGCGATGGAGCACCCCGAGAAGAACGTCGTCATCGCCGACCCCGTCAACAACGTGGTGACGATCGCCGACACCGAGAAGTTCCTGAAACAGCGATACGGCGCGGTCCACCGCGCGATGGACGCCGACACGTTCGGCGTCATCCTCTGTACGAAGATCGGGCAGGGTCGGTTCGACACGGCCGAGGGGATCGTCGAGGAGAACGAGAACGCCCATCTCATCACGATGGACGAGGTGACCCCGGACCGCCTCCGCAACTTCGACTTCGACGCGTTCGTCAACACCGGCTGTCCGCGCATCACGACCGACGACGGCCCGCGGTTCCACAAGCCGATGCTCACGCCCGGCGAGTACGAGATCGCGGTCGGCAACGAGCCGCTAGAGGACCTGGAGTTCGACACGTTCCACGGTACCTGGTAGCCACCGGACGCACCGCCCGCGTTCGTCCCCGTTTACACTCCCGTTCCGCTCATCGTTCGTCCACCGCCCGCTCCACGTGCTCGACCGCCGCCGCCGGCGAGTCGCACGGCTCGACGCCGTCGACCTCGTGGGTCGCCAGCCCCGCGACCGGCCGGCCGTACACGAGCGCGAAGCCGATCTCGGAGAGCGTTCCCGGACCCCCGGCGACCGCGACGACGGCGTCGCCGTTCAGCGGCACCAGCGCGTTCCGCGCGTGGCCCAGCCCCGTCGCCACCGGCACGGAGACGTGCTCGTTCGCCTCGGTCGGATCGGTCGACGGGAGGATGCCGACCGTCTCGGCGCCCGCCCCGCGCGCGCCGCGGCAGGACGCGCGCATGACGCCGCCGCGGCCGCCACAGACGAGCGTGTGGCCCCGCTCCCCGAGCAGCCGACCGAGTTCCTCCGCGACGGCCGCCGTCCCCGAGCCGATCCGTCCGCCGCCGACGACGCTGACGCGCATGGACCTACGGCGGGGGGCGTGGACTTCGACCTGCCGGTCGTCGACGGACGGGGCGGCCCGCGAGCGTACCGGAAACGGTATCCCGCACCCCACCGAGCACGGAATCGATGCCCTCCACGCGCGGATTCGCCGGGGCGAGCGGCGCACTCCTCGCGCTCTCGCTTCTCGGCGCCGTCGGCACGGCAGCCGCACAGTCACCCGGCTCGGAGCTGGGGATCGGAGCGAGGCTCGGGATCCGGTTCGTCGTCTCGCTGGTCGTCTACCTGATGCTCGGCGGCGCGCTCGTCGCGCTCGGGCCGCGGTACGCCGCGGAGACGAGCGGCGCGATCCGCTCTGACCCCCTCGCCGCGTTCGGGTGGGGGCTGCTGGTCACGATCGCGGTTCCCGTCGCGCTCGTCCTGCTCGCGTTCACGATCATCGGCCTCGTCGTCGCGATCCCCGGCCTCCTGCTGCTCGTCCCGGTCGGAATCGTCGGCACGGCGGTCACGGTCGTCACGGTCGGCGCGGCCCTGACCGACGGGCGCGGCGACCCGTCGGGGAGGGTCGCGGTCGTCGGGGCGGTCGCGATGGCGATCCCGGCGGCCGTCCCCGTCCTCGGGGACTTCCTAACGGGCGTCGCGACGCTGTTCGGGACCGGCATCGTCGGGAAGTTCATCTACGAGTCCTGGCGCGGGTGACGGTGCGGACCGGACCGGACCGGTCCGTCAGGCGCCCCCGGTCCGTCGGACTCCCCCGTTCACCCGTCCCCACGCACCAGCGCGGCCAGTTCCGGGAGCGCCTCGGTCACATCCTCGCGGAACACGTACGCCGCGCGGTCGTCGTACGGCGTCGGGTCGAAGTTCACGACCGCGAGCGTCCCCTCCCCCGCCGTCGAGAGCGACGCGGCCGGCTCGACCGTGAGCGAGGAGCCGACCGCGAGGAGGACGTCCGCGCAGCTCGCGAGCCGGCGGGCCTCCGCGAACGCCTCCCGGGGGAGCCGCTCCCCGAAGAGGACCACGTCGGGCTTCAGGACCCCGTCGCAAGAGCCGCACCGCGGCGGGAGTTCGCCGTCCGCCGCCCGCTCGCGGGCCGGTGCCGCGTCGGACCGTCGCCCGCAGTCCGAACAGACGACCCGCCGGGCGGCGCCGTGGAGTTCGACGACCGTGCTTCCTGCCTCGGCGTGGAGTCCGTCGGTGTTCTGCGTGAGGACCGCGCCGAGGTGACCGTCCGACTCCAGCGACGCGAGCGCGCGGTGGGCGGCGTTCGGCTCCGGGTCCGCGGCGTACATCGCCCGGTGGAGGTCGAGGCGGTCCTCCCAGAAGCCGGCAGGATCGCGGCGGAACCGGTCGTGGTGGAAGTCGTCGGGGTCGAACGCCGACCCCCAGACGCCGTCCTCGCCGCGGAACGTCGGGACGCCGGAGGCCGCGCTCGTTCCGGCGCCGGTGAGCGCGACCCCGGCGGCGGCGGCGCGGAGGTCGGCCGCGAGCGACCGAAGCCGGCCCATCGTCTCCTCGTCCATGGGAGCGGCGTGGGAACGGAGGGGGAAAACGGGTTCGGGGGTCAGGGCTGGAGCGACCCGGCCGTCCGGCCGTCGAACGGGGGGACGCAGGCGGCGCATTGACTCGAAGTCGGCGGTCGGTCTGCGTTGCTGCATACCTGCCCGTCGTCGCCATCGGACGTGTCGTTCGGGCCGGATATGGCAAGCAGGGGCCGACGGGCGGCTCGGCCGGGTTCGATCGACCCCCGTGAACCGCCCGGAGTGGACAACGCTTAGTCCCCCGCCGTGGAGGGTCGACCCATGACGGAGACCACCTCCGACTGGGGCGACTGGCTCCCGCGCGCCGTCGAGTCGGCGGACCCCGAGGGCGTCTCGCTGTGGTATCTCGGCTGCAACGGCTTCGCCCTGAAGGGGAGCGACGGGACGACGCTCTGGATCGACCCCTACCTCGGCACCGGCGACCCGCCCCGGACCGTCCGGATGGTGCCGGTGCCGTTCGACCCCGCCGACGTGACCGCCGCCGACGCCGTGCTGGCGACCCACGAGCACACCGACCACGTCCACGGCCCGTCGCAGGCGCCCGTCCTGTCGAACACCGGCGCGTCGCTGTACGCGCCCGACGACTCGTTGGCGGTCGCCCGCGAGGAGGAGGCGTGGACCGAGGAGTGGGACGTGACCGACGACCAGTTCGTCGAGGTGTCGGAGGGCGACGCCGTCACGATCGGCGAGTTCGACGTCGACGTGGTCGGGGTGAACGACCCCGACGCGAGTCATCCGGTCGGGTACGTCGTCCAGCACGACGCCGGAACCGTGTTCCACGGCGGCGATACGAAGCCCCACGACGGCTTCGCCGAGGTGGCGCGGGAGTACGACGTCGACCTCGCGGTCGTCGCGTTCGGTTCGGTCGGGCGCATCGACGACAAGGAGACGAGCGAGCCCACCGTGACGAAGTGGTACAGCGACGAGAACGAGGCGGTCGCGGTCGCCAGCGCCCTGGAGGCGACGCGGATGCTGCCGAGCCACTGGGACATGTGGAAGGGGCTGACCGCGGACCCGACCGCGCTCCACGAGCACGTCCGGAGCTTCGAGTACCCGGAGCGACTGGAGGTCGTGGAGATCGGCGATCGGGTCGAACTGTAGGACTTCGAGGCAACCGTTCCCGACGATCGCGGTATCCGTTCCACGTTCGCAGGACTGTGGCCTCGGACCCGTCGGCCCGCTCGTCGTCGGCCGCGACGTCGGACGGTCGGCGTCAGTCGCGAACCGGGGCCGACTCGAACTCCGCCCCGCACCCCCAGCAGCGGGCGACGGGCCGGTCCCGTTCGGATAGCGTCGCCCGCAGGTCGTCGTGCCCGCAGTCGGGACACGGCGCCGGGACGCGTTCGGCCGAGCAGTCCGGGCAGATGAACGTGAACTCCTCCCCGCCGGCGTCCAGGCGGACGTCCCCGTGGCCGCAGTCGGGACACGGCAGGGGGAGTCGCACGTCCCCGCCGTCGCGGGGCGCCCCGACGGCGAGCGCCACGAGGTCGGAATCGGCCTCGTTCCGTCCGGACTGGAACTCGCCCGGGGCGAACCTGGCCGCCTCGCCCGCCGCGACGGCGACCTCGTCGGCCCCGCCCGGTACGTCGCCGTCCGCTCCGGACCCCTCGCCTCGCGGCACCCAGGTCTCGAAGGTCGCCTCACCCTCGAGGACGACGAACACCTCCTCCTGGTCCGGGTGGGCGTGGAGGCCGCCGGGGAACCCCTCGTCCGGGGCGATCCGGTACCGATTGATCGCGACGTCGGTCGTCCCGAGCGTCCCCGAGAGCCCGCGTCGGTAGACGCCGTCGCCCGGGAGGGTTCGATTCGCCTCCCCGATCGAGACTCGTTTCACGTCGGTTCGTCCCCGGGGCGTGACCAAGACGTTTCGGGAGAACCCCTCCAGCCGCGGGATTTTTGGGCCGACCCCTCGATTCGGGGGGCATGGAACACGCGCTCGCGGTCGTCGGTCCGACGGAGTCGGCGAAGAAACTCGTCCGCGAGGCGGGCGAACTCGCGGCGGGCGTCGGCGCGAGGCTGACGCTCATCCACGTCACCGACGAGGAGGAGTACGACGACCGCCGTGAGGAGCTCGCGAGGGTCACGGGCGCCGGCTCCGCCTACAGCGTCGGCCAGGCCGTCGAGGGCGCCCGGAGCTACGCCGCAGACGTCGGCCGGGAGGTGCTCGAGGACATCGACGTGGAGTACGACGCGGTCGGGAGCGTCGGCGACCGGGCCGAGACCGTACTCACGGAGGCCGAACGCCGCGGGTGTGACCACATCTTCATCACGGGCGACAAGCGCTCGCCGACCGGGAAGGCGCTGTTCGGGGACGACACCCAGCGGGTCGTCCTCGACGCAACGGTTCCCGTGACCGTCGTCACCGAGTAGGGCCGCCGGCCGGCGACTTCGAGCCTGAGAATCGGCCCGTGGGGTTTTTATGCCACCTCCGGGAGGGTGTATCCATGACTCAGGGGTCCGACATCGAGGAGCAAGTCGTCGTCGAGGGCGACGGCGTCACCGTCGAGAAACGATTCACGGCCGACGAGTTCCCCGTGCCCGCCGTCGCGTTCACCATCCGGACGGAGCGGGACGACCCGGCCGAGTTCAGGCTCGTCGACGACATCCCGGAGGACTTCCCGATGGACCGGGTCGGCTTCCACCCGGAGTACGAGTCCGAACACTGGACGGCCTACCAGGACCACCGCGTCGAGTACCGGCGCCGTCTGGAACCGGGGGAGGAAGTGACGACGGTGTACGGCATCCGGACCGACGACCCGAGCCGCGGGGCGACGTTCCTCGGCGAACCGGCCGTCGAGGAGGTCGCCGAGGACGCCGACCCGGTCGGGGACGTCGCCGACGTGATCGGCGAGGACTCCTCGCAGGTGGTCCGGGACGTGCTCTCGGGCGAACGGGAGTCCATCCCCGGCGACGACGGCGAGCCGGCCGTCGAGGAGCAGACCGGCGAACCGTCGGCGGAGGAACCGGCCGGTGGCGCCCTCGACCTCGCGGCCGCCGAGGAGGATCTCGGACTGACGGACGACGAACCCGGAGACGGTGAACCGGTGAACGACGACCTCGGGGACGATACGGTCGCCGACGAGGACCCGGCTGACGGGCCGGACGACGACGCCGTCGCGGAGGCGCTCGGCGACCCCCTCGGCGTCGACGAGGGGACGCCCGCGGACGACGGGAGCGACGGGGGGGAGCGACCGGCCGACGCGGCCGCGAGCGAACCGGCGGACCCCCTCGCCGTCGACGAGGACGCCGGTGCGGCCGACCTGGATGCGGGCGCGGCCGGGGGAGCCGACGTCGCGGGTGCGGCCGACGCGGACGGGGCCGAACTCGTGCCCGACGCGAGCGAGGCCGAGTCGGAGCCGGCGCCGGCCGGAGCGGGTGCGCCCGGCGGCGGGAGCGTCGCCGAGGCGCTGGCGACCGAACTCCGGGAGGGCGAGGTGTCCGCAGAGGACCGCGAACTGCTGAAGCGCGAACTCGAACTGGACCACTCCACGAGCGTCGACGCCCGGATCTCCCGCCTCCAGTCGAGCGTCGAGGACCTCGGCGCGTACACCGACGCGCTGGAGGAGTTCGTCGACGAGAACGGCACCGCCGACGAACTCATCGAGGGGCTCCGCGCCGACGTCACCGAGGTCCGCGACGCGCTCGACGCCGTCGAGGCCGACCTCGCCGCGGCCGACGACGAACGGGCCGACCTCGCGGACGACGTCGCGGACGTGCGGGGCACGGTCGACGGCGTGACCGACGAGGTGACGGAGACGGCCGAGGGGCTGGAGGCGTCGATCGCGGAGCTCCGCTCGGAGGTCGAGGAACTGGCGGGCGAGGTGGCCGCGGAGGACGACGCGGTCGCGTCGGTCCGCGAGGGGATGGTCGACCTCGAGGACGACGTCGAGTCGCTCTCGGCGACGGTCGACGGCGAGGTGGGCGAACTTCGCGCCGAACTCGCCGAGGTCAGGACGGAACTCGAGGAGTTCGAGGAGTTCCGCGATCGGCTCTCCTCCGTCTTCGGCCCGGGCGGCGCCGCCGCCGGAGGGACGGCGGACGGAAACGGATCAGGGGAGTAACGCCCGAAACGCGCCGCTTTTGACGCCGGGACCCGTGCGCTCGACAATGACCGAGACGGTAGCCGTCGCCGTACCGCGGAAGGGACGGCCGCTGGAGGCGACCCTCGAACGGTTCGCGGCCGTCGGCGGGCCGGCGGCGGCCGCGCTGGCCGACGACGTTTCCTCGACGCTCCGCTACGAGAAGGCGATCACGAAGGGGAACGGTTCCGCCGAGTCCGGGGTGTACGAACGGCTCGCAGCCCACAGCGAGCCCCACGACGGCGGCCCGGAGTACACGCTCGTCCGCGACGACCGCGAGGGCCACCCCCGCCGGGTCGTCTTCGACAGCGCGGAACTCGCGGTCGACGGGGCGCGGGTCCGACTCGTCGGGCGCGAGGAGCCGTTCCGCGCGCTGCGGACCCACGAGTTCGCGCTCGGCGTGGACTCGGCGGACCTCGTGCTCGAGGAGGTCGTTCAGCTCAGGGCCGACGGCGTCGCCGGCCTCGGAGACGTGAACGCGCGCATCGACCCGCGCGACACGGACGTCCGCGTGGCGACCGGGCTCGGGGACACGGTCCACCACACGCTGATGGCCCGCCCCGAGACGCTCCCGGCCGGCACCAGCCTCGACCGCTCGTTCGTCGCGGAGTACGAGGGGCCGCTCTGTATCTCCCCGCGCTACGAGCGCCTCGTCCGGGCCGTCCTCGGGACGGAGACGCTCGACGGCGTGGAGTTCGTCTACCCCGACGCCGGCGTCGACGAGGAGGCGGCCGTCGCCGAGGCCGGCCTCGGCGTCTACCTCACGGTGACCGGCGGCACCGCCCGCGACCACGGACTCGTGCTCGGCGAACACCTGTTCCCGAGCGAGACCGTGTTACTGGAGAACGAGGCCGAGGCCACCGGACCGACGGAGGAACTGAAACGCGACCTCACCAGGGGCGTCGAGACGGCGATCGGCGCCGGCGCCGACTGACCCCGGGGCGGACTCGTCCGACGTTCTCCCGACGGCCGTTCGAACCGACGAGCGGCCGCGTCGAGTCGGTTTTCGCGGGGAGGGGCCCCATCGAGAGCCGGCGAAGCCATTCGACAATCCCTATAGCGTTATAAAGTGTATGGGTCGCGGTGCGAGCGTCTTTTCGTCGTATACAAAAGGACGAAATGTGCGATCGAGAGCCGACGTCGGCTCGAACGGCGGACTTTACCCCTCGTCGCCGGAACCGTGGAGCGTGCTCGAATCCACCTTCGACGCCGATCGCCCGATCGTCGGGATGGTCCATCTCCCGCCGCTGCCCGGCGCGCCGAACTACGGCGGGTCCCGCGAGCGGATCCTGGCCGACGCCCGCCGCGACGCCCGCGCGCTCGAGGCGGGCGGCGTGGACGGAATCATGGTGGAGAACTTCGGGGACGTCCCGTTCTACCCCGACGACGTCCCCAAGCACGTCGTCGCGACGATGACCCGCGCGACCCGCGAGGTCGTCGAGGCCGCCGACCTCCCGGTCGGCGTCAACGTCCTCCGCAACGATGCCGACGCCGCCGTCTCGGTCGCCGCCGCGGCGGATGCCGAGTTCGTCCGCGTGAACGTCCACACCGGCGCCAGGGTCACCGACCAGGGGGTGCTCGAGGGGCGCGCCCACGAGACGCTGCGGCTGTGTGACCGGATCGACGCGGACCTCCGCGTCCTCGCCGACCACGACGTGAAACACTCCGCGCCGCTCGCGTCGGGCGACGGTTCGGCCGCGTCGATGGCCGACGCCGTCGAACGCGGCCTCGCCGACGCGACGGTCGTCTCGGGCGCCGGGACCGGCCACGGCGTGGACCTGTCGGAGCTGGAAGCCGCGGTCGAGACGCGCGAGGAGTTCGGGCTGGACGTGCCGATTCTCGTCGGAAGCGGCGTCACCGCGGGAACGGTCGGGGACGTCCTCTCCGTCGCGGACGGCGTCGTCGTCGGCACGGCGCTGAAGGAGGACGGCGAGGTGGCGAACCCGGTGTCCGAACGCCGCGTCCGCGAACTGGTCGAGGCTGCCGATCGGTAGGCCCTCCGCGGGAACGGCCGGACTCCAGCGTACGGTCGAAAACCGTCGGAGGGCGACGCGGATCGGAGCTACCGGGCGGCGAGAGCCGCCTCGACCTCCTCGCGCGTCGGGAGACCCCCACGAGCGCCCGCGGACTCGCAGTTGAGGCCCGCCGCCGCGGCGGCGAACCGGCCCGCGTCGGCGGCGGACGCGTCCCCGAGCACCCAGGCGTCGATCAGCCCCGCGACGAACGCGTCCCCCGCGCCCGTCTCGTCGACCACGTCGACGTCGAGGGCCGGGACGTCGAGGTCGGCCTCCGGGCCGAGCAGCGTCGCACCGTCGTCGCCGACGGTGGACGCGACCCCGTCGGCTCCGCGCTCGCGTAGCCGCTCGGCCGCCTCGCGGCCGGAACAGCCCAGGTAGGCCTCCGCCGCGACCTCGCCGACGACGAACAGCGACGCCGCCTCGACCCAGGCGTCGACGGTCGCGACGCGGGCGCCGCGCCCCTCGAGTTCTGCGGGTCGCCCCGAGAGATCGAACGCGACGGGCGGAAACGCGTCCTCCCGCGCACGGGAGAGCAGCGCCTCGTGGACGGGATCCGGCGCGTAGGCGGTGACGAACATGGCGTCGGCGTCCGCCAGGTACGCCAGGTCGGCGTCGTCCAGCCGGAGCCGTTTCGTGCTGTCGCCGGCCGTCACGATGCTCCGTCTCCCGTCCCCGTCACGGAGAATCACGCAGTGCGTGCTCGTCCCAGGTTCTCGCCGCACGCGGGAGACGTCCAGCGCGGAGCGGCGGAGTTCCTCGAGAACGCGGTCCGCCACGTCGTCCTCCCCGAGTCTGGCGACGAGTCCCGCCTCGCGACCGAACCGCGCACACGCCGTCGCTACGTTCGCGGCGACGCCGCCGAACGACTCCTCGACGTCGTTCGCGAACGCGCCGCCGTCGGGTTCCGGGTGGTTCGAGACGAGGTACTGCCGGTCGACCGTCGCGGCGCCGATCGTGACGACCTCCGGCGTCACGGCGACGGTCCCTCCGCGTCGGTCGCCCGCCCCGAATCGACGATCCGGTTCGCTCGACGAACGCCGCCCGTTCGGCGTCCGTCCAGTCGGCCAGTCGGCGACGGACGGGCGGGATCCACGGATCTCGCCCAGACACGTGGACGACGACCCGAAACGGAGGCGCTGACGGGAGTAGTCCGGCGTCCCGCGAGGACAACGATCCTGGCCCACGTCGGCGCGGGACGGGCGCCCCGGCTCGACCGTGGACCCGGCCGCTGGGCCTCTCTTGGGGCGTGCTGTTGTGGTCGGGGCACCTCCCGCCGACCTTCGACGATCTCGACGACTGGACCCATACGGTCGGCTTCGGCCCCGAACCCAAAACGACGACGCTTCGAACGGCCGGAGTCGCTCCGCCCCTCTCCGGGAGCGGTCGCCCCGTATCCGAGATATCCCGGTGAACCCCAGCCGGTCGAGTTCGAACCGGAGACCGGAGGCCTGGAAACTCGGGGCCGGGGGACTGCGGACGGCCCCGAGGGAGGATGCCAACGTATTGCGACATACGGTGTATGGGACCGGCACGAGCCACGAACGTTGCCTCGATACCGAGTACATATTTCGACCAGGTGGGAGCCAGCGTGAAGGTGGAGGGTGACGCCCGGCGACGACCTCGACCGGTTCCGGGACGGATGAGGCCCGCTCGTTGCGGCGAGAGCCGACGCCGGAATCGGACGCCCGGGGCAACTGCCCCTCCCGCGCCGGGCAGTTGGGAGTGGGGCGGTACGTGCCAAGTTCGGTCGGGAGGCCGACGGAACCGGCGGAGTCGTCCGTGCGGAGTCGACGAGAACCGATCGAGCGATCGGGGAGACCCACCCGGACCGTGGAGAAGGTAAGACATTCGATCGGGGAATGAATCCGGTTCGATTAAGGCGCGAAATTGTGCCCCGATACTGGATAAGGATGCTTTTAGAGGAACTGATCGGTGATTTTTATCCCCTCACCTCTGTCTTAGTATGATAGGACACGGAACGGTGGAATTGATAAGGGAGGCCTACCAGCGATGCATCGTGAGCGAACTCGACACGGAACGGACCGAGGTGCGCGTGAAACTCCCCCGCTACCAGAAGGAGGCGTGGATCGAGGACGCCGAGGAAGTCGGCATGTCACAGGCCGAGTTCGTCCGCACGATGGTCCAGGCCGGCCGGAACGAGCTCGGACTCGAGGGTTCGGGGGGCGCCGGCGAGGACGCCTCCGAGGAACCCCCTTCCGAGGGCGTCGACCCCAGGGGTGGCGGCCTCGAAGACCGGGTCCTCGAGGTTCTTCGACGCGAGGGGGCGATGGACTGGGACGAACTCCTCGAGTTCGTCGCGGGGGACGTCGAGGACCGCCTCGACGAGGCGCTCGGGGAGGTTCAGGAGGGAGGACTCGTCATCTACAGCGGCCGCGACGGGGGGTACGTGCTGACCGATGAGTAGCGCCGAGACCGCGGACCCGGAGGACCCGATCGGCTACTTCCTCCAGGACATGGAGCTCCACGGGAAGAGCCGGCGGACCCGGCGGGAGTACGGCAGGCTGCTCGAACGGTTCGAGTCGTTCCTCGCGGCGGGCACGGCTCCGAGCGGGGAGGTCGGCCCGGCCGGAGCCTCCCACCGGGACTGCATGGCGTTCGTCCACGACCTCCGGCAGGACCCCGACCTGGCCGACTCGACGGTCGCGACCTACGCCGCCTACCTCCACCGGTTCTACGCCTACATGACCCAGGTCGGGGCGTTCGAGGCGAACCCGATGGCGCTCGTCATGGAGGAACTCGACGAGCGGATCGACACGGACCCGACGCGCCGGGAGATCCCGGTGGCGAGGATGCGCACGTTCGTCTCCGGCATCCGCCACCCGCTGGAGCGGGCACTCGTCGTGGCGCTCCTCAAGACGGGGATGCGTGTCGGGGAGCTCTGCAACCTCGACCTCCGTGACCTGGCGCTCTCGAGGGAGCTCCCGGGGTACGACGTCGGCTCGCGCGCACAGCTCGACGGCCGCCCCGACTCGCTGTACGTCGCCGCGGAGCCGTCCGTCGGCGAGTCGTACAACGGCGAGACGCGCTCGGCGTCGAACAAGCGAAAGCGGGGGACCGTCGTCCCTGTCGACGACGAGCTCGAACGGACGCTGCTCCGCTGGCTCGCCGTCCGTCCGGACGCCGTCTCCCCCGCCGAACCCCTGTTCGTCGGGACGGCGAGCGGCTGGGGCGAACGGCTCACGCCCGAGCAGGTCCAGCGGATCGTGCGGCGCCACGCGACCGAGATGGGCTGGTACGAACCGGGGGCGGGCGCCGCCGAGAACGTCACGCCCCACTACTTCCGACACTTCTTCACGACGCACCTCCGGGAGCGGACCGGCGACCGGGGGGTCGTGAAGTACCTCCGCGGCGACGTCGCCGACGACATCGTCGACACCTACACCCACAACTGGGGCGACAACGTCCGCGAGACGTACGAACGGCACGTCTACTCGCTGTACGGCCCGGCCTGAGCCCCGTCAGCCGAGCCGACGGCGGTCGAGGAGGGCGACCGGCGGGAACCCACCTCCCACGGTGGGAAGCAGATCACGCGCCGGCCGTCCGTCCTCGTGACCGCCTGCCGCCCGAAAGTCGTCTTCCCGACCGGACGACCCCACCGTTCCGGAGGGCGTTTTCCGCGGTCCGACCGTTACGCGTCCGAGACCGGAATCTCCAGTGACGGGAGGACGCGTCCGCTCGTCGGGGAGTCCGCCCGGAAAGCGCGGACACCGCAGTTCCCTGGGACGGGACGGACAGGAAGGAGCCGCTGGAGTTCGACGAACCCGCCGAAAGGAACTCCCCTTCGTCCGCTCACGTCGGACTCGACGGCATCGTGGCCGTCCTCGTTCGGCCGGGCCCGTGGGGTCGTGAGGAGGTCGCGTCCGGGTGCGCACGCGAACCCAATCGGCCCGAACGACGGGGGCGGAGTTCCGCTCACGGCGACTCCGGACGCACCGCCGATACGGCGCGTCGCCGCGTCGAACCCCCGGATCCGCCGGTTGTGCCGGGTCGTCTCGCCGTTCGCGTCCAAACCGACGAGCGATGGACGCCGCCCAGACGGCGTCGGTCGGACCGCTCGATTGCCGCTTTCGGCGGGTTTCCGTCCGCTCGGTTTACTACGACTGTCCGTAATCCAGTACCTCGGCGGTGCCCGAACGGCAACATATAAACCGTATGTCGCAATAGCAAATGGGGATCGTGGCTCACGACCGCGATCACCGCCCCGTTGGCCGTAATCGGCGGTCGGAGGGCCGCCAGCGGCGTCGTCGCAGCGCGTGCCTCGCTCGGGCGGCAGGTTCGGTCCGGGCGGGGCATCGACCGGCGACGGCGCCCCCCGGCCACCATCGAGGACCGCCCGAACGGTGCCCCGTTTCAGTTCCCGGACGCTCATCGCGCGGCCATGCTCCCGGACCGGGCCCTGGACGATCGACCGGCGGATCGAAACGATCCGGCGAACTCACCGCGCCGGCGAGGGTCGACGCGGCAACGAACTCCCCCGTTCATCCGGCGGGACCGCCCGGGCCCCGGTAAGCGCCGCCTACCAATCCGTCGAGCGGGCGTCGTACGACACGATCCGCCAGTGACCAGCCGAAACCCACTGCTTCGTCCGCCGGCGCACGTCGCCGCGACCGGCGGCGTCTGGACGCTGCTGGTGGTCGTCGAGTGGCTGCTGGTTTCTCCCGCGACGGCCGTCGACTACGCCTACTACGCGTTGGCGTCGATCGCGTTCCTCCCGTTCGCGCTCCTCCTGACGAACTTCGCCTACCACTTCGCGTACCCGGGCGAGACGCTTCCCCGGGAACCGATCGGCGGGGAGAGACCACGCGTCGCCGTCCTCTACACCACGCGTAACGACGTCGTTCCGTTGTGCGTCGAGAGGACGGCCGAGGCCGTCGAACACCCGGTTGACCTCTGGATCCTGTCGGACAGCGACGTTCCGGAGGCGGTCGCGACCGAGCGGAGGTTCGACGGATGGCGTCGGTACACGCGCGGGGTGGCGCGGGGCGGGAAGTCGGGCATCATCAACGACTGGCTCGCGGACCACGGGGGCGGGTACGAGTACTTCGTCACGCTGGATGCGGACACGATGCTCGCACCGGGGAACGTGACCCGGCTCGTGGAGCACGCCGAACACGCCGGGAACGACGACGTCGGGATCTTCCAACTGCTCAAGGAGGTCCACCCGGACCTGGCGACGACACCGTTCGCGCGGATCGTCGGCCGAGGCGTGAAGTGGTCGACGCGCATCTCGCCGCCGGTCATGAAGCTCGTCTACGGGCGGAACACCTACTGGGGATCGGCCGGGCTGATCCGCACTGAGGCGGTTCGGGACGCCGGCGGGTACGACGAGCACCTGATCTGCGAGGACTTCGTGCTCACCGTGAAGTTCGACCGGGCGGGCTGGCGGGCCGTCGTCGTGGACGACCGCTCGTACGAGGGGTTCCCGCTCGACCTCCACGCGCTCCGGGCACGAACCGTGCGGTGGGTGCGGGCGAACCGGCAGATGCTCCCGCTTCTGGCCGGCCGCGGCGTCAGCGTCGGAACGAGGCTGAACTGCCTCACGCCGGTCATGTTCTACGGCGTGACGCCGGTCCTCCTGAGCCTGGTCCTGCTCGCGTCCGTGGAGTCGCGGGTCGCGACCGCCGCCGCCCCCAGCGTCGCGTTCGCGGCCGGGGTCTTCGCCTTCGTCTTTCTCCACCGGAGCGTCGCCGCCGGTCGCGAGGTCGGCGATTTCCTCGCGACCGCGACGCTGGAAACGCTCGTCGTGCTCGGGATGAGCATCCGGGTCACGGTCGCGCTCCTGTTCGGCGCGACGGTCTGGAAACCATCCCGGAAGACGTCCCGCGAGTTCAGTTGGTCCGAGAGCGTCGCCGAAACGCTCCCCGAGCTAGGGGTCGGGCTCCTCCTCGCGGCGGCCGTCCTCCGGAACGGTGACGATCCGAGCGTCGGATTGCTCGTCGGACTGTGGGCGGCGTCGTTCCTGTCGACGCCGTTCATCCTCCGGTACACGTCGGCGAGCATCGACGGGCCGACGCCCGAAAAGCGGCCACACGACCCGGACGCCGGGCTCCACGACGACTGACCGTCGCCGGGGCCGGAACGCGGGACGGTTCGAGACTGACGGTCCGGGTTCGCGCCGCCGGTTCGGCGCACGGCCCGCGTTCACGGCGGACGGAGCCAACGGTCGCCCGTCGGCCCCCAGAAGTCGAGCCGTCCGGGGGAGACCCCGTAGTCGAAGTCGGCGTCCACCACGCGCCACCCCGCCGCCGAGTAAACCGAGGCCACGGCCCCGGCGGCCTCGTCGAACCCTCCACCGACGTGGTCGGCGACGGTGCCGACGTCCACGTGCGCCTGACCGGCGACGCCGACGAGTTCGCCCCCGCTCCGGACCGGCCAGAGGTACAGGTGATGGCAGAGCCGCGGTCCGAGGGGATCGATCGGTTTCCGGTAGTTGCGGACGGGCGGGACGAGTCCGCTCGTCCCCCCGGACCAGACCTCGGGCGGTTTCGCGTCCTTCGTCGGCCAGTGCTCCCCCACGGCCGCGACGACCTGCGTCCAGCCGTCGCCGATCCCGACGGCGTCCAGTACGTCCGACGGGTCGTACGCGGAGCCGGTCAGGTCGAAGCGGACGTTCACCGGCATCGTGACGTCGTACTCGCCCGTGCGGTCGTTGTACGTCACCAGCGGATACGTCGTCCCCGCGTCCCGGTCGGTGACGACCGCCGGCGTGGGGCGGTCGGGCCCGCCAGCCGCGCGTTCGCTCGTGGAAGCCGCCTCGCCGGCTCGGTCGGGGGCGGGGGACCCTCCGGGGGCGACGTGACCGATCACGCCGGCCGTACCGACCGCGCCGAGCCCCCCGAGGAGCCGACGCCGCGTGCACAACGATCGGTCCGCCATTCCGTGCGGGAGTGGGCGAGCGGCGGGATAACCACGTCGGTCGGGTCCGTCCCGTCCGACGCGACCGGCCGGCGCTCGTACGCGCGTCGAGGAAACGGGAACGCGAAGGAGGAGCCGGAAACCGGGTCGCGACGCCGCGTCGGTCGACGAGGTCGGCGACGACGTCGGCGCCGGGGACCCCGTCCCCGACGGGGATCAGGTCGTCGTACTGCAGAGCGTGTGGCTGGAGTAGTCGTTCACGTGGCGCCGGGTCGCGGGACGTCGCGGTCGCCGAAGCGCCAGGTGGCCTCGCGGAGGCTCCCGACCGGGATCACTCGAGGTCGAAACGGTCGAGCTCCATCACTTTGCTCCACGTGTCCACGAAGTCACGCACGAATCGCTCCTCGGCGTCGCCGGACCCGTATACCTCCGCGATGGCCCGAAGCCGGGCGTTCGACCCGAAGACGAGGTCCACGCGGGTGCCCGCCCACTCGAGTTCGTCCGTCTCACGGTCGCGCAGCTCGTAGACGTCGTGGGCGTCCGAGGGCGCTTCCCACTCCACGATGTCCTCGCCTTCCGAGTCCGAGACCGCTTCCCACTCGTAGTCCATGTCGAGCAGGTTCACGAAGAAGTCGTTGGTCAGGGTCCCCGGCCGGTCGGTGAAGACGCCGAGCTCGGACCCCCGGTAGTTCGCACCCAGCGCGCGCATGCCGCCGACCAGAGCCGTCATCTCGTCGGCCGTCAGATCGAGGAGGTCGGCCTTGTCGACCAGTAGCTCCTCCGCCGAACGGTCGTGCCCGTCCCCGAGGTAGTTGCGGAACCCGTCGGCCTCCGGCTCGAGCGCCTCGAAGGACTCGACGTCGGTCCGCGCCTGCGAGGCGTCGGTGCGGCCCGGTTCGAACGGAACCGACACGTCGTACCCGGCGTCCGCAGCGGCCTTCTCGACGGCCGCGGAGCCGCCAAGAACGATCAGGTCGGCCATCGAGACCCGCGTCCCGTCGGACCGCGAGCCGTTGAACTCCTCCCGGATCCCCTCCAGGGTCGAGAGCACCGTCTCTAGCTCCTCGGGATCGTTCACCTCCCAGCTCTTCTGCGGTTCGAGGCGGATGCGGCCCCCGTTCGCGCCGCCGCGCTTGTCGCTGTCCCGGTACGTCGACGCCGACGCCCAGGCGGTCCTGACCAGCTGGGAGACGGACAGGTCCGACGCGAGGATCTCCGCTTTCAGTTCCGCGATCGCTTCGTCCCCGATCAGTTCGTAGTCGGCGTCGGGGACGGGGTCCTGCCACAGCATCTCCACGTCGGGAACCTCCGGGCCGAGGAACCGTTCCGGCGGGCCCATGTCGCGGTGGATGAGCTTGTACCACGCCTTCGCGAAGGCCTCTCGGAACTCGTTCGGGTTCTCCCGGAAGCGCTCGACGATCTCCCGATAGTCCGGATCCCGCTTCAGGGCGACGTCCGTCGTCAGCATCATCACGTCTTCCTTCTCCGACGGGTCCTCGGCGCCCGGTGCCGTCCCGTGGAGCACGCCGTCCTTCGTGGTCCACTGCCACGCACCGCCGGGACCCCTCTCGGGTTCCCACTCGTAGTCGAGCAGGTTGTCGAGATACCCCATGTCCCACTGGGTCGGCGTGGCGTTCCACGGTCCCTCTATCCCGCTCGTGATCGCGTCGGACCCCTTCCCGGAGCCGTGGCTGCTCTCCCAGCCGAGGCCCTGTTGGTCGATGGGGGCCGCCTCGGGTTCGGGGCCGACGTGCTCGTCGGGGTCGGCGGCGCCGTGGACCTTCCCGAAGGTGTGTCCGCCGGCGATGAGCGCGGCCGTCTCCTCGTCGTTCATGGCCATCCGACCGAACGACTCCCGAATCCGTTCCGCCGATCCCTCCGGGTCCGGCTCGCCGTCCGGTCCCTCCGGGTTCACGTAGATGAGACCCATCACGGTGGCGGCGAGGGGCTCCTCGAGTTCGTCCCCGTCGTCGAAGCGCTCGGACGCTTCCCACTCGGTCTCGGGCCCCCAGTCGACGGCCTCGTCGGGCTCGAACTCGTCCTCGCGCCCGCCGGCGAAGCCGAACGTCTCGAATCCCATCGACTCGAGGGCGACGTTCCCGGCCAGGACGATCAGGTCGGCCCACGAGAGCTTGTCGCCGTACTTCCGCTTCACCGGCCAGAGCAGCCGACGAGCCTTGTCGAGGTTCGCGTTGTCGGGCCAACTGTTGAGGGGCGCGAAGCGCTGCGTACCGCCGGAGGCACCCCCGCGGCCGTCGCTGGTGCGGTACGTGCCGGCACTGTGCCACGCCATCCGAATGAAGAGCGGCCCGTAGTGGCCGTAGTCGGCCGGCCACCACTCCTGGGACGTCGTCATCGCCTCCTCGACGTCCGCCTTCACGGCGTCGAGGTCGAGTTTCTCGAACTCCTCGGCGTAGTCGAACTCCTCGCCCATCGGGTCGCTCCGGCGAGCGTTCTGGTCGAGGACCGTCAGGTTCAGTCGGTTCGGCCACCAGTCATGGTTGCCGCGTCGGGGTTCGTCGTCGGTCATGTGGGTTACCTGCGTTCGAATGGCGTAGCTGCATCCATAAACGCAACGATACCTTGCGTATCGTTCCGGCTTTCCTTCGCCGCTTCGAAAGCTGGTGTTGTGGTAACACAACCTATTTTTTCGTTTCCGAGAGAACTCTTGGGTATCGACGTGATACGGAACCCCTACCGCGGTGCGTGACGATGCTGAAATCCCGGCGCACGTTCACCCGTGTCGGAGACGATCGAGGACCAGCGGGTCATCGCTCGCGTGGTGCGGACGAGGGGCCAGCACCGACGGTCCCGCGCCGGCCGGTCGGGGCACCGCCGCCGGGCCGGTCCCGAACGTTTACGAGCGAGAGGGACCCACGCTCCGAGTACGCCACGCGCGGTCGCGTGGGAGGACGAATGCGAATCGAAAACAGCTTCATACCGGTTCGAGGGGTCGGAACGGCGACCGAGCGGCGCCTGTGGGAGAGCGGCGTCACCGAGTGGGACGAGTTCGGCGGTGCTTCCGTCCGGGGAGTCGGGGCCACCACCGCGGGTCGCATCGAGTCGTTCATCGACGAGGCGGCCGAGCGGCTGGACGACGGCGACGCCCGGTTCTTCGACGCCGCCTTCCCGAGCGGCGAGCGCTGGCGGCTCTACGAGAACTTCCGGGAGTCGGCCTGCTTCTTCGACATCGAGACGACGGGGCTCTCCCAGGACCGGGACCGGGTCACGACGGTCACGTTCCACGGCGCCGGCGGGACGACGACGCTCGTCCGCGGGCGCGACCTGACGCGCGAGGCCGTCCGCGACAGGCTGGACGACGCGGACCTGCTCGTCTCGTTCAACGGCAAACGGTTCGACGCGCCGTTCCTCGAGGCGTCGTTCGACCTCGACGTGGACACGCCCCACCTCGATCTCATGTACCCGTGCCGGGCGCTCGAACTCACGGGCGGGCTCAAGCCCGTCGAGCGGGAACTCGGCGTGGCCCGCGAGGGGCCGGACGTCACCGGCCGGGACGCCGTCAGGCTCTGGTACGAGTACGAGGACGGCGACGAGTCGGCCCTGGAGACGCTCGTCTCGTACAACCGCGACGACACCGTGAACCTCCGGACGATCGCGGACGAGGTGACGAGCCGTCTCCACCGCGAGACGTTCCCGTCGGTCGACGGCTGACGGGACGGCCACGGCGTGGGCGGTACGCGAGAGACGGACGGTCGCGGTCGGGCGCTACAGGATGTCCCCGATGCGGCGCGGTTCCCCGGAGAGGGACGGCCCCTCCTCGATCAGCTTCAACACCTCGTGGTCGGTCACGTCCACGTAGGGCTTCCCGGTCGCCTCCTCGACGAGTTCCTTTTCGAGCCTGAACTCGGTCCCCTCGTAGGCGACGTCGACCCCGGTCTCGTCGAACGAAAGTGCGGTCATGCCCCCCGATTGGGAGCCGTCGCTTAAAAGCACGGCCGTCCGGATCCCGGCGGCGGATCGGCGCGTGAGACGACAGGTCGGCCGGAGCCACCTACAGTTATGTCACTGGAACACTGCCTCTCGGCAGTATGGACGGCGACTTGACCGAGGGGCGCTCGCTCCGCTGGCGGTCGGTGACGACGCTCGCCGAGCGGTCCCGGCGGGACTGCCGGGAGTTCGACC
Organism: Halorarum salinum; assembly: GCF_013402875.1. Lineage (NCBI taxonomy): Archaea > Methanobacteriati > Methanobacteriota > Halobacteria > Halobacteriales > Haloferacaceae > Halorarum > Halorarum salinum. The sequence continues at coordinate 2,407,516 of NZ_CP058579.1, read as the reverse complement.
CGGAGGCGGCGACGCCCGCGGACGCCGTCGGCGAGGGGATCGAACCGCTACTCACCGAGTACGTCCGGTGTCGACGGGAGGACGTTCGGCTCTCCTCCGTCGAGCGGTCGCTCCTCGAGGGGGCGCTCAACGACTGGCTCCGGGCGTACGCGGCGACCCGCGGGCTCCCCACCTTCGAGGGGACCGCGTTCTCGGTCCACGAGCTCGCCATCGAGTACGCGCGGACGGGGGAGACGGCGGCCGCGGTGCGGCACCTGTTCAGCGAGCGGTGAACGAGGTCGGGTTCTCGGGTCAGGTGGACGTACAGGCCGGTGGCCAGCAGGAGCGCTCCGAGTCCGACGCCGGCGAGCGCCGCCCATCCGGATGCGAGTCCCTCCCGCCGGAGCCCCGCCGCGGTCGCGGTCGCGACGGCGCCGAGCAGGATCGGTCCGACCGCCAGCCAGGTGCTCGGCTCCGAGGACGCGCCGTCGTGGCCCGGGTGTGCCGCCGCCCGGCCGGCCGAGACGGCCAGCGCGAGGACGACCGCCGTCGCTCGCGCGGCCACGTGACGCGCCAACCGGCGTCGGTCGGGGGGAGTCACGGCGACGGGTTCGGGGCGCGCCCCCGTGGGGGTTGCGGTTCGTCGCCGCCGACCGAAAGGCGCTTCTCCGGGCGGGGGCCTACTCCGGGGCATGCTCTCGGTCGCGCTCGCGGGCAAGCCGAACGCCGGTAAGTCCACGTTCTACAAGGCGGCCACGATGGCGGACGTGGACGTCGGCAACTACCCGTTCACCACCATCGACGCGAACCGCGGCGTGACCCACGTCCGCACGGAGTGTCCGTGCCTGAGCCGCGAGGAGCGCTGCGGCAACGAGAACTGCCGCGACGGGAAGCGGTACGTGGCGGTCGAGTTGCTCGACGTCGCGGGGCTGGTTCCCGGCGCCCACGAGGGACGAGGGCTGGGCAACCAGTTCCTCGACGCGCTCACCGACGCGGACGTCATCCTCCAGGTCGTCGACGCCGCGGGCGCGACGAACGCCGAGGGGGAACCCGTCGAAGTCGGCGAGTACGACCCGGTCGAGGAGGTCGACTTCGTCGAGGAGGAGATGGACCAGTGGCTCGCCGGCATCGTCGACCGGAACTGGGAGTCGATCGAGCGGAAGTCGCGCTCGCCGGACTTCGACGTCGACGAGTCCCTGACGGAACTGCTCACCGGGTTCGGCGCGACCGAGTACGACGTGACGGCGGTGCTCCGGGGGATGGAGTACCCGGAGGACCCCATCCAGTGGACCGACGAGCACCGTGAGCACCTCGCGCGCGAGGTGCGCGCGCGGACGAAGCCCATCGTGCTCGTGGCGAACAAGGCCGACATCGCCCCGGAGGGGAACGTCGAACGGCTCCGCGGGACCGACAAGCCGGTGATCCCGACCACGGCCGACGGGGAACTCGCGCTGCGGAAGGCCGCCGAGGCCGGCGTCGTCGACTACGACCCCGGCGACGAGGACTTCGAAGTGGTCGGCGAGGTGAGCGACGCGCAGGCGGCGGGGCTCGAACGCATCCGCGAGGTGATGGCCGAGTTCGGGGGGACGGGCGTCCAGACCGCCCTCGACGAGGCCGTCTACGGCCTCCTCGACCGGGTTACGGCGTACCCGGTCCAGAACGAGACGCGCTGGACCGACGCGCGGGGGAACGTCCTCCCGGACGCGTTCCTCCTGCCCCGCGGGAGCGGCCCGCGCGACCTGGCTTACGCGGTCCACACGGACATCGGGGACGGGTACCTCCACGCGGTGAACGCCCGCACGGACCGCCGGATCGGCGAGGACTACGAACTGGCGGAGGGCGACGTGATCAAGGTCGTCTCGACGGCGAACTGACGCCGGTCGGTCGACGGACGGTGGTGGAACGACGGCCCGGCGGCGGACGACGTCCCCACGGCGAACCGAGCACCCGGCGGGCCGTGAATCGACGGACTGGCCGGTAGCTCTTTTCGTCCAGTGACCGAACCGTCTGTATGGTCGAGGTCAGGACCGAGGGCGACGCATCGCTCGAGAACCCGTTGCTCGTGGAGGGGCTCCCCGGCGTCGGACTCGCCGGAAAGATCGCGGCCGACCACGTCCGCGACCAGTCGGACGCCCGCTACTACGGCGAGCTGACGGGGGAGGACCTCCCCTCGGCGGCCGTCTTCACCGAGGGCGACCGCGAACTGCACTCGCCGGTGCGGCTGTTCGTCGACGAGGCGAACGACCTGCTCGTGCTCTCCGGGGACGTGCCCCTCGAGACCATCGACGCCGACGCGCTCGCGGCCGCGCTCACCGACTGGCTCGACGAGGTGGGCGCGACGCCGCTGTACCTGAGCGGCCTCCCCACACAGCGCGAACCGGACGACGTCCCCGAACTCTACGGCGTGGCGACCGGCGACGGGGGCGACCTGCTGGAGGAGACCGGCGTGTCGAGCCCGGCGGCCGACGGCCTCATCCACGGGCCGGCCGGCGCGCTGTTGAGCGCCGCGAAGGACCGCGGGCGGGACGCCTGCGGGCTGATGGTGGAGACCACCCCCAAGTTCCCCGACCCGGAGGGCGCACACGTGCTCGTCCGGGACGGGATCGCGCCGCTCGCGGGCGTGGAGATCGACACAGACCCGCTGGTCGAGCGCGCCGACGAGATCATGGAGCAGCGCCAACAGCTCGCCCAGCGCATCCAGCAGGCCTCCGGGGACGACCAGTCGCGCGCGTCGACGACCGGGATGTTCCAGTGAGCGACCGGGAAGCGTCCAGTACGCCGGCCGTCGGGGCGGCCCGGCGGGGGCGGCCGCCTATCGAACGGCCGACGCCGCGTCCCCCATGACGTCGAGCGCCTCCCGGAGGTCCGCCTCGGCGGTCGCGTAGGAGATCCGCGCGTGGCCCGCGCCGCGGGCGCCGAACGCCTCGCCCGGGACGATCACGACGCCGCGTTCGATGCACTCCTCGACGAACCCGTCCGGGACCCTCGGCATCGCGTAGAAGGCACCCTGCGGGGTCGGGCACTCGAGGCCGGCCTCGGCGAGGCCGTCGAGGACGACGTCGCGACGGCGCTCGAACGAGTCGCGCATCTCCCCGACGACGCCCTGGGGGCCCGAGAGCGCCGCCTCGGCGGCGAACTGTGCCGGGGCGGACGCGCAGGCCTGCGCGTACTGGTGGACCCGCAGCATCCGTTCGATCCGGTCCGACGCGCCCGTCACCCATCCGAGCCGCCACCCCGTCATCGAGTACGCCTTGGAGCAGGCGTTGACGACGACGACGTTCTCGCGCTCGTACTCCAGCGGGGAGCGATGCGTGCCGTCGAAGACGAAGTGCTCGTACACCTCGTCGGAGACGCACAGCACGTCGTGCTCGCGCGCGATGCGGGCGAACTCCCGCACGTCCGCCTCGCTCGCGACCGCCCCCGTCGGGTTCGCGGGCGAGTTGACCACGAACGCCGCCGTGTCCTCGGTGAGGGCCTCCTCCACGGTCGCGGGGTCGAGCGTGAGGTCCTCCCGGAGCGGCACCGGAACGGGCTCGCCGCCGGCGAGTTTCGTCAGCGCGTCGTAGGAGACGAACCCGGGGTCGGGGATCACGACCTCCTCGCCGACGTCGACGTGGGCCTCCAGCGCGAGGTGGAGCGCCTCGGAGCCGCCGGAGGTGGCGACGACGTCGCCGGGGTCGACCGCGACGTCCTGGTCGCGCTCGTGCTTGGCGGCGATGGCCTCGCGGAGTTCGAGCGTCCCCTTGTTCGACGTGTAGCCGTCGGTGCGGCCGTCGCGGATGGCCTCGATCGCCGCCTCCCTCGCGTGGGCCGGCGTCGGGAAGTCGGGCTGGCCGAGCCCCAGGTTGATTGCGTCCTCGCCGGCCGCCTCGAACACCTCGCGGATGCCGCTGATGGAGATCCGTTCGACGCGCGAAGAGAATCCCGTCATGTGCTACCAGATGGGTGGAGCCCAGCCGCATTAAGCTCCCGTTCGCCGCCGCTCAGTCGCGGAAGTGCGAAAGCACCCGATCCTCGACCGCGGTGAACGCCTCGCCGGTCCGGTCGCGCGGCCGCGGCCGGTCGACCGGAACGAGCTCCGCGACCGATCCGGGGCGGTCGGTGAGCACCACGATGCGGTCGGCGAGGTAGACGGCCTCCTCCACGTCGTGGGTGACGAAGAGGACGGTCTTCTCGGTTCCCTCCCAGATGTCGAGCAGTTCGGCGTGGAGCGTCGCCTTGGTTCGCTCGTCGACGCTGGCGAACGGTTCGTCCATGAGCAGGATCGGCGGGTCGACCGCGAGCGCGCGGGCGATGCCGACGCGCTGGCGCTGACCGCCCGAGAGACTCTTCGGATAGGCGTCCGCGAACTCCGAGAGGCCGACGAGGTCCAGACAGTGACGGGCGCGCCCCTCGACGGTGTCGTCACCGGGTGTCCCCACCTCCTCGAGTCCGTAGGTGACGTTCCCGAGGACCGTCCGCCAGGGGAACAGCGCGTCGTCCTGGAACACCATCCCGCGGTCGGGGCCGGGCCCCTCGACCGGCCGCCCGTCCACGGTCACCTCGCCCGACGTCGCGTTCTCGAGGCCGGCGACGATGCGGAACAGGGTGCTCTTGCCACAACCTGACGGCCCGACGATGCAGACGAACTCGCCGCGGTCGACCGCGAACTCCACGCCGTCGAGGGCCCGAAGCGCCTCGCCCTCGGGATCGTACACCTTCGAGACGCCGTCGAACTCGACCGCCGGGGCGGCCTCCTCCCGGCCCGCGTCCGACGTCAGCGCCATCGGAGTGCCCTCCGCTGGACGAGCAGCACCAGCCTGTCGGTGAGCAGGAACAGCACCCCGATGACGAGCATGTAGGCGACGACCACGTCAGTCGAGAGGAAGTTCGACGCCTCCCAGAGGTGCCGTCCGATTCCGGGCGCGCCGATGAGTTCGGCCGCGACCACCACCATCCACGCCTGGCCCGCCGCGGTCCGGAACCCCGTGAACAGGTCCGGGAGTGCGCCGGGAAGAACGACCCGCCGGATCAGCCCCTGGCCCGAGTTCGTCCCGAGCGACCGGGCTACCTCCAGCAGCTCCGGGTCGATGCCGTGGACGCCTCCCTCGGCGTTGTAGTACGAGATCCAGAAGGCGACGATGCTCACGAGGAAGGCCGCGCTGGCGTGGTCGAGCCCGAACCAGATGATGGCGAACGGAATCCACGCCAGCGGCGGCACCGGCCGGAGCACCTGCGCGACGGTTCCGAGCGTGAGTTCGGCGGTCCGGCTCCACCCCACGGCGACGCCGGCGGCGATGCCGAGGCCGCTGCCGACGAGGAGCCCGGGGACGTAGTGGCGGAGGCTCTGGCCGACGAGCAGGAACAGCTGGCCGGAGGCGACGTCCGACGCGAGCACCCGCGCGACCGCCGGCGGCTCCGGCAGGATTCGCGCCGGGCTGGCGAGCGCGACCACCCACCAGACCGCGACGAACGCGGCGAGCGCGCCGACCTGCAGGAGGAGCCCGTGCACGTCGTCGAGGTCCCACACCGCGTCGGGGACGTTCCCCCAAGTGCTGTCGGTTCGCTGGGCCATCACTCGAGCTCCTCGTAGAAGCTGTGGTCGAACACGTCGTCCTCGGAGAGGTCCCCGTCCACCTTCCCGATCTCCCGGTGGTAGTCGTTGTACACGAGCGTCTTGTCGACTATTTCGTGCGGGTCGGCGACGAACGTCGAGGCGTCCGAGCGGATGGCCCGTCTAGCCACCTCGGGCGGGAGGACGTCCTCGCCGACGGACGCGCTGGCCATATCGGCCGCCCGCTCGCGGTTCCCGTGGATGAAGTCCGTGGCGCGAACGTGCTGTTCGACGAGCGAGGAGACGAGGTCCGGGTGTTCGTCGACGAGTCGCTGGCTCGGCTGGAGCACCGCCCCGGGCTGGCCGGGCATGATGTCCCCGGCGTAGCGAATCGTCCGCATCCCGTCGGTCTCGCCGTGAAGCACCGTCCGGATGGGCTCGATGACGCTGCCGCCGTCGACCTCCCCCGCGACGAGCGTCGAGCGGAGCGCGCTCGCGCCCATCCGCTTGACGTCGACGGCCTCCTCGAGCGGGAGGCCGAGTCGCTCCTCGATCCAGTAGCGGAAGAACACGTCGGGCGTGGAGCCGCTGGGGAGGGTCGCGAACGTCGGCTTGCGGCCCTCCTCCTCGCGGAACACGCGGAACGCGTCCTCGCCGTGCTCGTCCCAGTAGCCCCGGAACCGCGAGTCGGCGACCATCACGTTCGGTTCGAGCACGTTCGCCGCGACGACCTTCGCGGGAACCCCCTTCCCGATGGCGATCGTTCCCGGGCTGATGCCGACGTACGCGAAGTCGATCTCGCCGCTGGAGAACGCCTGGATGACGCCCGGACCGCCGCTGAACGTCTCCACGTTCACGTCGACGTCGAGCGCGGCGTCGTACCAGCCCTGCTGTTCGATGACGAACCACTGCATCATCGGGAAGACGTTCAGCGTGCCGAGGGTGATGCTGTCGGGCGTGCCGCCGCCACCGAGGCCGAGACAGCCCCCGAGGCCCGCGAACGAGGCCGCTGCCGCGCCGCCGACGGACCTGAGCAGGTCCCGCCGTCGCGGTCGTCCGCTCGGGGTCGAATCGGTCCGGCCGTCCGCCGCGGCGTCGGCCCGTCCGTCGGGGGGTCCGGTCGATCGGTTCATGAGGACTCTGATACCGGGCCATAGCGGCCCCACGTTTAACCGTCGCGAGGTGTCGGAAATCGGTTCCGCGGCCCCAGACGCCGCTCGCGGGGGCGTTTGGAGCGAACGCCCCGGTAGGCGTACCGTCGGCGGGGGCCCGCGACCCAGCCCCCGTCCGAGGTATCGGTAGATGTTTCCTGTTCGTCGTCCGTTCGTCTCACTCCCCCTCGACCGTGGCGTCGCGGAGGTCCTCGACGGCGTTCGAGAGCCGCGACAGCGCCGCGTCCGCGTCCATGTACCCCTGCTCGTACTCGCCGAGCACGTCGTCCGCTTCCGCGAGGAACGCCTCGACCGCCTCGTCGTCGCTCATGGGCGGATTTCGACCGGGTGGTACGTGGATGTTGTGCTCGAACGCCGAGGCCGGGTTCCGCTCGGGAAAGCCGACCGACCCGTCCATCACCCGGAGGGAATAAGCGCCGACGCCGACTACCGCCGGCAGTGACCGTCACGCTCCGGTTCGAGGAGGGGGCCGTCGTCGTGGACGGCGACGACGTCGACCCGAGCACGCTCCCCGGCGTCGAGTACGACGGCCGGACGGGGAGCCACCGCGCCCCCGCCCACCGCTACCGCGAGGTCCGCGAGGCCCTCGACGAACGGGGCGTCCACGTGGACGACCGGGTCCGCCCCGCCGACTCCCTCGACCTCACGCTCCGCTACGACCTCCGGGACTACCAGGCGGACGCGCTCGCCGCGTGGCACGGGGCCGGCGAGCGGGGCGTCGTCGAACTCCCGACGGGCAGCGGGAAGACCGTGCTAGCGCTCGCGGCGACGGCCGAACTCGGGGTGCCGACGCTCGTCGTCGTCCCAACGGTCGACCTGCTCGACCAGTGGCGCCGCGAACTCGAGTCGGAGTTCGGCGTCCCGGTGGGACGGTTCGGCGGGGGCGAGCAGCGCGCGGAGGCGCTGACCGTCGCCACCTACGACTCGGCGTACCTCCGCGCGGAGGACGTGGGCGGCGACTTCGGCCTCGTCGTCTTCGACGAGGTTCACCACCTCGGCGGCGAGGGCTACCGCGACGTCGCGCGGCTGCTCTCGGCGCCGGCGAGGCTCGGCCTGACCGCGACGTTCGAACGGCCGGACGGCGCACACGAGGTCGTCGCGGACCTCGTCGGCCCCGTGGCGTTCGAACTGGACGCCGACGCCCTCGCCGGGGAGCATCTCGCGGAGTACGAAGTCAGGAGGATCGAGGTACGGCTCTCCGAATCGGAGCGAGAGGCGTACGAGCGCGAGCAGGGGACGTTCGTCGACTACGTCCGCGAGGCGGGCATCACGTTCTCCTCGGGGAGCGACTACCAGGAACTCGTGTACCGCTCGGGGGGCGACCCGCGGGCCAGGGAGGCGCTGCTCGCCAAGCAGCGCGCCCGCGAGGTGATGATGAACGCCGACGCGAAGCTCGCGGAGCTGGAACGGATCCTGGACCGCCACCGCGGCGAACGGGTCATCGTCTTCACGGCCCACACCGACCTCGTCTACCGGCTCTCCGAGCGCTTCCTGCTGCCCGCCATCACCGGCGAGACGGGCGCGGCCGAGCGACGCGAGAACCTCCGGCGGTTCCGCGAGGGGGAGTACACCCGCGTCGTCTCCGCGAACGTGCTTGACGAGGGCGTCGACGTGCCGGACGCGAGCGTCGGAGTCGTCATCTCGGGCACCGGCTCCGAGCGGCAGTTCACCCAGCGGCTCGGGCGGATTCTCCGCCCGACGGACGACGGCGGGGGGGCGGTCCTCTACGAGCTCGTGACCGCGGACACGGCCGAGGAGAGCGTCGCCGAACGGCGGCGGTAGCCGGGAAGGGTTCGGGATCACCGTTCTGCGGGACCCGGCGTCACGGGAGCTGTGAGCTCACCTCGGTGTACGACTCCACCGCGGGGACCCCCCGTCACGACGGGATCCTCGGTCGTTCGCGCATTCGAACCGCCTCCCCGATGCCACAGTTATCAGTCCGGCGACTGTGGACACCGTACGGAGATGCTTCAAGCACCGCTCGTCCACCTCGGCGTCCTCCTCGTGACGGTGGCGGGGCTCTGGATCGGGGCTCGCCTGCTGGTCGATGCGGCCGTCCGGCTCGCCCGACGGGTCGGGCTCTCCGAGCTCACGATCGGACTCACAGTCGTTGCGGCCGGAACGTCGACGCCGGAGCTGGTGGTGACGACCGACGCCGCCCTCAAGGGGTTCGGGGAGATCGCGGTCGGGAACGTCATCGGCTCGAACGTCTACAACCTCGCGTTCATCCTCGGGGTCGTCTCGCTGGTCAGGGTCGTTCCGATCGATCGGTCGCTCGTGCACCGGGACGGCGTCGCGCTGATCGCCAGCACGCTGATCGGGTTCGCGGTCGTGTCGGATCTCCGGGTGTCGCGTGCCGAGGGCGTCGTCCTCCTCGCGCTCTTCGCGCTGTACACGGGGTACCTGATACGCACCGGAACCGACCCGACGCCCCCGGGGGCGAGTCCGACCGTGCCGGCGGACCCGCCTGGCGGACTGATGGGACGTGTTCCGCTACCGGAGCGCGGGACCGGTCGCGACGCGCTGTCGCTCGCGGCCGGCCTCGGGCTGGTCCTCGTCAGCGGCGACGTCATGGTGGGTACGGCGACCGAACTCGCGCGGACCGCCGGCGTCTCCGATTGGGTGATCGGCGGGACGATCGTCGCGGCGGGCACCTCGACCCCCGAGTTCGCCGTCTCGCTCGTCGCGATTCGCCGCGGCAGCCTCGGCGTCTCGGTGGGGAACGTCGTCGGGAGCAACGTCTTCAACCTGCTGGGCGTGCTGGGGGCCGCGGCGGCCATCCGCCCGCTCGCGGTCGGCGACGCCGTCCTCGGGAGCATGGCCTGGCTGACCGCCGTCGCGACGGTGATGGTCGCCGCCCTCTGGACGGGCCGTGCGCTCTCGCGCGCGGAGGGCGGGCTGTTCGCGCTCTCCGAGGTCGCCCGGTGGACGCTGGGGCTGCTGGGCCCACCCGGGTAGCGACGACCGTCCGGTCGCCCGGGCACGGCGGGAATGGGGGTCCGCCCCGGATCGATGCGGGCGGACCGTCCGAAGGACGCCACAGACGCCACACCGGGAGCGGGCGCTCACTCGACGTCGACGCGGAGCGAGCCGTCCCGGGCGAACTCCCCGTAGTCGAGTTCCGTCGCGAGCGACAGCTCCTCCGACTCGCCCGGTTCGACGGTGACCTCCGCGCTGACGGTCGTCCCCTCCCCGCCCGCGCTCGCCTCCGCGACGACGGTTCCGGTTCGGGCCTCGCCTGTCCGGTTCTCGACGGTCACGCGGACGACGAGGCTCCCGTCGTCGCCCTCCTCGTCGACCAGTTCGGCGATCACGAGCCCCTCGGGGGAAGCGCTGGTCGGTTCGGGGGAGGGCGGGGGCGTCCGGGGACCGGACGGCCGGGTGACGTCGGTACAGCCGGCGCCGGCGACCAGTCCCGCGAGGCCGACGAGCACGCCGCGGCGCTTCATACCGGCCACTGATTCGCACCCGGCATGAGCCTTGTCCATTCGCGCCCGACGGGCGCATCGGGCTCCGGGCCGGCGGCCGCTACGGAGCCCGGACCGCGGCGACTTTACCCCCCGGCCGGCTACCCGCGGGCGTGCTGCGAAAGGACCTCCTGCGCGTCTCCCGCCGCGGCGGGAGCTACCGGCCGGAGTTCGTCGCCGGCGACGACGACGCCCGGGCGCTCGCGGCCCGCGTCCTCGGGACGTTCCAGGGTCACGTCGGGGAGCCACGACGCGCGCTGGAGGCCGCGCTGACCGACCTCGAACGGGACGCGCCGGACTTCAAGCTCGTCAGGGGGTTCGCCGCCCTGCTGGAGCGGGAGGCGACGTTCGAGACGCGGGCCCCGCTCCCGCCCGAGCGCGCCCGCCGGGCCGCCTTCGAGGCGGCCGAACGCGTCGGCGCCGCGGACGAGTCCGAGCGCGCGGCGGCGCTCGCGGCGGCCGCGGACCGCCTCGGGACCGACGCGGAGGCCGTCGAGTCGTCGCTGTTCGCCGACCGGGAGCCCGAGCGGGTGCTCGCGGCGTTCGACGCGCGATGGGACCCGGACTCGCTGTGCGAGCAGTACGACCTCTCGCTCGCACAGACGGCGCTGTTCGACGCGACGGAGGTTCGGGTGCGTTCGGCGGACCCGAAGGCGCTCGTCTCGGCGGCCAAGCGGCTCGGGTTGCTGTACGAGGTGGTGCGCACCGACGAGGGGCGGGAGCTAGTCGTCACCGGGCCGGACGCGTTGTTCCGCCGTAGCAGGCGCTACGGGACCGCGTTCGCCCGCCTCCTCCGGACGGTCGCCGGGGGCACGACCGACTGGACGCTGACCGCGACCGTCGACGACCGGGGAACCGAGCGGGAGCTCCGGCTCACGGACGCGGACGTGTCCGTCCCGGGGACCGAACCCCTGGCGGAGCCGGCGTTCGACTCGGGCGTCGAGGCCGACTTCGCCGCGCGGTTCCGCGCGCTCGATCTGGACTGGACGCTGGTTCGGGAGCCGGAGCCGCTGGAGACGGGGAACCGGGTCATGATCCCCGACTTCTCCTTCGAGTACCGCCACGCGGACTACCACGTGTTTTTTGAAGTGATGGGGTTCTGGACGCCCGAGTACGTCGAGAAGAAGCTCTCCCAGCTCGAGGCCGTGGAGGACGTCGACCTCCTCGTCGCGGTGGACGAGTCGCTCGGCGCCGGCGAGGCGGTCGAGGCGCGGGACCACCGGGCCGTCCCCTACTCGGGTACCGTCCGGGTGAAGGACGTGGTCGACGTCCTGCGGGAGTACGAATCGGAACTCGAGGCCGAGGTGACCGCGGACCTCCCCGGGACGCTCGCGCCCGACGCCGACGTGGTCGCGCTCGAGGCGGTCGCGGCCGACCACGGCGTCCCCGCCGACGCGCTCGAGGACGTGTCGTTCCCGGACCACGAGCGCGTCGGGGGGACGCTCGTCCGGCCGGCCGTGCTGCGGTCGGTCGGCGACGAACTCGACGCCGGAATGGCCTACGCGGAGGCGGAATCGGTCCTCGCGGAGCGGGGCATCGCGGATTCGAGCGCCGCGCTCTCGGCGCTCGGCTACCGGGTCGAATGGGAGGGGCTCGGCGGCGGGACGCTGCGGGAGAAGGCTGGCGACGGTACGGACGAACGGCGGTAGTCGGTCGTCGAGCCGCTGTCCGCGGAGTCGGGTCCGAGGCGCCGTCCGCCCGCACGCGCCCCGGATCTCAGTCGACTTCCTCCCGTTCGGGTTCCTCACGGCCGGCTTCCTCTCGGTCGGCCCCCCTCGTCGGGGAGGCGGCGTCGTCGCCCCGAACGACGGCGTATCCGCCGGCGACGAACAGCGCGCCCCACGCCAGAAACGCGACGTCCCAGAGGATCACCGGGCCGGGGCCGGCCGGCCACACGTGGTGGATGCCGAGGAGGTGGTGGTCCACGATCCCTTCGATCAGGTTGAAGAGGCCCCACCCGATAATCGTCGACCCGAACAGCGTGCGACCCGACGCGGGGACGGCCGGCCGTCGCCACGCCCGCCAGAGGAATCCGACCCCCAGGACCGTGAGGACGTACGTCACGGCGTGGAAGAGGCCGTCGGCCATCACGTTCAGTTCGAGGTCGCCCGCGACGGTCGGGTCCGGGTGGGACGAAACCATGTGGTGCCACTGGAGGATCTGGTGGAGGACGATCCCGTCGAAGAACCCGCCCAGCCCCAGACCGAGAAGGACCCCGGCCTGGACGAGCGGTTTCGCGCGTCGCCGTAGCCCCAGCCACGTCCCCTCGGGGTCGTCCATACTGGAACCACGGTGAAATCGCGGAAAAGCGTAGTGCCGGCAGTAGCCACGGGGCGTCCCACACGCGGCTTCCTGTACGGGCGATCCCGTCGGCCCGGAGTCACGGATCGAACGGACGAGGCGGCGCTCGCGCCCGACCGTCGCGCTACCGACGGCGGTGGCGCTCCGGCAACTCCTCCTGGTACCCCTTCGGAACCACGGAGCGGAGTTCGTCGTAGAGGTACAGTCCGACGCCGATCGGTTCCCGCCCGCCCGCGATGTCGTGGGTCGCGATCAGGTAGCCCCAGTCGCCGTCCCAGTCGGGAAGGTCCTGGTCGTGGCCGGCCGCGAACGCCCGGGCCTCGCCGGGCGGGAGTTCGATCACGTTCCGCGTCGCCAGCCGGCCCCAGCGCATCGCCGCCGTCGTCGTCGGCTTCCAGTGCTCCTGTCTCGTCCTGAGGAAGGTGATGCCGACGCCCTCGCGCGCCTGGGGGGTCGGGAGGTCGGCCGCGAACGCCCAGAGCTTGCCGGCTCCCTTCTCCCAGAAGGTGTAGCCGTCGAACGTTCCCGGCGGGATGTCGAACCGCTCCTCCCACCAGTCGAGCACCTCCGCGCGCGTCGCGCGGCCCTCGACCTCGCGCTCGGCGGCGGTGGCTGGGAGGCGGTCGAACCGCTGGCCGTCGTTTCCGTCGGGGGCCATCAGCCCGCCACCCCCTCCCCGCCGCCGCCCACGCGGAGCTTCGCCAGGAAGAACCCGCCCGTGTCGTTCAGGTGGGGGTACACCCGGGTCGCCCGCCGCACCTGCGGGTCGTACGTCTCGTCCTCCCACTCGGTGACGCCCGGCGCCGACTCCAGCGGGGAGTCCCACTCGAGGACCTCGCAGTCCTCCTCGGCGAGCACGTGGTCCAGGACGGCCTCGTTCTCCTCCGGGGCGAAGGTGCAGGTGGAGTAGATGACCGCTCCGCCGGGTCTCGTCGCCTGCACGGCGCGCCGCAGGATGCCCTTCTGGATCCCCGCGACCCGGCGGACGTGATCGAGCGTCCACGCGTCCAGCGCGTCCGGGTTCTTGCGGACGGTGCCCTCACACGAGCAGGGCGCGTCCACGAGCACCCGGTCGAACTCGTCGAAGTCGAAGCCGTTCAACGAGTAGTTGCGCGCGTCCTGGTGGTCGACGACGAGGTTCGTCACGCCGAGGCGTTCGGCGTTGTGCCGGAGCGCCGAGATGCGCCCGAGGTTCGTGTCGTTGCCGACCAGGGTGCCGCGGTCCTCCATCAGCCCGGCGAGCTGGCTCGTCTTGCTCCCCGGCGCCGCGCAGGTGTCGAGCACCCGCTCCCCCGGTCGCGGGTCGAGCGCGAGCGCGGGGAGCGCGGAGACCTCCTCCTGCCCGTGGACCCAGCCGTGGGTGTACGGCCACGTCGTCCCCGGGGAACGCCCCTCGAGGCGGAAGACCCCGTCGTGCCAGTCCGCGCGCTCGTAGCCGGTCCCCTCCTCGTCGAACGCCCTGGCGACGCGGGCCGGGTCGGCCCGGATGGAGTTCGTCCGGACGACCGAGGGGAGCGGCCGCTCGCAGGCGGCCCGGAACGCCGCCTCGTCCCCGACGAGGGGCGCGTAACGGTCGAGCGGGTTCATGGCCCGGGGTTCGACGGGGGACCGTTTGTCGGTTTCGACACGGCGGCCGTGGGGCGGCCGTCGACCGACGGTCGGCGAACGGGCGCGGGGTCGAGGCGGCGGTCGCGGCCGACCGCACGTGGCGCATATTTACGGTCGCCTCACGCGTGGGTCACGACATGGCACGGATCGACGTACGAACCGACGTCGCACTCGCCGACCCGGTGCTCGTGGAGGGGCTCCCGGGCGTCGGCCTCGTGGGGAAGATCGCCGCGGACCACCTCGTCGAGGCGTTCGGGATGACTCACTACGCGGACGTCCACTGCGAGTCGCTCCCGAGGTCGGCCGCGTTCGGCCCGGACGACAGGGGGATCCGGACGCCCGTCCGCCTGTACGCCGACCAGGGACGGGACCTGCTGGTGCTCCAGTCCGACGTTCCCGTCCCGCCGCGGGCGGCGACGGAGTTCGCGGAGTGCATCGCCGACTGGTTCCGCGAGGAGTCGGTCGTCCCGGTGTACGTCGCGGGGCTGACGCGGGAACGGCCCGTGGAGGGGACGGCCGGGGAGGCGGACGAGAAGCAGCGGAAGGTCTTCGGCATCGCGTCGGGGAGCGGGGCGGCGATCCTGGACCGGACGGAGGTCCCCGAACCCGACGACGCCGGCATCGTCTCGGGCCCCACGGGGGCGCTGTTGAACCACGCGCTGGCGACGAACCTCACCGCCGTCGGCCTCGTTGCCGACTGCGACCCCCAGTTCCCGGACCCCCTGGCCGCCAGGGCCGTGCTGGAGGAGGGCGTCGCCCCCATCACGGGCGTCGACGTGCCGACCGACGACCTCGAGGAGCACGCCGGTCGCATCCAGCGCGCGAAGGAGCGGCTCGCCCGGCAGGTCCGGGAGGAGGACGAGAACTCCTCGCAGGCCCAGCGACTCCGGATGTACCAGTGACCGCGAGGCCGCGCCCGGGTTCCGGCCACCCGACGGCCGAACGGGCGGGCGGTGCACCGGCGGAACGGCACCCCGTCGTACCCGCCGCCGGTCGCGTGAGACGGCGGACCGAAGCCCTCCCCGTGGCTCCCCGACCGTGATGGGAGGGTTCGCGCGCCCCCTCGACGCGATCGCGGGGGTGCTGGAACGGTTCGGCGTCATCGACGCCGAGCGGCTCGACGAGACGGTCGCGCTGGCCTGGCCCCGGGTGCTCACCGGCTTCGCCATCATGTCGAAGCAGGCGGTCGACCTCGCGCTCGTGGGGCTGGCGGTCGGGGCGACCGCCGTCGCCGGGCTGGCGTACGCCGGCGCGTACTGGCAGGTCGCCAAGTTCGTCGGCATCGGGCTCGCCGGCGGCACGGTGAGCCTCGTCTCCCAGAACTACGGGGGCGGGGAGGGGGACCGCGCGTCGCTCGTGGTCGAGCAGAGCGTCTGGCTGGCGCTCGTGCTCTCGATCCCCATCGTCGCCGGCTACTGGCTGTTCGCGACGCCGCTCGTCGGGCTCCTGGGCTCGGACCCGGACGCGGTCCGCTACGGAAGCACGTACCTCGCGTTCGTCGCGCCCGGCGTCCTGTTCGAGTTCCTGAACCTGATCGCGAGCCGGACGTACGCCGGCGTCGGGGACACGTTCACGCCGATGGCCATGCGCGCCGGCGGGGCCCTCCTCAACGTCGTGCTCAGCGCGGCGCTCATCTTCGGCGCGGGGCTCGGCGTCGCCGGCGCGGCCATCGGGACCACCGTCTCGACCGGCGTCGTGTTGTGCCTGCTCGCCTGGGGAATGCTCGGGCGCGAGTACGGGCTCCCCCGACTCGGGGCCAGTCCGGTCCCGCTCGTCCGCGAGGGACCCCGGTTCGACGGCGTGCTGGTCCGGCAGCTGATCGAGGTGTCGACGCCGCTCATGGGGCGGCGGGCCGCCGAGGGGCTGCTCGTGTTCCCGCTCCTGTGGATCGCCTCGTCGTTCGGCCCCGTCGTCGTCGCGGCCATCGAGGTCGGTCGCCGGGTACGGGCGCTCGTCAACTGCTTCAGCTGGGGGTTCTCGATCGCCGCGAGCACGCTCGTCGGCCAGCGGCTCGGCGCCGGCGAGGAGCGGGAGGCCGAGGCGTACGGCGCGGCGATCGTCCGCCTGTCCGCGGTCGTCTACCTCGTCGTCGTCGCGCTCGTCGTCGCGTTCGCGACGCCGATCGCGGGCGTCTTCGTCGGCGGCCCGGAGGCGGTCGGCGCCGCGGCGACGTTCGTCCGCGTGGCGGCGGTGAGCGCGGTCGCGCTCGGCGTCGACGGCTCCGCGACGGGGGTGCTCCGCGGGGCGGGCGACACCCGCTGGCCCTTCCTCGCCTCGCTGATCGGCCGGTACGCGTTCGCGCTCCCGGTCGCGCTGCTCGCGACGGCCACGCCGCTCGGGGTCGTCGGCCTCTACCTCGCGCTCCTGCTCGAGACGCTCGTCCCCGGGGTGCTCAACCTGCGGCGGTTCCGGACGAACCGGTGGAAGGGAATCAGCCGGGCGTATCGCCCCGCCTCGGAACCCGGGTGAGCGACCCGACGCCGGGCGATGGGGGGCGCCGACGCCCGCGACGTCGGTGACGGACGCCGCCGGACGCCCCGGCGACCCGGACGGATTCTACAACCCTTATCCCCGACGGCCGACTCCCCACGGGTATGAGCGACGACGCCGGGACCGAGCAGGAGGAACCGGAGACGGTCGAGACCGGGGACGAGTCGGCGGGTTCGGACGCGGAACCGGGGGAGCCGACCCTCGCCGACGAGGTCGCAGAGCACGACGAGAATCTCGCCGACCGGGTCGCCGCCCTCGAGGAACGGGCGGCGGACGCGGCCGACCGGGCCGACGAGGCGGAAGCGCGCGCCGAGGAGGCCGAGGAACGGGCCGACGAACTGGAGTCGAACCTCGCCAGGACGAAGGCCGACTTCCAGAACTACAAGAAGCGGGCGAAGAAGCGGCAAGAGCAGCAGAGGGAGCGGGCGACCGAGGACCTCGTGTCGCGGCTCACCGAGGTGCGCGACAACCTCGTGCGCGCGCTCGACCAGGACGAGGACGCCGACATCCGGCCGGGCGTCGAGTCGACGCTGGAGACGTTCGACCGGGTGCTCGCGGAGGAGAACGTCGAGGTCATCGCGCCCGAACCGGGTGAGGACGTCGACCCCGAGCGCCACGAGGTGATGATGCGAGTCGACAGCGACCGGCCGGACGGGACGGTCGCGGAGGTGTACAAGCCGGGCTACGAGATGGCGGGCAAGGTAATAGAGGCCGCGCAGGTCACCGTCAGCGACGGCGACGAGTGAGAGGCGACGACGAGGGAACGCCGGCGACGAGTGAGTCGACGACGTGCGGGAATTGGCGGCGCGGGGTGGATGGCCATCCACCTCGCGGTTCCATCGGGTCGACCGCCGCGTGCCCGGCGGAGCGTTCCGGCTTGAATCGCGGTTCGTGATAAGCGTTGTCACCTCCGACGGGAGGCAGTGGCGAAAACCGGGAGAGGGCGCCGACGTGTAGAATTCGCGTGTGACGCCGTATCTAGTAACCTTTAACGGAATCGGGCCTCGTAGGTGGATGCAAGATGGCGAGTGACAAGATTCTGGGGGTCGACCTCGGAACGACGAACTCCGCGTTCGCGGTGATGGAGGGGGGCGACCCCGAGATAATCGTGAACGCCGAAGGCGACCGAACCACGCCGTCAGTCGTTGCGTTCTCCGACGACGGCGAGCGCCTCGTCGGCAAACCGGCGAAGAACCAGGCGGTCCAGAACCCCGACCGCACCGTCCAGTCCATCAAGCGGCACATGGGCGAGGAGGACTACGCCGTCGAGATCGACGGGGAGGAGTACACGCCCGAGCAGCTCTCGGCGATGATCCTCCAGAAGATCAAGCGCGACGCCGAGGAGTACCTCGGCGACGACGTGGAGAAGGCGGTCATCACGGTGCCAGCCTACTTCAACGACAAGCAGCGCCAGGCGACGAAGGACGCCGGCGAGATCGCCGGCTTCGAGGTCGAGCGCATCGTCAACGAGCCGACCGCGGCGTCGATGGCGTACGGGCTCGACGACGATTCCGACCAGACCGTGCTCGTGTACGACCTCGGGGGCGGCACCTTCGACGTCTCCGTGCTCGATCTCGGCGGCGGCGTCTACGAGGTCGTCGCGACGAACGGCGACAACGACCTCGGCGGCGACGACTGGGACGAGGCGGTCATCGACCACCTCGCCGAGGAGTTCGGGAACGAGCACGGCATCGACCTGCGCGAGGACCGGCAGGCGCTCCAGCGGCTGAAGGACGCCGCCGAGGAGGCGAAGATCGAGCTCTCCTCGCGCAAGCAGACCAGCATCAACCTGCCGTTCATCACGGCGACCGACTCCGGCCCGGTCCACCTCGAGACCGAGCTGACGCGCGCGACGTTCGAGTCGCTCACGTCCGACCTCGTCGAGCGGACCGTCGGCCCGACCGAGCAGGCGCTCTCGGACGCGGGCTACGACGCCGACGACATCGACGAGGTGATCCTCGTCGGCGGGTCGACCCGGATGCCGCAGGTCCAGGATCAGGTCGAGGAGCTGGTCGGCCAGGAGCCGAAGAAGAACGTCAACCCCGACGAGGCGGTCGCGCTCGGCGCGGCCATCCAGGGCGGCGTGCTCTCGGGCGACGTCGACGACCTCGTGCTGCTCGACGTGACGCCGCTCTCGCTCGGCATCGAGGTGAAGGGCGGGCTGTTCGAGCGGCTCATCGACAAGAACACCACCATCCCGACCGAGGAGTCGAAGGTGTTCACCACGGCGGCCGCGAACCAGACGTCCGTCCAGGTGCGCGTGTTCCAGGGCGAGCGCGAGATCGCCGAGGAGAACGAGCTGCTCGGCGAGTTCCAGCTGTCGGGCATCCCGCCCGCGCCGGCCGGCACGCCCCAGATCGAGGTGTCGTTCAACATCGACGAGAACGGCATCGTCAACGTCGAGGCCGAGGACCAGGGCTCCGGCAACGCCGAGTCGATCACCATCGAGGGCGGCGCCGGCCTCTCGGACGAACAGATCGAGCGGATGCAGGAGGAGGCCGAGGAGCACGCCGAGGAGGACGAGGCCCGCCGCGAGCACATCGAGGCCCGGAACGAGGCCGAGAGCGCGGTCCAGCGCGCGAACACCCTCCTCGAGGAGAACGAGGAGCAGGTGGACGACGACCTCCGTGACGGCATCGAGGCGGCCATCGAGGACGTCGAGGAGGTCCTCGCCGACGAGGACGCCGAGACCGAGGAGCTCCGCGACGCGACCGAGTCGCTCTCGACGGAGCTCCAGGAGATCGGCAAGCAGATGTACCAGCAGGCCCAGCAGGCCCAGGCCGGCCCCGGCGGCGCGGGCGGCCCCGAGGGCGCCGGTCCGGGCGGGATGGGCGGCATGGGCGGCCAGGCCGGTCCCGGCGGTGCGGCTGGTGACGGCGGCGACGACGACGAGTACGTCGACGCCGACTTCGAGGACGTGGACGACGAGGACGACGACGAGTAGCCCCGACCGCCGACTTCTCCCCGTCTCCGCCGACTCGACTACAGTTACGACAGCCGGTGCGGTGGCGCGCGCGAGCAACGCGCGCGAGGGATGAGCGAACCGGCGCGCCTTCATGGCGCGCCGAACGGGAGCGAATCGGCTGGGGAGGCTGGTGGACCCAGTGGGCAAGTAGCAGTGGTCTGCTATCCGGCCCAACCGACTCAGGGTGCACCCCCAAAACGTCCACCGAACCGACCGAACCTACCGACCGAAACGGATAGCGAGTCACGCGTTTCAAATAGCCCGACGGACATACCACCTACAAGACGACCATGAGCGAGGACTTCTACGAGGCTCTGGGGGTCTCGCGCGACGCCTCCGAGGAGGAGATCAAGCAGGCGTACCGCCAGAAGGCGACCGAGTACCACCCCGACGTCAGCGACGACCCGAACGCCGAGGAGAGGTTCAAGACGGTCAAGAAGGCCAAGGAGGTGCTGACCGACGAGGAGAAGCGCCAGGCGTACGACCAGATGGGTCACGACCGCTTCGAACAGGCCGAGAAGCGCGGCGGGTTCGACGGCGGCCCGGGCGGCGCCGGGGGGATGGGCGGCCAGGGCAACCCCTTCGGCGGCATGGGCGGCGGCGGCATGGGCGGCGGCCTCGGCGACATCTTCGAGGAGTTCTTCGGCGGCGGCGGGGGACGCGGTCGCGGCGGCCCGCGGCCCGGGAAGGACCTGCGGACGAGCCTCGACATCACGCTTCAGGAGGCGTACGACGGCGTCACCAAGCAGTTCACGGCGACCCGGCCACAGCGGTGTCCCGACTGCGACGGCGAGGGACACCCGCCCGACGCCGACGTGCGGACCTGCCCCGAGTGCAACGGCCAGGGACAGGTGACCCGCGTCCAGCAGACGCCGCTGGGACGCGTTCAGCAGGCGAGCACCTGCCCGCGCTGTGAGGGCGAGGGCGAACTGTACTCCGAGGACTGCCCGCGGTGTGACGGCGGCGGCGTGGTGCGCGAGGAGTCCACCCTCACCGTCGACGTGCCGGCGGGCATCCGCGAGGGACAGAGCCTCCGGATGGAGCGCGAGGGCGCGCCCGGCGAACCCGGCGCCCCCGACGGCGACCTGCTCATCGAGATCCGGATCGAGGACGACGAACGGTTCGACCGCGACGGCGCCGACCTGCAGCTCACCCAGCCCATCTCGTTCCCGCAGGCCACGTTCGGCGACGCGATCGAACTGGAGACGCTCGACGGCGCCGTGGAGTTCGACGTACCCGCGGGCACCCAGTCGGGCGAGACGTTCCGCCTGCGCGGGAAGGGGATGCCCCGCCTTCGGGGGCGCGGCAACGGCGACCTCTACGTCCAGGTGCAGGTCGTGACCCCCGAGGACCTGAACGACGAGCAGCGGGAGGCCCTGCGGGCGTTCGCGGAGGCCGGCGGCGAGGAGATCGACGTGAGCGAGGGGTTCTTCGAGAAGATCAGGAACTCGTTCTGACCGTCCGGGACCCCCGTCCGATCCCGGCGTCCCTCGAACTCGCGACCGCTCGTCCGGCGTACTTCTCGCGTTCGTCCCGTACTGACCGGCCGAATCGGGCGGTCTCGAGGACGCCGGACGGATCCCGGTCGGTCCCGCCCGGCGTCCCGAGGATCCGTCCGGGGGCCTGCCGGGAGTGCGGTGCTCGCACGAAACTGCCCAATCGCTTTTCCCGTCGCCGTCGAGGTTCCGACGATGACACTCGAAGGCGAGTCGGCGCCGGGGTTCACGCTCGAGAGTACGGCCGGCGGATCGGTCACCCTCTCGGAGACCCTTGAGGACGGGCCGACGGTGGCGCTCGTCAATCGGGGCCACTGGTGTAGCTTCTGTGCCGAACAGCTGGGGACGTTCGACGAGGTCGCGTACGACCTCTGGTTCAACGACGGCGTCGACGTCCTCCCCGTCGTTACCGACGCCGTTCCGAAGCTCCGGGAGATGCGCGACCGGTTCGACCTCGACTTCCAGCTGCTCGCCGACCCGGAGGGCGACGTGGCCGAGCGATACAGCGGTACCGAGGAGACGAGCCACGGGGTCACGGGCATCGCCGCGACGTACGTCGTCGACGAGGACGGCACGGTCCGGTACGAGCAGGTCGCCGACCGCCCCGCCGACAGGACGTACGGCAACTGGGTCAGGTACTTCATCCGGAACGGGTACGAGGACCCGTTCGGGGAGTAAGCGCCCGACCGGTCCCCGACCCCTGGACACGTCCGTGGAGCAGCCGAGCTACCGGCCGGGACGGAACGAGGGAGCCGACCCCACGACGACGGGGAAGCCGTCGACGAGGACGATTGCGAAGTAGGCGAGCGACGGCGCCCACGTCACGGCGGCGCCGTGGACCCACGCGATGCCCCCGGCGACCGGATGGTCTCGGGTTCGGCAGTCACGCCCGCGTCGACGCGGGCATGAGATGTAACTGAAGCGATCTTTTCGCCGACGTCGGCCGGGTCGGTCCCGCGCCACTCTTGGTGGCCGACGGCAAAGCGGGTAGCATGCCCGACCCCGCGTCCGACGCGACCGACGTCCCGGACCTCCTCGCGCGCGACCGCCGGGACGGCGCCCCCGCGCTCCACGCGAGCGAGTCGGACCGGACCTACAGCTACCACGACCTCTGTACGACCGCGTACAAGGTCGGGAACGTGCTGAGTCACCTGGGCGTGCGGCGCGGCGACCGCGTCGCGATCGAACCGCGTCGGGCCCCCGAGCCGGTTCTGACGTTCCTCGGGGCGGCGCTGCTCGGCGCGACGGCCGGGTTCCGTGTCGACGACGGGACGGACGCCCGCGCGGTGCTCGTGCACGTCGACCGCGAGGCGGGGCTCGCGCTCCCGCCCGGTTCGCGACTCCTCGCGTTCGGCGGCGAACCCGACCGCCCCACGACCACCCACTGGGAGGCGGAGGTGTGGAGCGAGAACCCGGCGTTCCCGCCGACCGAGTACGACCCGACCGATGCCGTTCTGGTCGCCGAGGGGGAGACGTTCCCCCATCGGGACCTGCTGGAGGTCGCGTCCGGCGTCGTCGACTCGCTCGACCTCGACGGGGAGTCGTCGGTGACTCCGCGCGCGCCGCTGTCCGACCCGCGGGCCGTCGCCGCCGGCGTGCTGGCGCCGCTTCTCGTCGGCGGGGCGATTCGGCTCCCCAGCGGCGGGGAGGACGGTGCGGGGACGGTCGCGGTCACGGACGGCGACGCGGGGACCGGGGATGGGACGCTGGACCTGACCGACGTCCGCCTCTGAGGCGCCCCGGTCGTGAACGCGACCGGTACGCGGCGTCGACGATGAGGATCGTGGCCCGCCTATCGGGTGACGTCCCGGTCGGGGGCGCCGCTTCACTCGTAGGTGAGCGTCATCCCCCCGTCGAACAGCAGGTCGCCCCCGTTCAGGTGGCGGGCGTGCGAGGAGAAGCCGAACACGAACAGGTTGGCGACGTCGACCGGGTCCATCATCTCCTTCACGCGCGACTGGCCGAGCATGACGTCGTCGACGACCTCGTCGACCGTGATGCCCCGCTGTTCGGCCGTGTCGGGGATCTGGTCGGTGACGAGCGGCGTCTTCACGTAGCCGGTGCTGACCGAGAACGAGCGGAGGCCGTCGCCGCCCTCCGCCGCGATCGACTGGGTCAACCCCCGGAGCCCGAACTTCGAGACGTTGTAGCCGACCTTGTCGGCGGTGACGTAGCGGCCGTGGACCGACGCCATGTTGCCGACGGCGCCGACGCCGTCCTCGGTCGCCCGAACGTGCGGGATCGTGAGCTTCGCGAGGTACAGCGGCGCCCGGAGCATCACGTCGTGCATCCGGTCGTACCGGTCCATCGGGAACTCCTCGACGGCGTCGATGTGCTGCATGCCGGCGACGTTGGCGAGGTACCGGAGCGTCCCGTGGTCGGCGGCCGTCTCGACGACCCGCTCGACGTCCGCGTCGTCGGTCAGGTCGCCGGCGACAGTCTCCACGCGGCCGTCCCCCTCGAGCGACGCCGCCAGGTCGGCCGTCCCGGCGAGTCCGTCCCCGTCGACGTCGGTCGCCACGGCGGTCAGGCCGTTGGCCGCCATCGCGAGCGCCGTCGCCCGTCCGATGCCCGAGCCCCCGCCGGTCACGAGACAGACCGATCCGGGGGTGAAGCGGTCGTCGTCGACGGTCAGCACCGTCTCGTCGGTCACCGGCCGCGCCTCGAGCCTGTCCCGCGTGTCGGACTCTGCCATGCGTCGAACCTCGCCGCCCGCCCCCCAAAAGCCGGAGGTTGATATGTACACCGTCCGCCGGAACGTGTCGCCGTTCAGTCGGGTCGTCGACGTCGAGGCCGTCGAGCCACCGACCCCGACGCGCCGTCGCCGAACCCGCCACGAGGGGTATCTTTAACCCGCGGTGGTCGAGACTCCACCCGAGGTGTGGTGAATGATATCACTGCAGATGGACATGGTCCAGTACGACTGTCCGTACATCGACACGACCGTCGAGAACGACGTGTCCTTCTCCGCGAAGCAGTGGGATTTCAACCCGGCGAGGGAGTTGCTGGAGACCCGCATCATGGTCCGCGGGGACGACGGCGGCGCGCTCGACAACGGGCTCGCGACCCTCCAGGAGCACGACAACATGCGGGGGTACGAACTCATCCGGCGGGAGGGCGACGTGGCGTTGATCCGCTCGCGCATCGGCCAGACGGACGCGATGCGGGTGATCCGCGACCGGGACGGCTACATCACCGGGCCGTTCGAAATCGCGGACGGCAGCGAGACCTGGCACGTCGGCTTCGACCGCCGGAGCGTCGCCGACGGCGCCCTCTCGGCGCTCTCCCGGAACAACGACTTCACCGTCGAGTCGCGCGACTCGATGGACCTCGAGGAGTACTCGGACCTGATGCGGAACGTCGACGCCGCGACGACCCTGCTCGACGGCTGCCGCGAACTGTCGGCGGTCGAGCGAGACACCCTGCGGAAGGCCGTCACCGGGGGGTACTTCACGACCCCGCGGGACGCGACGCTCTCCACGCTCGCGGAGGAGTTCGGCGTCTCCAAGATGGCCGTCTCGAAGAACCTCCGCAGGGGCGAGCGGAAGCTCCTCGGGCGGGTGATGGAGGCGATGGAGGAGCTCGACGCGGACGATCGCGGCTGACCCGCGGCGCGTCGCAGGGGACGGTTCACGGCCGGGGTCGGGGAATGCCCGCGTTCCCGCCGCTCACTCCCGGCCGCTCCCCTGCATCAGCTTCGTGAGTTCATCGTCGTCGACGACCGCCTCCGGGTCGCCGCGGGCGACGATCTCCCCGCGCTCGATGACCGCGAGGCGGTCGACGATCTCGGGGACGTGCGTGACGTTCGACTCCGCGATCAGCACCGCGATGCCCCGGTCGTTGATGTCCTCGATGTACCCCTTCAGCTTCTCGACGACGATGGGCGCGAGCCCCTCGAGCGGCTCGTCGAGGACGAGCAGGTCCGGGTCGAGCGCGAGCGCCCGGCCGATCGCGACCATCTTCGCCTGCCCGCCGCTCAGGTTCTCGACGTTCGCGTCGCGACGGTCGTCGAGTTCGTCGAGCAGGTCGTAGACGCCCTCGACGACCGCGTCCTCGTCGTCGATGCCGCGGGCGTCGCCCGCGGACCAGATCGGCAGCCGGAAGTTCTCGTCGACCGACATCCCGGAGAACAGCTTCCGGTCCTCGGGCTGGTAGCCGATTCCCCGCTTCGGGACGAGTTCCGGCCGGAGGGCCGTGAGCTCCTCGCCCCGGAACTCGACCGATCCGCCGAGCACCTCGGCGAGCCCCATGATCCCGCGGAACGTCGTCGTCTTCCCCGCCCCGTTCCGGCCGACAAGCCCGACCGCCTCGCCGCGGTCGACGGTCAGGGAGACGC
Source organism: Halorarum salinum (assembly GCF_013402875.1). Classification (NCBI taxonomy): domain Archaea; kingdom Methanobacteriati; phylum Methanobacteriota; class Halobacteria; order Halobacteriales; family Haloferacaceae; genus Halorarum; species Halorarum salinum. The sequence goes on along the minus strand of NZ_CP058579.1, from coordinate 2,382,169 downwards.
CCTCGGTGACCTGGAACCCCTCGACGGCGGCGTCCAGCCCCCTGACGGCGAGGAGGGGGGCGGCGGTTCCGTCCGTCCCGGTCCCGGGTTCGGCTTCGTCGGCGCCGCCCCCGGGAACGCCCTCGCCCGCGCCGGCGTCGGTCATTCGTCCACCCCCAGCAGGACCCGGCGAAGCCGGTCGTCGGTCTTCAGGATGGACGGCCCGCCCTGCCCGAGGACGCCCCCCTGGTGGAGCGCGAGCACGCGGTCGGCGTACTCGGTCACGATGTCCATGTCGTGCTCGATGGCGACGGTCGTGACGGCCCGGGCCCTGCTCACGTCGACGATCGTCTCGATGACGTGTTCGGTCTCCTCGGCGGAGACGCCCGCCGTCGGTTCGTCGAGCAGCAGGTACTCGGGGTCGAGCCCGAACGCCATCGCGACGTCGAGCAGTTTCCGGTCGCCGTGCGGGAGCGTCTCCGCGACGACGCGCCCGCGGCCGTCGAGCCGGAACCGGTCGAGGAGGCCGTCGACGGTCGCCTCGACGCCCTCGTGCTCGTCGCTGAAGCTGAACGCGCTGCGGGTCAGCCCCCGCTTCGAGAGCACGGCGGTCCGGAGGTTCTCGCGGACGCTCATCTCCTCGAACACGTGGACGACCTGGAAGCTGCGGACGAGCCCCTCGTGGACGCGCTCGTCCGGGGTCAGCCCGCCGATGTCGGTGCCGTCGAGGACGATGCTGCCCGAATCCGGCTCGAGCAGCCCCGTCAGGAGGTTGACCAGCGTCGTCTTCCCCGCGCCGTTGGGGCCGACGATGAACGTCGTCTCGCCGTCCTCGCGGCCGAACTCCACGGTGACGTCGTCGGTCGCGACCAGTTCGCCGAACCGTTTGGTGAGGTTGCGTGCTTCGAGCATCAGTTCACCCCGAAGATGATGATCCGCAGGTTCTCGCCCGCGCGGGCCGCGGCGTCGACGACGGCGTTCCACGCGCCGCGGAGCCACGCGCCGGCGACCGACGGGTCCGCCCGGAGGCTCGCGAGCCGCCGGCGGAACGGGCTCCCGGCCTTCAGCGAGCCGACGATGCCGCGCGGGAACCCGTACACGAGCGCGACGAGCACGATCCCGGTCAGCGCGTCGAAGTAGTTCGTCACGTCGCGGCCGACGTCCTGCAGGAACACCAGGACGATGCCGCCGACGAGCGGGCCGACGAGCGTCCGAAAGCCGCCCAGGATGGCCATGAACAGGATGTCGCCCGAGCGGAGGAAGTACAGCGTCGGCTCCGGGCGGACGTGCTGCTGGACGAGCCCGTACATCCCGCCGGCGACCCCGCCGTAGATGCCCGAGACGACGAACGCGGCGAGCACGTACCTCCGGACGGGGATCCCGATGAACCGCGCCCGGGTCCGGTTCTGCCCGATGGCGTCCAGCGCGTCGCCGAACGGGGAGTTGGCCACCCGCCACATCACCAGCAGCGAGAGCAGCACGACGAGCACCGTCAGGTAGTAGACGACGACGCTGTACACCTCGGAGCCGAACTCGACGCCGAACAGCAGCGCCTGGTTCGCCTCCCCTGGTCGCACCGCCAGCCCGTCGCTGGAGCCGAAGTAGCCCCTCCCGATGACGACCGCGTACAGCAACTGCCCGAACGCGAGCGTCAGGAGCGAGAAGTACAGCCCGGTGTGCCGGAGCGAGAGGTAGCCGACGACGCCGGCCATCAGCGTCCCGAACAGCGTCGCCGCCGCCAGCAGGACCAGCATGCTCGTCACGTCGAAGTGGCTCGCCAGCACCGCGGCCGTGTAGGCCCCGGTCCCGAAGAACGCCGCGTGACCGAACGAGACGAGCCGCGTGTGCCGCAACAGGAGGTTCAGCCCGACCGCCGCCAGCCCGAACAGCACGCCCTCGTGGACGACCCGGAGCTGGAGTCCCGGCGAGAGCTTCGCGAGGTCCGGGACGGCGACCAGCAGGAGGAGCCCAAGGAGCCCCAGCGCGGCCCGGCGGGGCGGTAGCTCCATCCCCCGTGTGACGCGCACGTACCGGCTGCCGTCGCGGGTGACCAGCCCGGGAAGCCGCCCCTCGCGGGACCGGGTGCGGGCCTCCCGCTCAGCGGCCGACCGCTCGACGGGGCCGTCATCTGCGGCCCGTCGGTGCTCGGGGGTCCGGCCCGCGTCGGCCGATCCGTCCTCGCTCACGCCGTCTCACCCCACGTTCCGAACAGCCCGTCGGGTTTGACGAGCAGGACGAGGATCATGATGGCGAACGGGGCGGCCAGCTCCGCCGGCGGGTACTGCCAGATCGCCCAGCGGCTGAGCACGCCGACGAGCATGGCGGCGACGAACGCGCCGCGAAGGCTGCCCAGCCCGCCGATGACGATGACGACGAACGAGAGCACGAGCGGGTTCGTCCCCATCGCCAGGTTCGCCGTGCTCTGCGGGAGCGCGATGGCGCCGGCAAAGCCCGCGAGGAACGCGCCGAGCGCGAACACGAGCGTGAACGTCCGGTCCGGGCTGACGCCGATGGCGGTCGCCATCTCCCGGTCGATCGCGGTCGCGCGGATGAGCCGCCCGGTCCGCGTCCGGTCGAAGAACCAGAACAGCGCGACCACGACGACCGCGCCGACCGCGATGATGACGAGCTTGTACGTCGGGAAGTTCAGGCCGACCAGTTCCGCGGCCGGGATCCGGTTGATGCCGCTGTACACGTTCTGGGCGCGAACGGGCGTCGGGCCCCAGGCGAGCTTGTTGAAGTCCTTGATGATCAACAGGAGCCCGAACGTCAACACGAGCTGGTACACCTCGTCCCGCTCGTAGAGCGGCCTGAGGAACACGGACTCGACGATCGCGCCGACCGGCACGAGCACGAGCGCGGCGACGACGGCGGCCACGAGCGCGAGCCCGAGGTACAGGCCGAGCTGGACCGGACCCTCGGGGGCCACGACGACGCCCGAGACGTAGCCGAACACCGAGAAGGCGACGTAGGCGCCGAGCGCGAACAGTTCCCCGTGTGCGAGGTTCAACACGTCCAGGATGCCCAGGATGACGGTCAGCCCCGAGGCGATGAGAAACAGGATGAACCCGTACTGGATCCCGTTGAGCGTGTGCGTGAGCAGGTTTGCGAGTTCTATCTGCATGTGAGGATGGTTGGGAACGGTGACGGTCGTTATCGGTACCACCGGCGATCGTGCGGTTCCGGGGGGTCCAGCCGGCTCACCAGCCGTTCACCCACTCCTCCGCGGTCGTCCCCTCCGGCGGCGACACCTCCTGGGGCGCGTAGGCGTTCACGTCCTCCAGCACCGCGGCGCCGACTTCCTCCGACCAGGCCATCCGGCCCGAGAACGCGTTGGACTTGCCCTGGTGGCCGGCGCTCATGACGTGGTAGCCGGCCGGCGTGTAGAAGCCGTGTCCCTCGAGTCCGCGCGCGATCTGGTCCTGGCTCGGCCAGCCGCCGATGACGTCGACCAGTTTCGCGACCGCGGTCGCCCAGGCGGTGACCGCCCCGTAGCCGCTCATGAAGTGGGCGGTGGGGACGATGTCCCACTCGTCCCGTGCGGCCCCGAACGTGTCGTCGTTGGGCGCCCAGCGCGAGCGGTCCGGGAACCCCCAGTACCAGTTTCGCGACCCGGAGATCGCGTCGGCCTCCTCGACGACGTTCCGTTCGAGTTCGTCGACCGCGCTGTAGAGGACGCTGCCGACGAGCTGGGTGTTCCCGAACATGCCGTTGGCCGACGCCTGGTTCATCATCGTCGTCACGTCGCCGCCCCACTGGCTGGAGAAGGTCACGTCCGGCTGGACGTTGTTGATCTCTGTGATGTGGGTGGCCATGTCCGTCGCCCCGAGGTCCGGGAACCCCTCGTAGACGGAGTCGACGCCGCCGTCGACGAGCTGGTTCATCGCGAGTTCGAAGAACTTCCACTCGTCCTGGCCGAACGCGTAGTTCGGGTTGATGCCGGCGATGGTGTCGATCTCGTCGGCGCCCACGCGCGAGACCGCCTCGCGGGCGGCCGTGACACACTCCATCACGTCGTAGTTCTGGAAGCGGAACGAGTAGGTGGGGTCCTCGACCGTCCCCTCGTACAGCGTCGTGACCGTCCCGTCCGTCGAGACGTTGACCACGCCCTGGGACTCGACCTCCGGGGCCATCGCCGCGTGCCCGCCGCTGGAGATGGGGCCGAAGGTGACGTCCTTGCCCTCGTCGACGAACTGCGTGTAGTTCTCGACGTGGGCGTCGGCCTCGTGGACCGTGTCGAGTTCCATCTCCCGGCCGGCGATGCCGCCGGCGTCGTTGATCCGCCGGACCGCGAGTTCGGCGCCGTGCTGGGCCTGGAGGCCGAGGACCGCCGCCGCACCCTCGGTGAACGTCTGCAGGCCGGCCTGGATCGGCTCGTCCGGGACGTCGGCCTCCCCCTCGACGTCGCTCTGGGAGCCGCCGAGCAGCGTGCTACAGCCGGCGAGCGCCGTCGCGACGGCCGTCCCGCCGGCCGCCGCCAGCATCGTTCGCCTGTTCATGCCGCCGTTTCGTTCGTCCGTCGGTGTGTCCTGGCTCATGGGTTCGTCGTCTCCGTGACGTCTCCGACCGGGCGCACGGCCGTGTGTTCGGTCGCGTCGGCCGTGGTCCCAACTGTCACGATCGTTACCGACGGTCCAGGTTCCCGAATAACCGCAGGTTGACGTGTAAACCGGCGGGCCGGATCGGCGATTCCGGCCCTCGCGCAGTTCCCGTGCCGGCGGCCCGTCGGCCCGCAAATCCGACGGGTCCGGTCGGCCGGTTCACCGCGCGTCCTTCAGGCTCTCGAGCGCCTCCGGGTTCTCCATCGAGGAGAGGTCGCCCGGGTCCTCGCCCTCGTGGACCGCCGAGATCGCCCGCCGGATGATCTTGCCCGACTGCGTCTTCGGGAACTCCTCGACGAACAGGATCTCGCGGGGCCGGAACGGCTTGCCGTGCTCTGCGCCCACCAGCGTCGTGAGTTCGCCCCGGAGGTCCTCGCTCGGGTCGACCCCGTCCTCCAGCACGACGTAGGCGACGACCGCGGTACCGGTCGTCTCGTCGGGGACCCCGACTGCGGCCGCCTGGTTCACCGCGTCGTGGTCGATGAGCACGCCCTCGATCTCGGCCGGCCCGATCTTCCGGCCCGCGACGTTGAGCGCGTCGTCCGCACGGCCGTGGAGGAACCAGAAGCCGTCCTCGTCCTTCTGGGCCCAGTCGCCGTGGTTCCACAGCGGGGGGTCCCGGAACGTCGACCAGTACTCCCGCAGGTACCGCTCGTCGCCCGACCACAGGCTCCTGGTCATCGACGGGCAGGAGTCGCGCGCGACGAGGTAGCCCCGCTCGTGGGAGTCCGCGATGGAGTTGCCCTCCACGTCCACGACGTCGACGTCCATCCCCAGCCCCGGCCCGCCGAGCGTGCAGGGTTTCAGCGGCTGGTCCGGCATCGGCATGAGGAAGCAGCCGCAGATCTCGGTGCCGCCCGAGATGTTGATGATCGGGCACTCGCCGCCGCCGACGTTCTCGTAGAACCACAGCCAGGACTCGGGGTCCCAGGGCTCGCCGGTCGACCCGAGCAGGCGGAGGCTCGACAGGTCGTGTTCGTGGACGTGCGCGTCGCCGTGCTTGCGGAGCGCGCGGATGGCGGTCGGGGAGATGCCGAACGCGGTGATGCCGTGCCGTTCGATCACGTCCCAGAAGCGGTCCGGTCCGGGGTGGTCGGGCGCGCCCTCGTACATGACGATCGTGCCGCCGAACGTGTGGTTGCCGATGAGCGTCCACGGGCCCATCATCCAGCCGATGTCGCTCACCCAGAAGAAGCGGTCCTCGGGCTTGTGGTCGAAGCCGAAGTACAGTTCCTTCGCGCACTGCAACTGCACGCCCGCGTGGGTGTGCACGATGCCCTTCGGGGTCCCCGTGGTGCCCGAGGAGTACAGCAGCATCGACTCCTGGTTCGACGGAAGCGACTTGGTGTCGTACGCGCTGGACTGCGGTTCCACGGCGTCGACCCACCACTCGTCGCGGTCCCCGTCCCAGGGGACGTCGACGCCGTTCCCGTCGGCTCCGTCCCGAGTTCCGAACCGGTCGTACACCACCGTGTGCTCGACGTGGCCGGCCTGTGCGATGGCCTCGTCGGCGGTGTCCTTCAGGGTGACCTCGCCCCCGCGGCGGTGGAAGCCGTCGCCCGTGAACAGCACCGAGCACTCCGAGTCGTCGATCCTCGTGGCGGTCGCGTCGACGCCGAAGCCCGAGAAGATGGGTACCGCGATCGCGCCGACCTTGAAACAGCCGTACAGGATGGAGATGACCTCGGGCACCATCGCCATGTACAGGCCGACGGTGTCCCCCGTTTCGATCCCGACCGATTCGAGGTAGTTCGCCACCCGGTTGGCCTGCCGGTGGAGGTCGTGGTAGGTGACGTGGCGCTCGTCGCCCGGTTCGCCCTCCCAGATGCACGCCACACTGTTGCGGGCGGGCGAGTCGAGTGCGGCGTGGCGGTCGAGGACGTTGTGCGCGACGTTGAGTTCCCCGCCGGGGTACCAGTCGGAGAACTGCGGGCCGTCCGTGTCGTCCCGGACGGCCTCGTAGGGTTCGTAGAACTCGACACCCAGGTAGTCGACGAGTTCGTCCCAGAACCAGTCGACGCCCGACGCCTCGACGCCCTCGATCCCGTGGCAGGTGCGCTGGATGAGTTCGTCGTAGTCGTCGATGCCGTACGCGCGCATGAACTCGCGGACGTTGGTGGCCTCCGCGAAGGCTTCGTCCGGTTCGTGGACCACCTCGTCCGTGCCGACCTCCGTGGGCGTCATCTCGTGCAGGAATTTTCGTGTGGGGATAAGTAGGTTTGCGAGTCCCGGGCGGGAAGGGAGGTCGGAGCGAACGGGTGTCGCGGAGATCGCCCGAGCGGGGCGGAGGGGGGCGTCGCGAGGACCGGACGACCGGGCTCGTCGTGGAAAGTCATTTGGCACCACGCGACACCGTTCGACCATGACACGCGGACAGACACTCCGCCCGTTCTACTGGCGGGCGACGACGCTGTTCCCCGAGCAGGAGATCGTCTCCCGGACGAGGGGCGGCCGGACGCGCCACGACTACGCGGCGTTCGGCGACCGGGTCGCACGGCTCGCCGGAGCGCTCCGCGACTTGGGCGTGGAACCGGGCGATCGGGTCGGGACGTTCGGCTGGAACACCCACCGGCACATGGAGGCGTACTACGCGCCGCCGCTCCTCGGCGCACAGTTGCACACGATCAACGTCGTCCTCCCGGACGACGACGTGGAGTTCATCGTCGGGGACGCGGCCGACGACGTGCTCCTCGTCGACCCTGGCGAGCCGTTCGAGACGGTCGAGCGACTGTTCGAGCGCTTCGACTCCGTCGAGCACGTCGTCGTCATGGACGAGGAGGCCCCCGAGAGCGACCTGCCCGTCCGCGCCTACGACGAACTCCTCGTGGGGGCCGACCCCGTCGAGGAGTGGCCGGACGTCGACCCCGACGCGCCGGCCGGGATGTGCTACACCTCGGGCACGACCGGGACGCCGAAGGGGGTCGAGTACACGCAGGCGATGATGCACGCCCACGCGATGATGGTCCAGACCCCCTCCGCGATCGGCATCGGCCAGTCGGACGTCGTCATGCACGTCGTGCCGATGTACCACGTCAACTCGTGGAACTTCCCGTACGCAGCCACCGTCGCGGGGGCGAAACAGGTGTACCCCGGCCCCTCGCCCGACACCGAGACGCTCGCGTCCCTCGTCGAATCGGAGGGGGTGACGCTGACGGCGGGCGTCCCGACCGTGTTCATCGACCTGCTGGAGTACGCCGACCGGAACGACGTGGACTTCTCGTCGCTGGAGCGCATCGTCGTCGGCGGGTCGGCGGCGCCGAAGGGGGTCATGCGCCGGTACGCCGAGGAGTACGACGTGACCGTCGACCACGCCTGGGGGATGACCGAGACGATGTCCATCGCCTCGATCTCCCGACCCAAGCGGGGGATGGATCTCGACGGCGACGGGGAACTGGACCTCCGGGCCAAACAGGGGCTCCTCTCGCCCGGCCTGGAGATGTCCGTCGTCGACGACGACGGCGAGGACGTGCCGTGGGACGGGGAGTCCTTCGGCGAACTCCGGGTGCGCGGGCCGACCGTCGTGGACGAGTACTACGACCGGCCCGAGGCCACCGAGGAGAGCTTCGAGGACGGCTGGCTCAGGACGGGCGACATCGCGACCGTCGACGAGGAGGGTTACTTCGAGATCGTCGACCGCGCGAAGGACGTGATCAAGTCCGGCGGCGAGTGGATCTCCAGCATCCGCCTGGAGAACGCCCTGATGGAACACGACGACGTGGTCCAGGCCGCGGTCGTCGCGGTTCCGCACGATCGGTGGCGTGAACGGCCCGTCGCCGCCGTCGTCACCTCCGGCGCGGTCGACGAGGGGGAACTCCGGGACCACCTCTCGGGGTCGTTCCCGCGCTGGTGGCTCCCCGACGACGTTCACGTCCGTGAGTCGATCCCGAAGACCGCGACCGGGAAGTTCGACAAGAAGGCGCTGCGCAAGGAACTGGCTGACGCTCCCACGCCGCACGCCCCCGAGGAGTACTGAGCGGCGTTTCTCACTGCGGGGTCCGATTCGGTTCATCGACGTGTCGCGCGGCCGATCCGGACGCCGGAGCGGGAACCGGACGCGCGGCGAGCGACCGAGGGACACGCGAGCGGGGAAATAACGACTTCCGAGGTGTGTGCCCGAGGGCAAGCGCGGACGCGGTCCCCCGAGTCGAGAGTCGCGGTGGCTTTCGCAGTCATCCCCCGTTCCACGACACCACAACCCCATCGGGTACGATCGTCTCCCCTGCTCACGACGGCAAGGAGTAAGTCAGCTCGCACGCACCCGTCCGCATGGACCAATTCGACCCGGTATCGGCGCTCGACCTGTCGGACCGGGTCTCCGTCGTGACCGGCGGCACGCGTGGGATCGGCAGGGCGGTCGCTCTCGGTCTGGCCCGGGCGGGTGCGGACGTGGTGCCCACCTCCCGGACGCCGGAGGACGTCAAGGACGCGGTTTCTGCCGTCGAAGCCGAGGGAGTGGACTCGCTCGCCCGGCCGACGGACGTGACCGACCCCGAGGCGGTCGACGGGCTGATGGCGGCCGTCGAGGCGGAGTTCGGTCGGCTGGACGTCGTCGTGAACGACGCCGGCGTCAACCCAGACGGGGCGCTCGGACTCCCCGAATCGACGACCGAGGAGGGGATCCGGTCGGTGCTGGACGTGAACCTGGAGGGGGCGCTCCGGTGTGCCCGGGCGGCGGCCCCGGCGCTCCGGGCCGACGGCGGAGGGTCGCTCGTGAACGTCGCCAGCGTCGGCGGACTCGTCGGCCTGCCGCGCCAGCACCCGTACGTCGCCTCGAAACACGGGCTCGTCGGCGTCACGCGGAGCATGGCGCTCGACTGGGCGCCCGACGTCCGGGTGAACGCGGTCGCACCCGGCTACGTGCTCACCGACCTGACCGAGGGTGTCGCCGCGGACGACGACCTCCGGGAGTCGGTCCTGGGACGCACCCCGCTCGGCCGGTTCGCCGAACCGGAGGAGGTCGCCGGGCCGGTCGTCTTCCTCGCCTCCGAGGCGGCGTCGTACGTCACCGGCGCGTGTCTCGCCGTCGACGGTGGCTGGACGGCGCGGTAGCCCCGGCGCCACCGGCCCCTCGGCCGAGGGGGACCGTCGCCGCACTGCCCGCGGGACCCGCGGCCCCAAAACGACTTTCCACCCCCCCACGTACTGATACGTATGTACGTCCGCGATGCCAGGAACCGGGACGAGGTCTGGCTGCTCGACCACATCGAAGCCATGGGGCTCGACGAGGGCTCGTTCCGCTCCCGGGACTACGTCATCGCGGTCGAGGAGGGGACGAACGAGCGGGCCGGGTTCGGCCGCGTCCGCCTCCACAAGACCGACGAGGGCGAGTTCTGCGAGCTGACGAGCATCGGGGTGCTCGAAGACTGGCGCGACCAGGGCGTCGGCGCGCACGTGCTCGAACGCCTGGTCGACGAGGCCGGCGACGACGGCTTCGAGGTCATCTTCTGCTTCACGGCGACGCCGGAGTACCTCACGCAGTTCGGCTTCGAGCGCGTGAGCGAGGACGCGCTCCCGGGCCCGATGCGCGACCGCCTCGAGTCGGTTCGCGAGGACCACCCCGACGTCGTTCCGCTGGCGCTCGACCGCGAGCGGTTCGAGATGCCCGACGAGCTACGGGAGTCGTTCAAGGTCGCCTCGCCGCAGGGCGGCGAGCCCGCCCCGGAGCCGGAGGACACCGCCGAGGACTTCGGGATCGACCCCGACGAGGCGACGTACAAGTACGACACCGGCCGGTGAGAACGGGGAAGCCAGCCGCCGTCCGGGAGGAGCGTCGAGCGGTCGCTACGTCCGCCCCTCGAGGAAGTCCGTCGAGAACACGAGGTACGCGAGCACCGAACAGAACAGGATCGGCGGGAGGATGGCGAAGCCCCACAGCGGCTCGATGCCCCAGCGGAGCAGGAGTATCACGTCCGCGAGGCCGATGGCGAGGAACGGGAGCGTCGACAGCACGCCGCGTTTCCGGTTCCGCGTGCCGGCCTCGTCGGGACGGTTCCCGTCGACGCCGGCGGGGGGCTCCCGCGGCCCGTCCCTGCCGGCCCCGGCGGCGCCGTCGGCGTCGGCGGCCGCGCCCCCGTCCGGCGTCGTGACCATACCGACAGTGGGCCACCCGGGCACAAAAACCGACCGCTAGACGGCCCCGTCGTCGTAGCGGGAGGCGATCGTGACGAGTCCGAACAGGACCCCCACCAGGAACAGCGACAGGACGGCGCCGTACAGCGCCATCGCCGCGGACGTTCCCGGAAGCCGCGCCAGTCCGAACACGCTCACGGTGCCCACGGCGTTGTTCGCCGCGACGACGTATCCCGCCGCAGCGGCGAACGCCGTCACCGCCGCTCCGGCCCCCGCGAGGTACGGTCGGCCGTCGGCGTCCGCGCCGACCCGGCCGTCGTGGCGGTCGACGGGTCGCGCGTCGCCGTCCCCCGTGCCGTCGTCGGCCGGCGTGTCTCCGGCGCCCGGCGCGCCGCTGCCGCCTCCAGTTGCGTCGTGGCCCGCCCCCGGATCGCTCACGGCCGGAGTTGGTCGCCCCCGGACATGGGTCTGTCGGGGTCGCCCCCGACTCGGTCCGGCGGAGCGTCCCCGGGCGTCGGTCTGGCGGGATTTATGGTCCGGCGCGGGCGAGGTGGACGCCATGACCGACCCGAACGACCCGGAGCCGCGGACGGACGCCGGCGCCCCGGCCGCGGACCCGCTGGTGGCGAAGGCGCGCGAGGCGCACGAGGACGCGTACGTCCCGTACTCGGAGTACGCCGTCGGCGCCGCCGTCCGGACCGGCGACGGCTCCGTCTTCGTCGGCTGCAACATCGAGAACGCGAACTACTCCAACTCGCTGCACGCCGAGGAGGTCGCGATCGCGGAGGCGGTGAAGAACGGCCACGACGAGTTCGAGCGCGTGGCCGTCTCCTCGGCCGCCCGCGACGGCGTCACCCCCTGCGGAATGTGCCGGCAGACGCTCGCGGAGTTCGGCGCCGAGTCGACGACGGTCGTCTGTGACGAGGGCGACTGCGTGACCGAGTACACGCTCGGCGAACTGCTCCCGAACGCCATCAGCCTCGAGACGCTGGAGGCGGCCGAGGCCGCCCGCGACGCCGACGACTGAGCGGTCGGCTCCCCGCATCAACGTCCGGTCCGGCGGACGCCGACGAGGTAGGCCGGGTTCCAGGACGCCCGCCGCTCGAACACCGTGTCGAGCACGAACTCGAGGTCCCACTCCCGGCCGGCGAACAGCTTCCGGATCTCACCCCGGGAGAGCGACGCCCCGTGGTTGGGGCCGCCGTCCGGTCGCGCGTCACAGAGCAGGTAGTAGTAGCCGTCGGGGTCGAGTACCTCTGCGAGGCCGTCCACCAGGCGAACCTGCTCGTCGTCGCCGAGACAGTGGAGCATCGCGGAGTCGACGACGGCGTCGACGCGGACGCCGAGTTCGGGGAGCTTCAGCGCGTCCCAGACGAGGAAGTGCGCCCGAACCCGGCGCCAGCGTGCCTTCAGGCGCGCCTGCGCGACGGCGCTCGGCGCGAAGTCGATGCCGAGCACCTCGTGTCCCCGACGCGCGAGGAACAGCGACAGTTCGCCGGTTCCACAGCCGACCTCCAGCACCCGACGGCCGATGCGGCCGGCCTCCTCCAGGTGGACGAACGCCCGCTGCGGGCGGCCGATGTCCCAGTTCGGGGGCGCCCCACGGTAGGCCGCGTCGAACCCGTAGGCCGCCGCGGGGTTCTCGGGGGGGAGGCCGGGGTCCGCTTGGGTGCTCACGGAGTACGTTCTCTCGGCGCCCGCTTAAGTCTCGGGCGGGGATCGACGGTGCGGCGCCGACGGGGCCATCGGGACGGTCACCTCGGCGGTACGGTCCACCGACCGGGGCGTCGTGACGCCGTCCGGGCGAGCGGAACGCGGAAGGACTAACATCCGAGTCGCCGAATCCACGCGGCATGACCGACGCGAGCGAGGACCCGAACGACGACGTCCAGTACCACGTCGAGGTCGGGCCCGAGGACGTGGCCGACACGGTGCTTCTGCCCGGCAACCCGGAGCGCGTGGACAAGGTGACCGCGCTGTGGGACGAGCACGAGGAGGTCGGCCAGCACCGCGAGTACCGAACCGCGACGGGAACGTACGACGGCGAGCCGCTCTCGGTGACCTCCACCGGCATCGGGTCGCCCTCGGCGGCCATCGCGGTCGAGGAACTGGCGCGCGTCGGCGTGGACACCTTCATCCGCGTCGGCTCCTGCGGGGCCATCCAGGAGGGGATGGACGTGGGCGACCTCGTCGTCACCTCGGGCGGCGTCCGCCAGGAGGGGACGAGCAAGGAGTACGTCCGGGAGGACTACCCCGCGACGGCCGACCACGAGGTCGTCTCGGCGCTCGTCGCCGCCGCCGAGCGGCTCGACCACGACTACCACGTCGGACTGACGATGTCGGCCGACTCCTTCTACGCCGGGCAGGGACGGCCCGGGTTCGAGGGGTTCGAGGCCGCCGGCGCGGCCTCGCTCGTCAAGGAACTCCGGGAGGCGAACGTGAAGAACATCGAGATGGAGGCCTCGGCCATCATAACCATCGCGAACGTGTACGGCCTCCGCGCCGGCGCGGTGTGTACGGTGTACGCGAACCGGATCACCGGCGAGTTCCGCACCGAGGGCGAGTCGCGGGCCGTCGAGTGCGCGAGCCTCGCGGCGGCGCTGCTCGCGCGGATGGACGAGGTGAAAGCCGAGGCCGGCGTCGACCGCTGGCACGCCGGCCTGTCGCTGGAGTAGGCGGCCGCGGGAGTCGGCGATCCGTCGGGCGGCCGTCGTCCAACTCGTTCGGGACGGTTGACAGTCGGAGACCGTTTCAATACCCCTTTATCCCCCGACACGGAACCGCCGTCCATGAGTACGGACGTCGTCGTCATCGGCTCGGGCTACGCCGGTGCAGGCGCAGTGAAGGCGTTCGAGGACGAGATCGAAGCCGGCGAGGCGAACCTGACGTGGGTCTCCGAACACGACTACCACCTGGTGCTCCACGAGGTCCACCGCTGCATCCGGACCCCCGCGGTGGAGTCGAAGGTCGCCATCCCGGTCGACGAGATCAAGGACGACGCGACGACGTTCGTGAAGGGGCGGGTCACCGGCGTCGACACCGACGAACGAACCGTCGAGGTCGAGGACGGGGAGGACGTCGACTACGACTACCTGCTCGTCGCGGTGGGCTCCGCGACGGCGTTCTACGGCATCGAGGGGCTCCGCGAGCACTCGCTCACGCTGAAGGGACTCGACGACGCCCGCGAGATCCACCGGGCGCTCGAGGACGCCGCCGAGGAGGCCACCGAGATGGAGCCCGCGCAGGTGCTCGTCGGCGGGGCGGGCCTCTCGGGCATCCAGTCGGCGGGCGAGATCGCGGAGTACCGCGACGACACGCGCTCGCCGATCGACGTCACCCTCGTCGAGGGGCTCGACGAGGTGTTCCCCGGGAACGACCCCGAGGTGCAGGGGGCGCTCCGCAAGCGCCTGCAGGAGTTGGACGTGGAGATCCTCACGGGCGACTTCATCTCGAAGGTCGACGAGGAGACGGTGTACCTCGGCGGCGGCGAGGACGAGGAGTCCGAGGAACTGGCCTACGACGTCCTGCTCTGGACCGGCGGCATCACCGGCCAGGAGGAGATCGCCGCGGTCGACGTGGAGAAGGACGAACGCTCCAACCGCGTGTTCGCCGACGCCACCTTCGAGACGAGCGCGGACCGCGTGTTCGCCATCGGCGACACCGCGCTGGTTGACCAGGGCGACGACGAGGTCGCGCCCCCGACCGCGCAGGCGGCCTGGCAGGCCGCCGAGGTCGCCGGCGAGAACCTCGCGCGCGCCGTCCGCGGTGCGCCGCTCCGCTCGTGGCACCACGAGGACAAGGGGACGGTCATCTCGGTCGGTGACGAGGCGGTCGCCCACGACGTGCCGGTCGTGCCGATCAACACCTTCGGCGGCCCCGGCGCGAAGATGCTGAAGAAGGCGATCGCCGCGCGCTGGATCAGCTCCGTCTCCTCGCACGGGCGGGCGCTCAGCGCGTGGAGCGACATGTGAGGGCGGGGGAGACGGGGGTCACCGTGAGCAGGGCGAAGGGGTAGATTGCGGGCGATTTTCGGCTACATCGGTTCCGGGAGCGGCGTCGCCGGAGCCGAACCGGGGGCGAGCCGGACGGAGCGGGGTCGTCGCTCCACGTCCGCGCGCCGCCGCCGCAGTTGGGACGCGCGGAGCGACCGTGCCGGGTGCCGTCCGAACCCGTCGAGGGGGCGGGTCGTCGCGGGTCCGCGGTCGGGAGGCCGGCCGTTCAGTGGGCCGGCTCCTCTGTCGGCGCGCGCATCCCGACGATCTTCAGGATGAGCACGCTCGAGGTCTCGTCCTTCCCGTCGACGGTCCCCTCGATGGAGAGCTTCGACAGCGGCGTCGGGCCGACGGTCACCGAGTCGCCCTCGTGGAAGTCGAGAACCGATCCCTGGAGGTGGACCTCCGCGCGGCACAGTTCCGGGTGGTGGACCGACGTCAGGTTGATCTCCTGGACGTTGACGTTGTCCAGCCGCTCGCCCTCGTGGAACAGCGGCGTCGCCGCCGGCTCGTCGAGGCTCTGGAGGTCCAGCGCCTCGAAGGCGTTCGCGGTCGGCTTGTACCCGCCCTTCGGGCCGGGGACGCCCTCGACCAGTTGGAGCGCCTTCAGGCTCTGCATCTGGTTGCGGATGGTGCCGGGGTTGCGCCCGACGGCCTCCGCGATCGTCTCGCCCTTTACGGCGTCCTCCTCCTCGCGGAAGATGTTCACGAGTTCGTTGAGGATCTTCCGCTGACTGTCCGTGAGTTCGATGGACGACATTTAAGTGGACAATGTTCCGGAACGTGCATAAAACCACGGAACCCGGGACGGCGGCGGGGCGGTCCGGACGAACGCCCGCCGGGCCCGGGACCGACACCCCTTTGCGGGAGCGAACTGCTTGGGAACCCATGCAGGGAAAGCGCGTGCTCGTCACCGGCGGCGCCGGCTTCATCGGCTCGAACCTGGCGAACCGACTCGCCGAGCGGAACGAGGTCGTCGCGCTGGACGACCTCTACCTCGGCACGCCCGACAACCTGGGCGACGACGTGGAGTTCGTCGAGGGGTCGGTGCTCGACGACGACCTCCCGGCGGACGTGGACGCCGTCTTCCACCTCGCGGCGATGTCCTCCCGGAACATGCACGAGGAGGACCCCGCCCGCGGCGCGCGGGTCAACGTCGAGGGGTTCGTCAACACGGTCGAACAGGCGCAGCGGGCCGGCTGTGACCTCGTCGTCTACGCCTCGACCTCATCCATCTACGGCAGCCGGACCGAGCCGTCCCCCGAGGACATGGAGGTGGAGGCCCGCACGGGCTACGAGGCGTCGAAGCTCGCCCGCGAGCACTACGGGGACTACTACCGCAACCACCACGGCATGGACGTCGCGGGTCTCCGGTTCTTCTCCGTCTACCAGGGGTTCGGCGGCGCCGAGGAGCACAAGGGCGAGTACGCGAACACGGTCGCGCAGTTCGCCGACCTGATCGCGAACGGCGAGGCGCCCGAACTGTTCGGCGACGGCTCACAGACCCGCGATTTCACCCACGTCGACGACGTCGTCCGCGGCATCGAGGCGGTGGCTGACCACCGGCTCAACGGCATCTACAACCTCGGAACTGGCGAGAGCTACAGCTTCAACGAGATGGTCGCGATGATCAACGACGCGCTGGGCACCGACATCGAGCCCGAGTACGTCGAGACGCCGTTCGACGATTACGTCCACGACACGAAGGCCGACGTCTCGAAGGTCCACCGGGCGACCGGCTGGGAGCCCGAGATCGGCTTCGAGGAGGGCGTCCGGCGGGTGTGTGCCCCGTACCTCGACTGAGCCCGGCAGGACGCCCCGGCCACGGTCCGGGTCGGCTCCCGACCGTGGCCGAACTCCGACCATCCGACCGGGATCCCAGCGTCGATCACCCGGACCGGTTCCTGTCGACGAACTCCACCTCCACCGTCGGGGTCTCCCCGGTCCGCTCGCGCACGGCATCGCGCAACCGATCCGCGAGTTCGGGGTACGGCTCGCCGGCCGGCCGGGCGACGACGACCATGAACGACTCCGACTCGGACGTCCCGGAGACGAACTCGACGTGCGTCGACACCAGTTCGAGTTCCTGGTAGCGGGGCTCCTCGAGCGTCGCCTCGACGGCGTCGTTGGCCTCGTTCTCGAAGGCGACGTGGTCCGCGATGAGGAGGCCGGGCGCGAGGACGAGCACGGCGGTGACCGTCGCGGCGACGAGGAAGCGCCGCGAGCGCGCCGCGCGGGCCAGGTCCCTGACCGGCCCCGCGTGGTCCGACCAGGGCCGGTAGCCGAGGTACCAGAGGACGCCGACCGCGGCGGCGTTGATGGAGACGGCGTTGACGAGCAACAGCACCCCCGCGCCGACCGCGACGCCGGTGTAGCCCCACGCGACCCCGATGCCCGAGGCGGCCGCCGCGGGGACGAGCGCCACGGCGACCGCGACGCCGACCAGCGACTCCGGGACGTCGGACGCGAGGCTGAACCCGCCGGCCGCGCCGGCACACAGTCCCACCAACAGGGTGAGCAGCCCCGGCGAGGTCCGGGTGCTGATCTGGTCCACCGTGGAGATGTCGAGGACCGGCGGGACGAAGCCGGCGTTACGGAGCGCCCAGCCGAACGCGGCGGCCGCGAGCACCGACCCGGCGAGCGCGTACACCTGCATCCTGATCCCGTCCCGGAGCATCGGTCGGTCGTCGATGGTCGCGCCCACGGCGGCGGTGAGCGAGGCGCCCACCTGCGGGGAGATGACCATCGCGCCCACGACGACCGACGGGGCGTCGAGCACGAGCCCCGCGGTCGCGACGAGCACGCTGAGAAGCGTCATCGCGTAGTACACCAGCCTGCTCGGCGTGAGGTTCAGCGTCTTCGACCGGAGTTCCGCCTCCGTGATGGCGTCCTCCTCGCCCGACCCGTTGACGTACTCCTCTTCGAGTTCGTCGAACCGAGGCGAGCGAGCCGTCTCGGCGCTGGCGACCACGACGTAGTCGTCGTCGTTGAGGCCCGCCTCGTGGACGGCGTCGACGACGCTCTCGACGGCCTCGGTCGGCAACGGGAAGTGGACGAGCGTCGCGTCCCCGTCCGCCTCGGGCGTGTCGACGAAGTCAACCCCATGCTCGTCGAGCGCGTCCAGAACGGGCTCGCGGTCGTCCGCCGGAACGCGCAACTGCACGAGTCGCATACGGTGGCGACTGTAAGGGGGCCAAAATACCTTCCGTCGACCCGTCGGCCGGGGTTCACCTCGTCGGGGAGTCCGTCGGTGCCCGGAGGCGAACGCGGACGATCCGCTAGCCGGCCCGGAGTTCCGCGTCCATCGCGTCGAGTTCCGGCCCCGTCAGCGCGGCGTCGTGGACGCCGAACGGGCCGATCCACCCGGTCCACGGCGACTCGCCCCGCCGGTCGGCGCCGAGGACGAGGTAGTCGTTGTACTCGACGACCGAACCGGGGTCGCCTCCCCGGCCACGTTCGACCCCGTTCGTGTGGAAGCCGAACCCGCTCCCCCTGACGTACGTCAGCGCCACCTGCACCAGCGTCGCGTCGTCGGGACCTCCCTCGGCGGTGAACGAGACGTCGTCGTCCCGACCCGCTGCCGTAACCGTCCACGACGCGTTCCCGTTCCGTTCGACCCGGAGGTTGGTCTCGCCGTCGTGCTTCCCGTACTCGAGGAGCGTCCGTTTCCGGCTACGGACCGCGGGTCGTACGTACGTCACGAGCGAGAACGCGTCGCCGTCCAGCGTCGACACGTACGTGTACGGGAACACGACCCTGCTCGTCCCCTCGGCGAACGTCCGGCCGGGAACCCCGTCGACCGACCCCGCCTCCGCGTCGAAGACGACGCCCGGGCGCCGGTTCCCCCGCTGGTCGACGGCGACTCCATCGTGCCCGTCGAACGTGTAGTAGGCGGCCGTCCGCGAGCGGTCGGCGGGGAGGCTGGACTGCCGCGGCGACGCGTCCGCCGGCACGTAGTAGAGGCCGATGGCGTACCGCCCCTCCGGCGACCCGCCGCGTTCGCCGTCGACCGCACAGAGCCAGCCGTCGCCGTCCCACCAGTGGTCGAAGTGGTGCATGGCCTCCGCGTTCCAGCCGACGCCGCTCTCGGAGAGGACGGGCGACTCGGGGAGTTCGCGGTCGGCGTACGTCGTCGTCGTGAGCTCCGTGACCTCGTAGCCCCGGACCTTGTCCCCGTACTCGTCACGCAGGTCCATGCGGAAGAGGTAGGGCCGATCGCCGACGACGACGGGCCGTCCGGCGTGTCGCGCCCCCTTCAGCCGGTCGGTCACTACGGGGTTCCCCGCGTGTGGTTTCCAGCCCGTGGACTCCAGGTCCTCGCTGTGGAAGGCCATCACGGCGTCGTTTCCCCGGTCGGTGAACAGCCACCATCGTCCCTCGTAGCGGAAGATGACCGGGTCGTGCGGGTAGTACTCGGCCTCGAGGAGGTTCCCGAGGAGTTCCCAGTCGTCGGGGAACGACCGCGCTCGCCAGAGTTCGACGTTCCGGCCCGTGGGTGGGCACATGTAGTACTCCCCTTCCCACTTCCAGACGAGCGGGAACGACGTGTGGGCGTCCTTCTCGAGCACCACGCCCGTGTACTCCCAGTCGCGCCCCTCGGAACTGCGCGCGTGTCCGATGACCGCGTCGGGATCGCGGTCCTCGTTGTACACCTCGAAGAAGAGGTGCCACTCCCCGTCCTCGACGAACAGGAAGGGGTCGGCGACGAGCGTGACGTCGCCGAAGTCCGTGACGTCGTCCGGGGTCAGGACGGGGTTCTCCACGCCCGGGAGGGGGCCGGCCGGGAGCGGCGGGGCCCGGGTCCCCGGGTGGGAGACCGGCGGGATCGTTCGCCCGGAGTCGACCGGTCCGGGGGTGGGGGACGGGGTCGGCTCGGTCGGCCCGGTCCCCGACGTGCCGGTTCGGGTCCCCGTCGGGGACGTCGCGCCGAAGCCCCCCGAGACGGCACAGCCGCTCAACAGCCCGAACGCGCTCGCGACTACCGCTCTCCGTGTGTGGCGCACGGGCGAGGGTAGCCGGAACGGGGGATTTGTTAGCGACCGGGTAACCCGCCCACGCCGGGGCTCCGGTCGCGCCGGCCGACCACCGCCCGCTTCGACATCACTTTACCCGCGTCGCCGAACACTCGAGACATGACCGCCGTCCACATCATCGGCGTGCCGACGGACTACGGCCAGGACCGGCGCGGCGTCGACATGGGCCCCTCGGCCATCAGGTACGCGGGGCTGGCGCGCGAACTGGCGGCCGCCGGCGTGGAGGTCGAGGACGCCGGCGACCTGCCCGTCCCGCGCGCGGAGGAGCGCGACCCCGACTACCGGACGCCGAGCGAGGGGAACGCGAAGTTCCTCCGCGAGACGGAGGACGTGAGCGATCGACTCGCCGACGCGGTGGCAGACACCGTCGCGGACGGCGCGACCCCGCTCGTGCTCGGCGGCGACCACTCGGTCGCCATCGGAAGCCTCCGCGGGAGCGCGAGGGACGCCGACGTCGGCGCCGTCTGGTTCGACGCCCACGGCGACTACAACACGCCGACCACCTCGCCCTCGGGCAACGTCCACGGGATGCCGCTCGCCGCGGCGCTCGGCCACGCTGAGTGGGCGGGCGTCGAGTGGGCGAACGCCCCGCGGCTGCGCGAGGAGAACGTCGTCTACGTCGGCCTCCGGGCGCTCGACGACACCGAACGGGCGGCGATCCGCGGCAGCGAGATGACGGCCTACACGATGTCGGACATCGACGAGCGCGGCATCACCGACGTGGTGGAGGCGGCCATCACGGTGGCCGGCGACGGCGTCGACGGCGTCCACGTGAGCCTCGACCTCGACTGGCTCGACCCCGGAATCGCGCCGGGCGTCGGGACCCCCGTGCGCGGCGGCGTCACCTACCGCGAGGCCCACTACGCGATGGAGCGGGTCGCGGAGTCGGACGTCCTCCGATCGATGGAGGTCGTCGAGGTGAACCCGGTGCTCGACGAGCACAACGAGACCGCGGAACTGGCGACCGAACTGGCCGCGAGCGCGTTCGGGAAGCGGATCCTATAGAACCCCTTTTGCGGGGGCGCGTCCTCGCGCGTCGGCTCCGCCGACGCGCTGCGGCCGGACCCCCGCAAAACCCGTTCCTGTTGGGGGATTCCTCCGGAATCCCACTGCTGACGGGAGACCTTCGATTTCCCGTAATGCTGCCGGAAACCGACGGTTTCTGGCCACATGACGAGCTCCGCTCGTCAGTGCCAAAAGGCCGCTCGCTCGGTCGGCGGGGCTTCGCCCCGCCTCCCACCCTCGCGGTGGGTGCGCTGGTGCCTACCGCCGTGGACGGGTCGGCCGTTCGCCGTCGGGTCCTTCGTACCGATAGAACGATGGTTTCCCCGCCGTCACGGTCGACATCGACTTCGACGCCATCCGGACGGACGAGGACGTGCTGGCCTACAGCCGCCGCTACGCCCGGGTCGCCGTCGTCGAGTTCGGCTTCGACGCGAACCTCGACCGGAACGTCGAGTGGCGCGTCTCCCGCCGGGCGAAGCGCCGCGCGGCGGCCGTGCGGCACCCGACGGTCCCCGGCGCGGAGGTCGGCGTCCCGCTCGACTGGACCGCAGCGAGGCGGGAGCACGGGTCGGCGCTCTCCCGGTCCCGGTTCGACGACCTCGACGCCTGCGAGGTGGTCTGCTCCCGGCGTGCGGTGGACGCCTACGACGAGGCCGAGTGGCGCCGGACGATCCGACACGAACTGATCCACCTCGAGCAGTTCCAGCGGTTCGGAACGACGGGCCACGGCGCATGGTTCCGGGAGCGCGCGGAGGCGGTCGACGCGGACCACCGCTGCCCTGCGTTCCACCGGGGTCGCTACCTCCTCCGGTGTCGCGACTGCGGCGACGTGCTGTTCGACAGGTGCCGGGAGTGCGAGACGACGCGGCTGGCGGAGCTACCGCCGTCGGAGCAGGCCCGTCGGGTCGAGTCGACCGCGTGCTGTGGCGCCTACTACGAACTGGAGGACACACGCTCGGGGTGAGTTCGTTGACGCCGCCGGACATGTTTATTTCCCATCTGTTTTAAGGGAAATTATAAGCCGACCGTCGACCGTTCCGGGGACGAGGACGCATGGACCCGACGATCGAGGGGGAGGAAGGGGGGATCGAGATCCGGGATCCGATCGAGCGCCGGCGGGTGAGCCTGGGAACCGACCGCGCGGTCCGTCCGGCCGACGTCGACCCCGCGGGGCTCCGCGTGCCGGTCGGGGCCGCCGCGCTCGTCACCGTTCGCGAGCTGGTGCTCTCCCGACTCGTCGACCTACTCGTGCGGGACGCGGACGGCGAGGTGGTCGTGGACGCCAACTCCGCGCCGGTGCGGACGCTCCCGGAGGCCGAGTACGTCGTCGAGGTCACCGCGCCGATCAAGGTGTATCTCACCGCCGAGTCCGCGCTCGAACTCGTCGCCGGGCCGGACGGGGTCCGGATCGGGTTCCCGGAGGCGACCGACGTCGTCGTCGGCGCCCGGTCCTACCACGACCGCCCCTCGGGGACGATCACGACGACGACGGACCCGGACGACCTCCGGGCCGCCGTCTCCGCGCTCTCGTCCGCGCTGAAGACGACTGGCCCCGAGCGGTCCTATCCCACCCTCAGGGGCCACCCGCCCCTGATCGAACTCGGGGAGTCGCTCTCGATCCCCGACGGGATCGCCCGTCCGGAGACGGGCGTCCGTCTGGAGCTCCCGCCGACGCTCGAGGCGCTGTTCACGGCCGCTCCGCTCGCCTACTACCTCGGCGCGGACGTCGTCGACGGCGAGCAGCCCCGCCTGGTCACCGACGCGGGCGTCGAGTTCGACCTGACCGCGGAGGGCGGGCTCGAGTCGACGGTTCGGCGCGTCCTCGAACGGACGTTCTTCCTCGACTGCCTGCTCCGGGGCGAGGGGTACGCCGGCGTCGACCTCCACGAGCGAGCGGCCGTCGAGTCGGTCGTCGGCCCCGAGTTCGAACGGCTGTACGACGAACCGCTCGCCGAACGGCTCCCGGCGTACCTCGACGTCGAACACGGGGAGGTCGCCGAACGGCTCCCGAGGTGGCGTCTCGTCGCGTGCTTCCCGCCGGACCCCGCTGGCGTCGAGACGCTCCCGTTCGTCCTCGACGAACTCGCCGCGGTCCGGGTCAGGACGCCGGAGCGCGTCCCCGCGTCGGGGCTCCGGGGGCGGGTGGTCTCCGAGTACCTCGCGGACGGGGGGAGCCGCCCGTTCGTCCGGCGGTCGAGCGCCGTGGACGCGCCCGCCGAACCGGTCGTCGCGCTCCCGGAGTCCGACGCGGTCGAGCAGGTGTGGTTCGGCCCCGGGACGCCGTGGAACGCGAGCAAGGGGGTCCCCGCGTCGTACCGGAACGCGCTCGGCAGGGAGCCGGACGGGGGGCCGATCGACATCACCGTCGTGGTGAACGGCGCCGGGATGGACGAGGAGTCGAGGGCGGCCGCGGACGTCTACCGCGACTGGGAGTGGCTCCCCTCGTCCGTCTCCATCGAGACGGGACTCTCGACGGTCGAACTCCGTCGGACCCTCGAGGCGGGGACCGACTACCTCCACTACGTCGGCCACGTCGACCCGGGCGGGTTCCGGTGCCCGGACGGGACCCTCGACGCCGGGAGCATCGACGACGTGGGCGTCGACGCGTTCCTCCTCAACGGCTGCCGCTCGTACGAACAGGGGGTGGCGCTCGTCGAACGGGGCGCCCTCGGCGGAGTCGTCACGCTGAGCGACGTGATAAACGACGGCGCGGTCGAC
Source organism: Halorarum salinum (assembly GCF_013402875.1). Lineage (NCBI taxonomy): Archaea > Methanobacteriati > Methanobacteriota > Halobacteria > Halobacteriales > Haloferacaceae > Halorarum > Halorarum salinum. The sequence goes on along the minus strand of NZ_CP058579.1, from coordinate 2,358,772 downwards.
GTCGGCCGGGCGATGGCGGGGCTGTTGAACCGCGGGTTCCCGCTCCGGGCGGCGCTCTCGCTCGCCCGCGTCGGCCACGTCCTCGGCGGCTACTACCTCGTCGTCGGGGACGGGACCGTCGACGTCGCCCAGAGCGAGAACGGCGCCCCGATGGCCTGCGAGGTGGAGCCGCTCGGCGATGGGACCGTGGAACTGACGGCCCACACGTTCCTCCCGTCGGAGGGAGGGATGGGGACGGCCGCGTACCCGCTCGTCCCCTCGAACGACCGCCACTCGCTCGCGCCGGGGTCGTCCGGCCCCTTCCGGCTCGACGCCGAGGAGGCAGTCCGGTTCTTCGAGCGGTTCACGAGCCCCGCCGTGATCGACGGGGAGCTGGTGGTGGAGGGCGTCCCCGACCGGCTCGACGCTCAGGGACCGTGATACGCCCCGCAACCGGCCGCGGACGCCGTCCCCGTCCGGGAGCCGAAGATCGAGAGCACGAACAGCGCGCCGATCAGTCGTGGGTCGTCCGCGGGTCTCGTGGGGAGCTGGTGTGTTCTCATGGGTGGTCACCTGGACGTGTCCGGGCGTCCGCCCGAACACGGCTTCCGGTTTCGGCGAGGGCCGTATCGTTATGGATCGCGTACCGGGGCGCGTTCGAGCGACGCGATCCCGGCGGGCCGGGTAGGCGGAGGGTAGCCGCAGGCGTCGACGCGAAGGCGCCTCGTCGAAGCGTCTCGCCGCGAAGCGGGTGCGCGAGCCACTGACGTGTCACATCGCCGTCCCGAACCGCCGAGTACCGCCAGTGTGATTTATTATACGTCGTTTATTACCCGTAACCGGTGTCGAATAATATGGGTGCGAATCCGTCGCTATTGGATCGAGGGGACAACGCGCTGATCGCGGCAGCTGGGAACGACGCAGTCGGGAGCCTCTGTACCGACCTCCTGATCGGAGGCGGGCAGGCGGTCGGGGTGGTGGCGGTGACGGCCGATCGAGACCCGCTCGCAATGGTCGACTGCTGGCGTCGCCGCGATCGGGGACGGTTCCACGACGCGTCGCTGGTCGCGATCGGGAGCGACGTTCGATCGGCCGCCGCGACCGTCGAGGGCGGGCCGGACCCCGGGCTGGTCCGGCCCGTCGACGACGCGGTCACGATACCGGAACTCGTCTCCCGCGTCGAGGAGCAGCTGCGCGACCTGGACGAGGGGTGCGACCGTCACGCGGTGTTCGTGGACGCGATGGTCGAGCGGTACGACGCGACCTCGTACGCGGAGCTCGTCGATCGGCTCACGGGGGCCGTCTCGGCCTGCGAGGCCGTCGGGGTGTTCCGCCTCCCGCCGGACGAGACCGCGTTTCCCGCGCTCCGACCGCGGTTCGACGTGGTCGTCGACGTTCGGTCGCGCGAGAGCCGCCCGTTGGGGGGGAGCGAGTCCCCGTCCGCGGGTGAACTGTTCGAAGCGTTGGGCACCCGCCGACGGAGGGAGGTGCTCCGGTATCTCCTTGCCCACCGGGACGAACCGACCGCGATCGCGGATCTGGCGTGGGCGCTCGCGGACGCCGACGGCGACGGGGAGGCCGTCCGCAAGCGACACGTCGGCCTCGTTCACAGCGACCTCCCGTCGCTCGAACGGCTGGGGTTCGTCACCGTCGGCTCGGACCGTGCCGTCGTGGATCCGAGGGACCGGATCGCGGCCGTCGAACCGTTCCTGACGCTCGTCGGGGCGAACCCGACGTGACGCCTCCGAAACGGATGTACGAGGACGACTTCGAGGGCAGGCTCGGCCGGACCGTTCTCGAAGCGTTCGCCCACGACGTCGACGTGGCCGGACGACGCCTGCTCACGCACGAGGATCCCGGGGTCCCGGACGTGGAGGTCGTGATCACCGCGATCGGGTCTGGACCGACGGACGCGGCGGAGTCGACCGGGAAGGCGGAGCCGACGGCGGAATCGGAACGGGCGGGGGAGCCGGGACCGGCCGAGCGGGCCGCCGCGGGGACGGGCGAACCGGCCGGTCGCCGCGCCGCGTTCGAGGCGGGGCTCTCGGACCTGATCCTCGCCGCCTACGCCGAGCAGGACCTGGCCGACCCGGCCGGTACCTGGACGCTGTCGTTCCCGTCCACGTCGGTTCCCGACTGGTCGGTCGAGGTGACGATCCGCACCGCCGACGGACGCGAGGTCGGGTCGCGATCGAACCCCGACGGACCGTCGCGGCCGCCGGATCGCTAGAACGGTTCCGCGGGAGCGGTTACGCCCCGGACTCGTCCCCGTCCTCGACGCGCGCGGCGGGGAGCACGTCCACGGACGCGACCAGGTCGTCGGGGTCGAGATCCATCACCTTCACGCCCATCGTGTTCCGACCGATGGTCGAGACGTCCTCGACGCGGGTCCGCATGATCTGGCCCCCGGCGCTCATGGCGAAGAGGTGGTCGCCCGACGAGACGGCCTCGACCGCGCACGAGGGGCCGTTTCGCTCGTTCGTCTTGATGTCGATGAGCCCCTTCCCGTTCCTGCTCTGGGTCCGGTACTCGTCGAGGTCGGTCCGCTTGCCGTATCCGTTCGCCGTGACGGTGAGCACCCAGTCGTGCTGGGTCCCGTCGATGGCAGCGAGACCGGCGACGGTGTCGTCCCCGGTCAGTTCGATGCCGCGGACGCCGCGGGCCGAGCGGCCCATCGCCCGCACCTCGGACTCGTCGAACCGGATGGCCATCCCGCCGCGGGTCCCGACGACGAGGTCGTGGTCGCCGTGGGTGACCTCCACGTCGGCGAGTTCGTCGCCGTCCTCGAGCCTGATCGCCCGGATGCCGGTCGAGAGGATGTTCTCGAACTCCTCGCCGGCAGTCCGCTTCACGTAGCCGTCGCGGGTGACCATCGTGAGGTACTGCTCGCCGGCCTCGGCCGCCGGGTCCGCCGGGTCCGCTCCGTCCGCGCCGACCCCGTCCCCGCCGGCTACGTCCTCGCCGTCGGTCCCCGCGCCGATGTCGTCGCAGTTGACGACGGCCGTGATCTCCTCGCCCTCGTCCAGGTCGAGGACGTTCACAGCGGACTTCCCGCGAGCGGTCCGGCCCATCTCGGGCACCTGGTACGTTTTCAGTTGGTACACCTGCCCGTGGGTGGTGAAACAGAGCAGGTAGTCGTGCGTGGACGCGAGGAACACCGAGGAGACTCGGTCGCCCTCCTTGAGGTCCGCGCCGATGATTCCCTTCCCGCCGCGGTTCTGCGCGCGGAACTCCGCGGCCGGCATGCGCTTGATGTAGTCGTCCTCGCTGACGACGACGACCGACTCCTCCTCGGGGATGAGGTCCTCGTGGGTGACCGTCCCGGTGTCCTCGACGAACCCGGTCCGGCGGTCGTCGTCGTACTCCTCCTTGATCTCGCCCAGCTCCGTCTTGATGACCGACATGAGCTCCGACTCGGAGGCGAGGATCTCCTCGAGGCGCTCGATGCGGGCGGTGACCTCCTCGTACTCCTCCTCGATCTCCGCGGACTCGAGCGACGTGAGCGAGCCGAGCTGCATCCGGACGATGTGCTGGGCCTGCGCCTCCGAGAAGTCGAACGTCTCGCGGAGCGCGGCGCGCGCCTCGTCGCGGTCCTCGCTCTTCCGGATGGTCTCGACGACGTCCTCGACGTTGTCGAGCGCCTTGAGCCGGCCCTCGAGGATGTGGGCGCGGTCCTCGGCCTCGCCGAGTTCGTGCTCGGTCCGACGGGTGACGACGTCCTTTCGGTGCTCGACGTACTCCTCGAGCGTCTCCTTCAGGGAGAGCACACGCGGCTGGCCGTCCACGAGCGCGAGGTTGATCACGCCGAACGTCGTCTCGAGGTGGTGCTCGACGAGCTGGTTCTTCACGACCTCGACGTTGGCGCCGCGCTTCAGCTCGACCACGACGCGGACGCCGTCGCGGTCGGACTCGTCGCGCAGGTCGGAGATGCCCTCGATGACGCCCTCGTTCACGTCCTCCGCGATGCGCTCGACGAGGCGTGCCTTGTTCTCCTGGTAGGGGAGTTCGGTGACGACGATGCGCTGCCGGTCGCCGTCGAACTCCTCGGTCTCGAACTCGGCGCGGACGCGGACCCGACCGCGGCCCGTCTCGTACGCCTTGCGGACCGCGTTCCGGCCGACGATGTTCGCGCCGGTCGGGAAGTCCGGCCCCTTGACGTGTCTCATGAGGTCGGCGACGGTCGCGTCGGGGTTCTCGATGAGTTCGACGGTCGCGTCGATCACCTCGCCGAGGTTGTGCGGCGGGACCTTCGTGGACATCCCGACCGCGATGCCCGTCGAGCCGTTGACGAGCAGGTTCGGGTACGCCGCGGGGAGCACGTCCGGCTCCTCGAGGCGGTCGTCGTAGTTCGGGGAGAAGTCGACTGTGTCGCGCTCGATGTCCGCGAGCAGTTCCTCGGCGATGGGGGCCATCCGGGCCTCCGTGTACCGGGGCGCCGCGGCCGGGTCGCCGTCCATCGAGCCGAAGTTCCCCTGCCCGTCGACGAGCGGGTACCGCATGGAGAACTCCTGGGCCATGCCGACGAGCGTGTCGTAGATGGCCGCGTCCCCGTGCGGGTGGAAGTCGCCCATCGTCTCGCCGACGATGGAGGAGGACTTCCGGTGGCCCGAGCCCGCGGTGAGTCCCATCTCGTGCATCGCGTAGAGGATGCGCCGGTGGACCGGCTTGAGGCCGTCGCGGACGTCCGGGAGCGCCCGGCCGGCGATGACGGACATCGCGTAGTCGATGTACGACTGCTCCATCTCCTCCTCGATGCGGACGTGTTCGACCTGCGCGGCTCTGACGTCGCTCGGATCGACTGGTGGTTCTGAACTCATGTCTTCCTCAGATGTCGACCCACTCCGCCTCGGGAGCGTGGTCCTTGATGAACTGCTTTCGCGGCTCGACGGCGTCCCCCATGAGGACGTTGAACATCCGGTCGGCCGCCGCCGCGTCGTCGACGGTGATCTGCTTCAGGATGCGCTTCTCGGGGTCCATCGTCGTGTCCCAGAGCTGTTCGGGGTTCATCTCGCCGAGCCCCTTGAACCGCTGGACCTGGGTCGGGTTGCCGTCGCACTTCTCCTCGATGATGCGCTCCCTGTCCTCCTCGGTCATCGCGTCGTACGTCTCCCCGCGGTAGCGGATGCGGTACAGCGGCGGCTTCGTCGCGTACAGGTAGCCCGCCTCGAGCAGCGGGCGCATGTGGCGGTAGAAGAACGTGAGAAGCAGCGTCCGGATGTGGGCGCCGTCCACGTCCGCGTCGGTCGCCATGATGATCTTGTGGTAGCGCGCGTCGTCGACGTCGAACTCGTCGCCGATGCCGGTGCCGACGGCGGTGACGATGTTCCGGATCTGGTCGTTCTCCAGCACGCGGTCGAGCCGGTGCTTCTCGACGTTCAGCACCTTCCCGCGGATGGGAAGCACCGCCTGGTTCTCCGGGTTGCGGGCCTGCTTGGTCGACCCGCCGGCGGAGTCGCCCTCCACGATGAACAGTTCGGCCTCGCTCGGGTCGCGCGACTGGCAGTCGGCGAGCTTCCCCGGGAGCGCGGTCGACTCGAGCGCGGACTTCCGGCGGGTCAGCTCCTCGGCCTTCTTTGCCGCCTGCCGGGCGCGGGCGGCCTCCGCCGCCTTGCTCACGACCGCCTCGGCGACGTCGGGGTGCTCCTCGAAGTACGTCCCCAGCCCCTCGTGGACCGCGGACTCGACGACGCCGCGGACCTCCGAGTTGCCGAGTTTCGTCTTCGTCTGCCCCTCGAACTGGGGGTCGGGGTGCTTGACGGAGATGACCGCGGTGAGCCCCTCGCGCACGTCCTCCCCCTTCAGGTTGCCGTCGATGTCGCCGATGAGGTCGTTCCCGTTCGCGTAGTCGTTGACGACCCGCGTGAGCGCGGTCTTGAAGCCGGTGAGGTGGGTCCCGCCCTCGCGGGTGTTGATGTTGTTCGCGAACGCGTGGACCGACCCCTGCAGTTCGTCGGTGGCCTGCAGCGCGACCTCGACCTGCACGGGCCCGTCCTCGACGACCTCCTCGGCCTCGAAGTAGATGACGTCGCCGTGCAGCGGCGTGCGCGTCTCGTTGAGGTAGCCGACGAACTCGCGGATGCCGCCCTCGTAGTGGAACGTCTCGGCGGTGTCGTCGCGCTCGTCCGAGAGCGTGATCTCGACGCCCGAGTTGAGGAACGCCAGTTCGCGGAGGCGGTTCGCGAGCGTGTCGAACGAGAAGTCGGTCGTCTCGAAGATCTCCGTGTCCGGCCAGAACCGGATGTGCGTCCCCGTCTCCTCGTCCGCGTCCATCCCGCGGACGCGTTCGAACGCGCCCTCGACCGGTTCCCCACGGTCGAACTCGTGGCGCCAGACCGCGCCGTCGCGTTTCACCTCGACCGTGAGCGTCTCGCTCAGCGCGTTCACCACGGAGACGCCGACGCCGTGGAGGCCGCCCGAGACCTGGTAGGACTTGTTGTCGAACTTCCCGCCGGCGTGGAGGACCGTCATGATGACCTCCAGGGCGGGGCGGTCGTACTTCTCGTGGGTGTCCACCGGGATGCCGCGCCCGTCGTCGCACACGGAGACGGAGCCGTCGTCGTGGACCGTTACCCCGATCTCGTCGCAGTGACCCGCGAGCGCCTCGTCGATGGAGTTGTCGACGACCTCGTAGACGAGGTGGTGGAGTCCGCGGGTGTCGGTAGAGCCGATGTACATCGCCGGACGCTTCCGAACGGCCTGGAGTCCCTCCAGGACCTGAATCTGCCCGGCGCCGTACTCACTATCCCCTGAACCTGACATAGGAACCTTACCATCTCTAGTAGGTCCCCTCCTATAAATTCCCCGCACGCGCGCGCACATGTGCGACGGCCGCAAGACATCCACCTCGTGCCCGACAGGTCTCCCCGACGCCCGACGGGTGCCACCCGGAACCCGACGCGCGCAGCGTCCGATGGGCGGCCGGACGCCCTGGCCGAATCCCGCCCGCAGGGCGTGCCAACGGTCCGCTCGTCGCCCCGAACGCGGCTGTTCGTCGGCGCGTCGCCTCCCGATTTCACTTACACTCCGCTGGAGAAGCCGTTTTAAGCCCCCGCCCGGTAGGGACCCTCACGAGAATGACGTCGTTCCAGTCGCAGCTCGGCGAGGAGGAGGGGATCGCCGACGAGCTGGCCGAGAGCCAGCGGGAGATCTCCATCGCCGAGTTCTTCGAGAAGAACAAGCACATGCTGGGCTTCGATTCGGGGGCCCGCGGGCTCGTCACCGCCGTCAAGGAGGCGGTCGACAACGCCCTCGACGCCTGCGAGGAGGCCGGCATCCGGCCCGACATCTACGTCGAGATCCGGGAGGTCGGCGACTACTACCGGCTGATCGTCGAGGACAACGGGCCCGGGATCACGAAGGAACAGCTCCCGAAGGTGTTCGGGAAGCTCCTGTACGGCTCCCGGTTCCACGCCCGCGAGCAGTCCCGGGGCCAGCAGGGGATCGGCATCTCCGCCGCCGTCCTCTACTCCCAGCTCACCTCCGGAAAGCCCGCGAAGATCACCAGCCGGCCCAAGGGAGACGCCCAGGCGCAGTACTTCGAGCTCATCATCGACACGGACACGAACGAGCCGGAGATCAAGGCCGACGAGCCGACCTCCTGGGACCGCCCGCACGGGACGCGCATCGAGGTCGAGATGGAGGCGAACATGCGCGCCCGGACCCAGCTCCACGACTACATCAAGCACACGGCGGTCGTCAACCCCCACGCGCGCCTCGAACTCCGCGAACCCGGGAGCGACGAGCCGATGAAGTTCGAGCGCGGGACGGACCGGCTCCCGGCCGAGACCGAGGAGATCCGCCCGCACCCCCACGGCGTCGAGCTCGGGACGCTCATCAAGATGCTGGAGGCCACGGAGTCGTACAGCGTCTCCGGCTTCCTCCAGGAGGAGTTCACCCGGGTCGGGAAGAAGACCGCCGACAAGGTGTGTGCCGGCTTCCGCGACCGCCACTTCGGCCGCGGGATGTGCTGGAGCGCCGGGGTCGACGCCGACCTCGAGGCCGCGCTGGTCGAGGCCGTGACGAACAAGGGCGCGAGCGCGACCGACTTCTTCGCCGAGGAGGCGGCCGGGACGCTCACGTCCCGCGAGCACACCGCCCACCACGAACTCGTCGAGGTCGTGGACAACGTCGCGGACGCGACCGAGGAGGAGCACGGCGTCACGTTCGGGAGCACGGTCAGGGAAAACGCCGTCGAGGCCGCGTGGACGGAACTGACCGCCTACGACCCGGACGAGGACGTCGATCGGCTCACCCCGGACCTCTACGCGGTCGTCGAGGAGGCCACCTCGACCCGGAAGGACGACGCGACGAAACACGGGGTCGCCGAGCGACTGGCCCGCCGCGTCGCCGCCGACGGCGACCGACACCGCGCGACGAGGCGGACCCTCCGGGCCTGGGTCGACGAGGCGGCCGCCGACACGGAGGAGTACGACGACGCCACGTTCGGCGGGACCGCCCGCGAGAACGTCGTCGAGGCGCTGTGGAGCCGGATGGCGACGGTCCCCGACGACCTCCCGAAGGTCCGGGACGTGGCCGGGGACCGCGACGCCGCCTCCGCGCTGCTGGAGGGGATGCGCGAAACGGACATCCTCGCGCCGCCGACGGACTGTCTCGCCCCCATCACCTCGGAACTGGTGGAGGCGGGGCTGAAGAAGGAGTTCGACGCCGACTTCTACGCCGCGGCGACCCGCGACGCGGACGTCCACGGCGGCGACCCGTTCATCGTCGAGGCCGGCATCGCCTACGGCGGCGACCTGGAGGCCGAGGGGTCGGTCGACCTGCTCCGGTTCGCCAACCGCGTCCCGCTCGTCTACCAGCGGGGCGCGTGTGCGACGACCGACGTGGTGAAGTCCATCGGCTGGCGCAACTACGGGCTCGACCAGCCGGGCGGCTCCGGGATGCCGAGCGGGCCGGCCGTCATCTCCATCCACGTCGCCTCCACGAACGTCCCGTTCACGAGCGAGTCGAAGGACGCGCTCGCGAACATCCCGGCCATCGAGGACGAGATCGAACTCGCGGTCAGGGAGGCAGCCCGCGAACTGAAGTCGTACCTCAACAAGCGCCGCTCGCTCCAGAAGCGCCGGCAGAAGCAGGACGTCCTCGGGCGCATCCTCCCCGAGATGGCCGACAAGGTCGCCGACGTCGTCGACCGCGAGCGCCCGAACATCGACGGCGCGATGGCCCGGATCATGAACAACGTCAGCGTCGAGCGCGAGCGCGACGGCGACACCGTCAAGCTCGTCGTCGAGAACCACTCCGACCGGACGGAGGAGCCCGACGTGACCGACATCGTCTCCGCCGAACCGGCGAACGTGTCCGACGGCGCCGAGGTCGTCGACCTCGACGGGGAGTGGTTCGTGAAGTGGTCGCCCAGCGTCCCCGGCGGCGAGGAGGCGACCCTCGAGTACACGGTGACCGACGACGCCGAGTTCGACGTGAACGTCGACGGCGTCGAGGCGGAGAAACTCACGGTGAACGCATAGATGAGCACTGATTCCGATTCCGAGACGGACGCGCGACTGAACGAGGAACGGGCCCGCGAACAGCTCGTCGAGCTGGCCGCGGAGTTCTACGACCAGTTCGACCAGGGGGACGTCCCGCGGATGACGCTTCCCACCCGGACGAAGAGCAACATCGTCTTCGACGAGGACAGCGACGTCTGGGTGTACGGCGACCGCACCTCCTCGCGGACGGCCAACTCCGTCCGCGGGGCCAGGAAGCTCCTCAAGGCGATCTACACCGTCGACTTCCTCGCCCAGCAACTGGAGGAGGACCGCTCGTCCACCCTGCGTGAGCTGTACTACCTCAGCGAGTCGTGGGACTCGAAGGAGGCGCAGTTCAGCGACCAGGACGAGTCGAACCAGCTCGTCGAGGACCTCGAGATCGTCTCGGAGGTCACCCGCGAGGACTTCCACATGCGGCCCGAGGAGTCGGGCGCGACGCTGATGGGCCCGCTGGAGCTCCGCGAACAGACCCGGCGCGGCGAGCGCGAGATCCACTGTCAGGAGGACGTCGGCGAGGGCGGCTACCAGATCCCCAACAACCCGGACACCATCGACTTTCTCGACCACGACATCGACTTCGTCATGTGCGTCGAGACCGGCGGGATGCGGGACCGGCTCGTCGAGAACGGCTTCGACGACGAGTACAACTGCCTCGTCGTCCACCTGAAGGGCCAGCCGGCGCGGGCGACCCGCCGCATCACCAAGCGGCTCCACGACGAACTCGACCTCCCGGTGCTGGTGTTCACTGACGGCGACCCGTGGTCCTACCGCATCTTCGGCTCGGTCGCGTACGGCTCCATCAAGTCCGCGCACCTCTCGGAGTACCTCGCGACCCCGGAGGCCGAGTACGTCGGCATCCGCCCGCAGGACATCGTCGACTACGACCTCCCGACCGACCCGCTCTCCGACTCGGACGTGAACGCGCTGGAGTCCGAACTCGAGGACCCGCGCTTCCAGACCGACTTCTGGGAGGAGCAGATCGAGCTCCAGCTCGACATCGGGAAGAAGTCCGAACAGCAGGCGCTCGCCTCCCGCGGGCTCGACTTCGTGACCGACACCTACCTCCCCGACCGGCTCGAGGAGATGGGCGTGCTCTAGGCGCGCTCGGTCGCCCCGTCCACGTCGGCGTCGACGTCGGGGGTAGCCACGTCGCCCCCGGCGTTCCCGCCCTCGAAACACGCCCGACAGTACACGTTCTCGCCCGACTCGTAGGTCCGCAGCGGGAGCCCCGCGAGGTACCACCGGTCGGCGTAACCGCGACGAACGCCCGACCGAATCCGGTCGCCGCAGGCCGCACACGGCTCCGGCGGGTTCCGCAGTCGGTCGGTCGAGACCGTCCGCTTCCGGCCGACAGTCGTGAGCGGCACGTCCCCCTGCCGCGCGGCGAGCGGGAAGTACGTCACCCCCAGCGCGATCGCGACGAACAGCAGCCCCGCGACCGGCACGAGCGGACCCGACGCGGCGGAGGTAGCGCCGGCCGCGAGCACGACCGCGGCCGCGACGACGAGCAGGAAGCCGAACGTGGCGCCCGCGGCGGTCCAGTGGTCCACGCCGAGGCCCGCGTCGTCGGGGGAGGACCGCTCGGTGCCGTCCGCGCGGATCTCCCGGCGCGGCGCCCCGGAGGTGTGGCGGTACCACGCGTACAGGACGTTCCCGACCCCGCCCGTGAGCACCAGCAGGAGGACGTGGACCGGAAGCGAGCCGAACCCCCTGTCGGCGAGCACCACGCGGTCGCCGTGGTCGTGCTCGACCGTCCAGCCGCGCACCCGGAAGTCGGCCACGCGACGGCGGAGCCACGCCCGGTCGGCGTCGCCCGGCGACGACGAGGCCTCCGCGACGCTCCCCGGGTCCGCCGCCGCGACCGGGTCCCCACACTGCGAGCAGAACCGGTCGCCGGGCGAGAGCCGTGCGCCGCAGGCCGAACAGAACCGATCGTCGGAGGGCACGCTACCAGCACTCGAACAGCCGGGGCGAAGAACCTTACGCGAACCTCACCGGGGCGCCCCCGTCACACCCGTCCCTACTGGCCCACGCCGCGCTCGTCGAGCACGACCGGAATCCCGCGACCGGCGACGTCCGCCGCGAACGCGGCGGAGTCCGCCTCCAGCATCTCGATGGTGTCGTAGTGGACAGGGAGCACGAGGTCCGGGTCCATCCGCTCGGCGAGGTCGGCGGCCTCGTGTCTGTCCGACACCGGGCCGCCGCCGACGTTCGCCAGGAACAGCGAGACGTCGAGTTCGGCGTACGCGTCGTGCGCGTCGCCGTCGCCGGGCCAGAAGACGGAGACGCCGTCGATAGCGAGCCGGTAGCCGACGCCCAGCCCGCGGGGGTGCGAGACGGAGCCGTCCGCGCGGGCGTGTGGTCCCTCGGGGTCGTTGTACGCCGGGACCGTCCACAGGTCGACCCCCCCGACGGACAGGTGATCCTCCTCGCCGACGCGGACGACCTCCCGGTCGAGCTCCCCCACGGGAACGACGTCCCGGCCGATCCGCGAGGCGTCGACGCCCTCGAAGGCGACGACGGTGGCGTCCCGCGCCGCGACGCGCTCGATGCCGTCGCCGTCGTAGTGGTGGTCGTGGGTCACACAGACCAGGTCGCCGTCCTTCGGGTAGTCGGAGAGCACGCCGTACCGGCCGGGGTCCAGGTAGACGACGAACCCCGACTCCGTCTCGATGCGCACCGTCGCGTAGCCGAGCCACTCCACCCGGAGCGAGTCGTGGCGAACCGTCATGGACGGTGGTGCGGTTCGGGACCGTTTACAGGTACCGCTCCCCGACCGGGCCGACCCAGAACCCCGCCGCGAACAGGAACAGGACCGCGGTGAGCGCGGCCAGCCGGAGCGTCGTCGCGAACGAGTCGGCCGTCGACGCGTGGACCGCCGTGGCGAGCAGCGCGAGCACGAACGCGAGCGAGAACGTCGTCGGGAGCGGGTTGTCCGCGACGACGGCGCGGATGGTCATGGTCGGGGTCGGTGCGGTCGGGTGAAGTGTCTTGTCGTCCCGTCCGGGCGTCGGAACCCGTTCCGACGTCACTGCGCGTCCGCGAGCCGTTCGACGCGCTCCAGCGAGTCGGCGTCCGCGGGGTCCTTGTCGGTCCGGACCTCGACGAACCGCGGGAAGCGGAGGGCGTAGCCCGACGAGTAGGTGGGCGACGCCTGGATCTCCTCGTACCCCACCTCGAAGACGACCTCGGGGCGAATCTCCACGTCGGTCCCCTCCTCCCGGACGACGTGCGGTTCGAGGAGCTCGGTCAGCTCCGCGAGCTGTTCGTCGGTGATGCCCGTCGCGACCTTGCCGATGGTCTCGAACCCCTTGCGGGACCCGGTCTCGCGTGCATCGGGGCTCCGTCCCGAGGCGTCGCCGTTCCGCGCCGACAGGAGGAACGTCCCGAGGTAGTTCGCGCGCCGCCCCTCGCCCCACTCGGCGCCCGTGACGACGAGATCGAGCGTCTCCACGTCCGGCTTCCGCTTGAGCCAGTTCCTCCCCCGTTTGCCCGGCGAGTACGTCGAGTCGGGGTTCTTGAGCATGATGCCCTCGTGGCCCGCCGCCAGCGCCTTCGCCTCGACCGCCTCGATCCGTTCCGGGTCCGTCGTGACGAGCAGCTCCGAGACGCCCTCGGCGAGGGCGTCCGAGAGCCGCGCGTACCGCTCCGTGAGCGGGGCGTCGAGGAGGTCCTCGCCGTCGGCGTGCAGGCAGTCGAACGCCCGGAGCTCGACGGTCACCTCCTCGCGGAGGCGGTCCACGTCGTGCTTCCGGCGGAAGCGCCGGAGGATCTCCTGGAACGGGAGCGGCTCGCCGTCCTCCCCGACCGCGACGGCCTCGCCGTCGACGATGGCCGGGACGGCGAGGTGCGTCTCGGCGTGTTCGACCAGTTCCGGCAGCGCGTCGGTCACGTCCTCCATGTTCCGGGAGTACACCGACGCCTCCTCGCCGTCGTAGTGCAACTGGACGCGGGCGCCGTCGTACTTGGTCTCGACGGCCGCCTCGTCCCACTCCGCGAGCGCGCCGGTGACCGTCCCCGCCTGCGCGAGCATGGCGCGGACCGGCCGGCCGACCTCCAGCGAGACGTCGCGCAGGCCGTCGACGCCCTCCTCCCGGGCGAGTTCCGCGACCCGACCGAAGTTGTTGGTCACCTGGAGGGCCGCCTCGACCGCGGCGACCAGTTCGTCCGCATCGTCGCCCTCCGGGCGGTCCTCGACGGGGGTGGTGACGTCCGCGCCGAGGAACGCCTCGGCGACCGCGTCGCGGACGGTCCCGCCGCCGACGCCGACCCGCATCTCGCCGAGCACGAGCCGCGCGAGGTACTTCGCCTCCGCGGGGGACGCGCGGTTGAACAGGCCGAACAGGACGTCCCGGCGGACGTCTTCGCTCCCGGCGCCCTCCGCGGCCGCGACGCGCTCGAACGACTCGAACACCTCGCGGACCGTCAGGTCCGTCCCGCCGGTCGCGTCGTCGGCCCCGTCGGCTCCGGCGGGGATACCGCCGTTTCCTTCGGCACCGCCGGCGCCGAACGCGGCGAGCCCGGTCTGCCCGCCGAAGTCGTAGCTCGCGGCGACCGCGCCGATCTCGCCGGTGTCCGCCAGCCTGTCCTCCACGTCGTCGGCGGTCACGTTCGTGCCCGCCGCCCGGGCGATCGCCTCGTGACAGAGCGACGGCCCGACCGCGAGCTTCCGGGTGTCCCAGCCGGGGAACACCCGGCCCTGGAGGAACCGCGCGACGACGTCCAGGTCCCCGTCCGCGTCGGCGAGCGCGCCCGCGACCAGGCCGACGGTCGCGAGGTCGGCCTCCTCGGCTTCGAGTTCGTCCGCCCGCTCGGCGAAGGCCGCGAAGTCCATACCGTCGGTCGCCGCCCGCCGCGAATAAACCCGCCGACTCCGCGGCTTCCCGGCCGACGGGGGCGGACCCCGGCCCGCTCGCCGTGCTCACTCCCCGGCGTCCCGGCGGATCTCGAGCTGTTCGGCGAGCCAGTTGCGCTGCCGGTCCTCGTCGCCGAGCCCCGCGAGCGGTTCGACCGTCCGTGCTCCCGCGGCGGCCATCCTGCTCTCCAGCCCGCCCCGCTCCACCAGCGTCTCGCGGACCGGCCTGCTCGCCAGCACGGCGACCTCCTCGAACTCGTTGCGCCTGACGAGGGCCGCGAGTTCCGACACCGTCTCCATCGCCCACCTGGCCCCCTCGGCCGGCTTCACGTCCGCGAAATCGACCTCGTCACGCTCTATCACCTCGTCGGGCTCGACGAGCCCGTGTGCCGCCGAGAGCACCAGCCACTCGTCGTAGCTCCTCCGGGCGAACTCCCGCTTCAGGCGGAAGAACTCGGTGTCGTACGCCTCCGCGGCCGGCGTCCAGGTCCGGGCCGGTTCCGGGCCGGCCTGCACGAGCCCGAGTGACACCATTTCATTGCGGTTTCGAACGGAGGAACATAACGGTTCTCACTACGGACGCGGCCCCCGCCGACGAGTTGAAGGGCGGTGCGGGCGGAGGGGAGGGCATGGCAGACGGCGACGCCGACATGGCCCCGCGGGTGGAGGACGTGCTCGACGTGGACGCCGGGGCGTTCGGGGAGCGGGCCGAGGCCGACGCCGAGACGGTGAAGGCGCTGCTCGCCGAGGGAGCGTTCGACAACCACCAGTCCATCGTCGGCCTCGAGTACGAGTTCTACGCCGTCACGGAGGGGCGCTGGCGCGGCGAGGAGGGACCGGGCGACACGTACGGGCTGAGCCGGGTCCCCCGACGCCTGCTGGGCCTCATCGGCTTCGAGAAGGAGCTGGGGCTCCACAACGCCGAGATGACGACGAGCCCCCAGCCGCTCAACGCCGCCGGCCTCCGGGCGCAGAACGCCGAGGTCCGCGCCCGCCTGTCGGCCGCCGAGGAGACGACGAGCGCGGAGGGGATGCGGCTCGTGAGCGACGGGATGTGGACCATCCCGCCGGCGGGCGAGACGGCGAGGGAGTACCTGACCGACTCCATCGTCGACGACGGCGTCCGGATCGCCACGAACATGAGCGACTCCGTCCGGTACCACGCGATGGCGAACGGCCCCACCGTCGAGGACACGTTCACGGTCGACGCCCCGCACGTCGACCTCGCGGCCGACACCGTGATGCCCGAGAGCCTCATCACCTCCATCCAGCCCCACTACCAGGTACCGAACGCCGAGGACCTGCCGACGTACCACAACCTGGCGCTCAGGGTCGCCGGCCCGCTGCTCGCGCTCGGCGTCAACTCCCCGTTCTTCCCGCCGGACCTGTACGCGGCCGGGACGACGCCCGAGGCGGTCCTCGCGGACGGCTGGCACGAGAACCGCATCGCCGTCTTCGAGTCGGTGATGAACGCCGGCGTCGGCGCCGAGAAGGTCCGGTTCCCCGACGACCTCGGGAGCGTCGAGGAGGCCGTCGACCGCATCGCCGCGGACGCGACCGTCGTCCCGATGGACGTCGGCGACGGCGACCGCTTCGACGACGCCTTCGCGACGCTCCGGCGCAAGCACGGCACGTACTGGCGGTGGGTCCGCCCGGTGTTCGACGGCGCGACCCGCTCGGCGGCCAACGCCCGCATCGAGTTCCGCCCGATCGCGGCACAGCCGACCGTCCGGGACTCGGTCGCCTTCCTCGCGGCGTTCGCGGGCCTGATGGAGAGCCTGCCCCGGCGTCGCCACCCCGTGGCGGACCTCCCGTGGGAGACCGCGGAGGAGAACTTCTACGCCGCGATGCGGGACGGCATCGACGCCGACCTGACGTGGTTCACCACCGACGCGGCCGAGACGACCCACTCGGACGTCGCGTTCGACGACCTGCTCTCGCACGCCGAGGCGGGCCTGGAGGACGCGGGGTGTAGCGAGGAGACCGCCAAACGCCACCTCGCGCCGCTGCGCCACCGCGCGGAGGCGGGCGTGACCCCCGCCGGGTGGAAGCGACGCGAGGTCCGCGAGCGACTCGACGACGGCGACCCCTTCCCGGAGGCCGTGCGAGGGATGCAGCGGGAGTACATCTCGACGCAGTCGGAGACGCTGCTCGACGGGAGCTTCGCGGAGTGGTAGGTCGGGACGGCGTTTTCGAGGAGTCGGGGCGAGTGGTGGGGAGCCAATCGCCCGGGGACAGACCACGACACTCGCCCGACCGTCCCACGGAGCGGGACTGAAAGGGACCGCGGCTGCCGGGGCGATCGACCGTTCACGCCTCCTTCCGAGCGTCGTCACCCCCGGACGGTAACCGTCATACCCCTCGACCCCCTATCCGAACCGTGACCGGAACTGGCGTCTCCCTCCACGACGGCGTCCACGTCGGCCTCTCGGACGGGACGACCGTCGTCGCCGACGCCGGCTCTCCCGCCGGCGACGTGAACGTCCTCACTCACGCGCACGGCGACCACCTGTTCCGCGGGAACCCCGGCCCAGTGGTCTGCTCGGCCGCCACCGCCGACATCGCGCGGTGCCGCCGGTCGAGCGCGACCGTCGAGCGGGCGAGCGACCCGCGGGTCGAACTCGTGAACGCGGGCCACGTCGCCGGGTCGCGGGCCGCCGTCGTGACCGACCCCGACGGCACCACCTACTGCTACACCGGCGACGTCTCGACGCGGGACCGGCTCTACCTCGACGGGTTCGAGCCGCCGGACGTCGACGTGCTCGTCGTCGAGGCCACGTACGGGACCCCCGAGTACGTCCTCCCGCCGCAGGCGGAGGTGGAGGCGGAGATCGGCGACTGGCTGGAGGAGACGATGGACCGGCCGGTGTTGTTGTTCGGCTACTCGCTGGGTCGGGCCCAGAAGCTCCAGGTGCTTGCGTCGTGGGCCCGGAGGGAGCGGGTGTTCGTGACCGACCCGGTCGCGAGCGTGAACGAGGCGATGGCGCCCCACGTCGACGCGCCGCTGGACGCGCCGACGTACGACTCGGACGTCGAACTCGGGCCCGGCGATGCGCTCGTGTTACCGGGCGGGAAGCGGAACCGGGGGCTCGCCGACCGCCTGCGGAGCCGACGGGACGCGCTCGTCGCCGGCTTCTCCGGCTGGGCGGTGGACGAGTCGTTCCGCTATCGGGGCGACTACGACGCGACGTTCGCGCTCTCGGACCACTGCGACTTCCGCGAGCTGTGTGAACTGGTCGAGGCCGCCGACCCCGATCGGGCGTACACGACCCACGGGTTCACCGACGAACTGGCGACCGAGTTGACCGCCCGCGGGTTCCCGGCGACCGCATTACGGAAGAACCAGGCGACGCTCGGCGACTTCTGACGGTGGGGATGCCGGCGGGACGCCGGAACGGAAAAACGAACGGAGTGAGGGGATCGGAGGCGCGGACGCGGACCGCACCGATCGCTCCTCCCCTTCCCGTGAAACCCGTCCTCCTCGTGGTCCGTTACGCCTCGGCGGCGAGCAGCTCGTCGATCTCCTTGTGGCGGGTGATCTCGACGCCCTCCTCCGTGACGACGGCGACGTTGATGCCGTTACCGGAGGCGAGGTCGCGTTCCACGGCCGACTTGATGGCGCGGGCGGCGACGGTCTTGGCCTCCTCGACGGACATGTCCTCGTCGTACTCCTGTTCGAGCACGCCGAGCGCGTACTGGGAGCCCGAACCGGTGACCGTGTACTCCTCCTCGGTCATGCCGCCGGCGGGGTCGATGGAGAAGACGTGTGCGCCCTCCTCGTCGATGCCGCCGAGGATCGGCTGGACGATGTAGAAGGCGCCCGAGCGCAGGAGGTTCCCCGTGAGCGTCGAGAGCGCGCGCATGCTCATCTCCTTGCCGCGACGCGCCTCGTAGAGGTTCGTCTCGGCCTTCAGCGTCTGGATGAGGTTCTGGGCGGCCGACACCGAGCCGGCGATGGTGAGCGCACCCCGCGGGTGGATCTGTTCGACCTTCTGGACGTCCTTCGAGGAGACCATGTGGCCGAGCGAGGCCCGCATGTCCGTCGCGAGCACGACGCCGCCCTCCGTCCGGAGGCCGACCGTCGTCGTGCCGGTCTTCATCGCCTCCCCCTCGTCCACCGCCCGGGCGCGGTCGTCCGCGTTCGGGAACTCGCCGAGTTCCGGACCGAAGACGGTCTCGTCGCCACCAAGCGGGTCGAGGTCGCCGATGTCGCGGGATGGTCGCATTGGACCTCGGTACGGGTCGGCCGCTGATAAAGTCATTCCTTCGGGAAGGGCTCCCCGCGTCCGAACCGGGAGGAGGTCCTGCCCCCGGTGGTGCTGGCTGCTCGCCGGTATCGTGGAGCGGTAAGGTAGGACTACTCGTCGGTCTCGGTTACTCGTCGGCCTCGCGCTGTTCCGCGTAGGCCCGCGAGACGCGGGCCACCGCGCGGTCGAACCCGAGTCGAACCCCCACGCGACGCGTGGTGAGCACGAGCGGGAACAGGAGGATGCCCGTGAGGACGGTGAACTGATGCAGGGTGAACAGCCCGGCACGGCGGACTGAATCGGTCGCGGTCATTGCGTGCTCGACTCCCAGCCGGGGCGTGTATAAAACAGTTTCGGCCAACGTATAGATCGGACACCGCCGCAGTCAGCCGGTTTTCCGAGTCCCCCCGAAACGGCGCGTCCTCGCGCTCTCGCTCGCGAGAACCGGGCCATTCCTGACGCCAACGGGAGTCATCGGCGTAACTTATGGGAAAGCCCCGGGTCGGGTCCGCGTTCCCACGTCGCTCCGAACGGGGGGGATGACGGCCCCGGAGCGGCGGTAATCGTGCGTCCGCGGACGACCGGACGTGCGCCGGGGTAGCAGGCCGGACGCGACGGCAGAACCACAAGAGTCGAAACCCTGCCCGCCCTCCCGGACGTATGAGCAACTACCTCGTCGTGCTCGAGGCGGCATGGTTGGTCCGGGACGTGGAGGACATCGACGACGCCATCGGCGTCGCGGTCAGCGAGGCCGGCAAGCGGCTGAACCAGCAGGACAAGGAGTACGTCGAGGTCGACGTCGGCGCCACGGGCTGTCCCGCCTGCGGCGAGCCGTTCGACTCGGCGTTCATCGCGGCGAGCACCTCGCTGGTCGGCCTGATGCTGGAGATCGAGATCTTCAACGCGGACGGCGAGGAACACGCCAGCCGCATCGCAAAGAGCGAGGTCGGCGGCGCCCTGCGGGACGTCCCGCTCGACGTCGTCGAAGTCATCGAGACCGAGGAGGGCGACGAGGACGAGTAGGGAGCCGGGGAGACGACTCCGAACGCGACCGCGCGTCGACCGAACACTTTTTAATTACCCGAGGTTATCCCGCGGGTATGGAACTGCCCACGCCACAGGACCTGCGCGAACGGCGCACGGCCCTCGATCTGACGCAGGCGGCGCTGGCCGAGCGGGCGGGCGTCTCCCAGCCGCTCATCGCCCGCATCGAGGGCGGGGACGTCGACCCCCGGCTCTCGACGCTGCGGGGCATCGTGGAGGCGCTCGACCGGGTGGAGGGCGACGTCGTCCGCGCCCGCGACCTCATGCACGAGGAGATCATCAGCGTCGCGCCCGACGACAGCGTCCGCGCCGCCGTCGACGAGATGGACGCGGAGGCGTACTCCCAGCTCCCGGTGCTGGAGGGTGGCATCCCGGTCGGCTCCATCTCCCAATCCGACGTCATCCACGCCGGCGAGGACGCGGGCGACCTCCCCGTGAGCGAGGTGATGTCCGAGTCGTTCCCGACGGTCGGCCCCGACGCGACCGTCGACGAGATCCGCAACCTCCTCGACCACTACAAGGCCGTGATGGTGACCGACGGCGGGGAGGCGATCGGCATCATCACCGAGGCGGACCTGGCCGCACAGCTGTCGTAGGCGCCGATCGACGACGGTCGGGGGCGGACCGGACGTTTCCCCTGCAGGGAGCCCGCTTTTGCGGATCGGGCCACTGGCACCGGTATGTCCGCCGGAATCCCGCCGGATATCGAGGAGCGACTCGTCGACGAACGGCTCGTCGCACACCTCGCCACCTGCCGTGACGGCAGACCGCACGTCGCGCCCCTCTGGTTCCGATACGACGACGGCGTCGTCGAAATCATGACCACGGGGCGAAAGCTGGAGAACGTCCGGAACAACCCCCGGGTCGCCCTCTCGGTCCAGGAGGACGAGGGCGGGCTCCCGCGGTGGACGGTCACCCTCCGCGGGACGGCGACGATCGTCGAGGACGAGGACGCCGCCAGGGAGGCGAACCGGCGGCTCAACCGGAAGTACGGCGTCGAGGAGGACGCCTGGTCCGGGAACGAACTCGTCCGCATCCACGTCGGCTCCGCGACCCACCGCACGTACGAGTGATCCCCGGATCGGCCGGCGGTGACGTCACTCGAGGTCGTCCTTCGTCTCGGGACGGGGGGCGTCCAACGTCGACCGAACCGTCCCCGCCGAGTTCGGGGACGACCGCCTGCCGTACCACAGGAGCGCGAGCGCGAGCACGAGTACGCTGCCGACGACGAACGGTGGGGTCCCGGCCTCCGCCATCGTCGACAGGAGCGTGTAGACGATCGTCAGCAGTACCGCCACCAGTATCGCGACGAGGAGCGTAACGGCCCGTCCCGGCGTCATCGTTCGTGACATGTTCGTACGGAGCGTCCGCACGTTCGCCTCGCAGGGCCATCAACGCAGTTCCGCGGTGACGTCCGGGAACTGATCGTACTGTGACCAAGTGGACCGGAAGCTCCCTCGACCACGCTTCGTCGGGCAGCGAACCGCGTTACAGTTCAAGCCCGCGGATCGCCACGCCCTCGCCCGCCTCGACGCGGCCCACGACCCGACCGCCGGTCTCGGCCGCGAGCGCCTCCGCGTCCGCGGGGGCGAGCGCCGCGACGAACCCGGTCCCCACGTTGAACGTCCGGTGCATCTCCTCCTCGCTCACGTTCCCCGCCGACCGCACGAACTCGAACACGGGCTGGGCCGGCCACGGGTCCTCGATCTCGTACTGAAGCCCGCCCATGCGCTCGAGGTTGGTCCACCCGCCGCCGGTGACGTGTGCGGCCGCGCGGACGCCGTGCTCGCGCATCGGGTCGAGGAGGTCGGTGTAGAGCCGCGTCGGCTCCAGCAGCGCCTCCCCCAGCGTGTCGTATCCCTCGAGCGGGCAGGGGTCCGCGTAGGTGCCCTCGCGCGTGACGGCCTCCCGGGCCAGGGTGAGCCCGTTCGAGTGGATCCCCGAGGACTCCCAGCCGACGAGCGCGTCCCCCGGCTCCGCGGTCCCGTCGAACACGGCGTCCTTCGGTGCGAGCCCCGCGCAGGTCCCGGCGAGGTCGAGCCCCCGGACGACCTCGGGCATCACCGCCGTCTCGCCGCCGACGAGCGCGACGTCGGCCGCCTCCGCGCCCGTGCGGAGCCCCTCGCCGACCTGCTCGGCGAACGTCTCGTCGGGCTCCTCGACCGCGAGGTAGTCGACGAACGCGACCGGACGGACGCCCGCCGCGACGAGGTCGTTCGCGTTCATCGCGATGCAGTCGATCCCGACCGTCGAGTAGTCCCCGAGCGCCTCCGCGACGAGCAGTTTCGTGCCGACGCCGTCGGTCGCGAGCGCGAGGTAGCGGTCGCCGATGTCCAGCAGGCCGGCGTAGTCGCTTCCGTCGGCGCCCAGGTCGCCGCCCGCGGCGGCGCCGACGAGCGCCGCCGTCGCCGCCTCGCTCGCGTCGATGTCCACGCCCGCGTCGGCGTAGGTGAGTTCCTCGGCGTCCCCGTCGGCGCGCTCGGTGGTCCTCCCAGCGTCCCCGTTCCCGCCGTCGTCTCCCATGCTCGCGGGGGCGGGGCGGCGGGGCAAAAGCCCTCCGACCCGGGTTCGACAGTAGAGAGAACCGCACTCGTTCGAGGGCTCCCAGCCCGATGGCTCGTCTCGTTGAGTCCCTCAGCCCCCACCGCAGTGACGACCGCGAAAGCCCCCGCGGCTGTCGGCTCCGGGGCCTCGCTGCGCTCCTCGGCTCGCTCATTTCGTTCGCCCGCCTACGGTGCTTACTTCGTCCGCGTTCGCCGACAGCCGCGTCCCCTTTCAGTCCCGCCCGACAGCACCGCACCTCACCCCCCCTTACCTCGGAGCGAGCCCCTCGGAACTCACCCTCGCTCACGGGCTCGCTCGCGTGACCAGCCTCCTGCGCTCCTCGGCTCGCTCCCTGCGGTCGCTCGCCTGCGGTGCTCGTCCCGCGCGCGTGCTCGCTTCGCGGGACTCGCTGCGCTCGACCCGCGTGCTCTCGTTCGCTTCACTCACGAGACCCCCACGAGGGGCTCGCCGTCACGCGCGCCGGTCCGGCGGTTCCGAGAGGACGACCTCGACCAGGGACAGTTCGTCCGCCTCGACCGCGTCGAGCGCGTCCGCGAACCCCCCGAGCGTCTCCGCTCGCGTGGCCGAGACGCCGAAGCTCTCGGCGAACGCGACGAGGTCCGGGTTCCCGAACCGGGTCCCGACCGACTCGCCGCGGTGCTGTTGCTGGTGTTCCGCGACGACCCCGTACTCGCCGTCGCGGTAGACGACGACCGTGAACGAGCAGCCGAGCCGCGTCGCCGTCTCCAGTTCCGCGGCGTTCATCAGGAAGCCGCCGTCGCCGGTCGCCACGACCACGTCGTCCTCCAGCGCGAGGTCCGCCGCGAGACCGCCCGGGACCGCGATGCCCATGCTCGCCAGCCCGTTCGAGATGACGCAGCGGCCCGGCTCGTACGTCGGGAAGTCGCGGGCGATGGCCAGCTTGTGGCTCCCGACGTCCGAGATCAGCACGTCCCCGTCGGCCATCGCCTCGCGGAGGAACGGGAGCGTGTTGGTCACCGTCACCGGGTCGGCCGCCTGCGGGCGCTCGGTCGCGTGCTCGTACACCCGTTCGTGGGCGTCGACGCACCACGCGTCCCACCGGCTCCCCATCGACTCGGCGAGCCGCGAGAGGCCCGTCGAGGGGTCCGCCACGATCTCGACGTCGGGGACGTAGTGGGCGTACACCTCCGCCGGCTCGGAGTCGAGGTGGACCACCCGCTTGTCGCGGTCGGGGTTCCAGCCGGCCGGGTCGTGCTCCGCGATGTCGTAGCCGACCGCGAGCACGCAGTCGGCGCGCTCGACCGCGCCGGCCGCCTCCCCGTCGGGCCCCGAGTCGATCGTCATCAGCGAGCGCTCGTCCCGGTCCGACAGCGCCCCCTTCCCCATGTAGGTCGCGACGACGGGGATCCCCGTCGAGTCCACGAACGAGCGGAGCGCGTCCGCCGCGTCCGTTCGGACCGCGCCGTTGCCGGCGAGCACGAGGGGGCGTTCGGCGGCCTCCAGCGTCTCGACCGCCGCCGAGATCGCCCCCTCCGCGGGGGCGGGTCTGGTCACCGCGTCCCGCGTCGGCAGCGGCTCGGCGCCGGTCGACTCGGCCGCGACGTCCTCGGGGACCTCGACGTGGGTGGCGCCGGGCTTCTCGTACTCGGCGACCTTGAACGCCTTCCGGACCGTCTCGGCGGTCGCCGCCGCGTCCGAGAGCTGCGCGTTCCACTTCACGAGCGGCTCGAACGCGTGGACGACGTCGAGCCGCTGGTGGCTCTCCTTGTGGAGCCGCTCGCGCCCGCCCTGGCCCGTGATGGCGACCAGCGGCGCCTTGTCGAGCTGGGCGTCCGCGACGCCCGTGATGAGGTTCGTCGCGCCGGGGCCGAGCGTGGCGAGACACACCCCCGCCTCGCCGGTCAGCCGGCCGTGGACGTTCGCCATGAACGCGGCGCCCTGTTCGTGGCGGGTCGGGACGAACGTCACCTCGGAGTCCCGCAGCGAGAACAGGAGGTCCTCCAGTTCCTCCCCGGGGAGGCCGAACACGTACTCGACGCCCTCGGCCTCCAGACAGCGGACGACGAGATCGGAGACGGTCATTCCGACAGGGAGTCCAGCCCCGTGGGCGAGTCGCCGTGCTGGACCCACACAGTCTTGCGGTTCACGAACTCCCTGATGCCGTGTCGGGAGAGTTCGCGGCCGTACCCCGAGTGTTTGACGCCGCCGAACGGGAGCCGCGGGTCGGACTTGACGATCTCGTTGACGAAACAGCAGCCCGCCTCGAACTCGCGGGCGACCCGTTCGCCCCGCTCCGGGTCGCCGGTCCACACGCTCGCCCCGAGGCCGAACTGCGTGTCGTTCGCCCTCTCGATCGCCTCCGCCTCGTCGTCGACCCGCCAGACGGACGCGACCGGCCCGAAGAGCTCCTCGTCGTCCGCGGGCGACCCGTCCGGGATCTCCGAGAGCACCGTCGGCGGGTAGTAGTTCCCCTCGCGGTCCATCGGCTCGCCGCCGACGTGGACCGTCGCGCCCGCGTCGGCGGTCGCCTCCACCTGCTCGTGGAGTCCATCCATGAGCCCCTCCTGTGCCATCGGTCCGAGCTCCGTCCCCTCGTCCGTCGGGTCGCCGATCGTCAACCCCTCCATCCCCTCGACGAGCCGGTCGAGGAACTCCTCGTACACGTCGTCGACGACGACGAACCGCTTGGCCGCGATGCAGGACTCGCCGTTGTTCTGACAGCGGCCGTACACCGCGCTCCGGACGGTCCGGTCGATCGGGGCGTCCTCGAGCACCACGAACGGGTCGCTCCCGCCCAGTTCGAGCACGGAGGGCTTCAGTTCGGCCCCGGCGGTCTCGCCGACCGAGCGGCCCGCCCCCACGCTGCCGGTGAGCGTGACCGCGCGGATCCGCTCGTCCTCGATGACATCGTCGACCTCGTCCGACCCGACGAGCAGCGACTGCAACGCCCCCTCCGGGAAGCCCGCGTCCCGGAACAGTTCCTCGATGGCGACCGCACAGCCCGGGACGTTCGAGGCGTGTTTCAGCAGGCTCACGTTGCCGGCGGCGAGGTTCGGCGCGGCGAAGCGGAACATCTGCCAGAACGGGAAGTTCCACGGCATCACCGACAGCACCGGCCCGAGCGGTTCGTAGGAGACGAGCGTGTGCGCGTCGGCCTCCGTGCCGATCACCTCGTCGGCCAGGTGCTCCTCCGCGTGTTCGGCGTAGTAGTCACAGCCGGTCGCGCACTTTTCCACCTCCGCCCGGGCCTGCGAGATCGGTTTCCCCATCTCGGCGACCATCAGTTCGGCGTACTCGTCGACCCGGTCGCGGAGCAGGTCGGCGACCTCGGTCAGCAGCGTCCGGCGGTGCGCGAACGACTCGTCGCTCCACTCCTCGAACGCCGCCGTCGCCGCGTCGAGCGCCTCGTCCACCTCGGCATCGGTGTGTTCCTCGTACGTCTCCAGCGTCTCGCCGGTCGCCGGGTTCACGCTCTCCATGGAACGGTGTACGTCGACCAGCGGCAAAGGTGTGGCCCGTGGTAACGCGGTCGTGTTCGGGTGTCGACCACCTGGTGGGGAACCGGACAACGACGGCGCGACTGCGAATCACGACCGGTCAAGACGGGATCGGAAACGTGGAGCCGTCACAGGACGCTGAGCCCGAGGATCACCGCCAGCACGGCGCTGACGAGGAAGCTGACGAGCCAGATCGGCGTGCTCCACTTCCGGACGGTCGCGCCGTCGAGCGGGCCGAACGGGATCAGGTTGAACGCCGCGAGGAAGAAGTTCACGGCGACGCCGTAGGAGCCGACGAGCCCGAGCGGCCCGAGGCCGATCCGGGTTCCGACCACCCACAGCGGGAGGAACAGCGCGCCGAGCACGACGTTCGTCGCGGGGCCGGCGAGCGCGATGAGGCCGTGCTGGCGCGGGGTGATGTGCCCCCGATGGTGGACCGCACCCGGCGCGGCGAAGAGGAAGCCGGCCAGCGCGGAGACGACCGCGAGGAACAGCATTCCGTAGTCGGCGCGGAACGCCGCCTGCTGGCCGAACCTGACCGCGACGACCTTGTGGGCGAGTTCGTGCAGGAGGAACGCGACGCCGGCGGTGAGCAGGCTCACGACGAACGCGGACGTGAGCGCCCCGACCTCGCCGGCCGAGAGCGCGTTCGTCAGCGCCGGGCCGCCGCCGAGGAAGAACAGCGCGAACGCGACGCCGAGCGCCAGCCACGCGACGAGCAGGTCGCGCCGCTCGGCCGCGGAGAAGGAGAGGCCGTTCACGCCAGCACACCCCAGACGACGCGGGCGCTCTCGCGGGCGCCCTCAAGCATCAGTTGCGTGACGTTCACGTCCGCGGCGCCGAAGAACTGCGGGACGACGTAGAGCGCGAACAGCGCGCTCGCGACGATACTCCCGACGTTCGTGGCCGCGACGATCATGATCAGCCGGAACAGCGGCACGTCGAACATGTCCGCGATCACCTCGCCGAGCGGGCGCGTCTCGTCCGAGAGGAGGTCGTTCAGCCGGCCGATGTCGGCGACGTTGACGGTGAGGTGGCGCAGTTCCATGTAGCCGGTGAACCAGCCCGGCGCGAGCAGCGGGTTGATGGAGGTCATCCACGCGACCAGCCCGCCGACGCTCGCGGAGGACCAGCGGGCGCCCGCGGCCTTGGCCAGCCCCGCCGCGAACGCCCCGTTGATGAGGAACCAGGCGCCGAACAGGGTGAGGAGCCGCTCGTTTCGAACGCCGGCCATGGCGAGCAGGAGGAAGAAGGCCAGGAACGCGACCGAGACGCCGTAGCCGACGACCTTGCCCCACGGAACGCCCCCGGGTTCGGCGGTGCCCGTGAGCGACTCCATCGGCGGAAGCGTCCCCGGGGACTCGAGGTACCGTTCGATCCCCTCGCGGTGGCCGGCGCCGACGATGGCGACGACCGAGAACCCCGACTCCCGGAGCCTCACGAGCCGGTGGGCGATGTAGGCGTCCCGCTCGTCGATGAGCGCCGCCGCGCCGCCGGGGGAGAACTGGCGGAACTCCTCCATCATCGCGGTCACCACGTCGGCGTCGGTCAACTCCGCGGGGTCGAACCCCTCGAAGTCGTCCAGGTCCTCCTCGGCGGCGAGTCCGACGCCGGTGACGCTCATGACGACCGCGGCGAGGAGCCCGACGCCGAAGCCGACGAGCAGCCCCAGCACGATGCTCCCCATCGCGCCGACGACGAACGGCGAGAGCAGGCCGGTGACGGCGTCGACGCCCGCGCCGGTGAGGAACGCCGCGACGCCGACGAGCGCGCCGACCGCGAGGGAGGCGAACACCCCGGGGACCGAGCGCAACTCGAACTCCGCCGCGAGGAAGTTCGCCAGCATCGCCGCGACGACGCCGGCCCACGCGCCGGTCGTGACCCGGGCCAGCAGCGCGTCGGTCAGGCCGAGCGCGCCGCCGAACAGCCCGAAGACGGGGCCGAGCAGGACGCCGACGAGCAGGCCGAAGGCGACCCCGGCGATGCGGGGGTCGGTGACCCCGAACGCGAGCGCGCCGACCATCCGGGCCTTCTCCACGAGCGACATCCGGGCCCAGAACCGCTGGATGGTGGTCTGGATGTCCCGGTCGACGAGCGCCACGTCGAGCCCCAGCCGCTCTGCCGTCTCGACGGCCGCGAGCATGTCCGCGCCGGGTTCGACGTCGAAGCGGTCGCCCAGCCGGTTCTGGACGTACGAGAGCATCCAGTAGGCGAGAAACTGGAAGACGGTGTTCCCCTGCAGGAGGTCGCCCGGGTCGAGGTCGTCGGGCGTCTCCCCCTTCATCTGCCGGTAGCGCCCCTCGTCGAGTTCGACCGCGACGACGTCGGGCCGCTCCTCGTCGACGACCGCCTCGACCTCCTCGACGGACTCGGCGGAGACGTGGGCGGTGCCGACGATGCGGACGCTCCCCTCGCCCGCCGCCCTGGAGGGCCGCGGAGGGGTCGGAGCGGCGTCTGCGGGGTCGTCGTTCATTGGCGGTCAGTATCTCCCGACCCCGTTTACGTGTGTCGGAGTCGTTCGTCGTGGTGCTGGTGTGGGTGTGATTCGACGCAGTTGGGCGTTTGGAAGGACGACATGGTAAGCGAGCGGAACACCTCGAAAGCCCCCGGGCGCTGGGCGAAGGCGCGGACCGACGAGCACCGCAGCGCGAGCGACCGAAGGGAGCGAGTGCGAGGAGCGCGGCGGCCGCACCGAGCCCAGCGCCCGGCCCCTTTCAGTCCCACCCGCCGGACGTTCGGCCGGACGACGCTGGCCCGACTACCCCTTCACGGCCGTGATCGGTAGTCCGCCAGTCGGCGTCGGCAGTGGGTCGACCGCCGCGCGTCCGCCGGAGCAATGGCTCAGCGACGCACGACCGACTGCCCGACGAGCCACCGGTCGGCAGTCCGACCACGACGCTTGCCCGACCTGGCCCGGGTGGGACTGAAAGGGGCCGCGGGTCTCGGGGAAGCCTGGTACCGCAAGCACCACGGGGCGCGAGCGAAGCGAGCGCCCGAGGAGCACAGCGTGTGCCACGCGACCCGAGACCCGCGGGGGCTTTCGCGGTCGTCGCCACCTCGGCAGTCGCCGTCCTGGGACGTTCGGATGCGGAGGACGATCGACGGCCACCCACGACGAATCGGCGATTCGCTTATGGGGAAGCGCTCCACACCTCGGCCAACTCGATGATCCGAAACCGCGAGGCGCTGGCGACCACCCCGGCGCGCGAGACGGCACTCGCCTGCGTCGAGGCCGGAATCGAGGCCGCGATGCCCGACCGGGCCGTCGAGCGCGCCCTCTCGCTCTCGGGCGGGACGCTCGCCGTCCGGGGGGAGACGTACGACCTCGACGCCTACGACCGCGTCCTCGTCGTGGGCGGCGGGAAGGCGTCGGCGCGACTCGCCCGGGCGCTCGTCGGCCTGCTCGGCGACCGCGTCGACGACGGGGTCGTGCTCGTCCCCGAGTCCGACGCGGGCGAGGCAGGACCGGTGACGCTCGCCCCCGGCGGCCACCCCACGCCGACCGACGAGGGGGTCGAGGCGACCCGGCGCGCGCTGGAACTCGCGCGCGGGTCCGACGAGCGGACGCTCGTGCTCGCGGCCGTGACCGGCGGCGGGAGCGCGCTGTTCGCGGCCCCCGCCGACGGCGTGTCGCTGTCGGCGGTCACGGCGGTCACCCGCGACCTGCTCGACGCCGGCGCCGCCATCGACGAGATCAACGCGGTGCGGACCGCCGTCTCCGCGGTGAAGGGGGGACGGCTCGCCGCCGCGGCCACCCCCGCGACCGTGGTCGGCCTCCTCCTGAGCGACGTGGTCGGGGACGACCCCGCCGTCGTCGCCAGCGGCCCGACCGTGCCCGCGGGGTCGACGCCTGGGGCGGCCCTGGCCGTGCTGGACGAGTACGACGTCACGGCCGACGAGATCCGGGCGTTCCTGGCGGACGCCGACCCCGGACCCACGTCGGACGACCCGACGTTCGACCGCGTCCGGACGGTCGTGCTCGCGGACGCGTCGACCGCCCTCGACGCAGCGCGGGAGGCCGCGGCCGACCGGGGCTACGACGCCCGGGTGGTCTCCACCGGCGTGACCGGCGAGGCGCGCGACCGGGGGAGGTCCGCCGCGGCGCTGGCCCGGACCGCTCGCGACTGCGGGGACGCGCCGACCGTCCTCCTCTCGGGCGGCGAGACGACCGTGACGGTCCGCGGCGACGGCCGGGGCGGCCCCAACTGCGAGTACGCGCTCGCCGCCGGAATCGCCCTCGCCGGGGGCGACCTCGGCGACGGCGACGACGGCGACGATGGTAGCGGGGAGGACCCCGGAGACGGCGCTCACGGCGACGGGGAGGCAGTCGGCGAGGGGGCCGCGCTCGCGGCGGTCGACACGGACGGCCTCGACGGCTCGACGGACGCGGCCGGCGCGGTCGTCGACGGGACGACCGTCGAGGACCCGGACGAGGCCCGGGAGGCGCTCGCGCGCAACGACGCGCTGGGCTTTCTCGAGGGGCGGGGTGCCCTGCGGACCGGGCCGACCGGGACGAACGTGAACGATCTCCGGGCGTGGGTCGTCGAGGGGGGACGGGGGCGCTGACGCGGGGTCGGGGAACGCGAAGCGGAGTCGCCGTTCGCCGACCGAACACGCGGTAGGTATTCCTACCCGCCTCACGAACGTGTACGTATGGATCACGAGGCGGAGGTCGCCGGCATCGGCGTGGGTGTCGGCCCCGACGGCGAGGAGGTCCCCGCGGTCGTGCTCCGCGTGCGCGAGGAGCTGCTGCCCATCTTCGTGACGCGCGACCAGGCGCAGTCGATCCGGCTCGCGATGGACGGGAGCGTGTTCGAGCGCCCCCTCACCCACGACCTGTTCGTGGAGATGCTCACCGAGTTCGGCGGCGCCGTGGACGCGGTTCGGATCGACGACATCACCGACGGGACCTTCTACGGCAAGATCGACGCCGAACGGTACGAGGACGGCGAACCGGAGAAGTTCGTCTTCGACGCGCGCCCCAGCGACGCCATCGCGCTGGCGACGCGGTTCGAGTGCCCCATCCTCGTGAGCGACGAGGTGATCGACGCCGCCGGCCAGTCGCCCGAGTCGGTGGAGATGAACGGCCCTGAGGAGTTTGGCGACGACGACCCGGGGCTCTAGGGGCGGCGAGGTGGGGTGCCGGCCGGGCGGGGCGCCGAGAATCACGACGAATAATCGTCGGGGAAGCTATAACAGGGGGCGCGCGCATCCGCCGGCAGGATGAGCGAGACGGACGACGCGCCCGCCGAGCGGGGACCCGTGGACGGCGCCGAGGGCGTTCACGGCGAGCACGACGAGCCAGCAGGGGACGCCGGCGGAGCCGAGGGGGTCGGCGGGGCCGAGCGCCTCGCGGAGGCGTACCTCGACCGGATCGAACCCGACGACCGCGCGGAGCGGGACCGGGCCGAGGCGGCGTTCTGGCGGGAACTGTTCGACGGGCTGGTCGCCGCCCTCCCGGAGAGCGCGCTCGTCGTCGACGACGGGGGGACGATCACCCACTGGAACGAGGCCCACTCCGAGATGGTCGGCATCGCCGAGGCCGAGGCAGTCGGCAACAACGCCCACGAGGTGCTCGGCACCGAGGGGGCCGAGGAGACGCTGGCCGAGGAGGTCGTGCGCGTCGGCGAGACGATCGCCGAGGACGCGATCCGCGAGATCCCGGCCAGCGACAAGGCGCTCCAGGTGTACGCCGTCCCGCTCGACGCGCCGGACGGCGAACCGGTCGGGGCGTTCTCGGTGGCGGCCGACGTGACCGACCACGTGCGGCGCCAGCGCGACCTCGAACGGCTCCAGTCGCGCGTGAGCGGCGCGGTCCGGGAGCGGACCGCCGACCTCGCCGACGCGGTCGAGGAGGTCGCCGAGTTCACCGACGACGCCGACCAGTTCGCCGCCGAGCAGGCCGAACGGATGCGCGAGGTCGCCGACGAAATGACCGAACAGAGCGCGACCGTCCAGGAGATCGCGGCAAGCGCCGAGCAGGTGACGGTCGCGAGCGACAGGACGCGGTCGCTCGTCGAGGACGGGGACGAGGCCGCGACCGAGGCCACCGAGGCGATGGGGAGCGTCGAGGGCGCCGCCGAGGAGGTCGCCGGTGCCGTCGACGACCTGACCGACCGGGCCGACGAGGTCGGCGAGGTGGTGGAGCTCATCGACGGCATCGCCGAGCAGACGAACATGCTGGCGCTCAACGCGAGCATCGAGGCGGCCCGCGCGGGCGAGGCGGGCGAGGGGTTCGCGGTCGTCGCCGACGAGGTGAAGTCGCTCGCCGAGGAGAGCCGCGAGCACGCCGAGCGCATCGAGACGCTCGTCGGCGACATGCAGGACCGGACCCACGAGACGGCGCGCCTGCTCGACGCGACGACCGGGGAAGTGGCCGCCGCCATCGAGCGCATAGAGGGGGTGACCGAGTCGCTGTCGGACGTATCGGCGGCCGTCGAGGAGACGGCCGACGGCGCCGCGGGGGTCGCGGACGCGACCGACGACCAGGCCGCCTCCGCCGAGGAGGTCGCCGCGATGGTCGAGTCGTCGGTCGAGGCGATCGAGACGCTGGAGGGCCGCCTGGAGGCGGTCGCGGAGACGGCGGCCGAGGGCCGCCGGCAGGTCCGCGAGGTCGAGGCCAGCGTCGACGAGCTGCGGGAGGAGTGATCGGGCCGGCGGCCGTCCGTCGCGAGGGACGGGATTTGATACGGGGCGGGCCGAACGGACTGGCATGACCGGCGACCCCGACCAGGTACCGCTGGCCGAGTCGTACACCGAGATGACCGAACTGCTGTTGCCGAACGACACGAACTACCTCGGCCGCGCGCTCGGGGGGACGGTGCTCCACTGGATGGACATCTGCGGGGCCATCGCGGGGATGCGCTTCGCCTCCGAGCAGGTCGTGACCGCCTCGATGGACCACGTCGACTTCATCTCCCCCATCGACCTCGGCGAGGTGGCCGTCGTCGAGGCGTACGTGTTCAACACCGGCCGGACGAGCGTGGACGTGAAAGTCGACGTGCGGGCCGAGAACCCCCGATCGGGCGAGGAGCGGCGGACGACGACCTCCTTTTTCACGTTCGTCGCGCTCGACGGGGACGGCCGGCCCACGCCGGTCCCGGACCTCGTCTGTCCGACCGGGGAGGAGGAGGAACTGCGGGACGGCGCCGTCGCGGAGCGGCGCGAGCAACTGGAGGACGTCGCGGACCGGCTCGGGACCTGACCGGCCCGAACCGGGACGGACCGGGCGGTGCAGATCGGGTCGAGGATCGGAGGGTCGGGTATCGGAGCGCGGACGGAGCCCCGTCAGCGGTCGGTTTCGGACGGCTCCGGTCGAGCGCCGAGCGTCAGTTCGACGGTCCGCTCCTCGCCCCCGCGGCGGACGGTGACGGTGACCGTCTCGTCGGGACTCGTCTCCAGGGCCAGCGTCGTCGAGAGGTCCGCCTGGGTACCCACGGGGACGCCCGCGATCGCGACGATCACGTCGCCGCCGGTCGGGACCTCCGTCCCCCGAACCGTCGTCGTCCCCGTGGCGGGGTCGAGGACGCCCTCCGCGGGGCCGTCGGCGACGGCGTCCACGACGACGACGCCGCCGACGGAGTCGAGGTCGTACGCCTCGGCCACCGCGGGCGTGACCTCGAGGAGCCTCGCGCCCAGGTACGGGTGCTCGTACTCCCCGCCCTCGGCCAGCGCAGGGACGACGCGCCCGGCGAGCGCCGCCGAGATGGCGAACCCGACGTTCTCCCCGCCGGCGGAGCTGACGACGCCGACCACCTCGCCGTCGAAGGTGACGAGGGGACCCCCGCTGTTTCCGGGGTTGAGCGCGGCGTCCGTCTGGACCGCGTCGGCGATGCGGAACTGGTTCGGCGCGGGGAGCAGGCGGTCGACGCCGCTGACGATGCCCTCCGAGGCGGAGCCGGCGAACCCGTACGGCGAGCCGATGGCGAGCACAGGCGTCCCGACCGGCGGCTCCGGGTCCGCGTCGACGAACGGGAGCGACGTCGCCGACGCCGGGGGGTCAGTCGCGTCGAGGACGGCCAGGTCGCTGTACGTGTCCGTCCCGAGCGCCTCGGCGCCGCGCCACTCGTTGCCGTCGAAGCGGAGTCTCACCTCGTCGGCGCCCGCGACGACGTGCTCGTTCGTGATCACCCGGCCACCGGGGCCGACGAAGCCGGAGCCCTGCCGGGAGGGTCCGGAACGCCCGTAGACCTGCACGCCGACGACCGAGGGGAGGACCGCCTCGTAGACGTCGGTCGCGGTCGTGCCGTCGGGTCCGTTCTGCGGCGGCCCGGAGCTCCCGACCTGTACGCAGCCGGCGACGCCGGCGAGGGTCGAGGCCCCGGCGCACGCGAGGACGTCGCGTCGAGTCGGCATAGCCACGGGTTCGTGGGATCCCTGTTAATTCCGGCGCCCGGCGGGGCAGGTTCCGCCCCGACGGAGGTCCGGACCGAGCGAAGCCGCCCCGGCCGGTCCCGTCGGCAAGTCTTTGCCCGGGCGGGGGGAACGTCACCGCATGAGCCTCGACGTGGACCGGCCAGACCCGCCGGCGCTCCGCACCGTCGACCCGAGCACGTACGACGACACCGAGGTGGGGGGCGACGACTACCGTCGGGACGAACTGTCCGAGTACCTCGAGGACGGCGCCTGGGCGGACGCGTTCGACCAGTGGGCCGCCCACACTGACCTCGACGAGGGGGAGTGGACGGTCGTCGAGGACCTCGACCTCGTGAGCCGGTTCGACTTCTTCTGGGACGACTTCGCGGACCGCGTCGGCTATCACGCGCCCGGCATCCCCGAGGACTGGAAGGAGCGCGACCTCCACGACTGGCTGGACTCGTGGTCGCAGGTGTCGGCCATCAACGCGACCCTCACCGAACTCGGCCAGATCGTCTGTGACGTGCTGAAGGAGGAGTACGTCGAGTGGGAGAGCGAGTTCGAGGAACCCGAGGACCTGCCCGACTTCTGAGCCGCCGGTAGCGATTTACCGGAGCAGTCCAACGTTCGAGCATGGTCACGGAGACGGAGCGGGACGACATGACGTGGTACCGGTGTGAGCGGTGCGGGCTCATGCTGGACGACCGCGAGGACGCCCGTCAACACGAGCAGAACTGCGACGCGGAGGAGCCGTCGTACCTGCAGTGACCCCGTCCCCTACGCCGCCTCGTCCAGCCTGACGGTCAGGACGGGCACGTCCGCGGTCCGGACGACCCGGTCGGTGACGCTCCCGAGCAGGAACCGCTCGAGCCCCCGCCGGCCGTGCGTCGCCATCACGATCAGGTCGATCCCGTACTCGTTCGCGTAGTCCACGATGGTGTCGTGGGGGTCCCCCTGCAACACCTCCGTCCGCCTGCTCACCGCCGGGTCGAGCGCGGCCGAGACCTCCTCGACGAGTTCGGTCCCCTTCTCGGAGAGCACGTCCACGGTGTTCCCGGCGGCGAGGGTGGTTACGCTGTCGCGGTTCGTGTCGGCGACGTGGAGGACGTGGACGGTCGCGCCGTACGTCGTCCCGAGCGACTCGGCGTGCGCGAGCGCGGCCCCCGTCCCGTCGCTGCCGTCGACCGGGAGCAGAACGTCGTCGTACATGTGCGGAGGATACGGATGGTGGCTACTTCGACCTGCTGGCCAGCAGTAGGGATCCGGACGGACTCGGAACTGCGCCGGCCGAGCGGACCCGGAACCGCGCCGTCCGGACCGACTCAGAACTGCTCCTCGGCGATGCGCTCCGCGTGCTCGCGCGACTCCGCGGCCACCCACCGGACCTTCGCGGCCTCGCCGTACGCCAGTTCCTCCTTCAGTTCGTCCCGCAGCACGCCGACGCCGTAGCCCAGCGACTCCCCCTCGGCGTCGCCGAGTTCGTACACCCCGTACCGTTCGGGCGCCGCCCCCACGGCGCCCCGGTCGAACTCCCGCCACCGCCGACGGAGGCTCACTCCTCCCCCCCGTCCGGCGTCGACGGCTCCACGGCGTCGGTGGCCTCGGCCGACTCCGCGTCCGTCCCCTCGACGAACTCGTAACTGTGCTCGCCCCAGTCGTCCTCGGCGAAGACGAACACGCGGCCGCGGGCGACCTCGGGGTCCGCCTCCAGTTCCGTGCGCTGGCCGCCGGGACGGCGGGCCGTGACGCCCGGGAACAGTTCCTCCTCCTCGCCCTCGCCGAGCATGACCCGGCCGACGCCGGTGTCCCGGAGGATGTCGTCGTGGGTCTTCAGGTCGTTCACGTACACGAGGACGCCCTCCGTCTCCGTGGGGTCGGTGACGAGGACGTGGGTCTCCTTGCCCGGCGGGGTCGTGAGCGACCCCTCGACCGCCTCGGGGACGCCGTGGTAGAACGTGACCCTGCCGTCCAGGTACTCGACCTCGATCCCCTCCTCGCGGAGGGCGACCGAGACCGTCGCGGGGGCGACGTCGCTCCGGTTCGGCGCGCTCATGGACGGCGGTACTCGCGGCGGGGGAATAAGCCCCGCGACGGACGCCCCGCCTCGCGGGCGTCCCCCCGATATTTATCCCCGCAGGAAGTAGCCAGTTGACATGACACGCGGACGACGTGCACTCCTCCGGGGGGTCGGGGCCGGGCTGGCGGGCCTCACCGGCGGGTGTCTCGCGAGGGGGTCGAACGTCCGGTACCCGTCGGTCGAGACGTCCACCGACCGGCACACGGAAGCGGGAACGGCCGACGACCGGGACGGCGCGACCGACGGCGGGGACGCGGCCGGCGACGGCTCGACCGAGGGATCGCCGACCGACGCGCCGCCCGAGACCGACGCGGCGCCGGACCCCGCGAACCCAGCGCTGGCCGAACGGACCCGGCGGGTCGCGGACGAACTCCGGTGGTTCGCCGAGACGTACCCCGAGGCCATCGCGGAGTTCCGGACGGCGATGCGGCGGTCGACCCGGGCGACGCGCGACCTGAAGGACGCCGGGACGGTCGGCGTCGCCGACGTGGACGAACTGGCCGCGACGTACGACGACGCCTTCGAGCGGGCGAGGGACGCGCTGGACGGCCGCTTCCGCGTCGTCGACGGCATCGAGGACCGGGTGGAGTACCACCTCGCCGTGGTCCGCAAGTTCGCCGGGCGCGGCGACCGCGACCGGACCGACGAGGAACTCGGCCGGCTCGCGGCGTTCGCCGGCGGGTTCGCCACCGACGTCTACGCCGACCGGTCGCTCTCCCGGAACCCGATCGAGAACCGGCTGACGGCCTTCCTCCGTGCGGACGAGTACGACCCGGAACGGACGCTGCTCTGGCAACTCGCCCGGACGTCGGCCGGGGGGGAGCGCTTCGAGGCGTACGCCTACCGGGCCGAGCGGGGGGACCTCCTCCGACCGCCGGTGACCGACGGGGATTCCCGCGCGATGGCGGACTGGTACGGGCCGCTCCACGAACCCGCGGACAGGACCGCCGCGGCGACCCTCTCGGTCCATGAGGTCGACCGCTCCGGCGGGCGACCGTTCCCGACCCGGCGACCCGAGGCGACGCCGACGCGGACGGTGGTGCTCCAGCGGTACGCCGACGAACGGGCCGCCGCACGAGCGCTCTCGGAGGTCGCCTCCCGCGTCACCCGGGAGGGCGAGTACGCGATGGGCGACGGGACGTGGCGGCGGGTGTACTACCGGCGGGCCGGCGACGTCGCCTACGCGCTCTGCTGTCGCGCGGGGGAGTTTCTGCTCGCCACCGGCGCCGGGGAGACCGCCTGGGAGGAGCGGGTGGACTGGGACCGGGTCCACCGCCGAACCTGGCTCTCGGGGGTGGGCGCGTGAACGCCGAGGACGCCCGCGCGGCGGGGGTCGTCGTCGGGTCGTACGGCGCGGTCGGCGTCGGCCTCGCCGTCGCCGGGTTCGCGGCCGCGACCTGGGCGCGCGGACAGTTCGTCGCCGGCGCGACGGGAGGCCCGGTCGAGACGTTCGGCCCGGTGTTCCTGGCCGCCGCCGCCCTCTCGACCACCCGCGCGGCGATGCTCTCCGCGGTCGTGCTGGGCGGCGTTCTCGGCTCGCTCGTCGGGTCGCAGTACGCGGTCCCGGAGCGGGCCGGAGCGGTGACCGGCGGCGGGGCGTTCGTCGGCGCGACGCTCGCGGGGCTGCTCGCCGTGGCGGGCGTGCTCGTCGGCGTCGGCGGCGACGGGGCGACGCAGGTCTACGCGGCGGGGTCGGCCGTCGTGCCGCTGCTCGCGAGCGCGTTCGGCGCGGCGCTGGCCGCGGGCGCCTGCGGCGCGCTCGCCGCCGAGGTGGTGAGATGACGGCGGACGCCGACGTTCCGGCCGGCGGGCGTCGCGACGACGCGCCGCGGAGCCGTCGAGGGGTGTTGGCGTCGCTCGCCGGGGTCGCCGGACTGGCTGTGACCGCCGGCTGTAGCTCCGGCGGCGGCGAACCGGTCGCGGGCGACGGGGCGACGTCCTCCCCCTCCACCCGGACGGAGCACGACGGGACGACCGCGGCCCGGGAGCGAACCGTGACGGCCACGGCGACACCCACGGCCACGCGGGAGCCCACGGCGACCCCGGTCGCCGCGGCGGTTCCGCCGAACGGGTCGCTCCGACTGGTCGACTCGGGCGTCAGCGTCTCGGCCGGGGGCGGCAGCACCGAGGGCGACGCGTTCGTTCGACTCCGGAACGTGGGAGGGCCGACCCCGGTGACGTACGAGGTGCTGGAACTCCGGTTCGACCTCCTCTACACGGCCGTCGACGGCGACCGTACGCGCGTGGCGACCGCCTACGGCACCGCCGGCTTTCGGGACGAACGGGACGGGGGCTTCGCGCCGGGCGAGACCGGGACGGTCCGGGCCGCGATTGAGTTCGACCGGGACGGTCGCGCGGAGCGCTCGACCGACGACGAGCGCTTCGACGTCGAGTTCGCGTACCGCCGCGTCGCCTACCGCTAGGCGGCGAACGGTGTGAGTACCGCCACACTCAAATCCGGGGCGTGCGCCCCTCCCGCCATGGAGGGTCGCGCAGTCGCGCCGGGCGCGGGGACGGTCGTCAACGCGCTCGCCACCGGCGTCGGTTCGGCGTTCGCGCTGGACATCGAGACGGTCGCGGAGGTCCGCCTCGACCCCGATGCCGACGCCGTGACCGGCGAGATCGCGGGCGACCCCGACGGCGACACGACGCTGATCGAGCGGTGCGTCGAGCGCGTCGTCGACGGGTACGGCGGCGACGAGGGCGGCGTCGTCAGGACCGAGAGCGAGGTGCCGACGGCCGCCGGCCTGAAGTCCTCGAGCGCCGCGGCGAACGCGACGGTGCTGGCGACGCTCGAAGCACTCGGCTGGGAGGTGGCCGACGACCCCGACGCCGACGTGACCAGGACCGAGGCGTGTCGGATCGGCGTCGCCGCGGCCCGCGACGCCGGCGTCACCGTCACCGGCGCGTTCGACGACGCCTCCGCGAGCATGCTCGGCGGCGTCACGGTGACGGACAACTCGGCGGACGAACTGCTCGCCCGCGACCCGTTCGAGCACGACGCGCTGGTGTGGACCCCGCCGGCCCGGGCGTACAGCGCCGACGCCGACGTGGGCCGCTGCGAGCGGGTCGCGCCGATGGCCGACCTCGCCGCGGAACTGGCACTGGACGGCGACCACGTCCGCGCGATGACCGTCAACGGCCTCGCGTTCTCGGCCGCGCTCGGTTTCACGGCGGACCCGGCGGTCGAAGCGATGCCCGACTGCGCCGGCGTGTCGCTGTCCGGCACCGGCCCGAGCGTCGTCGCCGTCGGGGACGCGTCGGGCCTCGAACGCGTCCGCGAGCGGTGGGCCGAGCGCGAGGGAGAGACGATCGAGACGCGAACCAGGAACGCGGGAGCACGAATCACATGACCGACACACCCGACCCAGACGAGATGGAACTGGACGAACTGCGCGCGGAGATCGAGGACATCGACCGCGAACTGGTCGAACTCATCGCCCGGCGGACGTACGTCGCCGACACCATCGCCGGGGTGAAGTCCCACCGGGACCTGCCGACGACCGACGAGGAGCAGGAGCAGCGCGTGATGGACCGCGCGGGCGAGAACGCCGAGCGGTTCGACGTGGACGCGAACCTGGTGAAGGCGATCTTCCGCCTGCTCATCGAGTTGAACAAGGTGGAGCAAAGGGAGTCCCGCTGAGAAGCACCGTTTTCGGCACTATGAAGTCCTGAAGGACTATCTTCCGGTTATCGTTCAATCCTCTTATTCAGCGGAGCAGTAATGAACCGAACTACGCTTCCAACGAACGGTTGATTTCGATGAGGTTCTCATCGGGGTCGCGGAAGTGTGCGACTCTGATGCCCCAGTCGGGCCGGTCGTGGGGTTCGGTGACGAACTCGATTTTCTCCCGCAGTTCCTGATAGGTCTCGTTTACGCTTTCAACCCGGAAAATCAGCGCGACTTCGTCCTGACGAGGGGTTTCAGACCGCTTTTCGGTCACGCCGACCGCATCCGCCATCGCCTCCCTGCCGAACAGAGCGAGGGTCGCATCTCCGGCCTCAAAGTCGGCATAATAGCTCTCTTCGTCACCCCACCCGACCTCGAACCCCAGCACGTCCCGGTAGAAGCGAAAACACTCCTGATAACCCGTGACTAGTAATCGTGTATGGGTGAAGGTAAGCGTTGAAGACGACTCGATGTCCATATTTTTATACGAAATGTGTTCGTCTATAGCTATTGCTATTGACGGCTATATGATTCACGACTCCCCGAGTTCCGCCGAAAGAACACACCCCTCCCCCACGAAAGTGTTTGAATAGTGTTAATATCGTGGAAGAGCTCCGGGAATGTGATGGCACCATCCGACTCCGCGGCGGACCTGAAATCAGACTCAGTGCATCGTCCCCGATGGTGACGTCAACTGGACTTCAATACTGCACCGGGGTCGATGCCGACGAGAACCGCCCCGTCGTTCGAGGAACAGTCGAATACTTGGTCGACGCGTACGAGTAAGAGGGGGAGTACTGGCCCTCGACGCCACCGGAAGTGAACGACGCGCCACATGCTCCGTGGTGGCACGTCGAGACGGTCGAACCACCCACCGAGGAGGAATGGCCGAATCCGAGCGCGGAACCTGTGGGGTACCTCCATCATTTCTCGAATCACGTCTCGGAGGATTTTCTTCGCCAGGCGACCGAGCGAGCGCGAGAGAACATCGCAGGGAGTGAGACGGTCGCCGGAGGAGACGTGTTCAACCTGCTGTGCTGGCAACGAGCGCTTCCACAGTTACCTGCCCAGTTGGCAGAGACTGTCCACGACGTAATTACGACAACGCGCGAGCGATACGCTCTTTGTACTCAGCACTACCGGGCAGTATCTCGCCGACTGACGCGGCTTCATCGCCGTTGACGCACCCTCTTTTATATGTGGGCTCGTTAAAGCGCCTCTATCGCTCGTTTTAAGCGCCTGAATCCTCAAAGACGAGTTAATTACGTTCGGATGTGTTACGGATCTGAGCTACCTGAACGAGGTGGAGCAAAGACGTACCGCGGAAACAGATTGACAGCGTGGGGATGACGACTTTGAGCAGAAGCTGTTTAGGTAGGGTTTATCTCAACGAGACACCACTACAACAGGATCGAGCAGTTAGAGACCGAGCTTGAAAATCCCGGCACGGTACTCCTTCTCAACGTCATCGTAGTACGTGTGAATTGGTCCGATTCCGACTCCACGCTCTTTGATTCGACAAATCTAATCATCCGTGCACTCTCAGGCGTCTCCCACGCGCAGAACTGGTTTGATCGTCTCACCGCTCTCTGAATCTTCAACGGCTTGTTCGATGTCCTCGAAGCCGCAGTAGGTGACGAGTTCGTCGAACGGGAACTTCCCTTGCCGATACAGTTCGATAAGGTCGGGGGTGAACTGCTGGGGGTCAGGATCACCTTGCACGATACCGGTGATGCTCCGCCCGCCGGAGATGTGGTCGTTCACGTCGTAACTGGCCCTCGTCCCAAGCGGTGGGGCGCCAATGATGCCGAGCGTACCGAACTGCGTGAGGGTATCGGTTGCCTGCTCGGCGACAGCTGGCACGCCGGTCGTCTCCAGTGCGTAGTCAACACCCCCAGTGAGTTCCCGAATCCTGTCGACTACGTCGTCTACCTCCTTCGGATTCACGGTCTCCGTAGCACCGAGTTCCTCGTCGATACCGCCGACTACCTGACTGCCTACACGTCGAAGATTGAGCGGTCAGCCCAACTACACCAAGCGAACCACATCGAATAGTGGTTTCAGACCGTGGCGACGCGAATCGGTCGCTTTCACTTGTTCTGTGGGTAGGCAATCGAGCGCCCTCGGAGGCGTATTCAGTATCTCGACACGCCAAAATCAACAGCTAGGCTATTTGAGCCAGTCTTCACCCCACTCGTCTAATACGTCGAAGACTGGGCAAAGCGCACTGCCTTTCTCAGTCAGCCTGTAATAGCTCGCGACCGGCGATTCGAACTCCTTGCGGTTCTCGATGAGCCCTTCATCCTCCAAGTCGTCAAGCACGCGCGAGAGCGTGTACGAACTCGCGCCCGTCGATCGCTTGAGCTCGTTGAACCGCTTTTCGCCGTCTCGCAGATCGTTGAGGACGATGAGCTTCCACTTCGAACCGATCTCCTCGATCGACCCCACTACATTGCAAACATCCGCATTCCGTTGCTCGATGTCCGATTCTGTATCGGATTCAGACGTCGGTGGTTGGGTCGCCATTACTTGGTCACACTGTTGTTGCCTGAGCTATATGAGGTTTGGGAGCCAACCAGGTAATGCAATGGAACTACAAAACTCGACGGTGCTTGTGACCGGTGCCACCGGCAACATAGGCCCGTACGTGACGGACCAGCTCGTTGACCAGGGCGCCGATGTGATCGGCACCTACGTTACCGAAACCGAAAGAGACGGTATCGAAACCCGTGCTGAGTTCGCCGACGCGGTGTCATACCACCAAGTCGATCTCACCGACCAACCGGCGGTTGAGGCCTTCGCCGAGGCCGTCACCGAGGAACACGGCTCGGTCGATCACATCGTCGGCCTCGCTGGCGGATTCTCGATGGGTGGCGTCAACGAAACCGATGGAGACGCATTCGAATCCGCACTCAGCCTCCACGCG
The DNA here is from genome assembly GCF_013402875.1 of Halorarum salinum. Taxonomy (NCBI): domain Archaea; kingdom Methanobacteriati; phylum Methanobacteriota; class Halobacteria; order Halobacteriales; family Haloferacaceae; genus Halorarum; species Halorarum salinum. The sequence continues at coordinate 2,316,093 of NZ_CP058579.1, read as the reverse complement.
ACGACGGCGTTCCTGACCGTCAAGGCGTTCGCGGACCAGCTCAGTGAACGCAGCGGTATCGTCCTGTTCAGCTCTGACCGGGCGATCGATCCGGTGCCGGGCACGCTGGCCTACAACGTGGGCAAGGGCGCGGTCAGGACGTTGACCGAGTCGCTCGACGTCGAACTCGATGCTCGCGTCAACGCGATCGCCCCGTTCCTCATCGACGTGCCGGGGAACCGCGAGGCGATGCCCGACGCCGACTTCTCCGAGTGGACGGCCCCCGCGGCTGTCGTCGATGAAGTGGTCCACCTGCTCTCGAACGAAGGCGTGACGGGCCAGATCATCCAGATGACTGGGGGTCAGCCGGAGCCGGAGGAATAATGGCCCAGACCGTATCACGTCAACTGTCATCCGAGACGGCTGCGCTCTGGAGCACGACCCTCGTTCGACTCGCCCTTGGGATTCCGATGCTTATCGCAGGCGTCGGGAAAGTCTTCGCAGTCGGGCCGAAACCGATGGGTATCTCGGGCTTCTCAGGCTTCTTGGCGAGCCTTGGCGTTCCACTTCCCACGATTGCTGCGTGGGGAGTCGGTCTCGTCGAACTTGTCGGCGGCATCTTGTTGCTAGTCGGCTTGGCCGTTCGACTCGCAAGCGCGGTGATCGCCATCGACATGCTCGTCGCGACAGTCCTGTACCACCTTCCCAATGGGTATCCGGTCACGAGTAACGGTATCGAATTGACGCTCACGCTAACCGTGATCGCAGTAGCGCTTGTCCTGAGTGGCCCTGGAGCGTTCTCAATCGAACATGCACTGTTCGACCAAGAGGACCGCTCCCCTGACTCGTCTCAGTCGAGGGCCACAGACGGATAAGCAGCGCTCGCGTTTATTTTAACGGCCTCAATGAATACAGACGTACTCCCGCAAGGAACACGTATCGGACGGACAGCGCTCCGAATCTCGGACCTCGAGGAGCTAACTGGGTTCTATCGGAATATCGTCGGTCTCAGTGTGCTACACCGATCCGATACCACCGCAGTTCTCGGAGTAGACGAAACGCCCCTCCTCGTCCTCGAGGAGGATGCGGACGCACTCGCACGACGCGTGTCGGGCACCGGGCTCTACCACAATGCATTCAGAGTGCCCTCACGTGAGGCGCTCGGTGACGCGCTCGGTCGGATACGAGATCACTGGCAGCTCGGTGGTGCTTCTGACCATGGCGTCAGCGAGGCACTGTATCTCACCGACCCGGAAGGGAACGGAATCGAAGTCTACCGCGACTACTCCCGCGGCGAGTGGCCCTTCGCCGACGATGGCAGCGTTCGGATCAGCACTGAACCGCTTGACCTCGCCAGCATCGAAGCTGCTTCCGCAGGTGGAAGTCAGGCACCGCCTGGAACGGACGTCGGGCATATCCATCTCGAGGTTTCCTCGCTGGACGAGTTCAGGGACTTCTACGTGGACACCCTCGGATTCGAGGTGGAAACAACCGTGCCAGCTGCGTCCTTCGTGTCGGCGGGTGGGTATCACCATCATATCGCAGCAAACACGTGGCACCACCGGACGACACCAAGCGACGGACGAGGGCTGTCGTGGTTCGAGGTGATTGTCCCGGATCCGGGTGTACTTGATGCAGTTCGAGAGCGGTTCGCAGCCGGTGAGATTCCAGTTACCGAGTTGGACGACGGTATCGTAGTCACGGACCCGGATAGCATTGAGGTTCGAGTTCGGGTAGAGTCAGCAAACTAGGCAGTTATAGAAAACTGGGGGTCGTTTTGACGGTCGAATTTACATGCCCGAGCTCCTAAGTCGGCGGTATCGATCTTGGATTGACTTGAAAGGGGTTCCTCGTTAGGCCGATCAATCGCAGCAATCCGTCTCTACAGCCCTTCAATAAGCGACCGCGGTCCGCCCTCCCCCAGATCGTAGGCGGCCATTCTCGCTCGCCACTCGCGCATACAGCTCCAAACCGTCAATAGAGCCGATCCGACAGCCGGCCTAGTTATCTCTTCGAGGGGTCTCTCAGAGGAGTATCACGCGACTCCCAAACGCCACGTGGAGGGCAATAGCCGCGACAGAGATACCATGAAACACGTCATGAGAAGCCGCATCCGACTCGGTTCGATTTGTGTAGTGTCGTCGGGGCCACGCATCTGGCATTGGGTCGTCTGGCGAGGAAATGCGGCCATCGCAAGCGCGAAGACTGCGATGGGGGCTATCAACTGGGAAACAAACTGGAACAACTGGAAGCCTGTAGGGACCAAACCTGGAGATACTCCACGCAAATCAAGAAAAGGGTATGACGTGCTCTATCAAGCCCTTCGTTACGATGTATCCTCCAATCCATCGGAATAAACCGCGCAGATTCGAGATATTTACACGTCTACCGAGTAAGTCGTTTAGTAGCGAATCGACTACCACGACCGATTGTGTGGTGCTGAATGTATACTCTGTATTCAACACGCTATTCCTATCACGTCCGGAGGGTTTCGACAGAGCCAAATCAGCCCACTCACCGGTTCGAGTGTAGTCGCAGATTGCGAACCTCGGCAGCTACCACAGTTTAGGGGTCTACGAGTAGATCGTCGATTTGAGTTCAGAACGGACGTCCCTCAATCATCGGAGGCTGTCCGATCAGGCGATTCGGGAGCAGGTGCTGGCGGTTCGTGTGTTCCGAACTCCGGATGGGTCTCCTCCATCCACAGATAGACGACCGCACCGGAGAGGAACATCAATACCGCAGTCACGATGAACGCCGCCTCAAGGTTCACGAACTCCATCGAGAGGCCGATCAGGATCGCGCCGACGCCGTAGCCCGAGTCGCGCCACATCCGGTAGACGCCCATCCCGGTTGCACGCCACGACGGATGACACGCATCACCCGGGACCGTCATCAGATTCGGGTAGAGCAGCGCCATCCCCAGTCCAGAGATACCGGCTAGGACGGCCCACAGCAGATACCCCTCGACGAGCACCATCCCGAGGACCCCTGCACCGGCGATGAACATCCCAACAACGACGGGTGGACGCCGACCGATTCGATCCGCGAGCCCGCCAGTACCGATCTGTAGGAAGTACATCGCACTGTGGACGCCAACGATAAAACCTACAGATGCGATTCCAATCCCTTGACTCGTGAGATACAGGGGAACTGCGATCCAGAACAGCGTGTCAACGAAATTCTCGATGTGGCCCGCTTGAGCGGCAGCGAACAACGTCCGGTCACCGTAAGTCGCGCGCTTCAGGACCTCACCGAACGGGAGGTTCGCATCGTAGCGGTCGTCGTCGGCCTCCCCGTGTGCGTACTGTACCGTCTCCTTGACCAGGAAGATCGAGATGAGGAACGCTAGCACGACGACGACGCCGAGGAAGTAGAACGGCTCGGGTCGCAAACTCGTCTGGGCAGCTATGACGCCGGTAATCCACGCACCGACAGCAACACCGGTGTATCCGAACGCCTCGTCGATACCGACGGCTAGACCCCGCTGCTCGGGACCTGCAAGGTCGATCTTGGCGTTGATAGCCATACTCCAGGTCAGCGCCTGGTTGATGCCCAGCAGGATGTTCCCCACGGTGATCCAGCCCCAGCTCGGGGCGAAGATGAGGATGATCGGGAGTGGCAGTGCGGTCGCCCACCCGAGGACAAGTACCGGCTTGCGACCGTGTTCCTCGCCCCACTTGCCAGCGTAGAGGTTGAGCAACGCTTTGACGAAGCCGAACGAGACGACGAAAGAGCCGATAACGAACAACGACTCAACGCCGAGCACGTCGCGGCCCAAAACGGGGACGACGGCACGCTCGGACCCAATGGTTAGTCCAGTCGCGAACACGAGCAAGACGTGCAGCGAGAACTGCCCGAGATGCTCGCGGATTCCCTGTTTGAATCCCGTTTCCTTACTCATCATTTACTCGGAACACGGAGGCTGAAAACCCAGTCCGAGGTCAGCCAACTCCTGCCCGTTTCAGTTCCAGTTAATTTGCAGCGCAGTTGTTAGGGCCCAATTCGAGGTCTGCTGCCTCGTCAGTCAGCGGTTCCTTGCCCCAGTTGATGGCTTTAATCCGGTTATAGTTGGCAGGCTCGTCGGAGAGACCTTCGACGATTGTCTCGATGAACTTCTCACGACTCTCCATGCGAACCAGTTCGTTGTTCTTCTCAAGGTCACCAAGCGTAGTCGCCAGTGGACGGATCTCCTCATCGCTGAAGTGACCCGGGAGGACGACTGTTTCGTCAGGGAGTTCGGCGAGTGTGGCCAGACTCTCGAAGAGTTCGTCTGCGCCCTCTCTGACATCGGTCTCGTCGCTCCCTTCGAGGTCGGGTCGACCGACGCTACGGATGAACAGGGTGTCGCCCGAGAGGAGGGCGGTACCCCATTTGAGCGAAACGCTGCCGGGCGTGTGGCCGGGCGTGTGAATCACTTCGAGGGCGCGGTCGCCGACGGTGATGGTGTCACCGTCTTCCATCGCCGCGTAATCGTCAAGTTCGCCAGCGTCGATCGGATCGAGGTAGTACGGGACATCAAGTTCGTCGGCGAGGGGACGACCGCCACTGACGTGGTCGGCATGGGCGTGCGTGTCGATCGCAGCGATGATTTCGACATCATGCCGGTCCGCGACGTCGAGGTACTCGTCTAGGTAGATGCTCGGGTCAACGATTACGCCCTCACCGCCGTCGTGGACGAGATAGGAGACACAACCCGTCCCGGGGCGAACGATCTGGGTCACGCCGTCGATGTCCTCGATCTCGTAGGTCACGTGCACGCGTCCCCAGCCGCCCATGCCATCTTCCATCGACTTAGCGTCGTACCCTCGATCCCGGAGGAACGATGCGGCGCGGGCCGACGTGACACCACCAACGCACACGGCGGCGATCTCCGTATCTTTCGGAACTTCGTCGAGGGAAGCCTTGAGACCGGTGAAATCCTCGTCGAGTAGTTCGTCGTATATCGGGACGTTGTAGCTGCCCTCGATCTGCCACTCCTCGTAGTCGTCCCGGTTACGGACATCGAGGACGAACAGGTCCCCATCGTCGCGACGGGCCGCCACTTCCTCGGGACTCATCGTGTGGTCGGCATGTTTGGTATTGCTCATTACACCCAATACTATGGGGTGCTTGTGTAAAAAGCTGTTGGCGACTCGGCAAAGGAATTTTAGCGTTTTCCTCGCGTATTCCCGCTATTAGACGCTCTGTATCCGTCCATTGAAGGTGTGTCGTTGCTGGAGAATTAATGTACGCTCTATCGAATACTATCCATTACTGTCTCGTGGATGAATTGCACACCCTACCGTAGAGTGGCTCAGCTGAATACGGGAAATAAGCCGAAGGTGTGGAACCCCATCAGATGAGCAGCTGGATATCCGCGTCGGCCATGTCCTGAATCGCCGTGGCGGCACCGACGTCAGTGGTGACGCCGTCGTAAAAGCCGTCCTCGTCGTAGTCCATCAGGTCAATGGTCATCTGGCAGGCCTGAAACTCGACGCCCATATCCAGCGACGTCTCGAGGAGTTCCTCTATGGTAGCGGTGTCGTTGTCCCTGATCTGTTTTTCCATCATCTTTGTCGTCACCCGATCCATCCCGGGGAGCGCACCGATTGCGTTCGGAACCGGCATGTTCGGGTTGCCGACTGAACTTAGTTTGAGGTTCTTTGAGCGCTTCTCGTGAAGGATGTCGAGTCCCCAGAAAGTGTGGAAGACCGTGACCTCCCAACCGAACGCGGCAGCAGTGCTCGCGAGGATGAGCGGCGGATACGCCATGTCGAGGGTACCCTTCGTCGCGATGATCGACATCTTCGGTGTACTGTCGTCCGACTCGGCCTCGACGTCCGCGAGGCGGTCCTCGAGCTCATCGATACGAGCCTCCAGCTCTGCACGACTGAGAGACTCTTTACCCTGGGTCGGAGAAGCCGTCGTCTCGGGTGCCTGGTCAGCATCAGAGCTCATCGATTACTCGGTCTTCCGCACGTAGTGTTTGTAGACGTCGCCGTCCCCTTCTTGGTCGACGAGTTCGACGCCCTCAGTCGTGTCTGCCCAACCGGCGATGTCGCTCACGCTTCCCGAGTCGGTCGCGAGAACTTCGAGCACGTCGTCCTCGGCGAGTTGGTCGATGGTCTGCTTGGTCTTGACGACCGGCATCGGGCAGTTCTCTCCTTTCACGTCCGACGTTTCGGTGACTTCGTACTGCGTCATGATATTGACTTCACTGCCCAATATTGGAGCCGGCTGTAAAAGAGTACCGGTGGAAATTCACTCCCCCAACACAACCGATTTCCGGAATACTGGACGAGTAGCGTGTACAGGGCGTAGAGTACTGCCGCCCCAAATGGTATTGTGCAATTGGTAGTCTACTATGCAAAGCCTTATTTGGAACGCACCGTTAGATGGGAGTGACGATGACCGAAGGAACCCCTCTTGACGCCGAAGAAGAGGTCGAATCAATCGCGCCCGAGGAACTGAAAGAGTGCATCGACAGCGGCGAGGATATCTTCATCCTCGATGCACGCTCGGAAGGTGACTTCGACGAATGGCATATCGACGGTGAGAACGTCGGAATCGTGAACTATCCCTATTTCCAGCTGCTCGACGGGATTCCCGAGGACTTGCTCGTTGACCTTCCGAGGGACCAAAGGATCACAGTGCTCTGTGCGAAGGGCGGTTCCAGCGAGATGGTCGCTGAGCTCCTCGAGGAGGAGGGATATGACGTCAGTCACCTTGCAAGGGGGATGAACGGCTGGGCGCGTATCCACGAGTACCACGAGTTGGACGTGGCCACGGACACGACCATCGCTCAGTACCAGCGCCCCTCGAGCGGCTGTCTCACCTACCTCATCATCGACGACGACGAAGCTGCGGTCATCGACCCACTACGCGCGTTCGTCGACGAATACATCCGGGATGCGCAGGCGCTCGGCGCGGAGATTACCCACGCGATCGACACGCACATCCACGCCGATCACATCAGCGGTGTCCGAAGCCTCGCAGCCAACCCTGGGGCCGAAATCGTGCTCCCTGCACCTGCTGACGAGCGCGGAATTGAGTACGAACAAGCGTACACGACCGTTGAACACGGTGATGAACTCTCAGTCGGAAACACGACCATCGAGGTCGTTCACACGCCTGGGCATACGTCCGGTATGGCGAGTTATCAGGTCGGAGAGGTCCTGTTCACTGGTGACGGTCTTTTCACTGAGAGTGTCGCCCGTCCTGACCTTGAAGACGAAGACGCCGCGCGCGAGGCGGCTCGGACCCTGTACGATACGCTTAACGAGACGATCCTTCCGCTACCTGCTGAGACGGCGATTGCGCCGGCTCACTTCAGTGACTCAGCAACGCTCGCCGAGGATGGGACCCACACAGCCCGACTCGGCGACCTCACCGAGTCGATGGACGTCCTTTCGACGGAGCGCGAGGAATTCGTCGAATTCATCCTCTCGGATATGCCGCCTCGACCGGCTAACTACGAGGACATCATCGCGACGAATCTCGGCCAGAAGAGGACCGGTGACGAAGAGGCGTTCAAACTCGAACTCGGGCCGAACAACTGCGCGGCCAGCCAAGACGCACTCACCGGCGACTGAGATCCATGGACACGATGCTACTCTCCATCGCGACCGAGTCGTTCCCACGTGGGATTACCCATTACCTCGTGGGTGGATTATTCGTCGGCCTCAGTATCGCCGTTTTTTACCTCGGGACGGGGATCATTGCGGGCAACAGCACGTTCCTCGAGACGACGCTGTCGTACGTATCGGATCTCCCCCGGTTCCAACGTAAGAAATACGTTGACTCGCGTGACTGGCGCGTCGTATTCGCGCTCAGCATCGTTGCTGGTGCGGCCCTCTACGGGCTCGTCCTCACCCCGGGGATCTTCGTGACCGATGTCCAGTGGTGGCGGTTGCTGGGCGGTGGTGTCCTCGTTGGCGTCGGAACCAGGCTCGGCAAAGGCTGTACGGCGGGGCACGGCGTCTCCGGCATCGCCTCGCTATCCCGAACGTCATTCGTGAACGTTGGGTTGTTCGTCGGTGTCGCTATCGTGACCGCGCTTGCTGTCGCCGCACTAGGGGTGAATCCGTAATGAGTACGAGCCGCCATCCGCTGTTTACGGCGCTCATCGTCGTCGCTGGACTCATCCAAGGGTTCGGTTTGGCGTACAGCCAGATGGCTCGTCCGGAAGTCGTGCTCAACTTCCTCCAGTTGGAGGACCTCGGGCTGTTGTTCGTGATGGGCGGTGCTGCGCTGGTCGCAGGAATCGCGATTCAGATCGGGTCCCGCCTCCTCGAAACTGCCCCGTTCACGGGTACCCGTTACCAACGCCGCGAGAAGTCCTTCGATAGGAACGTCATCGTCGGCGGCCTCGTCTTCGGCGTCGGGTGGGGTCTTTCGGGCATCTGCCCTGGTGCTGGCTATGCGAGCCTCGGGATTGGGAACTACAAGATCCTCTGGGCTATCGCTGGGATGTTCATCGGCGCATACGCTCAGGGCTACTGGCGTGCGCTCCGTCCAGCTACCGAGAGCATGACAGACGCGACTTCCAACTAAGTACCATGTTTCTACAACACTCACAGCCACATGCGTGGCTTCAGTATGGTAGAGAAGACGGATTGCTATCCGATATCGGGGGCGGTGAGTGAAGATGTTTGGACTCGAACTGCTAAGCGGACCTGCCCAAGCGACGGCGACTGTCGGAATTGTCCTCGCTGAGGCCATCGTACTGTATGTTGGATACGGTGCGCTCACACAGATTTCCGGTCCGACAGTCCATGAATGGCTCGGGGGTGAGTAACCGTGGAGGTACTCGGACTGAGCGTTGCGATGATTGCCATCTTCGCCGGGTTTGGTCTGTTGATCGGAATCCTCTTCGGATTCTTCGGAATGGGCGGGTCGTTCCTCGTCACACCGGCGTTGCTCATGCTGGACTATCCAGCGAAAGTGGCAGTTGGAAGCGGGCTTGCGTTCGTATTTGGGACGAGCGTTATCGGTGCGCTCCGCCATCGCGATCACGGACAAGTTGATTACAAGCTTGCCGCGCTGATGACCGTGGCTATGACCGCCGGTATTGAGGGTGGTAAACGGGTCGTTCTGCAACTTGAGGAACTCGGGTCAGCTGACATCGTAATCAGTACTGCGTACGTCGGTCTCCTTGCCCTCGTCGGACTGTTCACTCTTCGCGATGCGCGTTGCGAAGGCGATGAATGCATCGAACTCGGACTAGCCGACCGGGTACAAGCAGTTGAGGTCCCGCCAATGGTCTCGCTGAAATGCGGCGCCACGATTTCACTGTGGATCGTATTAGCCATTGGCGGAGTGATCGGCGTTCTCTCCGGGTTTCTTGGCGTTGGTGGTGGATTTCTACTGATGCCTGCGATGATGTACGGACTTGGCGTTCCTGCTGGAATCGCTGTCGGGACGGACATCCTTCAAATCACCATTTCTGGCGCGTTCGGTGCGTTCGTCTACGCGCGTGCTGGCGCGGTTGCACTCCCCGTTGTTGGTTCGCTACTCGCTGGGAGCGCCCTTGGCGCTCGCATCGGTGCGGGAGCATCGACGCTCGTCGATGAGGGCGAGATCAAGGGTTACTTCGCAGTGATGCTCCTTGCAGGGGGTCTCGCTGTTGCCGCGAAGAATCTGAGTGCTCCCCTGGGTATAGGGGTTCTCAACACGGTAAGTATGGTCCTCATCTTCGGTGCAGCGATCGTAGTGAGCGCGGCGGTGGTGATCGCTGCCGTCTACAAACTTCGGCACGAACGAGGTGAGACCTCGTGCCGGCTAGCGACCTCATAGATTCGTTCTCCGGGTTCCCTCTTTGAATGTACTAACTGTGCGGTGTTGCCCCAACCCCACAAAACTCTTTTAGTGGGCGATCGCCTAATATAGGATGATATGACCGATTCGATGGCAGAACTCCTCCAAAAGGACATGGAATGTGAAGGCCTTCTTGAGTGTTTCCACGGCCTCAAAGAGCTCGATAAACAGGTCTTTCGCATGCTTGTAGAGGCTTCGAAGCCTCTAACGGTTGATGACATTGCGGAGCGTGTGGATCGAGAGCGGTCGACAGCATACCGCGCCGTCCAGCGACTACTCCAGGCCGGCTTCATCCAGAAGGAGCAGGTCAACTACGACCAAGGTGGCTACTACCACGTCTACCGCCCGACGGACCCGAGCAAGATCACCGACGACATGCAGCGGATGCTCAACGATTGGTATGCACAGATGGGACAGCTCATCCAAGAGTTCGAAGACAAGTACGGTCACCACGGCCCTCAGCAACCCCCCACTGAAGCCTAATTCTCCACTATCGCTCTCCACATTCCTGTCGAACTCTACTACGTCTGTTCAGGTAACCATGGCGAATGCTCGCCCAAACCGTTTTATGATCTTGTGAGTTATACTCTCGACCGAACCGTCTCCGGTGGTTTTGAGGAGATCGTCGAGGAGACGGTAACGGCACTAGAGGACGAAGGCTTTGGTGTTCTCTGCGATATCGACGTTCGGGCAACGCTCAAAAAGAAACTGGACGCGGACTTCCGTCAATACCGTATTCTCGGAGCCTGCAATCCTGAACAGGCTCACAAAGGACTCCAAGAGGAGATTCTGCTTGGGGCATTACTGCCGTGCAACGTCATCGTCTATGAAACGGATACTGGAGCCATCGGTGTAAGCGCAGTCGATCCTCAACAGCTCGTCTCGATCACTGGTAACGACGCTCTCAATGAAATGGCTACAGACGTACACCGGAGTTTCGAGCGGGTCCTCGACGAAGTAGAGGGGTAGGTGTTCGACGACAGCGATCGACTTGGGTTTTCAGCTACTTTTCTCGGATGTCTTCAGTCATCATTTCGGTTTCGGCATGCCAGGTCCGTGGTCGAACCGCGATGAAGACCATGGTGCCGTAACTGAGGGCGACAACGCCCATCACGAGGACTCCCGGAACAGTACCGATTGCCGCACTGGCTGGCCACAGGACGTCTGTAAAGGCGGTGGTGCGAATGACCCACGCACCGAGTACGATGGTTAGCAATGGGAGATACACCCGCCGGAGACGGTGAGCGATCGCTTCCTCCATCGAGATTTTGAGTCGTGGTTGTCGGTAGTCCCTACTCAGTTCGGCTCGCCAGTCCGTCTCTTCTAACCCTTGTGAGGGATCGAGGCCGTACGCGAAGACGTTTTTCTGTAACGTCCGATACCGCGACCGCCAGATGTCGTATCCTCGATATCGGCGCGCCTCAATGACCAAGATGGTACCGAGTATCATCGCGCCGACGAGCAACACGTAATGGGGATTCGACTCGCTCGAGAATGCCCACGTCAAAATCGCCGCTATCACGATGATGGCCCAGTTGGTCGTACGATCGAGGCGCTCACGCCAGAAGCGCATCCGGTGGATTTCCCCGCGGTACAGATGAGCCATCGATCCGCTTGGCCCCATCTCCTCGTCAAGAAGGCCTTGCCCGACCTCCCGGTGCTCGGGGTCGGTCGGATCGGTTTCTTTGCTCGAACTTTCGCTCATGGTACTCACCCTACGGGAGCCTTGTATAATCGTCCTACGATTGCACCATACTACCGTAGATTACACTGGATAGCACACGGGGTTAGTCGGTCCCGGCTAGTAGACCGACGAGGGACATACTGGCCGCGGATCTCGTTTCTTCGCCGTAGGTTCGTCGCCTAGACGCTCGGAATGCTCCCGAGTACGTTGCTCGTAAGTATCCCCTCCATCCCGGCTGGGGGCGAACCCCCGTCACTCCTCATTCGGAGATTCGTGGCGCTACTCGGTCAGGCTGCCGGTAGTCGCCCTAGCGGTGCCCAGTGGCTCGTCCTCCGAACTCGTATCCACCGCGTAGCGACATCTTCCAGCAAACTCCGTCGCTTGGATGGTCGGCATACAGCACGTTTTCCTCGGTGTCTCGCTGATTCCAACTGCCCAGTTTGGCGACGGTTGTTCCCGTCCGCGACACGGCGTTCGTGACGGGACCGGTCGTGGGTGCTATCCCATGCATCGCGCTGATCGAACGGACGCGATCGTCGCTGGGAGCGTCCCCACTCAACATTTGGCGTTACAGACAGTATACCCACGATGTACCATGTCGACCGCGATCGAAACTCGACTGTTCGGTGAAGATGCGTCGTTGTCTCTGTCGTGGCCGTGGGCAGCGTACTGGATCGCGTTCCTCCGAGTGCTCGTCGGTACGCTGTTCCTCCACGCCGGGATGGACAAGTTCCTCGCGGACCAACCATTCGACGCTGGGTGGTGGCTAACCGGTCCCGCGAGCGAGGGTATCATCGGGCCCGTGATGGTCTGGTTCGGGCAGAACGCTCCGTGGATCGTGAACGTCATGATCCCCTTGGGCGAGTTGCTCATCGGCCTCGGCCTCATCGTCGGCGCGTTGACGCGCCTCGCGTCGTTCTTCGGGGCGGTCCTGATGTTCTTTTTCTACTTCGGGAACGCCGAGTGGGAACACGGATTCGTCAACGGGGATCTGTTGACGCTGGTTCTGTTCATCACGCTCATCGTGTTCGGGGCAGGACGCGTCTGGGGCTTCGACGCATATCTCGAACGGACCGTGACTGTGCAAGAGAACTCGTGGCTGCGGTACTTCCTCGGATAACCTGGTGACCACACATGGCCATAGACACGACTGATACGGCGGACAAGATCGCGATGATCCTCGGCGGCGGGTTAATCCTCCTCGGGACCACGGTCAGCGGAATCATCGAGTCGTTCTTCACCGAACACGCGTTGGAGCCGAACGGCAGTCTCGGAGACGTCGTCATCCACACCTCAATCAGCCCGACGTTCCGCGCGTACACCATCGCCCTCGGGTTCGTCGTCCTGTTCCTGTACGCGTTGTACCGACTCGCAAACCGACGTCTGACGGAGCCGGCGGGCTAGTAGACCAATTTGACGACGTTGACTACGAATGCTCGACCGAATCTGGCGGAGGCACGCTCGATGCTGACCGAGATGGAAGGGTGGTCTTCAGGGCCCTTGCCACTGGAAGCCACCCTCCCGGTAGACGTCGACCGCGCCCCGCTGGATGTCGTCTCGAATGATGTCGGCGGTCGACTCGTCGACGCGTACGAAGTGACAGAGGGGATGGCCAGGATACACGATCGCACTCTCAAGAACACCGATGACGAGGCCCGTGAACGGAGCACGAACGACCTCCACGTCGTCCTTAAAGTGGTTTGAGATCGTGAACAACGGTTCTCCTTCTTCGACGAGTAGGTGCGGGCCCCACTCCCTTTCGACGAGGCCACCGGTGTCGGCGCGTATCCAGGTCTTCTCGCCGCCACGAGCGACGACGTGAGTCCAACCCGGCCATGAGACCGGTCGGTCCGGCAGCACCTCGTATTCCGCGAGCACGCTCGCGACGCAGTGCAACGCTCGGTCGAGATGCTCCATCTGGAACTGGTGTGCGCGGCCCATCTCCACCGTGACCGTCGGAACGCCGTTCCTGCACGCGACGTTCCGAAGCGTCCCCTCCGAGCCCTCCCCGTCGAGGATCACGCTCATTCCGAACGCGCGAGCGAGCCGTTCGACGGCCGGATCGCGCATGTCGGCCCGGACGTGGTACATCGTCGTCCGGTTCCGGGTTGAGGTGTGGAAGTCGAGGCCGAGGTCGCATTTGACGACGAACTCCTCGTAGATCGTGTTCGCGAGCCGTTTCGCGGTCGTGCCCCGTGCGTTTCCGGGGAACGACCGGTTGAGGTCCTCGTCGGAGATCGGAACATAACGCTGCTGGGCGAGAAAACCAGGCACGTTCAATACGTGGAGGCAGACGAGCGCGCCGTGGACGTCGGCGGGTTCGTACGTGTCAGCTACTTCCTGAATGACCTTGATACCGTTGAGTTCGTCGCCGTGCACTGCGGCGCTCAGAAAGACCGTGGGACCCGCTTTGTCACCATTAATGACTGTAACCGGGATTTCGACGGCGTCACCGTGATACGTCGTCGCAGCGTCGTACCGGAACTGGGACTTCTCACCCGGAGAGACGGTCCTCTCGCCGATTTCGATCAACTGTGACGTCTTCCTGGTCATGGGTTACCTCCGTTGGTCATGGAGTACGGATCCCGATTCCTAGATGTGGAATGGGTTGTACAAACTGTATTTCCATGCATAAGTACCTCCGATCGATCGGGTGTGTTCTTCGCGTATACTCACCCCACGAATCGCGAATCAAGACCATCTGAGCCAGTTCCCGTACTGGTCATACGTTAGACGTACTCCTTAAGGGATTGTTCGACGTAGGTATACACCTATGGCAACCTACAGAAGCGACGACTCACTCGTCCGGGTCGTGTTCCTCGTCCTCGGAATCATCATCCTGCTCCCACTGTTGATGATGGCGTTCGCGATGCCCATGATGGGGATGGGCTGGTGGGGGATGGGGCAGTTCGGCGGCGGCTTCTCGCCGTGGTGGGGCGTCGGCATGATGCTCGTCTGGCTCGCCGTCCTCCTCGCTATCGGCTACCTCATCTATCGCGCCGTCGCCCACGGGCCCGTCACAAATCGGGACCGGGCGCTCGAGGAACTCCGCCACGCTTACGCTCGCGGTGACCTCTCCGACGAGGAGTTCGAACGCCGGCGAGAACGCCTCGAACGCTCGGAGTAGCGGACGCGGACCGAACCATGGTCTCGACTGCCAACGAAACCCGGCGATCGTTTCTTGCTTCGGTTGGAGCCGCCTCTCTGGCGGGACTCGCCGGCTGTACGTCCGTTCGCTTCCCGGGAACTCCGATCGGTGTACAAAGGACCGTCTACATCGGGTCGTTCCACTGGGGATTCGTTTTGCTACGCGAAGACGGGCAGGAGATCGAGCAACTCCGCCTCAACCGGGGAACCACGGTTCGGCTCGTGGCATTCAACGTCAACGCGGCAGCCACCGAACGTCTCCCCCGGTCCATCAGAGATGCGCTACCCGAGCACGAAGCGCTCGAGGAACGAAACGAGGGGGCCATCCCGGAGCCTTCGGGCGGCGATCTCCATGAACTGCTCGAAGTAGCCAATGAACGCAATCCCCATCACGGTTTGGCGGTTATGCCTGCGACACACGGACCGGGAATGATGAGCGGGATGATGCTGCACCCCGTCGGTCTTCCGGCGGACGCCGGGGCTCCCGTCGAAGTGACGCGGTCGGCGACCGTGCGAGGCGAGTTTTCGCTCCTCTGTACGGTCTACTGCGGCTACGGACATCCATATATGAACAAGCCAAGCGCCATTGTCGTCTCGTAGGCCGCTAAGAGTTCTCTGAGAACAGTGTGCCACCACTAATCATTTGCTGAAACCCATTGAATGTGCCTTGTGAGTGGGAAGAGAACGACGGAACGTGCCACGAAGTGAAAATATGCAGCTCACCGAGAACATGGGCCGAAGGCGACGACTCACGTGATTGAACGCCTCCTTGGGGACGAGCTCGCTTCTTCGGGAGAGTATATTGCGGAGATCATCTACGGAGCGAACGACGGTATCGTCACGACATTTGCGGTCGTGGCCGGCGTTGCTGGGGCGGCGCTAGATCCATCGATCGTGCTCATCCTCGGCGTGGCGAACCTTCTTGCCGACGGGTTCTCGATGGGAATGAGTAACTACCTCAGTCGACGGTCGGAACTCGACTATCAGGCCGTGACGAACGCACAGCGGAGCACGACCGAAAAATCACCGGTGAAGACGGCGTTCGTGACGTTTCTCGCCTTCGTCGTCGCCGGGTGGATGCCGCTCATTCCGTACGCCATCCCGATCCGACCCTTCTTCGAAGTCTCGGTCGTCGTCACCGGTTCGGCATTCTTCGTCGTCGGAGCGAGTCGAACGTTCGTCACCCGCCGGTCCTGGTATCGGGCCGGGTTCGAGATGTTCGCCATCGGGATGGTCGCGGCGGCGGTCGCGTACAACGTCGGCGCTCTCCTCGAAGGGTTCGCGTAAGATGAGCCGTCGATACCTCACCGTCACCGGTGCGCTCGTCGTGACGGGCGTAGTGGCCGTCCTCCCGCTCCCCGCACTGTCAGCCACCGGCCAGTATGCGCTCGCGACCATGGCCTTTGCCGCCGTCCTCTGGGTGACTGGAGCCATCCCTCTTCCGGTGACCGCACTCTCCATTCCGCTATTGCTGACCGCCTTTGGGGTCTTTCCGACGATGACCGGTGCGCTCGCTGCCTTCGCCGATCCGGTGATTTTCCTCCTGCTCGGGGGGTTCGTGCTCGCCGAGGCGCTCCGGAAGTACGATATCGACCGGCGGATAGCGTACCGACTGGTCGAATCCCTCGGCACTTCGCCACGCCGGCTCGTCCTTGCAGTGATGGTTGCGACCGCGTCACTCTCGATGCTCATTTCTAACTCTGCGACTACGGCGATGATGGTGCCCGTCGCACTTGGCATTGCTCGACAGGTCCACACCGACACCGTCGGCGACGGGTGTCCGCCGCTGAGGGTATGGGTTCACCGCCGTCGAACCTCGAAGTGTCAATGCTTCTCGGGACCGCCTACGCGGCGAGCATCGGGGGCGTCGGGACGCCCATCGGCACGCCACCGAACGCCATCGTCGTCGCACAGCTCGCCTCGCAACTCGGCTACCGGTTCGGGTTCGCCCAGTGGCTCGTCATCGGACTGCCGTTAGTCGTGGTCGGCTTACCGCTCGCCTGGTATCTACTGACGTTCGACTGTATCCGCCCGAGGTGGAAAGCACGACGGTCGCACGTCACCACGCGACAACGGCACTCACCGAAATGGGAACGCTAACTTCTGGTGGACGTCGCGTCATCGTAATAACCGCCGCCACAGCGGTGCTATGGTTGCTCGGCGGTCTCGGGTTCCTATTCGAGGGTCTCGTCGCTATCCGCTGGCACGCCACCTTGTTCGGTGGGCAAGTGAGCGTCTTCGGCGTCCCGCATCAGGGAGTGTTGTACTTCGTGTTCGTCGGTCTTCTCGCGGTACCAGCGCTGGTCGTCGCGGGCACCATCGATTGGGACGACATCGCCAACATAGACTGGGGCACGCTCGTTCTCTTGGGTGGCGGTATCGCGCTGGCGAACGCCCTCGCGGTAACGGACGCGACGCGCTGGCTAGCCGACGTGACCCTTGGGACCCTCGTGGGAGCGCCGATACCTGCCGACGCGATCGCACGAAGTAGATCGTGAACGACGGGGGCGTACGTCGGGAGCCGGCTAGGAGCGGCGATCGGCCGCGGTTTCGAGCGCGGTATGGAGCGTAGACAGGAACGCTTCTGGCCGTTCCAACTTGGGATCGTCGCAGCGTTCTCGATCACGTGCAGCGGCCATCCGTAGCGTCCG
The DNA here is from genome assembly GCF_013402875.1 of Halorarum salinum. NCBI lineage: Archaea > Methanobacteriati > Methanobacteriota > Halobacteria > Halobacteriales > Haloferacaceae > Halorarum > Halorarum salinum. The sequence goes on along the minus strand of NZ_CP058579.1, from coordinate 2,298,834 downwards.
CTCGCGTCCTCGGCGGTTCCGAGCCGTACAGCGCGGTCGTGCCGCCCCCAGATGAGGGTCGTGGGAACGGTGATCCGTTCGAGTTCCTCCGGCGGAATCGTCGGCACACCGACCTCCTTCATCAGGGTCCGCACGGCGGCTTTCACGCCGGGCGTGCGGACCCGGTCGAGGTAACACGCCAAGAACGGTTCCCAGTCCTCACCCATCCGCTCGATCAGCGCTTCCCGATCGCACGTGCACTGGTCGAGGAAGCCGTCGTACGCGCGCTCGGTGGGTCGCACGAAGAAGCGGATCAACCCGTACGCGAACTTCGGGGACGGTCTGAACCGGCCCAATCCGAGGGAGTCCACGAGTACCACCTGGCCGAGCCGGTCACCGTGGTCGGCAGCGAAACGGGCCGCGATGGCTCCACCGAGAAGGTGGCCCACCAGGGCGGGCGGCTCCCGGCACGTTTGCTCGATCAAAGCATCGAGCCACGCGAGTACCCCATCGGCGTCCAAGCGGTCATCCGTCACCTCCGAGTCCCCGTGCCCCGGCAGGTCGGGGGCGATAACGCGATGCGTCGCCACCAGGTCCGGAACCACACGCATCCACCAGAGCGAGGACTCTCCGGGGCCATGTAGCAGGACGATCGGCGGACCGTCACCGCCCTCCAGCACCGCGGTGGAGACGCCAGCGATCTCCGCTCGCCGCTCCGTGACGGGGATCGTGGCCAACAACCGCTCTCGGTCGGTTTGCGCTCGTCGTCGTTTCTGAGTGGTCATGGTTTCCATCGGCTGTCGTGGATCACTTCGTTCCGATGCCGACGTGCACCGGGCTGGTGAGGACGGCGACCCCGGTCTCTTCGGCGCGCTCGCGCACTAGCTCGTCTAGTACCTCGCGGGCGGCGGCACGCTGCTCCTCGGTGGTGTCGGCTACCAGCGTTCCCGGGATGGGATTGCTGTTCATCAGCCAATCCCACAGCTGTCGCCCGGAACCGAACTCGAGTTCCTCGGCGACCGTTTCCACGCGCACGTCCTCCAGTCCCGCTTCCTCCAGCCGCTGGCGGAGCTTCGCGGGGTCCGCCACCTGAAACGGTAGCGGCGTGGGATCACGCGGGAGCCCTTCGAAGTCGGGGATGACGGAGCGCACGGCGCGCGTGAAGAACCCGAGGAACTCCATCTCCTCCGGGTTGCCGTATACGACGACGAGGACGCGACCGCCGGGCTTGGTGACGCGCACCATCTCCCCGAGCGCTCGAGGAAGGTCGGAGAAGAGCATGACCCCGTACTGCGACCCGGAGACGTCGAACGCGTCGTCCTCCAGTTCGAGGGCGTGGCCGTCCATGACCCGCGCCTCGACGTTGGAGAGCCCCTCCTCTTTCGCGTGTGTCGCGAGGTGCTCAACCATGGCGGGGGAGATGTCCGTCGCTACCACCTCCGCGCCGAGACGTGCCGCGGGGAGGCTGAGGGAGCCGGTGCCCGCCGCAACGTCCAAGAACCGCGTTCCCGGTCGAAGATCTGCGACGTTCAGGGCAGCCTCCGAAACGTGCGCGTGCGTGGGGGTAACGAACTCGTCGTACCCCGCCGCGATCTCGTTCCATGCCTCCGGCGTTTGGCGTAGTTCTCGTGTGGTCATTCTCCCTCGGATGTGGCTACGCTCGCCGGAGACGTGTAGATGTCTGGTGAAACGTTTCACCGCGTGAAACCCGCTTTCGGGTCCGTGTCACGAGGTGCGGGAACTGGCCTGCCGGGGTTGCACGGGCGAACTTTTAGATACGACAACGCCGATGGCTGGAGGGTTGGGAACCGAAACATCGGTACTCTCGCCGGGGAAGTTCCTTACGTGGCGGGCTCCGACGAGACGAGAGCGTCTAACGCGTCTGACTCGACCGGGCTCGCCTCTCGGCGGTAGCGCTCGAAGACGGGGACGGCCCACTCCCGGGCCTCCGGGGCGCCCGTATCGATGACCGCGGTCAGCGCACCGGTATCAGCGTCGTGACAGCAGATGCCGACGCGGTCATCGATGATTCCGAACCCGCACCGGTCCCCGTCGGGAGATCGTCGTGGACGAGGACGGTACAGTTCTCGCGAGCGGCGGCTTCCACGACTCGTTCGGGGTCCCAGGTGACGGTCGCCTCCAGGCCGATCGGCGAGTACACGTACTCGAGCTCCATGCCGTCCAGGACGGCCCGACAGACCGTCTCGTTGTTGATCGACTTGAACATGATGCTGTCGAACCCACGCAACCGACCGGTGTCCCCGATGAGCCGAGTGAGTCGTTCGACGGGTTCGTACGGGTACCCCGGTCCGGGATAGGAGACCACCGCATCGGCGAACAGATCGACGGTGAACCCCACCGTTTCGCGCGGAAGCCACCGCCAGACGTCGCGCAATCTTCGTTCCATCTCCATCGCCTCGCGGAGATCCGTGAACCGCTCCGCGACGAACTCGCCCGACCGAGTGAGTTCGTAGGTTCGTCCGTCTCGGACTATCCAGCGTCGGTCTCCGAAGGCGTCGAGGATCCGCCCCACGGTCGGCGAGGACGCACCCGTGGCGGCGCGTCGGTCGTTGCGATCGGAGGGTTGCCGGGCTAACGCGTCGATTACCTCGACGCGGTGGTCCGAGCGTGCGGGAAACTCGATCTCGTCGAGAGGCGCGTTCACTCCCACGGTGCGTGGTAACACGGGATACGTTCGTCGTGCCGTCACCCGATCGTTCATTTCTATGCGACGTAGCGGCGGGACCTCAGCCCCCGATTTTAACGGCATCTGATGGAGGGTACCTCCCGGATCTCGAGAGGAGCCGGGCCGGATTCGAGCTACCCGAACGGGGTGGACCAGCGGGAGAGTCAGTTGCCGAAAGCGGTCGACCCCGGGACGGGTCCCGTCGTTCGTGTCCGTCGGCAGGGTCGTACGGCGAAGCGGCGGAGCGTCGTTACACGGGACGGATCGGACGACGCGGCGGCTCGGGGACCGAGGACCGCCCGACCGGCGGTCGGACGGACCGTCGCCGGGCAGGGAGGAACCCGCCGCGGGTCAGGGGACCGAATTGCGATCGAAGCCGTCGTGGCGGTCGTGAACCGACACGGTCCCGCTCCCTAGCTCCGTAGCCTTCCCCCTCAGCCGCTGGACGAGCTCCTCGCCCGGCCGACCGTACACGTCGATGGCCTCGAGGTCGACGAACTCCCCGATCGGGGGGAACTTCGGCCCCGCGACGTCCATGTGGGTCGCCAGCGACGCCGGATCGGCGTGTGTGTGCACCACCGTCATCCGCGCGCCGTCGTCGCTGAAGTAGACGTCGTACGACAGCATCCCGGGCACGTTCGCCCCGACGAACTCCACCAGTTCGGACATCGCCGCCTCGAGTTCCGCCAGCTTCCCGTCGCGCACGGCGGATCGGTCGACGTACACGATTCGGTCAGCCATCCCGCCGCACCCCGTCGACGTCGGGCCAGGTTTCGCCGTGGATCACGCGTCGTCACCGGGTGAAGTTCGTCGGCCCCACCGATAACTGTGTCCTCGCGGTTCCGCCTCCGATCGCCCACGGCGCCGCGGACTGACTCGGATCCGGCGGATCGACGTCCGACCGCGGGGGGAGGCGGGTTCGGAAGGCGCGACAGGGTCGCCGCCACGACTTCCCGTCGCGACGATCGGGCGCCCGGGGGGTCTCGTTCGGTCTACTCCACCCGGACCGTCCCGACCATCCCGGAGCTCTCGTGTGGGATACAGAAGTACCCGTACGTCCCGGGTTCCTCGAACGCGTGCTCGTACTCGCCGCCGGGAGGGACGAGTCCCTCGGTCACGCCGGCCCTCGCGGCTCGCTCGGAGTCGAAGCCGCCGCTCGCGAAGTACCGGGCGTCGGACGGGACCGCGTCCCCGTAGGCGGTGACCGTGTGACCGACGTCGCTCTCGTTCTCCCAGCGGACGGTCCGGCCGGCCCCGACCGTCGCCGTCCGCGGATCGAACGCGAACGCGTCGGTCATCGTGACGCGGCGGGCGGCCGTCGGCCGGCGGCGCAGACACCCGACGGTCGGCACCGCCGACAGCGCCGCGCCGCCGAGGCGTACGAACGACCGGCGATCGCAGGAGCCGGATGGCATGGCAGGGGTGGCGACGAACGGCCCGGGCTAGAGGACCACGAGGAGGTCGGTCGCGTACATGACGCCGAAGCCGGCGAGGAATGCGAGCAGGTTCGTCGCGCTCGCGACGCGGCCGCCCGCGGCACGGACCATCCTCGCAATCTCCAGGCCGACCTGGAGGATCGCGCCGACGCCGATCGCGAGGAAGAACGCGCCGATCGTCGGCGAGTACGCGAGGCCGCCGATCCACCCCCCGAGGACGACTGGCGCGCCCGCGAGGAGACCGAGCGCCACGAAGTGCCACAGCGCCGGGCGCTCCTCGCGGGCGACCGGGGCGACCACCGCCGGGCCCTCGGTGACGTTGTGGAGCATGAACCCGACGACGAGGAACGCGCCGAGGGACGCCCGCCCGAGCGCGAACGAGCTCCCGATCGCCAGCCCCTCGGCCAGGTTGTGGAGGCCGATCCCGAGCGCGACCAGGTACGCGACCTGGAGCCCGCTTCCCGCCCGCCCGTCACCGTCTCCGACGCGTCCCTCGCGCCAGGCGCTGATCGACTGCACGAGGAGCAGCGCCCCGAGGACGCCGGAGACGACCAGCAGTTCGCCCTCGTAGGCGCCGGGGATCCGTTCGACGAGTTCGAACGCCTCGAACCCGGCGTCGACCGCCAGGAAGCCGAGCACGCCGGCGGCGAACAGGAGGACGGCGTGCAACGCGCGGTCGCTCATCGACCGGATGTACGGGAACCACAGCATTCCGATCGCGACCGGGATCACGCCGACGAACAGCCCGACGACCGCAAGCGTCCACAGGACGTCGGCGTCGAAGCCGGGCGACGGTCGTGGAGCCTCGACGTCGTGGCCGATCGTCGTGCCGTCCGAGAGCACGAGGGCGACCTCGAGGTCCCAGCCGGGGTTCCAGTGGTACGGGACGACCACGCGCGCTCGTTCCCGGGGTTCGAGCGTCCGATCGCCGCCGCTCCCCTCGACCCGGAAGTTCCAGTAGGCGTCGTTGACCAGCACCTGCGAGACGGTGACCGGTTCCGGGCCGTCGTTGGTGACGTGGAGGACGACCGTGTCGTCAGCGGGCAGCGTGGCGTGGCTCACCGTCACCTCCGGGAGCGGCTCGCCGCTCTGGACGCCGGAGAGCGGCGACGCCAGCACGAACGCGCCCAGGACGAGGACGAGCAACACGAGGGGCAACGCCGCCGTGGCCCATCGGGGGAGTCCGTACGGCCTGGCGACCCCCTCCTCGGCCGTCACTCCCCCGTCCGGCTCGGCGTCGCGTGGCTTCCCGGCCATCTAGATCACCTCGAAGAAGCTCATCCAGCCGAGTTCCGCGAACTCCGACTGGTGGGCGTGGAACATGTACAGCCCCGGCCGGTGGTCCGAGTAGTCCAGTTCGACGATCCCCCGCTGGGCCTGCGTCTGCATGATCGTGTCGACGTTCTTGCTCGTCGGCAACAGCGTCGTCCCGTGGTCGTAGTAGTCGAAGAACTGCGAGTGCGTGTGGAACGAGTTGATGAAGTCGAACTCGGTCGTGTTCGCCAGATACACCCGCTGGCGTTCGGTCCCGTCGATCCGGATGGGCCGTTTCGTCTCGCCCGCCCGCCAGCCGCCCTTGCCGTCGGTCTCGCCCACGCCGTACGCGAACGCCCGGGTGTTCACGGCGTACACCTCGTTCTCGCCGTCGAAGTTCGTGTCGAACGAGTTCATCACCATCACCATCTCGTTGACGGCGTCGTTCTCGGCGTGCTCGTGGTTCCGGGTGCGTGCCTCCTCCACGAGCAGGTCGCGGAACTCGTCGGTGATCGGCCCGTGGTAGTTGACGTACTCGCGCGGGTTCTCCGCGACGCGTTCGGGGTCCGGATCGACGACGACCGTGCCGTAGAGGCCGCGGTGGACGTGCTCCTTGAGCGGGAGCGAGTGGCAGTGGTAGAGGTGCGTCCCGGCCGGCCGGGCGATCCACTCGTACGTGAACGACTCGCCCGTGTCGAGCACGCCGGGCCCGTTCTGTGGAACCCCGTCCATCTCCGGGGAGAGGTTCCTCAGGTGCGGGTGGATCGTGTGGGCGTGCCGGCCGAGGTTCTCGAACTCGATCCGGATCAGGTCGCCCTCGACGGCGCGGATCGTCGGGCCCGGGACCTGACCGTTGAACGCCCACGCTTCGAACTCGACGCCGGGCGCGATCGTGATCGTCGTGTCGACCGCGGTGAACTCGAACTCCCGGACGGTCCGCCCGTCCTCCTCGTACACCCGCTGGGGGACCGACTCCTGGCCGTCCTCCCCCGTGTTGAACGTCGTCAGGAACTCGTGGGGGTCGAACCCGGAACCCCGATACTCGTCGACGGTGCCGAAGTCACCGTGATCGTTCCCGTCGCCGTGTCCGGGGGTCGCGCCCGCCCGCGTGCTCCCGATCCCCAGCGCCGCGCTCCCGGCGACGCCGATGCCGCCGAGCACCGTCCGGCGGTCGACGCCCGCGTCGCCGGCGAGCGACCCGACGAGTCGGTCTTCGAGCAGTTCCGTCACCGCGGCCGCCCTGTCGTAGTCTGTCTGCGTCATGTTCGCGCACCCGATCCGCGTTCGGCCCTCACTCGTCCGTTACTTGGCTCACCCAGTACTTGTATTTGATGGGTCTAATTATATATTGAGCCTACGCTAACTCGGTTCGGTCGAACCCGTTCCGGTGGATCCGGTCGAGCGTCGGGCCGGGGTCCGACGAGACGCGGGGGTCCGAGGTTCCGGAGACGCACACGAATCCGAGGCCCCGAAGAGGTGGGGAGCGAACGCCATCCGTACGCGCCGGAGGAAGCCACGAACGGCAGCGCGGTGAACCGGCCTGAAACGTCGCCCTCCACCCCGCCGGGTTCTCTCCTCGGCGGGTGCTCGCGGACCGACCGGCCACGGCGCCGAACGCCGTCGAACCCGATTCGATCGTCGGCCGTGGCCCCGTTAGCCCAGAAACCCCACGTCAGAGCGCTCAGTACTCCCAGAGCCGATCGATCCGCGAGTCGATCTCGGGATGCTCGTCCCGAAGCGCCCCGACGTCGGTCACGCCGCCGACGTTGACCACGTGGAGTTCCCCGCGACGTGCGGAGTAGACGTCCTGAAAGTCGTACACGACGCCGACGACGTCGACGTGGCCCGGGACGTCGTCGCTTTCGAGGAGGAACTCGACCTGCCGGTCGACGTTGTACTCGACGAGCCGGTTCACCGCCTCCGCGCGGGGGAGGTCCGGGGGGAGCGACTCGACGCCCGCCTCGAGGCGCGGTTCCAGCAGGCCGAGGCAGTGCTCGATGCCGGCGGGCTCGGAGACCCCCTCCGTCAGGTCGTCGTACGCCGCCGTGACCGCCCCGCAACCCGTGTGTCCGACGACGACGGCGGCCCCGGTTCCCGTGTGTTCGAGCGGATAGAGGACGTCGCCCGAGACGGCCTCCCCGGCGTCGGTCCGCTGGACGACGCGGTTTCCGACGTTGCAACACGTGAAGATCCGTCCGGGCTCGTCGTTCCCCCAGAGGCTGTCCGCCAGGACGCGGGAGTCCGAACAGCAGACCGTGACGACGTCCGGCCGCTGGGAGTCCTGGACGGCGTCGAACCGGGACCCGAACTCCCTCGCGTGCTCCGCGTTGCTCCGTAACAGCTCGACCAGCGTCCGTTCCATGGCTAGGCAGAACCGCTCCCGCGAATATATCCCTCGGTTTCCCCCTCGAGGGGGAGGAGGCCCGACCCGGGGGCCGTCCACCTCGAATGGGGACGCACGCGACGCGCCGGGTCCGGGACCACCGAAGGGTTTTTCGCTCGATGACGGGTGGTCCGCCGTATGGTTCCCGACTCCTCGACCTCCTCCACGGTCGGCTCCCCCATCACCGACGGTTGCTCCGGCGCCCTGATCAACGGACTCGTCGGCGGCGTCGCCGCCGTCGTCCTCTCGTTCGTGCCGCTGTCGACGCTCCTCGGCGGGGCGATCGCCGGCTACCTCGAAGGCGGACGCCCGGAGGACGGCCTCGCCGTGGGCGCGATCGCCGGACTGGTCGTGCTCGTCCCGTTCGTGGCGATCCTCTCGTTCCTGCTGTTCTTCCTCGGGTTCGCCGGTACCCCCTCGCTGTTCGGCATCGCCGGGCTGTTCGTCGTCGTCGTCAGTGGACTGTACACCGTCGGGTTGAGCGTTCTCGGCGGCTATCTCGGGTGGTACCTCCGGTCTGAGCGGTGAGCACGCGGACGGCCTCGCCGGCGCAGCCGAGCGTGGCGACGGACGGTCCCGCCGACATCTCCATAGGGACGGCGACTGTACTCGACACCGGGATGCCCACGAGACAAGCCGAGACGACCTGGCGAGGCGGAAAGGACGGGAGCGGCGACTTCGGGACCGAGAGCGGGCAGGTGGAGGGAACGTTCCGGTTCCCGACCCGGTTCGAGGACGAGCCCGGGACGAACCCCGAGGAGCTCATCGGGGCGGCCCACTCCGGCTGTTTCTCGATGCAACTGACGGCGCTCCTCGGGGAGGAGGGGTACACCCCCGATAGCCTCCACACCGAGGCGGACGTCCACCTCGAACGCGCCGACGGCGGGGGCTTCGAGATCCCGCGCATCGACCTGACGCTCGAGGCCGAGATCCCGGACGTCGATGAGGACACCTTCGAGGAGATCGCACGGGAAGCCAAGGAGACCTGTCCGGTGTCGAAGGCGCTCGCCGGTCCGGAGATCACGCTCGACGCCACGCTGGCGAGCTAACCCGCGACGCCGGTTTTCGGCGGGGAGTCGAACCCCGAGGAGCCGTGGCCGGTCGCGCGAGAAGGAACGACGGCACACCGGGCGAGCGGGCGGCACCGCCCGCGCGTTCCGGACGACCGGACCCGGGACGGTGCGAACCGACGCCGAAACCGCGCCCGATCAGGCGTCCGCACGACGGAGCCGGTCGACCACCGTCGCCACGAACCAGGCCATCCAGGCCGAGAAGGCCACCAGCGCCGCGGCGTAGTAGGCCACGTCGGTCCCGACCGCGGCGGCGCCGCCGAACGCGACGACGACCACGACGAGCGCGACGGCGTGGTGACTCCACGGGAGGGCGCTCGCGGCCGCACGGACGGACGTCTTCGACACGTCGGCGCGTACGCGACCGGCGGCCAAATAGGTGCGGTCGACCGACCGAGTGCGGCGAACGAACGTAGCGGGCAGCACGGCCGAGCGACGCGACCCGTCGGTTCGACCTCGTCGGCCCGCACTACATTAAATGGCCTTATATGCTATACACTGACTAAGGAACATCCGAAGCAACGTTCAAATACCGTCGATTGCTAGGCCGACTCACCATGACAGAGGACACCATGAAAGACGTGAGCCACACGCCGCCGAACGGCGTGTCCGCGGCCCCCGTGTGGGAACGAGGCGGCGAGAACTCGCCGGACGCCGACGCGGACGCGTCGAGTCGCGCCCCCGCGGACGACTGACCGAACCGAGCGGAAACGCAGGCCGACCGGGATCCGCCTCCTGTAGTTTTCATTCGCGATAGCCGCGGCGACGCCCTTTACCCGGCGACCCGCGAGCACCGCGTATGATCCGCGTCGAGGGGTTGCGGAAGGTGTACGGCGACTTCGCCGCCGTGCAGGGGAGTTCCTTCGCGGTCGAACCGGGGGAGATATTCGGCGTCGTCGGCCCGAACGGGGCCGGGAAGACGACGACGCTCAAGAGCGTCGCGGGGCTACTCGAACCCACCGACGGGACGGTGCGCGTCGCGGGCCGGCCGGCGGACGACCCGGGGACCAGGACCGCGCTGGGGTTCCTCCCGGAGGAGTCGCCGCTGTACGAGGACATGACCGCCCGCTCGTACCTCCGCTTCTTCGCGGACCTGTACGACGTGCCCCGCGACGTCGCCGACGGGCGCATCGAGTCGGCGCTCGACGACCTCGAACTGGACCACCGCGACCGCCGTCTCGGGGACGTCTCGAAGGGGATGAAGCGGAAGGTCGCCATCGCCCGGTCGCTCGTCAACGACCCGGACGTGCTGGTGTACGACGAACCCGCCTCGGGGCTGGACCCGCTGACGACGAACTACGTGCTGGAGTTCGTCCGCGAACTCGCCGGGTCCGGCAAGACGGTGCTGTTCTCCGCGCACAACCTCCACCACGTCGAGTCGATCTGCGACCGGGTCGCCATTTTGAACGAGGGGGTGATCGTCGCCCGCGGCACCGTCGAGAGCATCCGCGCGGAGTACGGAGAGACGACCTACCGGGTGTTCACGACCGTCCCCGTCGAGGGGAGCGGGCCGGACGGCGACCGACACGTCGTCCGAGTCGGGTCGATGGACGCCGTCGAGTCCGTCCGCGAGCGGGCGGCGGCGGCCGGCGGCGAGGTCGCGGACATCCGGACGCTGGAGTCGACGCTGGAGGAGATCTTCCTGGACGTGGCCGGCCGGCCGACGCCCGGGAGCCGTCGGGTGACTCCCGACTCGGAGGCTGCTCGCCCCGTCGAGGCGGAACGACCGGCGTTGGGGGTCGAGGAGTGAGGCTCGATCCGCGCTCCGTCCTCCGGATCGCCCGCTGGGAAGCCGCCCGGACCGCCGGCGTGCTCGACCGCCGAACCGCGGCGCTGGGGCTGGTCGCCCTGCTGCTCGCCGGCGGCGTCGCCGGCGCGGCCGCGGCCGGCGGCGGGGTCGCGCTCGACCGCGACGTCTACCGCGTCGCGGTCCCGGCCGACAGCCCGTACCACGAACCGGTCGCATCGTCGACGCCGCTGGAGGCCGTCGCCCCCGGAACGCCGGACGCCGACGTTCGCGTCGGCGATCCGGACCGCTCGGACGCCGCCGCGACCGTCCGCGTCGGCGACACGCCGCGGTCGGACGCCGCGCTCGCGGCGTTCCGCGACGCCGTCGAGGCGCACAACGACCGGCGGATGGCCGCCGAGGGGAACCGCTCGGCCGCGTTCCCGGTCTCGGTCACGCTCTCGTACGTCGAGCGGGACGCCGAGCGCGTCGACGGCGGGGGCGGTTCCGGCGGAGCCGGGGACGCCGGCGGGGGTAACGGCTCCGCGGGCGGCGGGGGCGGCTCCGCCGGCGGCGCCGGCGGCTCCGACGACGAGGGAGGCGACGCCGGGAGCGGGTTCGCCGTGCCTGACGTCGCCGGCGGCGGCCTCTTGGGCGGGCAGGCGACCGGGTCGCCCGCCGAGGTGTCCCCCCCGTTCCCGTTCGGCTCGCTCGTGCTGGCGTTCGCCTTCCTCGTGCCGATGAACTTCGTCATCCAGGCGTACGGCTCCAGCGTGCTGAACGAGCGGGTCGACCGCCGCGGTGAGCTGCTGCTCGTCGCGCCCGTCACGCGGTTCGACGTCGTCGCGGGCAAGACGCTCCCGTACGTCGCCGCCTCGCTCGCCGTGACGGCCGCCATCGCGCTCGCGGTCGGCGGCGGGCCGCTCTCGGTGGCGGCCGTGTTCCCGATCGCGCTCGCGTTCCTCGCGGCGACGTTCGTCGGCGCGATGTTCGCCCGCTCGTTCAAGGAACTCACCTTCGTCACCGTGACCGTCTCCGTGTTCCTGACGACGTACGCCTTCGTCCCCGCCATCTTCACGAACGTCACGCCGATCGCGCTCATCTCGCCGCTCACGCTCGTCGTCCGCGACCTCCAGCCGGGTGCGGCCGCGACGGGACTGGGCGAGTACCTGTTCTCCGCGGGGCCGTTCTACGTCACCTCGGGGGTCCTGTTCCTGCTCGGGACGGGCGTCTACCGGGAGGAGGACATGTTCACCCAGCGGGCGGTCCCGCTGAAGTTCCTCGACGCGCTCGCGGTCCGGCTCCGACGGCCCCGCGACGTCGGGACGCTCGCCGCGCTCTCGCTCCCGTTCGTCTTCGTGCTCGAACTGCTCGCGGTCGCGGTCCTGTTCGTGCTCCCCGAGGGACTCGCGATCGTCGCGCTGCTTCTGGTCGTCGCGGTGATCGAGGAGGTCGCAAAGAGCGTCGCGATCTACGCCGGGTTCCACCGGTCCCGGTACCCCGCGACGCGGCGGACCGCGCTGAAACTGGGCGCGCTCGCGGGGGTCGGCTTCTTCCTCGCGGAGAAGGCGACCGCGGTGGTCCAGCTCGTCGGGCTCGACGCCGTCCCCGTCGGCGAGGCCGCGTTCACGCCCGGCGGCGTGGGCGTCGTCGGAACCGCGGGACTGCTCGCCGCGCCGCTCGCGCTCCACGTCGTCACCGCCGCCGTGGCCGCGCTCGGCGCGGCCCGGGGTCGGCGGGGCTACGGCGCGGGGCTCGCCGTCGCGATGGCGATCCACTTCGCCTACGACTACGCGGTGGTGAGCGTCCTTGGCTGACCGCCCGAGCCCGGCGCCCGGAAGCCGCGCGGACGGGACGGACGGAGCCGACCGCGACGGCGGGCCGCGGCGCGACCCCCGGATCACCGTCGCCCGCAGGGAACTCGCGTCCCTCCGGAGCGAGAAGACGATCGTGCTCGCGCTGCTCATCCAGCTGTTCGTCGCGGCGTTCTCCTCGTTCCTCGTCGTCGGGCTGGTGTCGCTGTACGACCCCGGCGCCGGGGAGGGGTTCACGGTCGAGACCGCGGTGGCGGGCGACGACGCAGAGGACCTGCTGGCGGCCGTCGGCGAGGTCGACGCGATGGACGGCCGGCTGTACGACTCCCCCGAAACCGCCGCGGACGCCTTCGCCGAGCGCCGGGTCGACGCGGCGCTGCTGGTGACCGAGACGCCGCAGGATCGGTACGAGGTTCGGGTGCTCGTCCCCGAGGGCAACGTCGGGACGACCGTGGTCGTCACGCAGGCGAGGCAGGCGCTCCGGGCGTTCGAGCGGGCCGAGCGCGGCGACCGGGAGGCCCACCTGGAGTCCCGGACGCTGGAGCTCCCGCCCCGGGCGGACGGCTCCCCGTACTTCGGGTTCACGTACACCGTGCTCGTCCCACTGCTGCTGTTCCTCCCGGTCTTCGTCGCCGGCTCGATGACGGTGGACTCGCTCACCGAGGAACTGGACCGGGGGACGCTCGAACTGCTCCGCGTGGCCCCGGTGACGCCGACCGAGATCGTGGAGGGGAAGCTGCTCGCGGCGGCCGGGCTGGCGCCCGTCCAGGCTGGGCTCTGGCTCGGACTGCTGGCGTTCGACGGCACCGCCGTCGCGCCCGCCGGGTCGGCGTTCGAGACGGCGGTCGGCGTCGCGAGCCTGCTCGCGCTCGTCGCCGCCGCGGCAGCCGTCGTCGCCGCGACGGGCGCCGCGCTCGCGCTGGTCGCGCCGGACCGTCGGGCCGCCCAGACCGTCTACTCGCTGGGCGTGCTCGGCCTGTTCGGCGCCGCGGCGCTCTCGCCGGTCGACCCCGCGAACGTCGCCGCGCGGCTGGCGGTCGGGACCGCCGACGCCGCGACGTACCTCGCCGTCGGCGCGCTGGTCGCGCTCGGACTCGCCGCGCTCGCCGGGGCGCGGGTCGTGGTCGAACGCCACTCCTTCGAGTAGGGGTCAGGCCGGTGGCGCCGGGCCGCCGACGCTGGCCGATCACGCCGAAGGCCGCGGACGCGGGCCGGAGCGATCACTCCTCCCCGTCCCCCGGATAGACGACGCACCCGTCGCGGACCGCAGCGAACCGCGTGAGTTCGTGTTCGTCGGCCCGGTCCGGACCGAGGACGTACACGACGTCGTGGCCCCGCGCGACGAGCCAGTCGGCGACGATGCACCGGTGACGGCGCCAGTAGACCGCCTCCGCGCACGTGATCGCCGGCGTGTGGTCGCGGACGTACTCCGACAGTCGATCGAGGGCGCTCCGGAACTCGTCGGTGAGGGCGTAGTCCGCGTAGGCCCGGAAGGAGCGGTTCCGCCAGCCGTCGTTGGGGGAGTCGGTCCGGCCGCCCGAACGGCGACCGCCGAGCGCCTCCGCGTGGACGTACTCGATCCCGTGTTCCGCGAGCGCCCCGGCGAGGGCGTCGGCGTCGAACTGCGGGTTACGCTCGGAACCGGGAACCGCCGGACGTCGACGACGAGGTCGATCCCGTACGCCCGCAACGCCGCGAGGAACTCCTCCGGCGACCGGGAGGAGTGGCCGACGGTGTGAAATCTGGCCATACGGAGGGTAGGACCCCCGTCGAGGTAGCGGTTGGGACGCGCTCGACGTCGCCACCGCGACGCCAACGGGTCGTCACCCGACCTACGGCGCCAGCGTCTCGACGACGGTCTCCTTCTCGCAGACGAGGTTGTACGCGCCCTCGTCGTCGTTCCACAGCACGAGGACGTTCTCGAACGAGAGGACGGCGCCGTACGGCGCGGCCCGGAGGTCGCGGTTCAGCGCCGACTCGCCGGTCAACACAGCGTAGTGTTCGAGCCGCTCGGAGCCGTCGCCGAGCTTGAACAGCGGGTTCGCGTCGGGGCCGGCGAGGTCCCGGGAGAGCTTCACCGCGAGCAGGTTCACCCGGTCGGTGACGTGCGCCTCGGAGTCGGCCATCCGGGCGTGTCGCTCGCGGCTGGCGACGATCGGGACGCGCCGCTCGCCGTCGGTCCGCAGGACGGCGTAGGAGAACTTCACGTCGACGTTGACGAACTCGCCGGGTTCGTCCTCGGGCCCGCGCGGGGCCGCGTCGTCGAGCCGCCGCTGGAACGGCGGGACGGTGAGGTCCGGACGCTCGTCGAACGACCAGCCGCGGTCCGAGGGCGCCTCGCCGGGCCAGAGCCGGAGGTCCGGCGCGTAGACGGTCACGTCCGAATCGGGCGTCGCCACCGCCCGTTCGACCGCGCGCATCCCAGTCGAGGTGTCGAGGTCCGCGGGCGCGAGCAGTACGCAGGAGCCGTCCTCGGCCAGCGCGTCGAGGTAGTCGCGGACGACCGCCTCGGGGTCAGCGAGTTCCGAGAGGACGTTCCCGAACAGGAGCAGGTCGACCTCGCCGACCGACTCCGGGTCGAACGCCTCGGCGGTCGTCCGGTGGACGGCGGACCGGAAGTTCCGTCGGGTCCCGTCGAGCAGGCGCTCGAGCACGTCCGCGTTCGCGCTCGGTTCGACCGCGTGGTAGTCGACCAGCGCGTCGTCCGGCAGGTAGTCGTGGAGGCCGAGCGCCGGACCGCCGGTTCCGGCGCCCACGTCGAGCACGCGGATGGTCCGGGGGAGCAGTTCCCGCTCGGCGAGCGCGTCGAGGACGTAGCCGACGGCCGCGTAGAAGTCCGGCAGGTGATAGATCGCGTAGCCGAGCGCGGCGTCGTCGTCGTAGGTGACGTCGTAGCCGCGGTAGTAGTCCTCCTTCAGCCGGCTGATCGTCTTACGGAGCCGGTCGCCGCTTTCGCCCTCCGACCAGTCCGGACCGTACCGCTCGAACAGGAGGTCCTCGAGGGCGTTCGCGTACCGGTCGGGGAACGACGTCGGCTCCCACCCCGGGGGGTCGACCGGACCCCCGGCCGCGGGGACGAACGCGCCGTCCTCGCGCTCGAACAGGGCGAGGTCGAACGCCTCCTCGCGGAGCGCCCGCCGGACGACCGCCGGGTGGGGTCGGTCGGGGAGGTACTCGTAGATCTCCTCGGGGTCGACCGGCCGGGCGTTCCGGAGGTACTTCGCCGTGTCGCGGAGCGCCTCGCGGTCGACGCTCATCGGTCGCCCCGGGGACCGTCGCCCGACTCGCCGGTCGGGTCCGCCCCCCTCCTTCCGTCGGGTGGTTCGTTCCCGCCACGACCGCCGCGCCGCTCGGCGCCGGCGCGCTCGCGTGCCCGCTCGAACTGGTCCGCGAACTCCCCGCGGTCCGCCTCGGCGAGTTCCCGCGCCGCCTCGGCGACGGCCTCCGCGCCGCCGAACGCCTCGCGGATGTCGGCATAGACGCCCGGGTCTCCCTCGGTGACGGTGCGGGCCAGTTCGGCGAGCGGCTCCGAGACGGGTGTGTGGAACTCCTCGCGGACGTCAGCGGCCGCGAGCGCGTACGCGAGGACCGCCGTGTGTGCGCCGGTCTGGACCGTCGCCATCGCCCCGTCGTGCTCGCCCGCGGTCGTCTCGAACACGTCGTTTCCGGCCCCCCGCAGGGCGTCCCGAACCGCCTCGACCACGGCGCCGACCTCGCCGGGGACGTACGCGACCCGGCCGGGCGCGCGGGGCGGCGCAAAGAGGGGGTGGAAGCTCGCGTACTCCGCCTCGGCGTGCTCGGCCATCGCGGCGAGCGGGTCGGTCATCGCGCCCGAGACGTCGACGAGCGCGCCCGTCGCCGCGTTCGCGGCGTGGGCCTCGACGGCGTCCGGGACCGCCGGGATGGGGACCGCGAGCGCGACGCAGTCGAACGTCTCGTCGGTGTCGAGCGGGACCGTCCGGGCGTCTGGGCTCCCACCGGCCGCGACGGGGTCATCGGAGTCGTCAGCGGCGGGACCGTCGGGAGTCGTATCGTCGTCGCCGGGAGCCGCGACGGCCGCGGTCGCCGCCTCCGCGGCCGCTGGGTCCACGTCGGCGAACGCGACGCCGTCGAGCGCCGGGGCGAGCGTCCGGGCCAGCCAGCGCCCCATCTCGCCGGCGCCGACGACGAACAGCTTCATGTCCCGGAGTTGCCGGACCGCCGCCGAAAGGGTGTCGGTCGGTCGCGCGGGCCGGAGCGCGTCGCGCCCGGTTCGGCCGCCGATAGCCCCCTACTCCAGTTCCAGTTCGACCGGGTAGTCGGTGAAGTTCTCGTAGCCGTCCTCGGTGACGACGGCGATGTCCTCGATGCGGACGCCGCCCACCGCGGGGTCGTAGAGCCCGGGTTCGATGGTGACGACGTGGCCGGGTTTCAGTTCGCCCCCCCGGGGGTTCAGGCCCGGCGCCTCGTGCACGTCGAGGCCGACGCCGTGGCCCGTCGAGTGGATGAACCCCGTCTCGGTCGTGGGATCCGAGCGGAGCGTCTCGTACCCCTCCTCCTCGTACAGGTCACAGACCGCCGCGTGGACGTCCGCGCCGGTGGCGCCCGGTTCGAGTGCGTCGAACGCCGCCTCCAGCGCGCGGCGGGTTACGTCGAACCGCCGCCGGACCTCCTCGCTCGCCTCGCCCTTCACGAACGTCCGGGTCATGTCCGCGTGGTACTTCGAGACCTTCTCCCGCGGGAAGACGTCGACGATGACGGTCTCGTTCGCCCTGAGCGGCCCGCTCCCTCGGTCGTGCGGGTCGGCGGCGTCGGCGCCGCACGCGACGATGGTCTCGTCGAGCGCGCAGCCGTGTCGGAGCAGCGTCACCTCGATCTCCTCCTGGACGCGCTCGCTCGTCAGGGGTTCGTCCCCGTGGACGAGCGTCCCGTCGGCGTCGACGTCGGCCGCGCGGATCAGGTCCTCGGCCGCCCGCATTGCGGCCTCGTTCGCCCGCTGGGCCCGCTTGACGCTCTCGACCTCCTCGTCGGTCTTGACGGCCCGCGCGGTCCCGACGGCGTCGCCGTGATCGACCGACACGTCGACGTCGCGGCCGCGGAGGCCGTCCGCGAGGCCGACCGGGAAGCGCTCCGGCACGAGCGCGGACGCGACGTCGAGGTCCGCCAGGAACGCCGCGCAGGTCCGGGCGGCCCCCTCGGCCTCGCCGTACTCCTCGACGCGCTCGTGGTGGTCGTACTCGGCGAGGCGGGCGACCGCGTCCGCCCGCGACTCCTTGCGCGCCCGGCCGTACTCGAGCCCCGAGACGAGCAGCGCGAGCGACTCGCCGGTGTAGGCGGTGAAGAAGGGGTCGGGCGCGTCGAACCCGGAGAGGTAGAGCTGGTTCGAGTCGTCGCCCGCGGCGTCGATGCAGTACGCGTCGGTCCCCGTCTCCGCGAGGAGGGAGTCGAGCGTCGAGAGGTCCGGGTCCATACCGCGTCGTGTCGGTGACGGGTCAAAGCAGTTGCCCACGCGGAACTCCCGGCGGGGAGGCGGGGCGAGAGGGACGATCCCTCGGCGACGAGCCGAACGAGGGGTTTGAGGATGCTCGAGGCGAAACGTTCGGTCGATGGCGACCGTCGCGACGTTCACAGTGGATGCCGGCGAGTTCCCGCTCGGAACCGTGTTCGAGTCGTCGCCCGACGTGACCGTCGAACTCGAGCGCGTCGTCCCGACGGGGGGCGCTCTCGTCCCGTACTGCTGGGTTCGGGGCGCGGTCTTCGAGGACGTCGTCGCCGCCTTCCGCGACCACCCGGGCACCGTGGACGTCGACGTCGTCGACGGCGTCGGCGAGGACGTCCTCCTGTGTTGTCGGTGGGACCCGGACGAGGTCGGGATGTTACACGGCATCGCCGAGACGGGGGTGACGCTCGTCTCGGCCACCGGGACGAGCGACCGGTGGACGTTCACGGTCCGCGGGGACGACCGCGAGACCGTCGCCCGGTTCCAGGCCTACTGTCTGGACCACGACCTCCCGGTCGAACTCGCCACGCTCCAAGAGCTCTCCGCCACGGACCGGGGGTCGAACGACGGGCTGACCGGCCCGCAGCGGGAGGCGCTCCTGCTGGCCTACGAACGGGGGTACTTCGACACCCCCCGGCGGACGACGCTCGAAGGGCTCGCGGACGAACTCGGGATCAGCCGCCAGTCGTTCGCGGCGCGGCTCCGCCGCGGGCACCGGGAGCTGATCGAGCGAGCCGTCGCGACCTGACCGGCCCTCCCGCGGGCGTCGGCCAGGGGCCGACGAACGGGTAAAAAGCGGTCTACATAGTCAGCGGCCAGAGTGATGTGTCGCGTCGCCGTTGGTCGTGGCACTGATGCACGAGCGTCGAGACGACCGACCGCAGGCGGGGGGACGGATCGAACGGGCCGAGACGCTCTGCCCGTTCCATAGCTTCGAGTTCCGGAGCGAGACGAACGCGTACGAGGCACGGTACGACGCGGCGGACGTTCCGGCGTCCATCGCCGTCATCGGGACGATGGCGGTCGTCCTCGACCGCGAACCCGAGCGGCTCGACCCGCTCGGCGACCGCCTCGACATCGAATCGCTCGACGGGCTACTCGCCGGGAACCCGGACTGGCGGACGGGCGAGACCGCCGTCAGCTTCGACTACCTCGGACACGAGGTGACGGTCCGTGACCGCGGGACCGTGACGGTTCGGGAACCCGCCGTCGACGACGTGGCCGCCGAGAGCGGCGGGCGCGTCGAACAGCCCTCGGACTGACCCCACCGTCGAACGGCCCGCTCGACCCCCCTTCCTGCCGAACTCGACGCCGTCCCGAACCGTCGCCGCCACCGGTACACACTTCCGGGCGGCCGCGTTCCCCCGGGACATGGACGCACGCATCTCGCCCTCGCGGGTCGCCGGCCGGGCGCGCGCGCCGCCCTCGAAGAGCTACACGCACCGTGCGCTGCTCGCCGCGGGCTACGGCGACGGCACGGTCGTCCGCGACCCGCTCGACAGCGCGGACCCGCGCGCGACCGGCCGGGCCGTGACGGCGTTCGGGGGCGCCGTCGAGTGGGACGACGCCGCGAACGCCGCCCGCGTCGACGGGTTCGACGGACGCCCCAGGACGCCCGACGACGTGGTGAACTGCGAGAACTCGGGGACGACGATGCGACTCGTCACCGCCGCCGCGGGCCTCGCCGCCGACCTCGTCGTCCTCACGGGCGACGACTCGCTCCGGTCGCGGCCGCAGGGACCGCTCCTCGAGGCGGTGGAGGCGCTCGGCGGCCGCGCGGAGTCGACCCGGCGGAACGGGCGGGCGCCGCTCGTCGTCGGCGACGGCATGGAAGGCGGGGCCGTCTCCATCCCGGGGGACGTCTCCTCGCAGTTCGTGACCGCGCTGCTGATGGCCGGCGCGGTGACCGATGGGGGCGTCCGGGTCGACCTGAGCACGGCGCTGAAGTCGGCGCCGTACGTCGAGATAACCCGCGAAGTGCTCGACGCGTTCGGCGTCGAGACGGAGCGGACCGACGCCGGCTTCGCCGTCCCCGGCGGGCAGTCGTACCGCGCGGACGAGTACGCGGTCCCGGGCGACTTCTCCTCGATCTCGTACCTGCTCGCGGCGGGCGCGGTCGCCGCCGCGGGCGGCGAACCCGTCGTCGTGGAGGGCGCCCGGCCGAGCGCGCAGGGCGACTCGGCGATCGTCGACGTCCTCGACCGGATGGGCGCCGACGTCGACTGGGACCGCGGGGCGGGAGAGATCGCCGTCCGCCGCTCGGCCCTCTCGGGCGTCGAGGTGGACGTCGGCGACACGCCGGACCTCCTGCCGACGATCGCGACCCTCGGCGCCGTCGCCGACGGCGACACCCGGATCGTGAACGCCGAGCACGTCCGCTACAAGGAGACCGACCGCGTGAGCGCGATGGCCGAGGAACTGGGCCGGATGGGCGCCTCGGTCACCGAGGAACCCGACTCGCTCACCGTCCACGGCGACGACTCGGACCTCCGCGGGGCGACCGTCGACGGCCGGGGCGACCACCGCCTCGTGATGGCGCTCGCCGTCGCCGGCCTCGTCGCGGAGGGGGAGACGACCGTCCGGGGCGCCGAACACGTGGAGGTGTCGTTCCCCGGCTTCTTCGGGACGCTCGCCGCGCTCGGGGCGGCCGTCGATTCGGAACCCGGTGGGACCGCCCGCGCGGAGTGACGAGGGACGATCGGGGACCGCGACCGTTCCGGGGCCAGCACCGTTTTCGTGGCGGCGTCCGTCGTGCGCGTATGAACGTCGACCCGTTCGTCTTCGAGTTCAGGCCCGGCACGATCCGCTACGGCCGCGGCCGCGTCGCCGACCTGGGCGAGGCGCTCGCGGACGAGGAACTCGACCGGGCGCTCGTCGTCTGCGGCCGGAACGTCGGGGCGAACCGCGACCTGATGGACCGCGTCGAGGCGGGGCTGGGCGACCGGCTCGCGGACGTCTTCGACGGGACGACGCCGGACAAGCGCGCCGAGACGGCCGTCGAGGTGGCCGGACTGGCCGACGGACTCGACGCCGACGCGCTCGTGCCGGTCGGGGGCGGGTCGAGCCTCGACGTGGCGAAGGTGGCGAGCGCGCTCCGCGCCGACGGCCGGGGCATCGAGGACGTCCGGGCCGAGGTGCGCGAGTCCGGCGGGATCTCCATGCCCGCCGACGGCGCCGCCCCCACGCCGCTCGTTCCGGTCCCGACGACGCTCGCCGGCGCCGACATGTCGGTCGTCGCCGGCATCACCGTCGAGGTGGACGGCGAGGAAGTGAGCACCGGCGTCGGCGGCGACGCGCTGATGCCGGCCGCGTTCTGCTACGACCCGGCGCTGTTCGAGACGACCCCGGACGCCGTGCTCGCAGGGTCGGCCATGAACGGGTTCGACAAGGCGGTCGAGTCGCTGTACGCGCGTCACCGGTCCGCGATCACCGACGCGACGGCGACGCGGGCGGTTCGATACCTCCTCGAAGGGCTCCCGCGGATGACGGAGTCGGCGGACGCGATGGACGCGGCCGTCGCGGGGGTCGTCCTAGCCCAGTACGGCGTCTCCCGGCCGGGTTCGATGACGCTCAACGTGCTCCACGCGTTCGGCCACGGGCTCAGGGACGCCTTCGCGATGCAACAGGGCGTCGCCCACGCGGTCGTCGCCCCGCACGCGCTCGCCGACCTGTTCGACTCGTCGGCCGACACCGACGCGCTCGTCGAGGCGTTCGGGGCCGACGACGGCGACGAGGTGGTCGACCGGGTGGCCGACCTCCGGGACGCGCTCGGCCTGCCGGATCGACTCGGGGACGCGCTCGGCCTGCCGGGTCGACTCCGGGACGTCGAGGGCGCCACGTGCGACGGGGTGGAGGAGGCCGCGGAGGCGACGGCGGCCGATCCGCTGCTCGGCAACGCGCCGGCCGGCTACGAACTCGGGGTCGAAGACGCCCGACGGATCCTCGAGGCGGCCTGGTAGTCCGGTTCGTCCCCGGTGGACCCCGGAACGGGACGACAACCGCGCGGAACGGACGTCCGGTTGACCAACCCCTATGTCCGCCGAGCGCCAGCGACGGGTATGAGCGGCGAACGCGTGCGCCCGCCCGGCGACGTCCCGGGACCGGACGGGCTCCCCGTGGTCGGGTCGTTCCTCGACGTCCGCCGCGACTCGTTCGGCTTCCGGGAGCGCGTCGCCCGACGGCACGGCGGGATCGCCCGCTACTCAGTGCTCGGGACGGACGTGTTCCTCCTCACCGACCCCGACCTGATCGAGCGGGTGCTCGTCCACGACAACGGGAAGTACGTCAAGGGGGACCTGTTCCAGCGGCAGCTCGGTCCGGTGCTCGGAAACGGCCTGCTCAACAGCGAGGGCGAGTTCTGGCGGCGGCAGCGCCACCTCGTCCAGCCGGCGTTCGGCCCCGACCGCATCGCGGCGTACGCCGACATGATGACCGAGCGGACCGTGGACGCGACGTCGGGCTGGCGGGACGGCGACGTCAGGGACGTCCACGGGGAGTCGATGGGGCTCACGCTCGACGTCGTCGCCACCGCGCTGATGGGCGTGGACATCCGAGACCGGACCCCGGCCGTCGGCGCCGCGCTCGACGACGTGATGGACGCCTCCGTCGGGTCGCTGACCGACCTGCTCCCCCTGTGGGTCCCGACTCCCGCGCGGCAGTCGGTCCACGAGGCGGTCGCGACCCTCGACCGCATCGTCGACGGGATAATCGAGGAGAAGCGACGCGACCCCGGCGACGACGTGGTCTCCGCGCTCCTGCGCGCGGAGAACGGGGCGGGCGAGGGGATGAGCGACGAACAGGTCCGCGACGAGGTGAAGACGCTGTTGCTGGCCGGCCACGAGACGACCGCGCTGTCGCTCACGTTCACGTACCACCTGCTTGCGCGGAACCCCGAGATCGAGCGCCGACTCCTCGCGGAACTCGACGACGTGCTCGACGGGGACGTCCCCACGCTGACGGACGTCGAGGAACTGGAGTACCTGGACCGAGTCGTCACGGAGTCGATGCGCCTGCTCCCGCCGGTCCACGGCGTGCTGCGCGAACCCACGGAGGACGTGACCCTCGGCGGCTACCGGGTGCCGGCCGGGTCGCCGGTCTCCATCAGCCAGTGGGTCGTCCACCGCGACCCCGACCTCTACGACGACCCGCTCGCGTTCGACCCCGACCGGTGGACCGACGACATGCGAGCCGACCTCCCCGCGCTGGCGTACTTCCCGTTCTCCGCGGGACCCCGCCGCTGCGTCGGCGACCGGTTCGCGATGCTCGAGGCGAAACTCGTGCTCGCGACGATCCTCCGCAGGTACCGCCTCGAACCGGTCGAGCCCGCGGACCTGGACCTGCAGGCGAGCATCACGACGCGGCCGACCGGGCCGGTTCGGATGCGCGTCCGCGAGCGTCGGGCGTGCACCTCCCGGCCGTGACGCGAACCATCGGGCCGTGACGTAGCCATCGACCCTGTTTCGCGCAACGGTGTGACCGGCAACGGCAACCAGGTCGCCGCAACGTCACAGCAACGTCGGTGCCGCCGGCCGCAATCGCGTAAGTAGACTCTTTCCCGGGAGCGTCGACGGGGCGTACCGTGTGATAGACGATGACTGACGAGGACATCCCGGTCGCGCTCCTCCGGACGACCCTCGCGCTCGTCGGCGTCCTGCTTCTCGCGGCCTTCGCCGGCGGATCGCTCGGCGCGGCCGGCGTTCACGGGGCCGACGGGTCGGCGGCGGGTGACGGTCCGGACGGCGCGGCCGACCGGGTCGCGGACAGGTCGGCGGGGGCGGCACAGCAGCGGGCGGCAATCGACGGGGTCGAGCGCGCCGCGGACCTGGCCCGCGATCAGGGCGCCGACGTGACCGACGACGAGGTCGAGGCCGCGAGCGAGGCGGCGGCCGAGGCCGCCGCGGAGTATCCGGACGCGAGCGACGGGAAGGTCAGTCGGGCGGCCCGGGGCGCCGCACACGGTGCCTTCCTGCAGGAGCAAGTAACCGACGTCACGCAGGTGCGGGCGGCCGTGGGAGGGAGCGTCGAGGGATCCCTCGAACGGCATCAGGAGGCTGAGGTGACCCAGATCCAGAGCGCGGCCCACGGGGCCGCCCACGGGTCGCTCGCGCAGCGGGGGTCGGTGACGGCCGAACAACTCCGGCGCGTCTCCCGCGGCGCGGCGTCGGGAGCCACCCGCGGCGCGGTCGAGCGGGGGGTCACCCACGTCGGTCAGGTACAGGAAGCCGCGCAGGGTGCGGCCTACGGCGCACTCACCCAGCGCCAGCGCGTGTCGGTCGAACAGCTCCAGGCCGCGTCCACCGGCGGCGCACGCGGTGCCCTCGAACAGCACCAGCGGGCGGACGTCAAGCAGGTCCAGGTGGCCGCGATGGGCGGGGCTCGCGGCGCGGCGAAGGGGGCCGCAACGCAGCGACAGTCGGTCACCGTCGAACAGATCCAGGCCGCGGCGCGGGGCGGGGCAGCGGGCGCGCTCGTCCAGTCCCAGACCGTGACCGTCGAGCAGATCCAGATCGCCGCGGAGGGGGCCGCCCACGGCGCCTGCGAGAGGGCGGCCCAGCGGCAGGTGGTCGACGTCGAACAGATCCAGTCGGCCGCCCGCGGCGCCGCGACCGGGGCGGTCACGCAGGTTCAGGAGGTCGACGTCACGCAGGTGCAGTTCGCCGCCCGCGGCGCCGCCGGCGGCGCCCTCGAGCAGCACCAGTCCGCCACCGTCGAACAGCTCCAGTTCGCCGCTCACGGGGCGGCCAAGGGCGCCGTCTCCCAGCGCGCGGACGTGACGCAAGTCCAGCGAGCCGCACGCGGGGCGGCCAAGGGCGCGCTAACGCAGTCACAGGAGGCGACCGTCGAGCAAGTACAGTACGCGGCGACGGGCGCTGCATCCGGCGTCGTCTCGCAGCGACAGTCGGTCGACGTCCAGCAGGCACAGTACGCGGCCGAGGGTGCCGCGGGAGGTGCGGTGGGACAGGCCGTCCAGCGGCAGACCGTCGACGTCGAACTGATCCAGTACGCCGCCCACGGCGCCGCCGACGGCGCGCTCTCCCAGCGGACGCGAATCACCGTCGAGCAGACCCAGTCGATCGCGAGCGGCGCCGCGGGCGGCGCCCTTCGTCAGGTCCAGACGGTGACCGTCGAGCAGGTGCAGCGGGCGGCCTACGGCGCCGCCTCCGGCGCCGCCTCCGGCACGTTCCAGCGGCAGACGGTGCGGGTCGAGCAGCTTCAGGCGGCGGCCAGCGGCGCGGCCGAGGGGTCGCTGACGCAGGTCCAGCGGGTGTCGCTCGTCCAGATCCAGTCGGCCGCGTACGGTGCGGCGAAGGGGTCCGTCGTTCAGTACACGCGGGTGACCGTCGAGCAGGTGCAGTCCGCCGCCCGGGGGGCGGCCGCCGGCGGCGTGCAGGTGCAGCGGGTGACCGTCGTCCAGGTGCAGATCGTCACCCAGAGCGCGGCCAGCGGCGCGCTCTCGCAGTCCGGGCGCGCGACCGCGAACCAGATCGAGGGGGCGGCACGCGGTAGTTGCCGGGGGGCCCTCTCGCAGGCCCAGGAGGTGTCCGTCCAGCAACTCCAGTACGCCACCTGGGTCGAGTCCGCCGGCGCGGCGAGCAGCGCCTCCGAGGAGGGGATCGACGACGTCGACGACGTCGCTCGGGCCGCCGAGACCGAGAGCGCTGACCTCTCGGTGCCCGACGTGGAGGGGGAGGCGGACGTCGCCCTCGCGGACCAGTCGACGGACGGGACGACGGTGACCGTCTCGTCGGTGACCCTCTCCGAGGGCGGCTTCGTCACCGTCCGCGAGGGCGGTGCCGTCGGGAGCGATCCGTTCGGCAGCGTCGTCGGCGTCTCCGACTACCTCGACCCCGGCACCCACGAGAACGTCACGGTGACGCTGTTCGACGTGCCGGGACGCGAGTTCGATGACGACGCGCTCGAGGACGAGGCGGCGATCGCGGCGGTGCCGCACCTCGACACGAACGGGAACGAGGAGTTCGACTACGTCGCGACCTCTGCGGGCGAGGACCTCCCGTACGTCGCCGAGAACGCGCCGGTGATCGACGACGCCGAGCTGTCGGTCGAGGCGGGCGCCGCCACGGTGAGCGTGTCCGACCAGACGTCGGACGGGACCGCCGTGGTGGTCGATTCGGCCACCCTCTCCGAGGGCGGCTACCTCGCCGTTCACTCCGAGGAGTTCGCCGTCCAGGAACCCGGGTCGAGCGTCATCGGCGTCTCCGACTACCTCGAACCCGGCACTCACGAGGACGTCGCCGTCGAACTGGACGAACCTCTCGACGAGTCCGCCACGGCGTTCGTCGTGCCGTACCGGGACACCGACGACGACGGCGAGTTCGACTTCGTCGCGACCGACGGCGCCGACGACGGACCGTACGCGGAGGAGGGCGTTCCGGTCGTCGCGGAGTCCGAGGTGACCGTCGAGGGGGCGGACGTGACGCCCGGGACGCCGACGGGGACCCCGACGAGCGCTCCGACCGAGACCGCCACGGAGACGGCCGTCGTGACCGCTACTGAGACGCCCGTCGTGACGGCTATTGAGACGCCCACCGACACGCCGACGGATACCCCGGCCGAGACGCCCACCGTAACTCCCACGGAGGTTCCGACGGAGACGCCCATCGACACGCCCACTGGGACGACGACCGGGACGCCCGCCGACACGCCAACTGCAACGACGACGGACACACCGACGGCGACCGCCACGGAAACGCCGACCGAAACCGCGACGGAGGTTCCGACCGGACCGCCGACCACCGAGTCGCCGACCGACCGACTGACGACTACGTCGCCGCCCGGACGGACGACGACCGCCTCGCCGGCCGTGACCCTGCGCGTCGAGGATCAGACGGGCGACGGGTCGAGCGTGTCCCTCGCGGAGGCCTCCGCCCCGGTCGACTTCTACGTCTCCGTCGGCGCGGACGGCCGGGAGGTCGCGCGGTCGGTCGAGTACGAGGGTGGCGACCTCGTCGACGGCGACCTCCCCCTGACGACGCCGCTCGACGGGAGTACGACCGTCACCGTCTCGATCCACGACGCGGACACCGACGAGGTGCTCGCCTCGGAACTGATCCAGTACACCGTCGTGACGACCGAAACCCCGACCGGGACTCCGACGGAGTCGCCGACGGGGGCGTCCGCGTCGGTCCAGCCAGCGAGGGGGGCTGCGGGGAGCGGCCCGCACTACCCGGCGATCGCCTTCGTCCTCGGCGGGACGTTCGCCGTCGCGACGCTGACGCTCCGACGGCCGTAGCTCGAAACCGGCCCTCAGTCGTCCGACCGCCCGTCGTCCCGGCGATCGGGTGGGAGGGACCGACGCCCTGCGGTTCCCGCCACCTTCGCCGGACTTTATACCCTGAGTCACTCACTTCCGGCCATGAACGGGAACGAGTTCGGCCGGCTCTTCCGGGTCACCACCTACGGGGAGAGCCACGGCGACGCGATGGGCTGTACCGTGTCGGGGGTGCCCGCCGGCGTCGAACTGAGCGAGGAGGAGATCCAGCGCGAACTCGACCGGCGCAAGCCCGGCCAGTCGATGATCACGACGAGTCGGGACGAACCGGACGCGGTCGAGATCAACTCCGGGATTCAGGACGGCTACACCACCGGCACGCCGGTCGGGATGGTCATCCGGAACAAGGACGCCCGCTCGGGCAAGTACGAGCCGTTCGTCACCGCCCCGCGACCCTCCCACGGCGACTTCACCTACTCCGCGAAGTTCGGCACGCGGAACTGGGGCGGCGGCGGTCGCTCGTCGGCCCGGGAGACGGTGAACTGGGTCGCCGCGGGCGCGGTCGCCAGGACGGCCCTCGAACAGAGCGAGTACGACGTGGAGATCAAGGCGCACGTCAACCAGATCGGCGACGTCGAGGCGCCCGAAGTGGACTTCGAGGAGATCCTGGAACACTCGGAGGGGAACGAGGTCCGATGTGCTCATCCGGAGACCGCCGAGCGGATGCGGGACCTGATCGACGAGTACCAGGAGGCGGGCGACTCCATCGGCGGCGCCATCTACTTCGAGGCGCGCGGCGTGCCGCGCGGACTCGGCGCTCCCCGCTTCGACTCGGTCCCGTCCCGCCTCGGCCGCGCGATGATGTCCATCCCGGCGACGACCGCGTTCGAGTTCGGACTCGGCCGCGACGCCCGGGAGGTGGCGGGCCACGACCGGAACGAGGACTGGGAGTTCGACGAGGGCGAGGGTCACTCCGAGACGGTGAGCGAGGAGGGCGACCCGGTGCCGGTCGGCAACGACCACGCCGGCCTCCAGGGCGGCATCACCACCGGCCAGCCGATCTACGGCGAGGTGTCGTTCCACGCGCCCACCTCGATTCCGAAGCGGCAGACGACCGTGGACTGGGAGACGGGCGAGGAGAAGGAGATCCAGGTCGTCGGCCGGCACGATCCGGTGCTCCCGCCCCGCGGGGTTCCGGTGGTCGAGGCGATGCTGTGGTGTACGGTGCTCGACTTCATGCTGCTCGGCGGGCGGATCAACCCGGACCGGCTGGACGGGAAGGTCGGGGAGTACGATACGGAGTACCACCCCAGCAGTCCGGAGAACCAGTAACTGATCCGAACCGGCATTAGTCCAGTTGCTCCTCGACGAACTTCCGGATGTCTTCGGCCGAGGTGCCGTCGATGCGCTCCATCCCCCATCTGAACGCCGGAAGCGACTCCACGCCGCTGTCCTCCCCCATCGCCTTGTCGCTGAACGCCTGATTTCGACGACGCCGGGTTTCCGCTGCCTCGGTGATGGCATCCGACGGGACTCCCACATCACTCGCCAGTTGTTCGAGCAGGTCCATCGAGTACTCGTCGGCCGAGACGAGTCGCTCGTGGAACGTCCAGGCGGCCTCCCGGGAGGAACGGGATCGGACCTCGAAGAGGGCGGACGGGAGCATGACCGACCACTGGTCGACGGGTTTCGGGAACATGTGTAACGTGAGTCTGAGACGCCCCTCGTCCACGAGGTCGGTCAGTTCCGGGTACTCTTCACGCCACCACTGGAGCGAAGCCTCGTGTGAGTAGTCGAAGTACGCGATGACCAGAATTCCCGATCCGGAGCCCCGATAGATACCCTGTACGGGGGGAAACGGCGTTTGTGTTCCTCCGAATCCGAAGGTGTTCGTCTTTTCGACGGTCGTGTAACGGTCGTCGGTTCCGTCCGATTCCGGAACGGGGTTACTACTGAACAGGCCGAGACAACCGGCGGTCGTAACCGAGGCAGTGCTTCCCATCGCGGCGAGCAATTGCCGTCTGTTCGGTGAGCTTTTCGGCGAGGTTCGTTCCGATACGGTGTCCTTGTCCGTCATTTTGGGCGTCTCGTTGCGTGTCATTCGTGGGTGTCTTGTCATTTGCACAATAACATCGTCACGAAGACGTGGCGGTCCTCTGTAACGTAGATGCCGATTCCGGTGGTGGTGAATTGGGGAGTAAGCATATTTTCGTTGTGTGGAGCTGACCTCATAAATGAAAGAATAGAATCGTATGCAAGTTGTCTTTCAGTAGTACGGTTTCCTGTTAACCATCCAGTCAAATGGATATTTTCTGCACCTGGACTGCATTTGTAACTACTTTCATCCAATCGGTCACCGAGATATTGCTCGTCTGGATTCTCATGGTCGAAGAAATCCCTGTTCGCCATGTCATACGAGTGATGTCGGGCAATTACCGCAAGGCGAGGATCAGCAACTAACGTATCAAGATCATTTGTGAGTCGATGATCATTCAATTCCGCTACGAGGTGCTTCTCAGCTTCAGTAACGTTGATATCACCTCGTGGTGTTTTATTATGCAAAGGTTCGGGAGTGCTGACAGCACTATCAGGTTGGCCGAACCCTGTACGGTCCGAGTGATCCGCTTCGGTCGTATCAGCGCGAGTAATTTCCTTCACATCCGTCGTCGCTATATCAGTGGCATATGCGCCACAACCTGAAAGGAGGAGGAGCATGGCGATCGCGATCCGGCATGGCATCATTGTATTGGATTTTGGGTCGAGTTTCGAAGACGGACTTAGTTGCTCGCTTATTATTCTTCCCTTCTAATCCTGTATTCTTTTATTTTTGTTTTAAATATAATGGTTCGGCATTCCGGATCTCCGCTAGCACATGACGGAGTCGTGATGACTGTCCCCTGACCCGCAGAGGACCTCCACTTGTCGGAGCGTACCTTCGACGTAGTCGTTCTTGCCCGGTTTCTCGAGAGCGTACTCCGTAACGTATTCACCCTGTATCTGACGTTCCCAGAGCCAGAAGGTTCGCGTCTCTGTTTCCGCAAACTCCGTGACGCTAACCGCCTCTTCCCACGTCTTCACGTACTCGTGAAGCCAGACAGTCCTCGTTCGTTCGACTTCACGATGGTACTGGTACTCCGTATCGTACTCCGTCCATCCGCTATGATAGTGTCCAGTGTACCAGACGTTTCTTTCGTAGTTCCACCGTTCACACGATCGTGAGAACCCGCCATACGGTGACGGGTCCAGCGCCCACTCCGCACAGGACGTCCGTTCGTAATCGACGTGACGCTGTCGGCGGTGGTCGTGCCCGTCGCTGTGTACGATCTTCTCGGTCCGCGTTTCGCCCGTGTACGACCATCCGGGCCGATCGTACCTCGCACCGTACCAGGTGTACTCGTCCTCGAAATAGGTCTCCGTGTCCTGTTCGACACGCCGTTCCGAGAGCGTCCATGTGCTACCCGATCCACGGGATCGAAGTCGGCGACTCGGGTCTTCGTTCGTTCGCGTGTGGCCGTGTAGGTCCGATTTAGTATCCATCCATCTCCGAGTTCAATGTTATCGGCAAGATGACCTTCATAGGTCTCCGTGTTTCCGGTGAAATATCTCTCAGATCTAGCTACAGAGATGGCCTCCCAACTATCTCCTGCTGGACTATTCTGTGAGATAATTTGTTCACGCATCTTTTCCCGGACTTCGTACCAATACTCAGTGTAAGATTCTCCAGTGACATGGATGGTAACTCGTTTCGCCCCGTACCCCTCTGGCCCCTGATGTGAGGAAATCTGTATGGTGTACGTTCCAGGGTCATCGTACGAATGCTGGAACGACTGCCAGTCCTGAGAGCCATCGTGCTGCTCGACGACACCGTCGCCGAACTCCACTCTGAAGTATTGAAGGGAGAACGCGTCAAATCGAACCGTCGTTCCGACTGGGACGGTGAGACGACCATCGGCACCGATGGACTCGCCGCCGGCCGACGCGCTGAACCGGATATCGTCGTGTCTGGCGGACGTGTGGACGCGATGGGTCCACTTCCGCCGCGTCTGATCGCCGGACCCGTCGGTCGCCTCGACCCAGATCGCCCTGGTCTGTTTCCCGCCCTCCTCCGACATGAACTGGTGTTCGACCGTCGAGTTCACGGTCCCGTCCAGCGGGCCGAGCGCGTCCGTCAAGGTCGTGCTATCGTTGAACTCCCATCGTACGTTGACGCGCTCACCCGTATCGTGCGAGACGTTCACACCGTAGATGTACGTTCCACCGTGGACGTCGTACCGGTCGTCCATCCGTTCCTCCATCGATGGCGGATAGGCGAAAGTGAGGTCGTCAATGATAGGTGAGGCCTCGTCCCATACCTTATCCGTCACCCTAGTCACCTTCGTCCGCTTCACCACCGTCACGGACTGCCCTTCGTCGTCAGTCACGGTCGCGGAAACCACTAGCGTCTCACCGGGAGGGTCGTCCACGGGCACCGTGTTGTCGAACGGCGAGGCCTCGCGTTCCAGCCGAGTCTGTGCGGGCGACCAGGAAACCGTCAGCTCGCCCCCGTCCGGATCGTACGCCTCCAGCGTATAGCTCGCGGAGGATCCCGACGGAACGGTGTCCGGCCCGGAGATGCTCACGACCGGTTCCCCGCTTCCGTACACTTCGACGGTGTGGCTGGCGGTCGCAGTCGCCCCGTCATCGTCCGTGACGGTTCCGCGGATGGTGTACTCCCCGCTCCGGTCGAACGACCGGGTGATCGTCGACCCGGACGTGGCCTCCGGCTCCGCCCACGACCGTCGCACCACCGTCCCGTCGGAGTCCGCTCCCCTGAGGAGGAACGTCGCCCCCTCGCCGACACCCAATCGTTCTGGACCGTCGATACTGGCACCGGGAGGATCGTTGTTGGACGTCGACTCGGACCCGTCCTCGACCACGGTTGCCGTCTTCGTGAGACGCGTCGAGGCTCCGTCGTCGTCCGTCACGGTCACCGAGACGGTCACCCGTTCCCCGACCGCCTCCGAGAACGTTCGCTCCGTCGTCCGACCGTGCGCACCCGTGCTCCAGCCGTAGCTATCGATCGACCCGTCCGGGTCCGAGACGTCGGCGGAGAACGTCGCGGACTCCCCCCGAATCACGGCGTCCGGGCCGGAGATCCGACCGGTCGGCGCCCCGTTCTCCTCCGACTCCTCGTCGGCCGGACCGACGTCGACGTATAGCGTGTCAGTTCGCTCTACTCCGTCCTCATCTGTCGCGGCGAGGGTCACGTAGTATCGACCGGTCTCCGACGCCTCGAAGCTCGTTCGTTCGGATCCGGCGCCCTCCGGCGGGAACGTCGAGCCGTCCGGCGACTCCACGCTCCACTCGTACGTGAGACGGTCGCCGTCCGGATCGAACGACCCGCCCCCATCCAGATAGACGGTGTCCCCGACCTCCACCGACTGGTCGAGTCCGGCGTCGACGACCGGCGGCTCGTTTCCGTCGAGGGCGGTGGCCGTGGGCAAACCTGCGATGACGAGCGATAACGCGACAGCGAGCAGTACGTACCTCATTCGATGGCCGCATTTGATTCGTTTTTGGTTATAAAACTTAGTCGGATTTTCAGGAATTATACCGTCATTGGAGGCACGCCGTTTCCGAGCAAACGACTCGCTGTAACGTAGAGCTGCTTACACTCGACCGAGAGGCGGCAGCTCGCATTCCCGGCGCGCAGCGGTAGTTCTGGCTCGGTCTGCCACGTAAAATCGACTCCCCGCGAACCCTACGACGAACCGAATCGTCCCGCCCAAAGGACGGCATGAGACGGAACGGTCGGAAGATGGCGACTTCCGAAGGGCAGGTCGTCTCCAAACCCCGCCAACCCTCACGAACGTTCCTTGCGAACCCATAGCAAGGCATTTGAGTGGCGAAGAACAACCTCCGGACACTAGGCCTACTGGAGGGCCCAGAACCTACTATGGCAGACGACGAACTCATCTGGCGGATCGCGGGCGGGTCCGGAGACGGAATCGCCTCGACCAGCCAGAACTTCGCGAAAGCCCTGATGCGTGCGGGGCTCCACGTATTCACGCACCGTCACTATCCGTCGCGGATCCGGGGCGGCCACACCTACGTCGAGGTGCGCGCCTCCGCGGACCCCGTGAAGTCGCGCGGTGACGGGTACAACTTCCTCCTGGCGCTGGGCGACTCGTTCGCCCGGAACCCCCAGGAGGGGGCGTACTACGGCAACGAGGAGGTGAAACCGCTCTCGGAGAACCTGGACGACCTCCGGGAGGGCGGCGTCATCATCTACGACGAGGGGCTGCTCGACCCGGCCGACGTCCCGGACTTCGAGGAGCGCGTCGAGGAGAACGACTGGCACGTGTTCCCGCTCGACCTGCGCGGCCTCGCCCGCGAGCAGGGACGCGAGGTCATGCGGAACACGGCCGGCGTCGGCGCGACCTGCGCCATCACCGGCATCGACCTCGAGTGGATCGAGGAGCTGATGGCCGACGCGATGCCCGAGGAGATCTTCGAGCCGAACCTCGAGATCCTCGAGACCGCGTACGAGCAGGTGTCCGAGAACTACGACGTGGACGCCCCGGACATCAACGTCCCCGAGGGCGAACACGAGGAGGAACAGCTCCTCATGTCCGGGTCGGACGCCATCGCCTACGGCGCCATCGACGAGGGCTGCCGGTTCATCTCCGGCTACCCGATGACGCCGTGGACGGAGGTGTTCACCATCATGTCCCAGAACCTCCCCGAACTCGGGGGGATCTCCGAGCAGGTGGAAGACGAGATCGCCGCGGCCGCGCTCGCGGTCGGCGCCTCCCACGCGGGGGCGAAAGCGATGTCCGGGTCCTCGGGCGGCGGGTTCGCCCTGATGTCCGAACCGCTCGGGCTGGCGGAGATGTCGGAGACGCCGGTCGTCCTCATCGAGGCGATGCGTGCCGGCCCCTCCACGGGGATGCCGACCAAGCCCGAACAGGGCGACCTCGAGCACGTCCTCTACACCTCGCAGGGCGACTCCCACCGCGTCGTGCTCGCGCCCGGCACGGTCCAGGAGGCGTACGACCACTCCCGGACGGCGTTCAGGCTGGCGTACGACTACCAGATCCCGTCCGTCGTCCTGTACGACCAGAAGCTCTCGGGCGAACTGACGAACGTTCCGGCCTCCCACTTCGACCGCGAGCCGAACCCCACGATGGGGAAGACGCTCACCGAGGCGGAGCTCGAGGAACAGCCCCACACCGAGGACGGGAAGTTCCTCCGCTTCCAGCACGAGACCGACGACGGCGTCTCGCCGCGCTCGATCCCGGGCCAGAAGGGCGGGCGCTACCTCGTCACCGGCAACGAACACAACGAGGCGGGCCACATCAGCGAGGACCCGGACAACCGGGTCGCGCAGGTGAACCGACGGTTCCAGAAGCTCGACGCCATCCGCGCGGACCTGGACGAGAACTCGCTGCTCGCCCCGTACGGACCCGAGGAGGCCGAGTACGGTATCCTCACGTTCGGCAGCCAGCAGGGGACCGTCGAGGAGGCGGTCGACCGGCTGAACGCGAACGGGACGTCGGTGAAGGCGCTCGCGGTGAACGAACTGGCGCCCTACCCGGTCGAGTCGGTCGAGGCCTTCGTCGAGAGCGTCGACGAGGTGCTCGTCGTCGAGATGAACGCCTCCGCGCAGTTCCGCGGCCTGACCCAGAAGGAGCTGGGTCGCTACGGCGAGAAGCTGCACTCGCTGCTGAAGTACAACGGCAACCCCTTCGAGCCCGCCGAGATCGTGGAGGGCTTCGAGACGTCGATCGTCGAGGACGGGGAGCTCCCCGGCCCCGAGACCAAGTTCGTCCCCGCGGCAGGTGACTGACCAATGAGCGCATTCAGTGCGATCGGAGAGGAACGAGAGATCGACCGGGACGAGTACACGCCGACCGTCGAGCCCCAGGCAACGTGGTGTCCGGGCTGTGGCGACTTCGGCGTGCTCAAGTCCCTGAAACAGGCGCTGCCCGAGGTCGGCCGCACGCCCGAGGAGACGCTCCTCGTGACGGGGATCGGCTGCTCGGGCAAGCTGAACAGCTACCTCGACAGCTACGGCTTCCACACGCTGCACGGGCGCGCGCTGCCCGTCGCGCGTGCGGCCGCGCTGGCGAACCCGGAACTGGAGGTCATCGCCGCCGGCGGCGACGGCGACGGCTACGGCATCGGCGGGAACCACTTCGTGCACACCGCCCGGGAGAACCACGACATGACCTACATCGTGTTCAACAACGAGATCTTCGGGCTCACCAAGGGCCAGACCTCCCCCACGAGCCCGAAGGGTCACAAGTCGAAGACCCAGCCACACGGGTCCGCGAAGACGCCGATCCGGCCGCTGTCGATGGCGCTCACCTCGGGCGCCTCGTTCGTGGCACGCACCGCGGCGGTGAACCCGAACCAGGCGCGCGACATCCTGGTCCAGGCGATGGAGCACGACGGCTTCGCGCACGTCGACTTCCTCACCCAGTGTCCCACCTGGAACAAGGACGCGCGACAGTACGTCCCCTACACCGACATCAACGACTCCGAGGACTACGAGTTCGACCCGACGAACCGGGCCGACGCCCAGGAGTTGATGCGCGAGACGGAGGACAAACTGTACGAGGGCGAGGTGCTCACCGGGATCTACTACCGGGAGGACGACCGGCCGTCCTACCAGGAGGAGAAGAAGCAGCTCGGGGAACTCCCCGAGGAGCCGCTCGCGGAGCGCTACTTCGACGAGGACTACGACTGGGAGCGGTCCTACGACCGGTTCATCGACCAGCACAAGTAGCGACGACGGGCGTCCCACCGCAGGACGGCGCCTCCCTGCCGCCCTCGG
Source organism: Halorarum salinum (assembly GCF_013402875.1). Taxonomy (NCBI): domain Archaea; kingdom Methanobacteriati; phylum Methanobacteriota; class Halobacteria; order Halobacteriales; family Haloferacaceae; genus Halorarum; species Halorarum salinum. The sequence goes on along the minus strand of NZ_CP058579.1, from coordinate 2,262,960 downwards.
CGCGGCGGCGGACGCGAGGCGTGAAGAACCCTTTTTCGCTTCGCAAGGTATTTTTTCGTCCACGCAAAAAGACACGGCAATGAGTACGACGTCCACTGCCGACCGCATCCTCGAGGTGCTGGAGCAGGACGCCCAGGCCTCCTACGCCGACATCGCGGACCGGGCCGGCGTGTCGAAACCGACGGTCAGAAAGTACATCAACCAGCTCGAGGACGACGGCGTCATCGTCGGCTACTCGGCCGACGTCGACCCGAAGAAGCTCTCGGGCAAGACCATCGCGCTCGTCGGCATCGAGGTGGACAGCGAGCAGTACGTCGAGGCCACGCGCGAACTGAAGTCGATCGACGCCGTCGAGTCGCTGTACACGTCCTCGGGCGACCACATGTTCATGGCCGAGGTGCGCTCCTCGGACGGCGACGAACTCGGCCGGGTCATCAGCGAGGAGATCGGCGCCGTCGAGGGCGTCACTGCGGCACACCCCTCCGTCCTGCAGGAGCGACTGAAGTAGATCGGAGGGCCGGCGGGGAACTCATCAGCCACTCGAAGGAATGCCGGGGTCCGGAATCACCACCGCTTATTACGTCCCATCGCGTAGGCCAGAAAGGGTGAACTCCGTGTCACACGCGCTACGCGATGACGGTAGCTTGACAGAATCGTGCGAGCAGTGCGGTACGGACACTCCTCACGAGGTCAGCATCGAGATCCGGACCGAGGGCTCCGGGGAGAACGAGGAGTTCTCCAGGGAGCCCTACCGCGTGGCGTCGTGTACGCGCTGTGGGCACGAGACCACCACTCGGATGAACGATCGCTGATCCAGGGGGAGTCACCCCCTTTCGAGACGACCGCCGAGCGGAGCCGCCGGTCGTGCCCCGCCCGGCCCGTCTCGGTTTCGGCGTCGTCGTCGACTCCGTTCCTCACTACCCCGCCGTGATTCCGTGTCGTCACCGCGCCGTCGTGGTTCCGGCGTCGAACCGACGGACGTCGTTCCGTCCGTCCCGCGTCTTCACTTTCGCCGCGGGTGGCGAAGCTTAAGCATCGCCAGGTGACAACCATTGGGTATGGAGGGAACGCTCCCCGGCGTGCCGACGGACGAGGACGGGGAGCGCGTCGTGTTGCACGTCGACATGGACTGCTTTTACGCCTCGTGCGAGCGCATGCGTGAGCCCCGACTCCGCGGCGAACCGGTCGTCGTCGGGATGGGCTACGAGGCGGGCGAGACCGTCGGCGCGGTGGCGACCGCGAGCTACGAGGCGCGCGAGTTCGGCGTGGAGTCCGCGCAGGCGATCTCCGTGGCGCTGGAACGGCTCCCCCGGATGGCGAACGCGGACGCGGACGCGGACGATCCGAACGCCCCGGACCCCGACGAGGCCGGGTTCTACCGTCCCGTCGACATGGAGTTCTACGAGTCCGTCGCGGCGGAGGTGAAGGAGGTGCTCCACGACTGTGCGGACACGGTCCGTGAGGTCAGCATCGACGAGGCGTACCTCGACGTGACGGATCGGACCGCCTGGACCGACGCGCCCGACGGCGACCGGACGCTCGCCGAGGGCTTCGCCCGGCACGTGAAGGACCGTATCGACCGCGAGGTCGGCGTGGTCGCGAGCGTGGGCGTCGCGCCGAACATGGCGACCGCGAAGGTCGCCTCCGACTTCGACAAGCCGGACGGGCTCACGGTCGTCCGCCCGGGCGGGATCGAGTCGTTCCTCGGGCCGCTCCCCATCGAGGAGGTCCACGGCGTCGGCCCGGTGACCGCCCGGGAACTCGCCGACCTCGGGATCGAGACCGCCGGCGACCTCGCCGACGCCGACCCGGCGGAGCTGACGGACCGCTTCGGCGATCGCGGGCGGGAGCTGTACGACCGCGCCCGCGGCGATGACGACCGGGAGGTGACCCCGACCGGGCGGCCCAAGAGCCTCTCCCGCTCGTCGGCGCTGTCGGAGCCGACCGACGACCGCGAACGGAAGGCCAAGGTCGTCCGGGCGCTCGCGGCGGACGTCGCGGAGCGTGCCCGTTCCCGGGGGGCCCTCTACCGCACCATCGGCATCATGGCGGTCACCCCGCCGTACGACGTGAACACGCGCGCCGAGTCGCTCTCCGGACCCGTGGACGATCCCGACCTCGTGCGGGAGGTGGCGCTCGACCTGCTGGGGGAGTTCGAGGACGAGACGGTCCGGAAGCTCGGCGTGCGCGTCTCGAAACTCTCGTTCGACGCGGGCGAGCAGGCGACGCTCGGCGGGTACGAGGGCGCGGAGACGGTCGACGGGGAGTCCGACGGCGCGGACGCCGCCGGGCAGGGCTCGCCCCGACGCACCGACCGGTCGGAGGGGGGCCAGGCGAGGACGGCCGACCCGACGCTCGAGGAGTGGGTCGAGGAGACGGGGACTGTGGACGGGGAGGAACGGAGCCGGGACCGGCGCTCGCGCGACGGCCAGGTGTCGCTCGGCGACTTCGAGTGAACGTTACCGACGCCCGCGGCGACCGAACCTGACGGGACGTATCCCCGGACCGCCCGGTGAGATCGGTCGAGGAGGCCCCTGATCGGACGGGGACCGGTCCGCGGGGGGACTGGTCGGATAGCGGAGGGCTTTTGCGTGAACCGTCTCCTGTGAGGACGATGCTCGATTCGCTCCGAACGGCCGCCGGCGACTACCGCCGGACGCCGGCAGCGATACCGGCAGCGGCGGCACCGCTGGTCGTCCCGGCGGTCTTCCTCGCGGGGGCGACCCTCGTCGTCGAGCTAGCACGATCGCTGATCCCGTTCGGTCTGCTCGCGCTCGCACTCGTCGCACAGATCGGTCGACTCACGTCCGCGCCGGCGAACGCGGTCGTCGAGGCCCTGCTCGCCGGCGAGAGGACGCACGAGGCGGTCGAAACGGCCCGGGGACGGGCTGCCGAACGCGTCGCCGCGGCGGCCGTCGAGCGCGTCGCGGTCGTCGCCGGCACCGTCGTCGTGGGGACGGCCGTCGTCACCGCCTCGCTCGCGCTGGCCACCGCCGGCGGGTACGCCCTCGCGGCGGCCGGCGTCGTGGCGCCACAGAACAGCTTCACGGTGCTGCTGGTCGTGACGATCGGCCTGGTCGGTGTCGGAGCGGGCGTCGGCGCGCCCCTTCGGATCGGCACGTCGCTGGCGGGGGACGTGGCGGCGACCCGTGCGACGGCCGCGGCGATCGCGGTCGCGCGGCGGCGCCCCCGCGGGACGACCGCGTTGATCGTCCTCCGGGTCGTACCCTGGGCGGTGGTGCTGCTCGCCGTCGCCGCCGAACTCCTCGTTCGGACCGGCCCGCCGGTCGAGACCACGCTACTCGTCGCTCCCGTCGTCGTCGCCGCGGTAGCGACGCCGCTCGCGGTCGGCCTCGAGCGCAGGATGGCTGCGTCCATGCCGTCTCCGACGTCGCCGCCTTCGGTGACCTCCATGCTCCCCGGGCGGCGCGTTCTCCTCGCCGGCGTCGTCGTGCTGGCGGCCGTCGCGACCCCCACGATCGCCGTACGGGTCTCCGATAGCCGCCCCTCACTCGGACCCTCGGGCGCCGTGGCCGCCACCGACTCGGCGGAGTCGGTCGTCGCGACGGCCGGCGACGCGACGCGGCGGACGAACCACTACGAGAACGCGACGGCATGGGCGTACAACGACACGACGGGGCGGATGGAACCCACGCTGTCGGTCGATCGCGGCTGGGACGGCGACGACCGTCGAGCCGTTCTCGTCCCCGATCCTCACGTGGCCGGGAACCCGCCCGGGATGGGACCGATATTCTACGGCGACGGAACCGTCGCGTTCGGATACGACGTCCCCTTCTCGGGGCCGTTCGGGGGGAGCGTCGTGTACGACGCGGGCCGATGGACCGTCGTTTCGGTCCCGGGAGAGAGCCTCGGGATGACCGACGACGGCGGGCCGGAGCGGCGATTGGAGGGTGTCGGCGTCGACGCCGACGAGGTCCCGTGGCGCGTCCTCTCCCGCGGAAACGACAGCGTGGTCGTCGGGGTCGAACGCCCCGAGCGACTCGCCGGACCCTTCGGCGTCGACGCCGACGACGTCGCAGCGGACAGCCACGTTCGCCTGACGGTCGACGCCCACACGGGCCGACCGCGGACGCTCTCGGTGAACCGCAACGTGACGGACGAGGGGGACCGTCGGCACCTCCGGACGGTCGTCGACTACGGCGAGTGGGAAACGTACGACCTGAGGCGGCCGGAACCGATTCGAAACCCCACGGCGCCGGAACTGTTCTGGGACGCGCTGGGGTACTGAGTGCCGTGACGGGTTTCAGTCGGGGCCACGTAGTCGAACCGTGCAGGGAACGATACTCGGCTTCGTCGTCGGCAGCCTCATCGGCGCCGTCGCGACCAGCGTCGGCTCGTACGTCGTCCTCAGGCGTCGCCGCCGGGCGGCCGTCAAACGGCTCCGGCTCGCCTTCGAGACCGAACTGGCCGCGCTGTCGTACGTCGAGGAGTTGAGCGAGGCGGGCCGGTACGAGGAGCTCGCCGCGAGCGTCGAGGACCCGGTCGTCTACGAGACGAACGCCGGCGAGATCGGCCGTCTCACGGACGAGGAGGTCGAGGCGCTCGTGACGTTCTACACGGACCTCTACTGGCTCCACGAGCAGCAGGACATCGAGGACAAGAAGGAACGCGTCGACGGGATCGCCGACGAGTGGCGGCGGGCGCTGGAGGCGGTTCGCGCCGCGGCCGACTGACGGGCGATCCGCTCGACCGACCGAATCAGATGCGCCGCTGGCCCGCGACGCCGAGTGTGGTCGCGAACGCCGGGAGCGCCGGCAGCACCGTTTCGACGGGACCGGCGTTGAACTCGCGGAACAGCCCGGCCACCTCGTCGATCGCCTCCCGGTCGAATCCCGCCGCCGTCAGCGCCTCCGTCGAGAGCGCGGGCCGGTAGGCGAGTTCGTCGACGTACCCCCCGACCACGTCGTCCGCGGCGTCGACCGCGGCGTCGAACGCGTCCGACTCGAACGCCGGTCGGACGTCCTCCCAGAGCCGAGCGAGGAACCCCGGCCACTGCGCGAGACACCGGTAGATGCTCGGAAACCCGTCGTCGAAGCCGTGGAACGAGCGGATCCCCGCGATCGCGTCAGCGGCCTCCGGATCGACCTCGTCGGCCGCGATCATGGACGGTTCCGCGCCGCGGTCCGCGTCGAGGTGCTCCGGAAACGGCGCCGCGGTTGCGGGATCGTCCGGGGGAGCCGAGCCGACGGCACCGCCGCTCATCGACCGGTCCACCAGGTCGAACAGCACCGCGAGCCGGGGGGCGACCACGTCGAACGTCTCGACCTGGGCACGGAGTTCGCGCTCCTCGGACGGCGGGAGACCGAGGGTTCCGCGGCGGTAGGCGGGGAGGTCCTCCAGCGCCGAGAGGACGGCGTCCCGGTACGCGACCGAGGTCTCCGCGAACGCCCGCGTCAGGAACGCCGGCTTCACCTGTCCCCAGAGGTGGCGAGTCAGTTCCGGGTGGTTCGCGGTCGCGGTCCGGACGATCCAGTTGACGAACGGCGCGCGGAAGACGTGCCTGACGTCCGCGTACAGCCCCTCGCGCCATCCGGTCGCGTCCGACTCGTACAACTGGGCGCTCGTATCCATACCGAAGGCTTCTCGCGCGTGTTGTTGAAGGTTGCCGGGACGTGTGGGGTAGCGCCGGAAGGTGCGAGGCGACGTCGCCGCGTCCGGGGACGGAAACCGGGCCGTTTCGGACGGAGGCGCGTGACGCCCGTCAGACGACGATGGGTGGGACTTATGCCGGGAGGGCGGCACCGTACGGCCAATGAGCGAGGAGACGATCACCGTCGCCGACGTGAGCGACGGCGTCGGGGGCGAGTCGGGGCTCGCGGCCGGAACCCCCATCTCCCTCCCGGCGGTCGAGATCCTCACCGGGCGGGGGTTCATCACGGGGAAGTCGGGGAGCGGAAAGTCGAACACGGCCAGCGTCGTCATCGAGAACCTCCTCTCGAACAACTTCCCCGTGCTCATCGTCGACTCCGACGGCGAGTACTACGGGCTGAAACAGGAGTTCGAGATACTCCACGCGGGCGCCGACGACGAGTGCGACATCCAGGTGTCCGAGGAGCACGCGGGCAAACTGGCGGGGCTCGCGCTCGAACAGAACGTCCCCATCATCCTCGACGTTTCCGGCTACCTCGACGAGGACGAGGCGTCGGGCATCATCAAGGAGACGGCACGGCAGCTGTTCGCCAAGGAGAAGAAGCTGAAGAAGCCGTTCCTGATGCTCGTCGAGGAGTGTCACGAGTACATCCCCGAGGGCGTCGGGATGGACGAGGCGGGCAAGACGCTGATCAAGATCGGCAAGCGCGGCCGGAAACACGGCCTCGGCATCGTCGGCATCTCCCAGCGGCCCGCGGACGTGAAGAAGGACTTCATCACCCAGTGCGACTGGCTCTGCTGGCACCGACTCACCTGGGACAACGACACGAAGGTCGTCTCGCGCATCCTCGGGAGCGACTACGGCGAGGCGATCGAGGACCTCGACGACGGCGAGGCGTTCATGATGACCGACTGGGCCGAGTCCATCCGGCGGGTGCAGTTCCACCGGAAGCAGACGTTCGACGCGGGCGCGACCCCCGGCCTCGACGACTTCGAGCGGCCCGACCTCAAGTCCGTCTCGGGCGATCTCGTCTCCGAGCTACAGGACATCACCGACGAGCGGGAGCGTCACGAGTCCGAGCTGGCCGACCTCCGCCAGGAACTCGACAAGAAGCGCCAGCGCATCACGCAACTGGAGCGGGAACTCGAGGAGGCGAAGGACATGTCCTCGATGGCGGACACCTTCGCGCAGGCGCTCCTCCGGAAGGCCGATGCGCCGTACCGGGGCGGTGACGGCCGGCGTTCCGGGGGCGACCTCGTCGGGCGGGAGCCCGCTCGTCCCGACCAGTCGGCGCTCCACGACTACGACGGGAGGGACCGGAGGCCCGGGAACGAACCCGGGGCGTCGAACCGGGGGGACGACGCGGCTGACGTTCGGAGCGAGGCGACGGTCGCTGCCGCCGCGACGAACGGCGCCGGCGCCGCCGCGAACGACGTCGGCGAAAACGGGGCCGACTCCGACGCGACCGACCTGGACGCGGAGCCGCACGGCGAGGCGGCGTCGAACGGTGCCGCGACGAACGGGACCGAAACCGACGCCACCGTCGGCGAGGCGGACGTCGCAGCGACGGCCCCCGACGCGGTTCCGACGACGGACGGGGTCTCCGTCGAGGAGGCGCGGTCCCGCTCCGGGTTCGACGACGCGGCCGAACTCGCCTCGTTCGCGGACGGGGCCGAGCTCAGGCGACGCGACGCGGTCGTCGACGGGTTCTCCCGGGCGATCGGATCGCTGGAGGAGGTGACCCGCGACATGTTCGCCTACTACCGCGTTGCGGGCCGTGCGACCGCCGAGGAGGCACACGTCGCCGCCGGCGGTTCGGGCGACCGCCGTTTCGCGTACAGCCGGAACCGAAAGCTCCGGCGGGCCGGCCTGGTCGAACACCGTTCACACGGGGAGTACGCCTACGCGCTGCCGGACCTCGTCGAACGCGTGTACGGCGACAACGCGGACCGGCAGGAGCTCGCGGAGGTCGTCGCCGAGATCGAGGTCCGCGCCGGACTCGCCGAACCGGAACGGCGCTGACGCGGCCAACGACGGGCGAGCGTCAGCGCGTCGCCGACGGGCCCGGACGGCGGTCGGTCCACGACCCCCGTGTCTCGTTCACACACCCGGACAACGTTTTTCCCGTCTCCGGTCCCGTTCGAACTCGAATGGAGACCCTTTTCGCTGCGCGCTGACCGGTCGCGTCGGCGGGGACGCGCTCGGCGGCACGGCGGTGCGGGTAGTACCTAGTACCTCCCGTAGTCGGATGGCCTGACGAGCGTCGGGCCGTCCGTCGTCGGTTCGCGGTCCCGTAGTCGCGAACCTGACGGCGCGGCGGTCACAGTCGAATGCAAGCAGGACGAACGCCGTCGGGCGGTCGCGCGGTCGTGGCCGCCCGGTACGACGGAACGGAACCGAACACGGACGAAATTCGCGCGCTCGCGGGGACCGCCGGCTACGACGTGGTCGAGCGCGTGACCCAGAGGGGCCGCGAGGACGGAACGTACGGCCTCGGCCGCGGGAAGGCGGAGGAACTCGCCGACGTCGCCGCGGACTTCGACGCGACCGTCGTCGTCTTCGACGGCGGGCTGACGCCGGGCCAGTACGGCTCGCTGGTGGAACTGCTCCCGGACGGGGTGGCGCTCCTCGACCGGTATCGGCTCGTGCTCGACGTCTTCGCCGAGGGGGCCGGGAGCAGGGTCGCCGCCCTGCAGGTCGAGCGGGCCACGCTGGCGTACGAACTCCCACGGCTCCGGCAGACCGCAGAGGAATCACTGCTGAACCGGGCGACCGAGAAGGGCTCGCCGGTGCTCGACCTGGAGCGGCGCATCGACGCCATCGACCGCGAACTCGACGACGTCCGCGACGCGGCGGCCGAGCGGCGAGCGGAGCGGCGCGACGAGGGGTTCGACCTCGTCGCGCTCGCGGGTTACACGAACGCGGGCAAGTCGACGCTGCTCCACCGACTGGCGGACGACCTCTCGGTCGCTGACCACGAGCCGACTCACGCCGACCTCGACGGGACTGCCGAGGTGGCCGACCGTCTGTTCGAGACGCTGGAGACGACGACGCGTCGGGCGACGCTCCGCGGGAGGCGAACGCTGCTCGCCGACACGGTCGGGCTGGTGGACGACCTCCCGCACGACCTGGTTCGATCCTTCTCGGGGACGCTCGGGGAGATCGGCGACGCGGACGCGGTGCTCGCCGTCGTGGACGCGAGCGTCGACCCCGAGGCGCTGCGGCGACGGGCGTCGGTCGCGATGGACGTCGTCGACGACGAGGCCGAGGGAACGGTGATCCCGGTGTTGAACAAGGCCGACCGGGTCGACGACGAGGCGCTCGCCGAACGGCGCGAACTCGTCCGGGAACTGGCGACGACCGTTCACGGACCGGTGGCGGCGAGCGCGCTGGGGGGCGAGGGCGTGGACGACCTCCGGGCGGCCGTCGCCGATTCGCTGCCGACCGAACGGATCGAGTTCGTGCTACCCAACGACGGACGGACACAGTCGTTGCTCTCGGACCTGTACGAGCGCGGCGACGTCGAGGCGACCTACGAGGGGGAGACGGTCCGCGTCGAACTCGCCGGGCGACCGTCCGTGGTCGAGGAGGCGAAACGGCGGGCGGAGGAGCTAGCGGCGCCCGGGGGGTCGGGCGAGTCGTGGGAACAGGACCGGTGACGTGCACGCCTTCGAGGGGCTGACGGGCGGCGGAATCGTTCCCGACGCGCGTCGCCGCACAACCGCGTGACGCGCCGGGCCAGTCGTCAGATCACGGGGTGGCTGGGTCGGTATCGTATTTGAAGGTCCGCCCGGCAATCGGCACTACAGTCCGCCCGCTCGTAGTGAAGCGGTTCCAGAAGCCCCCGCGGGGTCCCTTTCAGTCCCGCCAGAACCGCAACCTCATCCACCCCCACCTTGGAGCACGCCCCTCGGAACTCCCCCTCGCTCGCAGGCTCGCTCGCGTGAACGGAGGCCCGCCGGCCCGCGCCACGTCTCACTCCCCGTTCTGCACGAGGCCGGTGCACGTTCCCGGACGACGTGTAAGCACCCTTAAGAAGCGCCGGCCACTCCCCTCGCGTATGCGACCGCGAGACCTCTCCGCGAACGCCCCGTACGTGCCCGGTCGGGGGATCGAGGAGGTGGCCCGCGACCTGGGGATGGACCCCGGCGAGCTGGTGAAGCTCTCCTCGAACGAGAACCCGCACGGCCCCTCGCCGAAGGCCGTGGCGGCGGTCCGGGACGCGGCGGACGACGTGAGCGTCTACCCGAAGGCGGCCCACACGGACCTCGCCGAGGAACTGGCCGAGCGCTGGGGGGTGGCCCCCGAGCAGGTGTGGGTGACCCCCGGCGCGGACGGCGCGCTCGACTACCTCGCGCGCGCCATGCTCGACCCGGGCGATCGGGTACTGGTGCCCGAACCGGGGTTCTCCTACTACGCGATGAGCGCGCGGTACCACCACGGGAGCGCCGCCAGCTACCCCCTCACGAAGGACGACGGGTTCGCACAGGCCGCCGAGACCGTCCTCGACGCCTACGACGGCGAGCGGATGGTCCACGTGACGACGCCGCACAACCCCACGGGCTCGGAACTCCCGCGCGAGGAACTGCTCGCGCTGCTCTCGGGCGTGGACGAGCACACCCTCGTCGTGGTCGACGAGGCGTACGCCGAGTTCTCGACCTCGCCGACGGCGGTCGACCTGCTGGGCGAGCACGACAACCTCGCAGTCACGCGGACGTTCTCGAAGGCGTACGGCCTCGCCGGCCTCCGGGTCGGCTACGCGCTCGTCCCCCCCGAGTGGGCGGACGCGTACTCGCGGGTGAACACTCCGTTCGCCGCCAGCGCCGTCGGACTGGCGGCCGCGCTGGCCGCACTCGACGACGGGGAACACGTCGAGCGATCCGTCGAGTCCGCCCAATGGGCCCGCGAGTACATGGAGAAGGGCCTCGACGCCCACACCTTCGACAGCGCCGGCAACTTCGTGCTCGCGGAGGTCGGCGACGGGACGGCGGTCACGGAGCGCGCGCGGGAGCGGGGCGTCATCGTCCGGGACACCTCGTCGTTCGGGCTCCCGGGCTGTGTGCGGGTCTCCTGCGGGACCGAGTCGGAGACGAGGCGCGCGGTCGAGACGCTGAACGAGGTACTCGCCGAACTCGACCCGGACCTGGAGTCGGACCCGGAGGCGGAAGCGTGAGGCTCGCGGTCACCGGGACGCCGGGAACCGGGAAGACGAGCGCGACCGAGGCGCTCGACCGGCCCGTCGTCCACCTGAACGACGTCGTCCGCGAGGAGGGCCTGTGGAGCGAACGGGACGAGGACCGCGACACGCTCGTCGTCGACCTCGACGCCTGCCGGGAGCACCTCGGCGACTGGGACGGCGTGCTGGAGTCCCACCTCGCCCACCGCTTCGAGGCCGATCGGGTCGCCGTCCTCCGGTGCCGGCCGGACGAACTCGAGTCCCGGCTGCTCGACCGCGGCGAACCGGCCGCGAAGGCCGCGGAGAACCGCGAGAGCGAGGCGCTCGACGTGATACTCGGCGAGGCCGTTGCCGCGCACGGCCCGGAGAACGTCTACGAGATCGACACGACCGACCTGACGCCCGACGAGGTCGCGGCCGAACTGGCCGCCGTCGCCGCCGGCGAGCGCGACCCCTCGGCGGGCGAGGTCGATTTCCTCGAGTACCGATGACGCTCGACCGGTTCCGCCACGTCGCCGACCGCGGGCTCTCGCCGTTCGTCCGGGCGGCCGACGCGCTCGGACTCTCGCCGGACGGCGTCAGCGTCGTCGCGTTCGCCTGTGCGGTCGCCGCCGGGGTCGCGTTCGGCCTCGCCGAGCCCGCCTGGTACGTCGCCGGCTCGGCGCTCGTGTTCCTCAACGGCTGGCTCGACCTCGTCGACGGGGCGCTGGCCCGGGAACGGGGGGTCGCCTCCGCGGGCGGCGACTTCCTCGACCACGTGCTCGACCGCTACGCGGACATCGCCGTGCTCGTCGGGCTCGCGGCCGGCATCGACGCGTACGCGCTCGGGCTCGCCGCCGTGACCGGGGTGCTGATGACCTCGTATCTCGGCACGCAGATCCAGGCCGTCGGGATCGGCCGCGAGTACGGGGGGCTGCTCGGGCGGGCGGACCGACTCGCGCTCGTCGGCGTCGCCGGGCTCCTCGCGGCCGCGGTTCCCGGGCCGCTCGTCGCCGGGTACGGGGTCGTGTCGCTCCTGCTCTGGCTGTTCGCCGTGGTCGGACACGCCACCGCGCTCCAGCGGTTCCGGGGCGCGTGGGCCGACCTCGCGTGAGGACGACGTCGGCGTGTGTGGCCGAACGTTTTTGTTCCCCGACATCCTCACCGGACTCATGAATCGAGGACGCGCCGACACGCCCGGCGCCGAGGCGTCCGGCCCCCGAACGCGCGGAGCCGACCCGTCGCTCCGGGCGGCGCTCGACACCCTCGACGGGGGGTGTGGCATGCTCGTCACGGGCGACGTCCCGACGGACGCCCACCGGGTCGCGGCGACGCGATACTTCGGCGATCCGTCGAACCCGCGCCGTCGCGTCCTCGGGCTGACACACGACACGCCGCGACCGAACGCCTGGCTCCCGGGGAGCGTCTCCGCCGACAGCGGGGGGACGGCGATCGTCCGCAGGGACGACACGCTCCGAAGCGCTGGGGCGTCCGGCGGGTCGCCCGCGAGCGACGGCGGCCTCGCGCCGTCCGGCCCCGTCGACGACGGGTTCGGACGGCGCTTCCTCGACGCCATCGACGAGGTCAGCGTCGACGGCGGCGACGAGATGACGCTCCGCGTCGGGCTGTACCGCGTCGACGGCCTCCGCGCGACGCTCGGCGAGTCGGGCGCGGGGGACGTCCTCAGGGAGGCGGCCGCGACCACGCGCGACCGGGGCGGGATGGCCCACTTCCACCTGCCCAGACGCCCCGTTGACGGGGAGCCGCGGTCGGACCCCCTCGTCGACGGGATCGCGACCCAGCTCGGGGAGGTCCTCGACGTCGTCGTCGAGCTCCGGCTCCGCGACCGGGCGGTGCTGCCCGAGGAGCGGTGGCACATCCACGGGTGGGGGACGACCGACTGGTATCCGCTCGGGTGATCCGGTGAGCGATACACGAGGCGACGCCGCACGGGCAGTGTCGCTCGTCCCGGCCGAGGGGCCCGCCGACTACGAGGTGGACGACCGAATCGAGGAGGTCAACCTCCCGTTTCGGCTCGGCGGCGGGAGCACCTGCCCGACCCGAGTGTCCGACGAGGAGCTGTTCCCCACGCCGGTGGACGGCTGCTGGCGGTTCACCGCCCCGTCGGTCACCCCGCTCTGTACCGCCGACGTGTACGTCAGAACCCCGGAGAACCGGGTGGTCGCGACGGCGACGGCGGACGGCTCCGCGCGCGTCCCCTCCGGTCCCCACGTGCTCGAACTCTCCACGGCGCCGGTGAAGACGTACCTCGCGCTCGACGGGCCGGCGCTGGTCAGCTACGGGGACAGATACCCGACGGTGACGTCCGACGGCGGTCCCGCCACGGTCACGCTCGGCGCGCGCTCGCGCCACGGGACGCCCGCCGGGACGGTGACCGTGACCGACGACCCGGCCGACGTCGCCGCCGGGCTCTCGACGTTCGGGTCGGCGCTCGCGACGACCTCCCCCGAGCGGTCGTTCCCGACGCTGCGGGGCCACCCCCCGCTCCTCCGGGTCGGCGAGGAGTTCGAGCTGCCGCCGCTCGTCGAGCGCGCCGAGAACGGGGTGAAGCTGGGCCTGCCGTTCGAGTACGGGCCCCTGTTCTCGGCCGCGCCGGTCGCCTACTACCTCGGGGCGAACGTCGTCGAGAGCGAGCGGCCGTACCTCTCGGCCGGCGGCACCCGGCACCGCCTCCCCGACGAGCGGGAGGAGCTCGCGCTCGAACTCGGACGGCTGCTCGCGCACACGTTCACGCTCGACTGTGCGACGCGAGCCTGTCCGGCCGGGCTGTACGACGTCGACCTCCACCTGCACGAGTCGCTCACCGACCGGCTCGACCCGCCGTGGGAGGAGTGGTACGAGGCGGACCTCGCCGAGCGAACGGCGGCGTACCTCGAGGTCCCACGGAGCGCGACCGAGGGCGCCGTCGACTGGCCACAGACCACCGACGTGAAGCCGGTCGCCGCGAACGCGGCGATCCTCCCGTTCCTCGCGGGCGACCTCTCGAAGGTCCGGTCGCCGCCTCCGACGCCGACCGTCCCCGACCGGGACGACGCCGGGCCGCTCGCCGAGTTCGTCCGAAACGACCGGGCGGCGCCGGTCACGCGGAGCGCCGACGACGCGTCCCCCCGGCCCGACTCGACCCGGAGCCCGACCCAGAACGTCACCGCCGAGGGGGACGCGATCGTCTCCCCCCGCCCCGCCGGGAGCACCTCGCTCGCGTGGGTCGGTCCGGGCTTCCCGATGCGCGCGGCGAAGCCGACCGTCGACGCCTACCGTCGACGGCTCGACCGAACGCTATCGGCGGATCTCACCATCGACGTCACGGTCGTCTGCAACGACGGCCGGATGGCGGGTGAGGCCGACGACGTGTACGGGTTCAGGGACCACGTCGCGTTCGACGTCGTCCAGGCCGTGGACCTGAGCGTGGCAGAGCTGGCCGAACTGCTCCGGGACGACCACGACTTCCTCCACTACATCGGCCACGTGGACGAGCGCGGCGTCGAGTGTTCGGACAGCTTCCTCGACCTCCGGCGCCTGGACGGGACGGGCGTCGAGGCGTTCCTGCTGAACGCCTGCACCTCCTACCAGCAGGGGATGGCGCTCGTCGAGGCCGGCGCGCTCGGCGGCGTCGTCTCGCTCACGGAGCTCCCGAACTCGCTGGCGACGCGGGTGGGCCGCGACCTCGCCCGCCTGTTCGACGCGGGGTTCCCGCTGGACGCGGCGCTGGACGTCGTGGCTCGCGGGCCGTTCGCGGGGAGCGCGTACACCATCGTCGGCGACCCGCGGGTACAGCTGTGTCAGTGCGCGACGGGCGCACCCATCGTCGCCGAAATCACGGACACGGAACCGGACGCGTTCCACATCCGCCCCGTGTACTATCCGACCCGCTCGTTCGGGCTAGGAACGATGGCCAATCCCCACTACGAGGCGTCGAACAGGCAGTACGTTGCCTCGGGGGTCCGTGCGAACTCCAGGTCGGAGCTGGATACCTTCCGCTCGTTCCTGGAACTAGCACGGATCCCGCTGGCTATCGAGAACGAAATCCACTGGACCGACGAAATGAGCGTCTCGGACGTGCGATCGCTTACGGACCAGCAGTAGCGGACGAGCCGGCCATCACGGCGCCCGCCTGTGACAGCAGCAGCGTCATCGTGAACAGCGCGCCGACCATCTTCGGGTGCTCAGCCAGGAACTCCGACATCCGGTTTGCTTCGGACATACACGTCGAAGAGGAGTTCCTTTCATAGTGAATCTATCTGAAAGGTCCTGATATTCAGGTCGTACAATAAAGTTGCTTTTCCCCTCCGATCGGTCGGAAAGGTAGACGAACGCGGAGGCAGGTGGTAACTATCCGTCCGAATCGGCGACGGTCGGGCGAGCGTCTCCGGGCCGCCGGGGCGCACGTTTTATCAACGGGTACGCGCTACGTCAGGTATGCCTCAGTGTGAGATGTGCGGCGCGGAGAAGCCCTCGCTCACCACCACGAAGGTCGAGGGGGCCGAGCTAGAGCTCTGTGGCGACTGCTCGGAGTTCGGGACGACGGTGCGGACGGAGTCGTCGGGCTCGTCGGGTTCCACGAAGTACTCGACGTCCTCCTCCTCCGGCGGATCGTCGTCCTCGTCGCCATCGTCCTCCTCCTCGTCGACGCGGCGGCGCGACATGTTCGACGAGATGGACACGGTGGCGGCCGACTACGACGACCGCATCCGGAACGCGCGCGAGAGCGCCGGGCTGAGCCAGGAGGACCTCGCGAAGCAGCTCAACGAGAAGGCCAGCGTCATCCGGAAGCTGGAACGCGGCGAGATCCTCCCGAGCGACGACGTCCAGTCGAAACTGGAGAAGTCGCTCGGCATCTCGCTGGTCGAGGGCGAGGACGCCGAGGACTCCGAGTGGTCCTCGGAGTCGTCGGGCACGATGACGCTCGGCGACGTCGTCAAGCGCAACGACTCCTGAGCGACGCCGCCCTCGGTCGGCGATAGCGCCGCAACCGCCACGCCTTTTGCCCGCAGGCGCACGCTTCCGGTATGTTCGTCCTCGTCAACCTGAAGGCGTACCCGTGTGACCCGGTCGCGGTCGCGACGGCCGCGAGGGACGTCGCCGAGGAGTCCGGCGCGCGGATCGCCGTCTCGCCGCAGGCCGCCCACCTCCCCGCCGTGGCGGGGACGGGCGTCGAAACGTGGGCCCAGCACGTCTCCCCCGTCGGGCACGGCAGCCACACCGGCAGCACGCTCGCGGAGGCCGTCGCCGACGCCGGCGCGGTCGGGACGCTGCTGAACCACTCGGAGAACCGCTTGAAACTGGCCGACGTCGACGGCTCGCTCGACGCGGCCGATCGGGCCGACCTCGAGACCGTCGTCTGCGGGAACAACCCGGATCAGGCGGCCGCCGCGGCGGCGCTCGGCCCGGACGCGGTCGCGGTCGAACCGCCCGAGCTCATCGGCGGCGACGACTCGGTCGCGACCGCCGACCCGTCGATCGTCGAGGACTCCGCGGCGGCGGTCGCGGCGGTGAACGACGACGTCGACCTGTTCTGTGGCGCCGGCGTCTCCACCGGCGAGGACGTGGCGGCGGCGGCGGAACTCGGCGCGTCGGGCGTGCTCCTCGCCAGCGGCGTGGCGAAGGCCGAGGACCCGCGGGCAGTCCTTCGCGACCTCGTCTCCGGAATCTGAAACCCGGTCACAGGGGCGACGTCGGGGCGGCGCGGGTGCGGAGCGTCGCCTACTCGGCGCGCACGTCGTGTTCGAGGACGCCGACGCCCTCGACCTCCACCTCGACGCGGTCGCCGTCCGACAGCGGTCCGACGCCGTCGGGCGTCCCGGTCGCGATCACGTCGCCCGGTTCGAGCGTGAGGTACGTCGTGATCTCCTCGATCAGCGTCGGGACGTCGAAGATGAACTGGTCGCGGCTCCCGTGCTGGCGCTCCTCGCCGTTCACGCGGAGCATCACCGAGGCGTCGGCCGGGACGTGCTCGACGTCCGCGACGACGGGACCGAGCGGCGCGCTGGCGTCGAACGCCTTCCCCCGCACCCAGTTCTGCTCGCGGTTCTGGTCGTCACGGTTCGACACGTCGTCCATGCAGGTGATGCCGTCGACGACGTCCCAGGCGTCCGCGGCGTCGACGTTGCGCGCCTCCTCGCCCACGACGACGGCCAGTTCCGCCTCGTGGTCGATCCGCTCTTTCCCCGCCGGGAGCGGGACGGTCGAGTTCGGCGGGGCGACCGCGTTGGGAGGTTTCAGGAACAGCAGCGGCCGGTCCGGCACCTCGTTGCCGAGCTCCTCGGCGTGGGCGGCGTAGTTCCGGCCGACGCAGACGATCTTGCTCGGGTCGCAGGGCGCGAGCAGGTCGACGTCCGGGTCGTCCACGTCGAAGGTCGTCCCGGCGGCTTCCACGGTACCGTCCTCGTAGCGCCCCGTTCGGATCGCCCCCGACGGGTCGCGGATGCGGGCAGTGCGCATGGGGGAGGGCCGTGTCGTGCCGGGTTAGTCGTTGTGAGTCCGGCGAGGTCGGCCGCGAGAGGCGCGGTCGACGTTCGGCGTGCGGGCGGTCGGAACGCGGTCGTCGATCGGACGGAGATCGGTCGCGAACCTGCCGTGACCGATAGGCCGTCGGGGACGGGAGTGAACGTATGCTCGTACACCTGCACCAGTATCGGGAGGACGACGCGACGGAGTCGGTGCGGGGCGACGGCGAGGTGGCCCCCGACCGCGACGACGAGTCGTACTTCGGAACAGACACCCCCGGCGAGGAGTGGGAACGGACGGAGGTGGGCGGGCGGACGCTCCAGCGGCGCGCCGTGACCCGCGAGGGGGTCACCGCCGTCTCGCTCCCGGATCTGGCGGACCGAGCGGGGACCGACACGCCGGGGACGACGATCCAGCTCCGCGTCGGCGGGGAGAGCGAGTACGTCGAATCGGCCGAACTGGTCGAGGTCACCGACTCGGACCCCGAGCCGACGGCGTGAGAGCCGCCCCGGCGACCGATTTTATGTGCCCGTCGCGCGAACGGTAACCCGTCATGTCGGCAATGGAACTCACCTGGCACGGCCACTCCACGTGGCACGTTTCGATGGACGACACCGACCTGCTCGTCGACCCGTTCTTCGACAACCCGTACACGGACACCGACCCGGAGGAACTCGATCCGGACCACGTGCTGTTGACCCACGGACACGCGGACCACATCGCGGACTGTGATCGGTTCCGCGACGCGCACTTCGTCGGCACGCCCGAACTGACCGGCTACCTCACGGACGAATACGGCGTCGACGACACGACGGGGATGAACCTCGGCGGCACCGTCGAACTCGACGACGCGTTCGTCACGATGGTCCGGGCCGATCACTCGAACGGCCTGGACACGGGATACGGCGCCTCCGGCGGCATGCCCGCCGGCTACGTCGTCTCCGACAAGAGGCCCACCCAGGAGTCCGACCCGGACTCGACGACGTTCTACCACGCTGGCGATACGTCGTTGATGTCCGAGATGCGCGACGTGATCGGGCCGTTCCTCGAACCCGACGCCGTGGCGGTGCCCTGCGGCGACTACTTCACGATGGGGCCGACCCAGGCCGCCATCGCGGTCGACTGGCTCGACGTCGACCACGCGTTTCCGATGCACTACGACACGTTCCCGCCGATCGAGATCGAGACGGACGACTTCGTCCGCGAGGTGAAAGCGACCGGCAGCGACGCCGAGGTCCACGTGCTCGAGGGCGACGAGTCGTTCACGCTGGAGTGAGTTGCTGACCGGTCCGGGACGGGTTCGGTCAGACCCGGCCGGGACGAGTTCGGTCAGTTCCGACCGAAACCACCCGCAGCGGGACGATCCGCGCTACCGCTTCGACAAGGTTTACGCCCTCGGATCGTTTACCGGATGGATGCATCATGACCGACATCGAGACGTCCACCGTCAGCGAGGAGGGCTACGAGAGCACGAGCCAGGTCGGCGACTACGACCTCACCATCGACGCCACCGGGGAGGGCGGCCCCGACCCGAACTCCGTGCTCGTCGCGGACTACGCCTCCTGTTATCTCCCTGCCTTCCGCGTCGGCGCGCAGAAGGAGGGCCACGACGACCTCGGCAGGGTCCAGATCGACGCGGAGGCCGAACTGGACGGGGACGACGACCTCACGGCCATCAGCTTCGACGTCTACGTGGAGGCCGACGTCGACGACGACACGCTCTCGGACGTCGTCGCCCGCGGGGAGGACATCTGCCACGTCCACTCGGCGGTCCGCGAGGGGCTCGAGGCGGACATCACGGCCCACGGCGACGCGTTCTGAGGCGACGCGCGGACGCGCCGCTCCTCACTTTTCGAGCACGGGACGACCACACGAACGGCGGCGGGGCTACTCGGCCCCGCGGTACGCGCGGTACGTCATCGCGCGGCCCTCGATGATGACCACGTCGCGGCCGTCCGGGTTCGGATCCCGGTCGCCGACGCGGCCCTCGGCCTCGTCACGGAAGACGTACGGTGAATCGCGCTCTTCCATGGTAGTCTGTATCACGCTGTCGCATATAAACCTTTGTCAGACGATGACACTCGTAACGGCGTCCCGTCGTGGAAGGCGACGCCGCCACCGTCGAGTGCGGCCTCGTCGAGTGCGCCCCCGGAGCGAGCCCCGGCGGTCCGTCTGGTTCGAACGGGCGTTCACCGGGTTCGAACCTGCGTCCCGCCTCGTC
The DNA here is from genome assembly GCF_013402875.1 of Halorarum salinum. Lineage (NCBI taxonomy): Archaea > Methanobacteriati > Methanobacteriota > Halobacteria > Halobacteriales > Haloferacaceae > Halorarum > Halorarum salinum. The sequence continues at coordinate 2,243,508 of NZ_CP058579.1, read as the reverse complement.
CGTCCCCCCGCGTTCGCGACCCGATTCCAGTCCGCCGGGCCCGACGACGCGGGGGCGTCCCGAAACCGTGAACGGTAACGCGTATGTGTGGTGGGGTCGGAGTCGGCACCGTGACCGCGACGCAGTTGACGCTCGTCCAGATCGACAACTACGGACCCTGGACAGTGACGCCCGAGCCGCGCCGCGAGATGGACCTCCAGACGATGCAGTCGCGGCTGTTCGCCGACCTCGCGCAGTTCGTCGGCTCCCGCGACGGCTACGTGTTCTTCACACGGTTCGACAACATGGTGGCCGTGACGAACGGCCTCGACCTGACCGACCACGAGCTCCTCCAGGAGACGATCCGGAACCGCTACCCCGTCACCGTCAGCCTCGGGGTCGGCGTCGACGACCGGCCGATCGAGGCGCTCGAGACCGCGACCGAGCGCGTCCAGGACGCCGGGAGCGCCCAGTCGGCCGACAGGGCCGAGGTGCTCGCCGGCGAGTTCAACGGCGACGCGGGCGACGACGACGTCCGGATCGCCCACTTCGACGTGAACGACGCCACCGGGAAGTACACCGACAGGCTCAACGAGTTCGACTCGTTCATCCGGATCGAGCAGGGGTACGCGAGCCTCATGCGGTACATGCGCGAGGCCCACGGCGCGCTCTCCTTCTTCGTCGGCGGCGACAACGTCATCTCGGTCTGCCCGGATCTGGGCGTCGAGGAGTACCACGCGGCGATAGAGCACGTCGCCGACGAGGCGGAGGTCCAGTTGAAGGTGGGCGTCGGCCGGGGACCGACTGCCCACGAGGCCGGCATCGCCGCGAAACACGCCCTGGAGGACTGCCGGTACGAGGGGACGCTGGTGGAGTTCGCGTAGGCCGCCGACGCCCGGGCGGACGGCGGTTCGTACGGCCCCCCCGAACGCGTCCCACACGCCCGAGACATTGATTAGGGATCGGTCGAACGCGCCCCTATGGACGTCGACACCGACGAACTCACCTCGTCGCTGACGCCCCGCGAGGAGAACGCCGCGATCAAGTCGTACCAGAACACCGTCTCGGTCGCCTGTCCGGCCTGCGGGGAGCCGTTCGAGGACCTGGTCGTCTGCAAGCAGAACCCGACGAGCCTCGACATCTCGAAGCTGCTCGACCTCTGCGTCGGCGTCGACGACGGGCAGGCGTTCATCTTCACCCACGACGGCTGACCGACGCGTCGGATTCGTCCCGTGTCACGGTCGAGCCCGCCGGTCGACGGGGTCGGCAAGCGATTAGAACGACTCCGACTCGCTCAGACCGGTCCCCTCGCGCGTGTCGTTCGACACGCCGCGGTCGGAGTAGCGCAGGCGGCCGACGGACTCGCCCGGCATCTGGCTCAACGCCATCTCGCGCACCTCGTCGATGGACCCGAAGGTGTCCTCCCCCATCGGTTCGAACAGGTCCGCGATCGTGATCGGGCCGACGTTCGTGCGCCCGAACTCGCGGTCGCCGTAGCGTTCGACCAGTTCGTCGTTCGTGACCGGGAACGAGAGCCCCTCGAGGACCTGGTTTATCTCGGCGAAGTCGACGCCCTCCTCCCTGTCGGTGTCACCGGTGGCCATGGTCGACGTACGGTCGAGCGGGGGAAACCGGTTTCCGCCAGTCGGTGACCAGTCGGCGGCGCGTTTGCGGGGTCTTCGACGGGGGTGATCGCGGGACCGGCCCGACCGTCGTCACGTCCCGTTCTGCTCGGTCGGCTCAGGTTCGGTGGTCGACTGCGTGGCAGCACTGCGCCGCCGTCGTCCGGTGAGATAGCGATACACGGGATAGACGTAATCTTCCACCGGGCCGTGGACGCCGCGCGGACTCGCGTAGACGAGGACGGGCACGTCGGCGCCTCCGGCGAGTTCGATCACCCTGTCCGGCGTGCTTCCGAACACCCATCGGCGGAGCCGTCGCGTCCGGGTCGCGCCGATGAGGAGGATCCCGCCGTTTCGAGCGGCGGTCTCCACCAGCCCTTCAGCGACGGTCGAGGCAGTGACCTCGTGGATTCGGACGGACGGCGCCTCCGAGAGCTCCGCGGTCGTCGCCTCGACGTCCTCGGGACTGCCGTGACCGCCGCCCGGGTCGACGTTGATCACGTGCAGGTCCGCCCCCTCCCGTCCCATGCGCTCGACCAGCGGCAGCAGGTCCAGATGGTGGGGGCCGCCGCCGGCGCCGACGTTGACGACGTCGAGTCCGGTCGGATCCGTGATGCCGCTGGCGAACAGAACGCCACAGGGTGCTCTGTACTCGACCCGTTCGGCGACTCGGGTGTGCTTCTCGGGGTAGCCCATGAGGATCAGGTCCGCTCCGTCGTTTCTGGCGGTCTGGAGGATGTCGAAGGCGACGTCCTGGGAGACGTGGCCTTCGACGGTGTACTCGACGTCGATCCCCTCGGCGTCGAGCAGCTCCTGGATGCGATCGGCGCGCCCCCGAGCGGTGTCCACGACCGCCTCGAAGGGCGTCTGTTCGGGGACGTGCGTGACGTTGACGACCTGAACGAGCGGGTCGTCGCTCCGGAGCGATCCGAGCGTCGCCGCCAGTTTGACGTACCGCGGCGCGCGCTCCGGCCGAGCGACGGCGACGAGGATGCGGTGACGTCCCTGGTCGACGGTCGACGCGGCGGCCTCGTCCCCGCCGGTCACAGCCGACGGACCGGTCGGCGGCACCACCTCCTCGTACAGTTCCCTGACGTCCGGCGCACCGCCCCAGACGAGGTAGGACGCGAGGAGCAGGAGGACGAACAGCAGGCCGACGACGACGCCCTTGACCGGGAGGTTGTAGATGAGCGCCAGGTTCGCGACGACCCCGAGCGCCGGCACCAGGGGCACGCCCGGTACGCGAAAGCCCCGTTCGACGCCGGGATGGCGCCGACGGGAGTAGATGAGCGCGACGTTGACGACCGAGAGCGGCAACAGGAGGTTCAGCGTGGCGAACCCGGTCAGAACAGTCAGCCCGAGCTCCGTCACCGTGAGCGCGCCGACGGCGGGGACCGGCACCGTGACGTCGAACGGGATCGGCCCGCCCTCGGCCGGGAACACGCCGATGAAGAGCACGATCAGGCCGACGATGGTCCCGGTCGCGGTCACCACGCTCCAGAACGGCGTGTTGTACTCGGGGTGGATGCGCGAGAACGGCCGAGGAGCCTGTCCCTGGCGGCCCATCAACGAGCCGATCCCGCTTGCCGCGAGGATGCTCGCGTTCGAGGCGCTGACCATGCTGAAGACGGCGCCGGCCACGATGAGGCTCCGACCGATCGGGCCGAGGAAGCCCGCGGCGACCCGCCCCATCGCCGTTTCGCCCTCCTCGGCGATGACCTCGGCGGGGACGGGCGAGTTGACCATCGCGACGATGACCAGCGCGTACAGGACGGTGACGGTGAGGATGCTCGCCGCGATGGCCCTCGGAACCGTCCGTCTCGGCTCGATGATCTCGCCGGCGCTGGCCGCGATGGCGGAGAAGCCGAAGAACGTGATGAACGCGAGCGCGGCGACGGCGACGATGCCGACGACGTCAGTCGAGAACCCGGCGGCGAACGTCCCTCCCGCGGCCACCGGTCCGCGGTACGCGAACGCCCCGCCGATGAACGCGAGGAGGACCGCGACCTTCGCCCCCGTGACCAGCAGCTGGAAGGTGCCGCTCTCCTCGGTCCCCCTGGCGTTGAGCGTCCCGAGGAGGAGCGCAGCGAGCACGCCCGTCGTCCCGTGGGGAAGGAAGTGGAGCGGTTCGGGGACGATGAACCGAAAGAACCACTCGTCCATCGTGGCGAGGTAGAACGCGGTCGTCCCGGTGTAGCCGAGAAACAGCATCGCGCCGACGGTGTATTCGAGCGTGTCGTTCTCGAAGGTTCGCGAGGAGAAGAGGTAGCCGCCGCCGTTCTCGGAGTAGATGGACGCGAACTCCGAGTAGGAGGCCGCGGTCAATCCCGCGACGACGGCGGCGATGACGAACGCAATGACGGCGCTACTGCCGATTTGAGCGACGGCCGTCCCGGACAGCGAGAAGATGCCCGCCGCGATCATCGTCCCCAGCCCGATCGCGAAAGCGACCTTGAACCCCAGCGTTCGCGTGTGCTCTACCATCCGCGTGTATGCTCCTTGCTCTCGACAATAAACGCGGTGCCTGTACGCGACTGCTCGGCCCGGGTCGCGACGCCATCGAGGGCACGGTAGTGGAGATCCCCTCGCCGATCCACGTCGACCTCGTTTGCGCAGGACGGGTTCTGCCTCGAGGCTAACGAGTGGGGGCGGTAACGAAAGGAAGACCGAACACGCTGCCCGTTTCAACGACGGCCCAGCAACCGTTCCCGAACGGACCGTGAAGACGGTCGCTCCGTCAGCAACACCGGCGTCTCGAGCCTCTCGATCGAATCGAACACGAGCGATCCACGAACGATGCGCGACAGCAGGCCCCGCTCCGTCGCTCCGACGATCACCAAACCGTACCCGGCACCGAACCGTCCGATCGTCGCCTCCACCTCCCCCGTTTCGACGAGCAGTTCCGCGTCGCCCAACTGATGGCTCTCGGCCCACTCGGACAGGAACTCGCGGCCAGCCGCCGTTTCGTCCGCATCGACGACGTGTAGCAGTGAGACGTCCACGCCGACGGTCTCCTGCAACGCGCGGGCGACCTCCGCGGAGAGGTCGGACGAAGGTCCCCCGGCAGTGGGAACGAGCACGTCGGAGAGATCGAGGTCCTGACCGTCCAACACGAGGAAGTCACACGGGAGATCGTGCGTCAGTTCGTCCAGCGACCCCTCGGCACGTCCGCCCGCGAACTGCGCGCCGCCGTAGCCCATCACGACGGTGTCGGCTTCGTTCGACCGCGCGGCGTCGATCACCTCCCCGATTCCCCGATGTGAGAGAACGGTTTTCGTGTCGATGGGAACCTCGAACGCCTCCGCGTCCGCTTTCGCGGCCGCGAGAAGTCGCTCGGAGGTGGTGTCGATCGCCGCCCTGTTCTCCGCGGCGGTGGCCAGCGACGTCTGATCGGGGACCGTGACGACGTGGGTCGCGAGCACCCGTCCGCCCCGGTGCTTCGCGAGCGCGGCGGCGAGCGTGACGAGGGCACTTTCGGTCCGTGGATTCGCCAGCGCGACCATGATCGTCGGTCCCTCGTTCCCGGTCGGTGCGACCGCATCGGTGGCATCGACGACCCGTCCCGGTAGCTCCCCCTCGCGACTCAGAACGTAGTTCGAGAGCACGCCCCGCTGGGGCGTTTCGGTCCGAGCGTACAGGAAGTACCAGAGCACGGCAGCGACCACGAACCCGGCCGAGAGCGCGATCTCCCGCTCGTCCATGAACGCGACGAGTCCGAGCGACAGCGTCGCGCCGACGATCGGCGTGAACGGGTAGAACGGCACGGTGAACTCCGGATCGTACCCGGGAACGTCCGCCTCCCGGAAGACGATCAGCGCGACGTTCATGAGCGCGTACACGATGAGGTGGAGCACGCTGGCCGCCTTCGCAAGTACCTCGATGTCCCGTCCCAGGAACGCGATGAACGCGACGATGAGCCCGCCGGTGACGAGAATCGACCGGTAGGGCGTCGCGTAGTTCGGGTGGATCTCGTTGAGCCAGTTGGTGACGATCCTGTCACGCCCCATCGCGAAGTTGATGCGGGCCGACGCGAGGATGGAGGCGTTCGCCGAGGACGCCGTCGCGAGCAGCGCGCCGAGAGTCATCACGCCGGCGGCCGCGGCGGCGACCCCGTCGATCGAACCGACGGACGAGGGGAACGACACCCGAGCCGCCTGCGCGACCGGCGCGTCCCGGCTCAGCTCGGGCCACGGGATCACCCCGAGCATCGTCGTCACGAGAACGGCATAGATGACGGTGACGATGCCGACGCTCCCGATGATCGCGATGGGGAGGTTCCGACCCGGGTTCTTCAGCTCCTCGGCGACCGTCGCGATCTTCGCGTACCCCAGGAAGGAGACGAACACGAGCGCAGTCGCCGGCAGGATCGCGCCGGTTCCGTACGGCGCGAGACCGTCGGCCCCGGCGAGCGTCGCATAGTCGAACGAGAGAAAGCCCGCGAAGGCGAACGCCGTGAGGATCGAGAGCAGCACGAACACGATGACCGTCTGGACGCCGCCGGTCTCCTTGGCCCCGACGTAGTTGATCGCGACGAAGACGGATCCGGCGAGGAGGGCGCCCAGCTGGATCGGGTTGAGAAACGCCACCTCCGGTAACGATACGAAGACGGCGAGATACTGCCCGAAGCCGATGCAGTAGAACGCCGAGGCGAACGCGAGCCCCATCCAGTCGCCCATCCCGGCGATCGAGCCGAACAGCGGCCCGAGCGACCTGTTGATGTAGTAGTACCCGCCGCCGGCCTTCGGCATCGCCGTCCCGAGTTCCGAGACGGAGAGCGCGTTCACCATCGCGATGAGGCCACCGACGACGAACGACACGACGACGATCGGCCCCGCCGCGTTCGCGGCGACGCCGGGCAGGACGAAGATGCCGGCGCCGATCATCGTGCCGATGCCGATCGTCATCGCCGACACCAGGCCCAGGTCTTTGGCGAGTTCCTCGTCAGTCATCGGCGGTTCACCCCGAGTGGGAACTCACTGGCTCGCGTCGCTGAACGACCGGTCATGGACGGTCAGGCGTCCTCTTGCTGGGGGAGTGTGATCACCGGAATCTCGGGTTCGGTGACGAGGCGGGACGCCGTATCGCCGGAGATGATGCGGAGGAGGCGACTTCCACCACGGGGGCGGAAGGCGATGGCGGTGGCGCCGATCTCCGCCGCCTCCCGAAACAGCGTCTCGACGACGTCGGTTCCGTACGCGACCCGCGTCTCGACGGGAACGGAGTCGCCGAGTGCCGCGTCCACGACACCGAGGAACGTCGCGGCGTCCTCCTGTCGCTTCTCCAGGGGCGCCTTGTCCATCGCGCCCCCCGCCTTCTCGATGACGTGGACCGCCGTGACGCGGCCGACGTCGTCGAGAAACGGCTCCAGCGCCGCGCACGTCGCCTCCGCGTCCTCCTCGCTCGCGATCGGAACGAGGAGGTGGTCGAACGGCGTCATTGCCGGTTCACCGTCCCCCGCGGTCCCGAAGGGACGGTCCCTCCGGAGGGTTCGGCCGACCTCGCCGGTCCGTCTCCGCTCCGTTCCCCCGAACGACGCCTCGGGGATTCGATGCTGCCGTCCGGATGTGCCGACGGCGGGAGTCCATACCCGGGGTCTCCGGCCGATTCATATAAAGATGGCGTACTGAATGTTTGATCCGAAATCATTCCGGGTAATTTTGCGGATGGAGAAATGGGACGGGGAAGGTACTGCTCTTCGAGAAATCGTTCGACGCCAGCGTGAAGTCGTGGTGACCACGGAGAGCCGCCTGCAGCACCGACTCGACGAGGTCGACCGGCACGGCATCCACGCGCTGATGGCGGGCGCCCGCCGTTCGGGCGGACGGCTTCCACGCCCTCCGCATGGTGGTGGACCCCGACGCCTTCGAGTGCGCCGTTCTCCGCGGCCTCGGACACCGGCTACATCCTCCAGCACGTCGGCGCGGTCGTCTCATCGGTGTGTTCTCCCGCGGGGGCACGCACACGCTGACGTGCAGCCGGCGTCGCGACGTCGCCGATGTTCCGAATCCGGAATGTCGACAGGTCGCCAGCACGGAGTTCCGGTCGCCGAGAAGAGACGGTTCCGGTACACGAACGATCCGTTCGAGATGTAATAGAGATGACCGTGAGGATTTGTGCGTCGCGACCGAACGGTCCCGCGTGAACCAGTCCGACACCAGCCCACGATCGGAGTCGGAATCAGGCGTCGAAACCGCGCGGGCCGCGGCGAAAATCGGCCGCGAGTACATCTCGAAGGTAGCGCCGTATCTCCGCCGCGGCGTCGAATCGGGCGCGGTGACGGCGATCATCGGCGGAACGGGCCTCCTCGGCGGGCTCCGAGCGTTCCTGGGCGGCGAGCGCAGGCGCGGGTTCGCCAGGCTCGCCTTCGGAGCTGCGTTCCTGACGGCCGCGCTCGCCCAGCGGCGGTCCCGCAGCCGCGGCAGGGAGTCGGCCGTCGAGGAAACCGACGTGGTCGACACCGGCCCTGACATAGAGGCGGTCGCCGACGAGGCCGGCGGCGTCGGCGAGGAGGACCACGCCGCCGGCGAAGCGGCCGCGGAGGTCACGGACACGTCCCCGGACGTCGAGGACGTGGGGTCCGGGCTCGAGTCCGAACCCGGTACCGACGTCGGGTCGACATCGATTGATCAGCGCGAGGTCGTCGACACCGGCGTCGATGGCGACGACCTGACGGGGGAAACCGAGCGTGAAACAGGAGACGCCGGTGGCAAGGGAACCGCGAGCGACGAGACGACGGCGGGCGCGGAGAGCACTGGCGCCGGCGCCGGCGCCGAGACCGAGGACGTCGATCGCCTGGGCGAGGCGGCCTTCGACAGGCAGAGCCGAGAGGTCCCGGCGCCACAGCGGGCGTTCAACCAGGGCTTTCTGGCGCACTCGGCCGAGGCGTTCTGGGGAATCCGCACGCGCGACGACGCAACGCTGGTCTCCCAGGACTACGACGCCATCGAGGGGCGCGACGGGGTGCGGTACGTCGCTAGCAGCGAGATCGGCGAGGACGTCCGCGAACTGCCGATCCCCGACGCCGTCCTCGACCACTGGGACGAGGTGATCGGCGGCGGCACCGCCGTCACCGGGGGCGACGGCATCCTGTTCGTCACTACCGACGATCTCGCGGCCGACGGCCTGTTGCGCGTCCTCCCCGCGGAGTGGGCCGACGACGTGTCCGGGTGAGCCAGGTACGACCTCGAGAGCCGTTCCATCCGACCCTCTCGTTCAGGTGACTCGGTTTCGGCACGTATGGGGTGGCGGGTTCGGGAACCCCTGCGTGAGAGCGGGGGAAACGCCACCTGTTCGGAGCCGAAGGAACGGTTGAACGGAGATCTTCACCTGTACGACTAGCTCGATGGGCCATGATCATCACATTTGCATCAAGTATTGAAGCCCGATTTGACCCTCGTTTCCAGAGGGTCCCGTCGAAGGATCTGAGCTGTGAATCTACCGAGTTCGGCTGTCGCTCAGTACATAAATGGAGTGGGTCGGAGGACGATTCTCGTGACGGAATTCTTACTATATAGCCAGTTTGAGGTCTTCTGAGCATGGTCAGGAATCCTCCTCTTCTGCCCCCAGATCCGTCGGGTGGAGATGCTCCTCGATGTCGATCACCTCGGTCTCCGAACGACGGCGTTCGAGCTCGTCGTCGAAGTCGGGGTCGTCGTAGTACCGCCGGATGACCTGCGGAGTCGCCGCCACCCGCGCAGCGACGGTATCCTCGTCGAAGCCGAGATTCCGCTGCCACGTGATCGACCCGTGGCGAATCGCATGCGGACCACGCGTCGACGGGCACTTGCTAGCTTGGTCACGGGGAACGTATTCGCAGTTCGGCCGCCGGTTGCCGTGCGGCACTCGACGGCCATGCACGGCTGTGTCGTCAGGTACATCCAGCTTCGAATCGTGTTGAGCGTCGGCCGTCCCCGCCGACTGGTGAACAGCGGCGCGCGCCCGTGCTCGTCACGCTTGTTGATGCGCTCACGAGCGATGAAGAGCTCGAGAACCTTCCGCGGTTTCTCCGAGAGCACGACGTTCCGCTCGTGCTCGTTGCCGCTCTTCAGCCGCGTCCCGGTGTCGGGGCGGTTCCGGAACTTCAGGACGCCGTCCTCGTAGTCGTCGATATCCAGCCCGCGGACCGCGGACGACCGGCACCCGACGTGCCAGAAGATCTCCAGCATCGCGTGCCGGCGGGTTCCGCGCCACGCGGTGCTGTTCCGATAGAACGCGAGGAGGTCGCGGGCGTCCGACGGCGCGAGCTGCTGGTCGGAGGACTCCTCCTCGTCCGTGGTCTTGATGGTGTCAATCGCGAGGTGAAGGCCGAGGTGACCAGGAACACGGCGTCGCGAGGGAGCGTCTGCTCGTCCCGTTGGTCGTAGAGTTTACTGAATTCCGCGTCGACTTCCTGCCAGCTCGCCGCGCAGCTTTGGCACCAGAAGTGATTGTTCGTCGGTTCCCAGTTGCGATGTCCCTGTGGGCAGACGTACCGCCAGCGATCGGTTTCGTTATCGAGGTTGATGGTAACTCGCCTCGATTTGCTCTCGGGCATTTGCATTCATCCGGACTGGTTCGCTCGGTAAATGGTAAGTACATTTATGTAAGGTGGAAGTGGTCTCGAATATGACCGTAGTGATACAGTTTCGACCTGGTCGGGAGGCAAGGATTGCCCGAAAGTGTTAGGGAGTGTAGTAGTGCGAGGATCTGCGTAATTCGCGGTCTATGGCATCTCATGAGCATTAATTCGAATTCGGAGGCCGGGGAGAAGATGATAATTTTATCTGATCCTCGATTCAATACTATATTTTTATGTCATACCTATACAAAGTACCACTACAAAGAGACAAAATTATACAGTATCCCTTAAGGTAGAGGGTATGACGAACGCGTTCGGCACTGCATCCAGGCGGGAGCTGTGGCCCGCCAGTGGATTTTACATGCTGGGTTCTACCGGCCTCGGCCTCTCCGTCGTTCACCTTTTGACCGAGGGGACGAGATTCGGAACGGTACTGGAAGCGATCATCATAGCGTCGCTATCGTGCGTTATCATCTACTCCGGCTATGACCTCACCACCCGCGATATCTCCGACAGCGGATCGCGCCACGCGCTAATCAAGACCTGTCTATCGATCTTTGCGTTCGCACTCCTTGGCCTCGCGATCACCAGTATTCAGTTCGTCCAACACCCAGCCTTCCCGGAGTCACAGTTCATGGTTCTCTTTGGTGGAGTGCTCGGGGGAGCGTACGGGGGACAGGCGAACTTGTGTGTAGTCGAGTCGGAGGAGGAGTCCGAACACGTCCGCGAACTCACGAAGTTGCTCAACGTGAATCAGCGCGTCCTCCGGCACAACTTGCGAAATGAGCTAGCCATCGCCCTCGGCCATCTGGAGAATGTAGAAGCGAAACTCGGGTCGGATAATCCGGACGTCCGGCGGGTGAAGGACCATTTGGAGGAGCTTCTTAATCTGAGCGAGAGCTCCCGGCGGATCGTTTCGATTTGGGAGGATGATACGATCCAGAAGTTCCCGGTTCGGAAACTCGTCGACGAGCGTGTCCAGCGGTTCAGACGGGACCACCCGGAGGTTCCCGTCTCGACAGAGATTCCAGAAGGGTACACGATTCGCGGGCACTCGGCGCTTCCGCGGGCGATCGATGAAGCGCTCGAGAACGCGGTCATCCACAACGACGGGGAGGTCGAAATCGCGATCGAGTGTTCGAGCCCAGTTCAAACGGAGCAGGTGCGGCTTTCGATCGCCGATACGGGCAGCGGGTTGCCTCTCGACGAAGTAAATGCGCTCTTTCAACCGACTGAGACGCAGCTATCACACGGGGAAGGACTCGGCCTTTGGGTGATCTATTGGACGGTCATGAGGTCCGGGGGCGAACTCGACTTCCGGGAGAACGATCCTCAGGGTGCCGTCGTCGAGTTGCGACTCCCGGCCACGATGGCTCGGTGATATCCCATCTGGTAGAGATCGCCTGAAGGAAACGGAACTGATCGAAGGCTTTTGCCCACATCACTATTTCTCAGTGAAGTCTTAGAGGGTCGGAAAGGTCGCTGCGAGTGCGACGACCAGTTCTATCACTCTCTGTGTCAACTTGATTCAGTTTCTGTCTCCGCGAGTTCAGTGCTGCACAAGCGCCCTGTATTCAGCATTAACTGACAGAACTATCCGATCTCTGCCAGGAGTGACTTGCTGCATATAGAGGGTGTATTCAGTACACTGGTTCCTCGCGCTCCTCGTGGAGTAAATAGGCTTATATTCGTCTCTTTGAAACTGCCTCTTCGATGGGGAAGCTGGCAGATGAGACCCGTCATGCGTACGGACTAGTCGTCACTGCGTCGTTTGGATATACGTGCCTGATGTTTATCTGGTTCTCACTGCCGGCCTATCTCTCTCCGATCATTTCGGAAATGGGTCTCACTGGCACACAGGCTGGCGTACTAGTCGGTGCAGTCCCGTTAACCTATATTCCACTCGCGCTGTTTTCGGGGATTATCATCGACCGTGTGGGACCCGGCCGAAGTCTTGCGACCGGTATCCTGATTTACGGTGTCGCCCAAATCGGCCGAAGTATCGCACAGGGATTCCCGTCGCTCCTTGCATTCACCCTTCTGATTGGCGTCGGCGCGACCGCAATCACGTTTGGACTCCCAAAGCTCGTTTCGTTTCTCTTTCCCCCAGAGCGAACTGGCCTCCCGTCCTCGATCTATCTCATCGGAGCCTCCGTGGGATCGGCTGGCGTATTCAGTGTCGGTCGGCCAATATTCGGTCCGCTGCTCGGTGGATGGCGCCCCCTCTTTTTCTGGAGCGGTCTCATCGCGGTCGGCTATGCTGTAATCTGGTTCGCCGTTGCATGGCAGGCAGGAATTGACGATCGCACCGCCGAGCACGATTCGTCGTTCTCGGTCGACTCGATCAGCCACGACCTCGGGCTCATCCTCTCGCACAGAGAGCTTCAACTCATCGTCATCATCGGGACGATGTATCTGTTCGTCAACCACGGTGTCCAGGGCTGGCTTCCAACAATTTTGGAATCACGTGGACTTTCACCGGACCGGGCTGGTCAAACCACGAGTGTATTCGTTGCAGCCGTTGCTGTCGGGATCCTGTCCGTTCCCGCAATCGCCGATCGATATTCCGCCCGCCAAGCGGCCTTGATAACGTGTGGAAGTATCACCTGCATTGGAATTGTCGGGATAGTGCTAGGAGGTGTACGATTTTTGATGTTCGCTGGCGTTGTCGTCACCGGTATCGGAGTGGGCGGGCTCTCGCCACTCATTCGAGCGATACCTCCGGATCTAGATGGAGTCGGTGCGCGGCTCACCGGGACGGCTATGGGGTTTGTCTTTTCAGTTGGCGAAATCGGTGGATTCCTCGGACCAGTACTCATCGGTACGTTCCATGAGGTCACGGGGTCGTTCATTCCCGGCTTGGTGATACTCTCTACTGCCGGGGTCGTCGTCGTTCTCGCCGGGGGGGCCTTACGGCGTATGCGCGAGTGACCGTGACACAGTACCTCTATCAAAACTCTGACCGAGTGGGCAGCGTAAACTGACGTGCCACGGTTGGTTCGTTCCGTCTAACGGGTCGAAGTGATTGTACTGATGAATTTGCGCTATTTATTCAGCAGGATTCTGGGGACCTATCACCGCTAGAGGGATTCAATAAGGCGCTCTTTGAGGTTTTCAACAGAGCCGTTAGCTCAGGAAAACTGGAGGGAGTTACGCCAGCGGAAGTTCGTCGAACGCCTGCGCTGTAACGTGGTCGGGGACTGGCCCGAGGTAGTTCTGCAGGAACGTCTCGCGCCCCGTCGACGTTTGGGCCCAGCCGCCCCAACTCATCACCAGCTGCTCGTTGCTCGGACGCTCGCCGTGCTCCTCGAGATCGTCGATCCGCGCCTCGAGGAGGTCGACGACCCGCTCACGCGGACCGTCATCGTCACCTCGACCGAGCGCGCGCTCGACTGCGAGCCACGCCTTTGCCGTGCCGATCTCGTCGATGCCGCGGATCCGGGCTCGGGCGAGCCCGAACGGCGTCGACGCGCCGGTCGATCCGAGCAGCGGGACGTCCAGGAACCGCGCCGGGTCCTCGCCGATCTCTTCGCGAAGGCTGGGGAACGATTCGGTGAAGCGGTCGGACGTCACGCCCGGACCACCTCCTCGTCGAGGACGTGCGTCCAGCCGAGTTTCGCGACCCAGTTCTCCCGCCGGTCGACGCCGTACCAGGAGTCGGAGATGAGCTCGTCGACGACGTCTGCGGGAACGATCGCGAGCAACTCCCGCGACGCACCTTCTCCATCGTAGACTGTGAGCGCGTAGACGGCGTCCTCATCGACGAGCGCGCCGTGCTGCCCCTCGTCGGCTCCCTTGAACAGCCATCGGCCGGGCGTGGTCGCGTCGCCGTTCGACGCACTCCGGACGCACGCTTTGACCTCGACGAGCTGGTCGGCCTCGAGCGTGACCAGGCCAACGAAGACGACCGGGACGCCACCGGCGGCCTCGAGGTCACAGCTGACGGGCTCGGTGACGATCGCGTCGTGGTGCACGTCGGTTTCGTACGCGAGTTCGAACGCGTCGATCGCGTCGACGACGAACTCCTCGACGTCGTGCCCGATCGCCTTCGCGTGCGCGAGGGCGCCCCCGGAGGAGGCGGTCAACGAAGCTCACCTCCGAGGAGATCATCGCCGGTACGACGGGCTCGATAGGCCCGACTTCTCAGATTTCCCGCAAGTATTGAGACCCGATTTGACCCTCGCTTCCAGAGGGCCCCGTCGAAGGATCTGAGCGGTGAATTTGCCGAGTACGGCTGTCGCTCAGTATTTAAATGGAGTGGGGTCGGAGGGCGATTCCCGTGCCGGAATTCGTACTATATCGCCCGTCTGAGAGCTTCTAAACATGGTCAGGCATCCTCCTCTTCCGCCCCCAGATCCGTCGGGTGGAGATGCTCCTCGATGTCGATCACCTCGGTCTCCGAACGACGGCGTTCGAGCTCGTCGTCGAAGTCGGGGTCGTCGTAGTACCGCCGGATGACCTGCGGAGTCGCCGCCACCCGCGCAGCGACGGTATCCTCGTCGAAGCCGAGATTCCGCTGCCACGTGATCGACCCGTGGCGAATCGCATGCGGACCACGCGTCGACGGGCACTTGCTAGCTTGGTCACGGGGAACGTATTCGCAGTTCGGCCGCCGGTTGCCGTGCGGCACTCGACGGCCATGCACGGCTGTGTCGTCAGGTACATCCAGCTTCGAATCGTGTTGAGCGTCGGCCGTCCCCGCCGACTGGTGAACAGCGGCGCGCGCCCGTGCTCGTCACGCTTGTTGATGCGCTCACGAGCGATGAAGAGCTCGAGAACCTTCCGCGGTTTCTCCGAGAGCACGACGTTCCGCTCGTGCTCGTTGCCGCTCTTTAGCCGCGTCCCAGTGTCGGGGCGGTTCCGGAACTTCAGGACACCGTCCTCGTAGTCGTCGATATCCAGCCCGCGGACCGCGGAAGACCGACACCCGACATGCCAGAAGATCTCCAGCATCGCGTGCCGGCGGGTTCCGCGCCACGCAGTACTGTTCCGATAGAAGGCGAGGAGGTCGCGGGCGTCCGACGGCGCGAGCTGCTGGTCGGATGACTCCTCCTCGTCCGTGGTCTTGATGGTGTCAATCGCGAGATGGAGGCCAAGGTCGAGGACACCCTGGGATTCGAGGTACTTCAACCACGTCTTGGCCGTCTTCTGCCGGCTCGCGACGGTGACGCGGGCGAAGTCCTGCTCCAGGAGGTAGTCGGTGAAGCCGCCGATCGTCCAGCGTGTGAGGTCCTCGATCGTTTCGAGGTCGTTCTCGGCGGCGTAGTCCTCGAAGACCCGGAGGTTCCGGCGGTACGTCCGCTCGGTCTCACCCTTCCAGTCCGGGCTCTTGCGATGGATGTAGAGTTCGATGGCTTCGGTGATAGTGAGGTCCGAGGGTGGGCTTCTATTCACTGAGAATCACCTCCCTGGCCCACTTGACGCGCATGAACGCCTGACGTTCGCCTCCATGGTCCGGGTGGTGCTCCTTCAGCAACTCCCGCGCGGCCGCGTTCACCTCCTCGTCGTCGGCGCCGCGATCGACGCCGAGCACGCTGTGTGGACTGGGAGTGACGGGAACCGCGGACTCCTCGTCGTCGCCCGGCGGCAGTCGAGCGTTCGCGAACTCCGTCTCGCCCGTGGTCACGGGACGGGTCCCCATCTTCCGCTTCTCGGCGACGTAGAGGCCGACGGACCGGAGGTTATCCCGAACGCGGTTGTACCAGTCGCACGCGACGGCGAACTGGTCGCCGTCCATCGACCAGCGGAGGACGACGCCCGGGTCGTCCGGTTCGGGCTGATTCGCGTACGGGTAGTTCGGGTTCCGCGTCTGGTGGTCCATTGCGGTCGAGAGTCGCCAGTCGTCGACGTCGAGACGACCCATCTCCTTGGCGAGATCCTCGACGGCATCGTGAAGCGACACCTCGAAGCTCCGGTTCGGCGAGCGGTCCGCCGGCGGAGTTCGCCGGAACTCCGCCGGCCAGTCGAGCGACGTCACTGCGTCTCACCTCCGATGGCGGTGAGCGCGTCACGGAGCTGTTCATTGCACGCCATATTCGCCCGCTCGACGAGTTCCCCGAGAAGGTCGTCCCGCCGGCGGTAGTCGTCGACTGACTTCGGCCACGGCACGCCCTTCACCTCGATCCACAGTTCGTACATCTGCTCCCGGGCGAGCTCCGCGACAATGCGCTCGCCGCCGATCGTCGAAAACCGGAGTTCCCAGTCGTCGCCGTCCGACGAGCCTGGGCCGTAGGTGACCGAGGCGGGGCGCCCTACCCTGTAGCGATGCACGTCGAGTTTTGTCCCGCCGTCGGTCACGACCGGCTGTTCGTTACAGTCGTGGTCAGCGAGGCCGGCGATCGTTCGAAACCCGGTTCCGCAGATATCGCAGAAGTGGGGCAGATCTTCACCGCCGTCGGCGATGGCGCGCGCGTCGCTCCCTGCTTCGTTGGGGAACGAGGCGGGGTCGGCGTTCATCTCCGGACCTCCGCGACCAGGTCGGTCTTCGCCCAGGCGTCGCCGCCTCCGAAGAGAACGAAGCTTCCGTCCGCAACAACGTAAGCCAGCGGGGCACGCTCGGATTTGTTCATCGTCTATCACCCCCTGAGACAGTCGAGGCCTCGTCAATCGCCCCAAGCGATGCTTGGGTAGTGTCGTCGACGACGGTGTGTCCACGGATGACAGCTCCGAGCGTCTCGAGGGCGTCGACGAGGTCACGGTCGACGTCGCCGAACGCCGCGACCGCGAGCTGGAACGATGGGTTTCGATCCTCGCCAACGAAGGGGATGCGTCCAGGGCCGACGAGACAGACCGCTTCGGCGGCGAGCACGTGGTCGTGGAACCAGTGTGCGGACGTGTCCGCCGGGAGAACGACGACAACCACGTCGACCTTCGCACGGTTCGCCTCGTTCCGGGCCTTCCGGAGCCACGTCTCCTTCGCGCTCCCATCGCCGTTCGACGACCACGGCGGGTTGAGAAACACCGACCCCTCCCATGCTTTCGAGAGGCCGTCCTCGGCCTCCGTGTAGCGTATGGGGGCGATGGAAACTGGCTCCGCCCCGCTCGCCGGGTCGACGTCGAACCCGCCGGTGGCGCGGGCCAGCGGGCGCCAGATCTCCGGCGGCGTCGCGTACTCGTTATCCTCGGTCTCCTGGCGGTGGCCTTGAAGCACTGACCCGCCGTCGGTCGCAGTACTGTCTCCTACGTCCACGTCCTCGGATTCATTGGCCATCTCGCGGGCGATGGCTGCGGATTCGGCGTACGTGTCGGCCCGAACGTCCGCGACTGTCACCTCGAGCTGACCGTCAGCACAGTTCGCCGCCTTGGCGAACTTATCCGCCCGCTGGTCGAGTTTCTCGGCGAGCGCCAGAAGGGGCTCGTCGCTCACACCTCATCACCCCCGACGACCGCGTCGGCGAGCAGGTCGATGCGCTCGCGGAGGAGCTGGCGGCCGGCATCGGTCAGGAGATACTCGTTCGTCCGCTTGTCCAGCGCGGACTTCTCGACGAGGCCGTACTCGTTGAGGTCGTCGAGCGCCGGGTAGAGTCGGCCGTGGTTGATCTCCTTCCCGTAGAGGTCCTGCAGGACGCGCTTGATTGCGAGCCCGTAGGAGGTCTCCTCGTGGCTCTGCAGGCGGGCGATGGCGTAGAGGACGTTCCCCTCGAACGCGGTGAGGTCGGTCCACTCGATGGCTGACCCATCGTCGAGGTCGGCGCTCATCTGCGCACCTCGTCGTCGCGAACGACGGAGTAGCCGTCCGGCAGGAGCCCTTGGGCGGTTCCACGGGCGAGTTCGGGCGTCAAAAAGCGGAACTCGACCCCTTCGCTCGTACTTTCGAGGCGGACGGTCTCCTCGCCTACGACGACGTGGCGGATCGTGCCGATCTCGTGAATAGGTGTCTCGTCGGTATCGTTACCCTCGGTACACTTTTCGGACTGCGTGGCGTTGTTAGACATGGCTCTGGTCGTACTGCGAGTCGTGCTTTTCGCGCGTACTGCGCGGGCGATTCAGGGTCGTGACCCTCACCGCGACGTCCCGGTTTGTGGAAGGACTGGGGGCGTCGCGGTTGGTCAGGTCACTGTCGGGACGTGGTACTCCAGAAGTGGGCGGTGGTGCGTCCGGTCGAACGGGGTCTTGAAGTTCCCCGGCGAGAGTTTCGTACATGGGTGCCGTACCTCGGATACGGGACCTCACGCGGGCCGGTGCGTCTACACCGGGTCCGCATTCTACGGCGACTTGTCGCGGAGCGACAGCGCCGCGTGTTCGCCCCGTAACAGGTCCGTTATACGGAGAGTACTTAGTGTTTCTGGAGTAACTAACTACGCTGGGGTAGATTATGACAGGCAGATTATAGTCACCGGAATCTCGAACCGTATTATTATGCCTGGGGGCCGCAAGCCGACTGTCTCTGATGCCGATATTCTCACGGTTTTCGCGGATTCCCCTGATCCAGTGCTTGCCTCTCCGGAGATATCCGAGAAGCTCTCCATTGGAGATACGGGAACGTACCAGCGACTCCGTGACCTTCAGCATCGAGGGCTTTTGGATAGCAAGAAAATTGGTCAGGGTCGAGCGTGGTGGCTTACCGACGAGGGGCGCGCGTTCCTCCATAAGGAAGTCAAGGACTGATATGCTTCCCATCCGGACGATAGAGAAGCTCCTTTGGGGGGTTGTCGCATTGATTCTCGTCTGCTCGCTCGGGCTATTCGTACTTTTCGTTGAGTAAGCGCCGTTTTGAGTATTTGTCCCTGTCACGTGGCCACAGCGTATGGCTGAATTTGAATTAAGAGCGAGCCATGTGCGGAATGGTAGTAAAACTATGTCAGGAACCCACCTAAGGGTCCATACTATACTAGATTACATTTTAAACGAAGACTCTAGATATTCAAGACCATCAGCCCTCTTAACGGATCTCTACAGTTCTGCATTAATCTCTTCTACACCGGTGTAAACTACAAAAATTTAAGGCATGCTGGTATAAGACCTCATGTACTATGGAACACACGTTTGAAGTCTTTAATTCGGATTTGGATATTAAGACCGGAATGTATATTGCAAGTTTCGATGAAGATGTAGGAACTACTCAAAGGGTTAAGGTTGATTTGAAAGGAAAAGGAGATTTTCGTGGTAATACTGTCCACCTTGGAAATTGTATAATTGATGCGACAGAGGTTGTCGGAGAAGTTGATGAGGATAGTGGTGATAATCAGCAGGCAAAAGAGTATTATCTGCATATTGACCGGTTTCATCAAATGGAGCTTAAAGAGACTGAGGATAAACTAAAAAAGAAGAGAAAGCGTATTGTGAAATCCGACGCAGAAAACATCTATTTTGTGAATATTGGAGATACGTTATTCCTTCAATCACACACTGATATCGCTGGCGAGCAGATGTTAAAATCCCTTGATATAGATGCTAATAGAATGAGTTTGCCTGATTCCACTAGTGAGGGTTCAGTTGAAATAGATTCAGATTCGGACCCATTTAGCTTAGATCAAACAGGAAGCCCTAATCAGAAGAATGAATTGATGAATACAACAGAAGGTGGGGAATTGGCTTCCTCTGAAGAGGGTATCAAAATCACGGTTCAAGACAATATAGTAATTGTACAGGGTGATCTCGCGGTGATGACTGCAGCCAAGTTAGCATTCGATTTTGTGATGGCCTAATGATAGGGTTCTCTTTCCATCGGAGAATCAACGACAAAGTCAGCTCCTAGCCCGTATGTCTCACAAACATCTTCCGTTAGTTCTGCTACCCATGGTTGAGCCTGTGGAGAAACTCGAATTGAATTGATCAATCTATCCAAATCTACGTCAACAGTTTTCCCCGATTCATAGTCACCTTCTTCTAAATCCTCATCGCCGATATCCTCCGACGTTATTTTCCCACCCTCATCTGAATAATGCCAAGGAAGCTCATGGATAATCGCCCGAACTTCAGATTCATGTTTGAAGCTTTCTCTCTTGTAGATGAACGGTGAAATCGTGTCTCCAAGGCCAGTCCACCCGGGTATTTTTGCGTCGGTGTAGTCTATGTATTTTACCTTACTTAAATAGACGTTGTATTCAGTATTTAGACCCTCAATCAAGTCGTCTATGGTTGACTGTATGCAGATTCCTTGGTTAGACTTAAGGTAGATATCCCACATGGCTGCAGATTCTCCCCTATTCATGTGCCAACAGCTAAGGAAGGTAAACTTACGGCATATCTTTCTGAATTTTGGAAGGTGCTGAACAGCCCAGTTTACAGATTTTTCATTAAAAATTTCTTCTCTGACATTATTTTTATGAGATACAGGAAGTGATCCTTCAAATGGATCTTCGAGACTGTCGGCTCTAGGGAAGTAGAGTTCATCGTTTTCCAGTAAGGACACAAGTTGTGTGAAGTCCATATATCTCCAAATTTTGTCCGGGTCATCTGTCCCCGGAGGATTACAAGATGGGTGTCTAGTATACCCCATAATTACCACTACAATATGCAATAGTTATAACTATTGTCGATACGAGTTCCGGCCATGAAAGCCGGAGTTATTCATATAGCAGAGTCAGATACGAGGATTACTGACTTTCAAAAGGCCGTAGAACTTCCAGATGGTGCTAAATTTGATTCAGTGACTGAAGCTATTGAGGTTGATAGGGAAATTGGATTAGAAGATAACTCTGTTGTCCAACAAGGAAAAGTCGCCGTCGAGCGCATAGTGGAGGTTGATGACCCAAGGATTAGAGAAGATGGGATCGCTGAGTACACTGATGAGGAGAAGGTCGTTCAGGTCACTGATTTTCTCTACCACCCAGGGAAGTTTTTCGCTGTTTCGAGTAGTGCAGGTAATTTTGCAATAGAAGTACTTCGTAATCACTCCTCTATCTCAATTACACCTTCCAATTTCAATGTTGATGAGTTCATTGAGCGAAAAAACTCCAGTAATGGAGATGCCAACCCCTGGAAGATCGGCTTCTACGATAATCTTGGCTCCGCTGAAAATGGTGTCGTCCACGGAGACTCGCTCCTTCACGATGAAGTGGTAGGAGACACCCTGAACGCCGCAAAGAAAAACCAGATTGGCCTTGATTATGAGTTTAATTCACTCCCGATCCGTATGTTTGCCTCAGAAACCTCCTATGTAGAGATATATCAGCCAAGTAATTTTTCCACTGAGCAATATACGAAGTACGTTATTGAGGAGATCATTCCACATTTAGAGGCAAAGTAATTCTACTGGAGCCAGGTTACACAATAATTATATGATAAGCTAACAACTACCCAGCAAGACAATGCCAGTGTCGACCGCCATATATGAGATTGAGGGAGGTTTTGAGAGTGAAGATCTTATTTCCCGACTTTCAGAGGTACAGCTAGAACGGCGCTCTGAGCGTGCAAATGGACCGCTTCGGACAAAGTTCGAAGCGATTAACCGTACGACAAATGGGGTTTCCTGTGCTATTATCTATGAAGTTGAGCAAAAGCGTCCTGGATGGGATGACGTAACATACGAAAGAGAACGAAAGCAATCCCGAATTAGATTTACAGATTCTGTCGGCGAAGGGGCTGTTCTCGTAGTAGCTAAAGGAGATTATCAAAGCGAAATTGCATCGAGGCTGCTCGACTTCTTCGGACTTGGTCCAGATCCGTCCAGTCCTGATACCACGGACAGTCTTGGAATGACCAGGGTTGAGATTTCCGAAGAGGAGTTAACTTCGATTCTTCGCGATGACGGTCACGTAGAGTCTCGGGCTACGTATGATTCTATTGATGAGAATACAACCAGCGCATCTCTTGCTGGGGCCCTAGGTGAATCAGGTCCAGCAGATGAGTTCAATCAACGGGGGAATAAACGTTGGGTGATCTTCGAGTCAAGGTCATTTGAGAGGAAAGTTGGAATAACTGTGAAAAATGATGCTGTTGTGTTCTGGGGAGACTGGGATGACGCGGAAATGGAGAGGTATTGGACCAGAATTGTATTGCCGAATTTGAATTAGCCAAACAAAGTCGCCATCTTATATACTGTTTCAATTACCTCATCCACTTCACCCTCCTCGTAGTTTCTCACCTTGACCTCCTCCTCGTTGTATTCAAATTCAAGTGTACCATCAAACGCCTTGATATTTGAGAAATTCATCTCACTAAGCATACCGCTGATTACTGGAGGTTCTCCGGTTTCACAAGATAACGAATACGTGCCTCCTTCTGTTTCAACAGGCACTTCGGACTCAACGTCGCGCAGAAGATCGTACGCCCGAAATAGCTTATTTTTCAGACCGCTGTAAGGGAGCCGTGAATCAACCTCAATTCGGATTGAATTCACGTACCTTTCTGTACCCCCATCCGGCTCAATATCAGTCATATCGTGGGACTCTAAAGAGATCTCAGGGGAATCAGAGCCTGGCTCGTGGAAAAGGCGAACGTCTACATCATAAGAAGTTCCACCGCGATCACGAGTAAACTCAAAATGGTCATTCATGCCTGTTGCTTGAGTCCGAAAACGCTCCCAGAGCTCATTACTTAGCTCATATAACTCGACATCTTCTTCCACGGTATAGCTCCGAACTAATTTTGTGCTGATTGTAAAATCGCCATTAAAAAGTCGCTTATCGATATAACCGGCATAATAGCGAAGTTTCAGTTTGAATCGGTTTGGGAGAACGCGTTGGAGGAATAACGTCGCCATTGCACCCAGAAATGTACCGAGGATTGTGGCTAGAAGTCCTGCCACCTGTTGCAGGGCGTCAATCCCGACGTTTGGAACTTGCATGATGGGGTATTGTCTGACTGAGTTTGTTTCAGCCCTTAAGGTATAAGTCTCTGTCCTCTTTCGTGAGCTGCTTTCAATGTCTGTTTTGGCGTGCAACAACAAGTAAGTAAGCATGGGCCGCAGTGGAAGTGAAATACTACTCAAGCAACCTCAATTTGGCAGTTTTTGTCCTGTGAAGGTGATTCCTTTACCATCCTTGAAGAGGTGAAAAATCGACGCCGCTTAAGGATCGAAGTTCAGCAGCAGATGCTCCCTCGCCTCCTTCGCGGACCCCGAAATCCCATTGTTGATGAACCGCTTCTCGTCTCGACCCACCAGATACAGCCCGTCCACGTTCTCCGGGAGGTCCTCGTACGAGCAAATACAGGACCCCTCCAGCGCCTTCATCCGTCGAACCAGTTCCTCGTGGTCAACCTCCGACACCGGATACTCGTCCTCCACCCCGATGTAGGGCGGGTCACAGTAGAAGACCGTCTCGGGCTGGTCATACTTCGAGAGCACCGCCGCCCAGTCCAGGTGCTCGACGACGACGTCGTTGAACCGGTCGGCGAACTCATGGAGCCGGTCGATCTTGTTTGAGTAGCTCAACGCCCGACTGCTTACCTTACTCGTCCCGAAACCATTCGGTGCATCGTACTTCGCACCGAACTGGGAGTATCGAAGGTAGAAGAATCGTCCGGCGCGCTCGACGTCGTCCAGTGGGCGGTAGCCCCGGAAGAAGTGGTCCGCCCAGTTCTTGTGGACCTCTCGCGAATAGGGGACGTCTCCGAGCCAGTCGACGAGTTCGTCCGTCCGTTCCCGGAGCGTCTCGAAGAAGTGGACCAGGTCGCCGTCCCGGTCGTTGTACACCTCGACGGTGCTGGTGTCCGGGTCCTTGTTCACGAGCACGCCGCCAGCGCCGCCGAAGACGGTGACGAAACAGTCGTGCTCGGGCACGAGGTCGAGGATCCACGACGCGAGGCGGGACTTCCCGCCGGGGTACGGGAACACGGCGTCCGCCATCCAGGCGTGCCCTCCGTTCTTGTAGAGGTCGCGGTAGCTACCAGCAGACGTCACCAGAAACACGGCGTCGCGGGGAAGCGACCGTTCGTCCCGCTGGTCGTAGAGTTCGCTGAATTCCGCGTCGACGTCCTGCCAGCTCGCCGCGCAGCTCTGGCACCAGAAGTGATTGTTCGTCGGTTCCCAGTTGCGGTGACCTTGGGGGCAGACGTACCGCCAGCGGTCGGCTTCGTTATCGAGGTTGATGGAAACTCGCCTCGACTTGCTCTCGGGCATTTGCAATCGTTCGAACTGGTTCGCTAGGTAAATGGTCGGGCCATGGAGGTGAAGTGAAAGTGAAGCGGTGACGGAATAAATCGTGTCTCGCAGTCGAGCCAAATCTACTACATGAGGAAGGTGCGCCGTATAAGACTTGGAAGAACAGCGTCGAGATCCTTCGCCTGGACGATCCGAACTGGAAGGCCCTCACGGGATTGTTGGGCAAGGGACGCAGGTTCGATCTCCGAATCGTCGAGGTCTTGAACAACGAGAAGTCCGTTCAATCCCGTCCCGAACTCATTCGATTTGAACGGGTAATTCCCGTCGCGACGTAGGTACGAGATGTATTCGACGATTTCTCGAATCCCTTGTCGGATCGTTTGCTTGTTCGTAGAGTACTTTACCTCGACGATGAGGTAGCTCCGAGATGGCGGGTCATTGTCATCAGTAGTGATGAGTACGTCGGGTCGATTCGTGTGCTGTCGGACGTCCGTATCGGTGAAATACGCGTCAGCGATCTGTGTTGCGGTCCGGAGGGCGATGTCTGACCGCGCCGTCGCTGGCTCCTCATCGGGCAGTGATTTGAACTCAATCGACGGGTCGTCTGGCGTTTGATTGTAGAAGACGTTGAGGCCACGGTCACCATCATAAGTAGCTGCAGCCGTGCGCCCAGATGCAAGCGTGTGGTACGTCGGCTTTCCGATTTCTGGGCCTCCCACGTTGCGCAACCCGTCGAGAACGCGAAAGAGGGTGAAAAGCTCGAAGAGTGTTTGGGACCCTGACGGGGTGATCGTTGTCTCCTGGAGCAAGGACTGAATAGCACTCTTCGACGAGTCGTACGCTCGTCGTTCTGCTAAGAGTGAGCCAGCAGTTCGATAGAGTTCTCTTCGCGACTGCTGTGCTCTGGTTAGCATCCTGGGAGTCGGTGCGTTTGACGTTGGAGAGGGAATGCGCTGAAGGTGGATATTCCGCTCGACGAGTGTTTGGAAACGTTCCCGAGTTCGTTCCTCTCCAACCCAGGATTCTGTGACCCAGGAACGGTTCGAATCGAGATATCGGTCAACGTCTCCAATCGCGCCGTCGATGAGGTTGACGAGTGCCTTTAGAACGATATTCTCAGGAATGTTGTACTGCTCAGTCTGTGACTCAATGACGTGGAGGCCACTGTCTTTTGGACTGGTGGTCGCTCGGGCTTGATACGTTGATTCCCAATTGATTCGTCCGTCGACCCCTTCACGCTGCACGTTAGCCTCTGTGGTTGTTTCGGTCTTGATGGAACGGATATCATCTGGGAGTGACTCGACGAAGTCCTGGACTTTCTGACGGAGGAGGAAGTGAAGCGAGACTAGACGGTCGTAATCGGCGTACTGCTCGGGGAAGTCAGCGGGTTTGATGAGCTCCGCGATGTCGTCTTCGGGCAACTCTCCGTCGAGGACGTAAGCGAACAGGTCCCTCGAAACTGCCTCGATGAGCTCGCTGTCGTCCATGTCTTATTCGGAGTCCTGATCGAGATCAGAGATACCGAGCATGTCACTTGCGGCTCGCTCCAGCTCCTCTTCGTCGATATCGGACACACCGGCGATGCTCCGGACGATTTCTTTACGCTCGGGTACACCTTCCAGCTGCGGGAAAATGTAGCTAATCACAGCCTCGGTCAGTCGAGGTGAGAGATCGCTAGCAGTCTCGTGCGCGGTGATATACAAGAGGATATCCTCGACGATTGCTGGGCCGATGGAACGCTCCGCTACCGCAGTATTCGTTGCACGCCAGACGGCTGCAACGTATCGAAGTTGCTGGGGACTGGCATCGATGTTCCAGACGTCGTCATCAGTGTATTTCGAGAGCAAAGCCTCCTGTTCTGCTCCATCTGAGGGGATGTCCGGAACGCCGATACGGATGAACGAGAACCGCCGCATGAAAGCGTAGCTCATCTCATAGAGCGACGTCTTATCGAAGGTGTTCATCGTCCCGAAGATCCGCCAGGAGGCAGGTATCACAAACCGGGCACGAGATACCAGTAGGTTCGCCTCGTCATGGGAGACAATTTCCAGCTCCTGACCCGGTGCTGCCTTGAGACGATATGGGAGCGTCACTGTTTGACCGGAGAGCGTAGTGAAAAGCTGTCCGAACGCTTTGTCGATGTTTGCCCGATTGATCTCGTCGATGATCGTCGGCTCGTTTGCCTGAATGCCAGTGTCCGGGTTCTTGAATCGGTTGAGAATTACACCTGGATGGAAGTCCAGCTGGTCGCCGTCGACGTCTGGGTCAGGCATATACCCACCAACGGTATCGAAGGTCGACCAGTCAGCTGTCGCGGTAGTCAGCCGTGATCCACTGAAGAGGTTCGGATACGCATTTTCCAGATGCTCCGTAGTGGCCTCAGCGATCTCGGTCTTCCCGGTTCCTGGCGGTCCTGTGAAGATAATATGCTTTCCAGAACGGAGAGCCGCCGTCACCTGTTGTGCGATTTCAGTCTCAGTAGCGACACCGCAATTTTCCGGAAAGTGGAGGTGACTGTACGTCTCAGCGGGAATACGGCCCTCGAAACGTCGATGTATCGCTACTGGGGATACCTCTGTTACTTCCCATGACAACGCATCAAGTACCGCCTCTCTACGACCCCAATCAACATCGTCCGTCAGTTCCACAGCGGCCGTTCGCGTAGGAAAAGCACTCTCCACAGCGTCATCGCAAAGTTCATTGACACACGAAATCGGGAGTGCACTCTCTTGGAGCCGTGCAATTGCCGCAGATAATCTTGAGACTGGCTCGTTTGTCGATGGAGGATCGCCCAGTGAGGCTGCCCCTTGTGTCAGGAAGAGGCGTTCGAAAGCGACTCGCATCGGGTACGACCGCTCCCCCGTTTGCGCTTCGAGCCACCATTCACTGTCGTCCTCGAACGTCATATCCACGAGCGCCCCACCGAATACATACCCGGACTGTTTCTCGAGCTCTGTATGCGCCGGGTCACCGGCAGCATGAAAGAGTAGGAGGTCACCTTCAGAAACGCCCTCAGATATTCCGTTCCAGAGTGTTTCTCCGTCAGGCTCGAATCCGATTGCCCGGTATCGGAGTGCCGTTAACCAATAGTCTGGCGGTGCAGTGAGTTTGTAAACACAAACGTCTTGGTCCAGGAGTGGCTTGATGAGCGGGTGTTCTGGATGGTCAAACGCGTCATAAGCCCGTCTTTTGATGACGTTCAGTTTCGGTTGGTTCGCGTTCGGTTCGAAATCGATTGCGCCCCGTCCATGGAGATCCGCCTGAATGTCCCGAAGCAATGCGAGAAAGACTACTTCCCAGGGGTCAGCATGATTTAATTTTCCGATGTTGAGGTCTCCCGCTATCTCCGCAAGTTGAGGTTGTAAATCGTAGAGGACTGATTCAAGGTCAAGTAATACAGTCTCATCCTCGGGCGTGACGAATGAGCTCGGTTGGAAGCCGTATAGAGCACGACTCCACTCCTCAAACCGCGAGAGATCCGAGTGCCGCCGAAGAATGTTCGGATAGCTACTCTTTTCTAGTCGATTGAGAATTTCCTCTGTAGCCGGCCCAATCTTCTCGAATGAAGTTGAATTGAATTTATCGTCGTTCGTCTTTTCCCCCGTGTTATTCGCCCCTTCCGGGGGATTTGGGAGCTTTACGTTCGCTTGGTCGATATAATCTTTGAGGCTCTCGTTCTCTGCAGCTAGAATACTTGCAAGTTTCTTTGGACAACGGGCAAGATAGTCTCCCTGAGTAAACGCGAGCCGTCGGGTGAAGGGCAAATACATATGGTTTTCGCGGATTTCAAGTAGAGGTTCTTTGTACTGCTCCTTCTCCAGTACTTCGTCATAGAATTTCAGTGACTCATCAAATTCTTCGTAATTGCTGAGCCGGCGAAGATAGCCCCCCGATTCGTACTGTTCCTCTGTCCAGCCGAATTCCGGCAATCCCTCAAAATCCGTCTGAAGTTCGCTACTAATCCGAGACGCACCAACTATCTCATGATTATCCTGAACAAGATGGAGTACGATATCACCAACTTTGCATTCTCGCATTGTCGGATACTTATCACTCCCGTCGGTGCCAAACGCTGGTGAATAAATCGCCTTGCCAAGCGCTAATTCGCCTGATTGCTTATAATCACGACCGTCGACATAAGTTTTCTCGAACCAGATCGAGGGAGAATCATTACTAGGGGTCCCCTCGGCGAATTTCGTTCGTTTAGGCATGGCATCTTCATCATATTCACTCTGAATTCGCTCCCTGGCTTCCGTGGAAATTTCGATATTATTGAGCAGCGTCGTCAGGTACTCCTGTTTATCCGCCGGTTCCAGACTCTTGATGGAACCCTGAAGGGTATTGCTACTGAATGATGGCTCATTCCCGAAGTCCTCAGTGAAGGGTTCAGTGAGCTCGCGATGTAGTGGGCGGCAATAGAGGGCCCACTCATACTCGGCGTCGGTCCAGGGAACCTCGTCTTGGGAATTTACCTTCCGGGCTTCATCAAAGACCCAAACGCCCTTTACGCCGAAATCAGCGTTTGCACCATCAGCACTGGTAATGCGTGCCAGTATGAGATCACCAGATTCGATATCAGGCTCCGACTCTCGTCGGGTCCCATGCCACGGATTCCCGACATGCGTCTTTCCATGAAAATTAGGATCAGCAGGACCGTCTACACAGCTCTCCCAATTTTCGGGAGAGATATTGAATACCCACGTATTCGAGTGCCTTACCATTGACCTGGAATTTGAGGAAGGACTTGTAAGTGTGAGGGTAAGGAATTCCCCTAGTAATAATCGGAGATTGCGACTTGAAGTCTCATTGCTCTACAGTACCTTGACTGACTCATAAAGTCAAAGATCCTTTTACTTCCATTTTAATAACCTCTATTTCATATCTTGGGCCATGAATCCTATTTCCCTAATCCCTCGATCTGGGGCAAATTACGAGCTATATTATATCATCCCTGTATCATTCGTCTTTCTGTTTTCGCAAAGGGGGAAGGGGATATATCTGCTGCTTGCAATGGTTGCGTTGCTTGGAGCAGCAAGTCGGCATTCTGCCGGCGAAGCAATGTATGGTCCAGGGGGTGAAGAAAAGAGGGAGCTTAGCGATGAGGGGGTAATTCAGCGTGTTGGAACGATGCTTCACAGAGACAAACCTCCACACAAATATTCCGCGACATCTTCACAAGAGATGCTTGAGGAAGGGAATTTGCATTCAAAACGCTGGGGGGTGATCGTTGCAGTTCTGTCATTATTCCAATTGCTACTAACTCCAATGTATATAATAGCAGTCTATAGCCTCTACATTCATCTATTTGAAATAGGTTTTATCGGTGCTATATTGCTATTCGCGCTCGTAGCCCTCGTGATCTATGGCGCGATGGAAGCCCTTTGGCCAAATGCGAGTAATTTGAACCGGGAGTTTCCCAATATGGATCCAGAGTTGCATGATATTCTTGAGAATTTCGCATTTATGCTCGATGCGGAGAGCATTTCGGTCACAGGCGGATACTATGAGCCCAGTGAGGGCGGGGCATTTCAATACAATTGTAAAGTTGAGTACGAATTCGCTGAGTCTGTAAAACAAGACATCAAATGTATCGCTGTAGTCTTTTGTTCGGTCGTTCATCGGTCACCATACCCCATTAATCAAGCAGATTTTAGCCTAAAGACCTCTGATAATACAGTTATACATTTTCAGATTCGCTCTCTGTGGTGTAGACAGTTAATGAATGGGGAAATGCGGTATAACTCATTTGTCAATCGTGTGGACCGAACCATATCCATAGATTCCAAAGTAGAGAAGTCTCTAGATCTTACTAGCGAATCGAAGATGACCCAGAGAGAATAGAATAACAAAAGTAGACTCTATAGTCTACTAAGCCTATCTGCCAAACGTCCATTAACACGATAACACAGGGTCGCACGTCCGAAGATCGCCAACCCCGAAATTGAACACGTTTCGAGGTCGCTTTTCACGACCCGTGTTCAATTTCCACCTCTGACGCGCGTAGTTCTCCCGCCCAACGTCCCGATCTCGCCCGTCGTGCTGTCCGCTTTATATACTCATCCGGTTTGAGTTCCTCGCGTACCCCACCAAATCGGGGTGTGTGTTCAGAAATGCCCGACTCATTCCGCTGGCGGCTCACCGGCCGTCGCGACCAGCTGCTCGTCGACCTCGAGGAACGGACCGTCCAGAACACCAAAGCAAAGGCCCTCGACGACGCCGTTCGCGCGTACCTCCGACTCGTCGGCGGGAACGCCGTCGAACCTGGACGCGGTGCATTCGGCGATCTCCTCGCGACCGCGGACGAGCGCGGGGGGTTGTCGGCGGCGGAGATCGCGGAGATCCTCGCGGTCGACGAGCTACCGGTTCAGTACGAACCGGCCACTTGGTCCATCGGAAACGACGAGGAATAGCAGATTCTCTGGATTTGTCGAAAGGCTCGGTGCCTGCGAATTTTGACCCTCCTTCACAGCTAATCTCATAGGATGACGCAGAGGATTCTAATTTTACTAAATTATTTGTGCTCGAACTGTATGGCACAATTACATGGGCGTTGTTCGACGTGAAGGAGACTGGCGACTCGAAAAACAGGGGGAAGGTGTTTACGAGATCACCTATCAAAGAAAAATCCAGGTGAGGGTCTTAACTGCAGATCATAACACGGGGATGATGGGTGGTCCAACTCTCGATGCAGTTCCCGTTCGGGAGGTAAGCTCGTACTCCGAAGCAGAAGGATTGTTTGAAGAAAAGGCCCATGGTGGTCCTCCAATCGGGATGGGATCGCTTGGCAGCAGTGGGGCGTCAGGTAACCAAACCGACCTCGGGGGTATGATTGACTTCGGTGGAAACGACGATGGCGACTTTGATGCCACCGATCTCCCTCCGGGTGGAATCGCCGTTGCTCTTCTTGTAACCGGTGGAATCTTCCTTCAGACAACCGGGTTTGCACCTAACTCACCTACGTTCTTATTCAGTGCAGTTTTGGCATTAGGCGGTGTAGCAATTTTCGCATGGGCCGCGGTCATCTACAAAACTGAAGGGTGGTCTGAGGCCTTTGAGTTCCTAGTAGCTGTTGACGAGAACTCATCGCAGGACTCTACGAACCAGAAAAAGAGAACCCCACCGGCTCCCGAGAAATTGAAGAACAAGCTGATCTTTGACCGTGCTTCCCAGCAATGCGAATGGTGTGAAGAGAGCTTTGACCATCCTCATGTCCACCACATTCAACCACGTCGCGAGGGTGGACCGAACAAGCCCAATAACTTGATCGTTCTTTGTCCTAACTGCCATGAGAAGGCAGACCGAGAATCAATTCCGCGGTCAAAGCTAAAGGCCAAAGTCAAACGACAGCCAAAGATTTCCTCTTCATAGCCGTACTGCGAGGACAATCGATTTTCACCACTACGTATATCGAAATGGGGAACCGGCTCCAAGAGAGATTCTACCGCTGAAGCCGGTTCGGGATATCCCTGTCATCCCCTTGGGCATGCCCACATAGCCGGTAGCACAGTTTGCATATAATGAAAACTGATGGTCAAATTCGCACTTCACTCACTACTTCGTTAATACGACTGGATAGACGGAGTTTCACTCCCACTGAGTTGGGTCTGAATATCAGTTGTTGGTAATACGATTTCTTTATTCAGCCGCACCGCTGTATTTTTCTTGCCCGATTCATCCTGATTCTGGTGTTGCATTGGTGGCCTGTTAGTCGTTACTTCTCTGGTTCTTGATACTGTTCGCCGAGGGGCTTCAGCCGCAGTTCTCCGAAGCCGTACCGGGAGTGAGACCCGACCCGCTGGAGGCCGTTCTTCGCGGTCTCCACCGGTCGGTCGCCGAGATACTTCACGACCTGACCGTGATCGACCGTCTCCAGCCGGAACACCTCGCGTTGCTCCAGTATCTTCTCTTCGCGGAGCCGGAGATCGTCGCGGTTCTCAGCCCACCACCACGGGATAGTGCGGTCGTTCGCCTCTGGATACTCCGACGCTAGGACGAACGGCGTCACCAACTCGATGAGGTACGTCTCCGCGCCTTCGAGCCGTGAGTAGTCCAGTTCGTCGAGGTCAACCATCTGCGTGTCCTTCAGCTCGACCTCGCCGTAGCCGTAGTTGCGCTTGCCGCCGAACTGGAGGCCCTCCAGCACGTCCTCGTCGAGCGGGAGAACCGTCGGGTCATCGGCGTGCAGGTAGGCGTGGACGTACCACTTCGTCGTCTGCTGCTGTTTCCGCTGGTCTTCCCGGCGGCCCATGATGGTCTCGTGAGCGAGCGCCGGGTGGCCGCCGTGGACGCGGAGATCGTGGGTGTTCAGTGCGTCCCGGGCGCGCGTATCCAGTAGCCACGGGTGCATCGCCTCCCGCTGGAGGAACAGGTCGTCGTAGGCCTCGACGTCGGGGAGACCGCTCCCGAGGTACGGGCGGATGCCCGACTGACTGTGTTCCTCGGGGAACGTCCCGAACTGGCCGGGGACGAAGACGCCGTGACTGGCCGACACCGCCGCGTGGGTCTCGGGATCGAGGTGCTGGCTGAGGGCGTGCAGAATGGCGTTCCCCGAGACGTAGTACGGGTGGCCGATGTAGTCCATCCGCAGCTCCCACAGCACCTGCTGAATCGCCGTCATCGGTTGGGCCTCCACTCGTGGTAGTCCTCGATGTACTGGAGCGCCGTGCTCCAAGACTGCGTCCGTCGCAGGTTCGCATCGAGCGTCATGTCGTACTTATCGTGGCCGGTGTCGAGTGGGTGCGCAGTGAGGCGGTTCCACGCCGACGCCCACGACCGCCACGGACGACTCCCGAGGCGAGCTGACGGACAGTCGCCGTCCTCGATACCGATGCGGAGCGCAAACCGCTCACCGTCGAAGACGGTGCGGAACGGGACGACCTCGCCCGCCGGCTCAACGATGAGCCGGAGATCGGGGAACTCGTTCCCGGCACGGTAGTTGTCCAGCAGCGCTGCCACGAGCAGCGTGTGGTACTTGAGGCTCGTGTACGGGTGGTAGACCGACTCGTTGAACGCGGCGGCAACGTCGGACGCCAGCCACCGCTCGTGCGCGGTCTCAGCCTGTTCGACGGCGAAGAGGTCGCGGACTTCGCTCTCGATGGTCGCCCGCGAGAACTCGACGGGGTCGTAGGCGGTCTCACCGGTGAGCAGGGACAGCCGGTAGTGATCGTCGTGGGTCGGGACGGTCTGCTCCTGCTTGTGCTGAGGCCGCGAGAGCGCCGCTGCATCACAGTCTGCGCCCTCCGGAACCGACTGGTTCACGGGAACGCCAGCGAACTCCTCGCAGGCGTCACCGTGGCTCTCGCCGGTGAACTTGTGGGCGTCGTGCCGGAAGGCGGCGAGCATCGCGTCCGTCACGACTCAGCCTCCACGCGAGCGGCGAGTTCGGCC
Source organism: Halorarum salinum (assembly GCF_013402875.1). Classification (NCBI taxonomy): domain Archaea; kingdom Methanobacteriati; phylum Methanobacteriota; class Halobacteria; order Halobacteriales; family Haloferacaceae; genus Halorarum; species Halorarum salinum. Next base: position 2,209,976 of record NZ_CP058579.1, on the reverse strand, counting down.
TCGAACTCCAAGCGACCCCGTCAACAGTGACTGCTTTTACTCTAGAAGGTAGCTCCGCTACGTGGAAGTATACACCCGATTTAGACATCGACTGTGACAGTGAAGATATCGGTATTGCGATAAAAGAAGACGGTTCGATTGATTCGTGGTACGCCTGTTAAGTACACCACCTATACTGAACGCGAATTTCACTCTTCTCACTGAATAAAGAAACCGTGCTACCAACTACTGATAAACATCGTTTCTGGGGACATTATTTCGGCGTTCGTCACCGATTCAATTGATTCTTTCGCATCTCTCCCGAACGGCTGTTTCAGAAAGACGCTGTTTCGTATAATCCGGCATGCTGCGACACCGGCTCAGGAGTCTCTTATCAAATCAGCTAGGGCGCGGTTTGGGAAAACTACCTACGCCACTAATTGCGCATGGCGAGTAGCGCAGCAGCGACGATGCCAGCAAGGCCGACACCAAACCCGAAGCCAGGAATCGTCGTCGATGACGGCTCCGAGGTCGTGGGCGCTGTGGGGGTCCCGCCCGTTGGTGTGCTCGACGTTCCGGAGGTGGTGGTTGCAGGTTGCTCAGTCGTCCGCCTCGTCGTCTTCGGCGGCCAGCCGTCGACCCGAATCTGCGTGTCAAGCTCGATGTCCTGAGCTGACGCACCAACGTCGGCCGTCGTCCGGAACATCGTGTCGATGTCTGGGTCGTAGACGCCATTCTCGTTCCGGTCCCATATCGTCAGAACGTACACGTTATGATGGTCGTCGACCGCCTCCTGGCTGACGTAGAGGGTGCGCTCGACAGCTTCGTGTTCGGGAACCGAAACCGTCTGAGGCTCCCCGTCGATGTACACCAGCAACAAGCCCGGTTCTGGCAGCCGCATGGTTGCGGTGACCGCCACCTCGCCTTCGTGCGGCCCCGACGTTACCAACCGAGCTGAGGTGTTGTACATCTTCGCTGGCTTCCCAACAAGCAGGGTCTGTTCGGCGAGGACGGTACCCTCCGTGACGACCGTGATATCGACGGTAGAGTTGCGGTTGACGTCCCTGAGGGGAAGCGTCGTTTGGAACGCACTGGGTCCGAAGCCGTCCGTCGACGCGTTCGCGTTCTGAGTTTGGACGGTTCGCGTCACCATCGACGGGCTGTCAGCCGCTTCGGCTCGAATTGTGATATTCGTGCTGGGAAGGAACGGCGTCGTGCCAGTGAGAGTCAGATTCTGGGCTTCACTCGTCGTCACGGTGGGGGTCAAAAGCCCCGCAATCTGCACTCCCTCCATCGGGCTTTCTAGTCTGGCGCCGATACCGGTGAACTGCGACGAGCCAGCCAAGACGCGAGTACTGTTCTCGGTCGAAATTTCGAGGATGGCCTGGAACTCTCGATGTTCGAGCGTCTGTCGAATCTGGTCACCGGACTCTCGATTGACGACGGAGACGTTGGTGGTGTCGACGAGGAGTGAAAACGTGTCTGAACTGGCGTTGTAGAGTACCTTGACGTTGCTCCGATTCAGGGCGAACTTCGAGGGAAGCTGTCCTGTACCGTGATTCAGACCGATGATACTGAAGTTGGTCGCAGACGACTCCAGCATTCGGAAGAACCGGTCAGTCGGGTTCGTGCCATTCGTTGCAGTGTAGGTGTCGGCGACGCGCTCGGAGTCGAACTGAAGTGAGAGGAGATCGCCAGGAGCCAGAGACTCGGGGGTTCGGAGCCGGCCGTCGTCGCGTGCAGCCGTGAGATCGCTGGGGGCATCAATTGACTTGTACAGCGATCCGGGGCCGCGGAGGATGGTGATGTTTCCGTCCGGATCCTCGACTTTGTCGTGAGGAGTGATTGCGGCGGCGGAATCAGACGGCGCCACTGCGGCGCCTGTGACAGGGGCGACAGCAGCGAGCAGTATTACTGTCAGTTGGAGGGCTCGAGCGCTAAGCACGGACTGGAATCATCACTGTTTTATAAAGTATCTTTGGTGGACTGAAATGAGATTCAATCCTCCTGTGGAGCTTCAAAGCAGCAGCTGATAGATGCCGGAACTCCAGAGCGCATCCACCGGCGTCTAGAGACGAGGGTGTGCCTCGCGGCGTCGTCGAGACTGACGAGCACGCCAACGAACGGACTGAGCGAAATGTTTCTCGTTGGAGAGCTCACAGGCCTGCAAACGAGCCGGAAACTGCTTGTCAAGACACCGTAGTTAGGTTCGCAGACCTACCTAACAGTTGTTCCACCACTTGGAGAGTGAAACGAATACCACGAGTTTGCTGAATATATCCTCTGTATCTCGCACACCGGCTCTATCAGTTTCAGAGGATTTCAACAGAGCCTAATATCTGAGTCTGAAGGCCAAATTGATTGTATTCTTACGTGTGTGGACAACGGTATTCCTCTTGCTCTGAGCCCTCTTCTAATACCGACCAGAGCTTGGAAGCACTACTGAATAGAATAGGCGTGTTTTCAACTACTGATATCCGCCCCATGGATCCGCCAGGCGAGAGGACACCTACCGCAGCTCGGATACACTGTTCACGATACCACTTTGTGTTGTTGTGGTAGATGCCACTTCCAGGAAGTGGCGAGAACAGGCGATGAGGCGATATGCTTTCGAGGTGCCCGTTACTTCGACGGCCGCTGCACTTCGGCCCGATCGTCGCCTTCGGTCGCGAGAAAGAGAAGTTCGTCGCCGTCCTCGAGCTCCCATTCGTGCGCCAGCGGTGCCGGGACGGTCACCGTGATGGACCCGTTCTTTTGTTGGGTAGTCCGGGTGTCCGCGAAGCGGCCCTTGATTCCGACCATGACCCGTTTACAATGAGATTGGTTAAAAAGTACACCGAACGAGATACGTTCTCCTCTGAAATAGAGATGAATCCGCCCTGAATCTCCCCGTTTTTACCCCTGAAACTCCGTAATTTCCGCTGTTATAGGGCCTCTGCCGCAGGTTCGGGACCAACGGCCGTCGGTGTGGTCGCTCCACATCGGGGCCGGGATACCGACCATGATCCGAAACAGCGGGCCACGCGGCCCGAAACCCTCCTTTTCGGAGGGAGACGACCGACGAGGAACAGACACACCACCACCGGCCGAGCGCGCCCGCTGTCGGTACGTTACGCCGGCCGGGCGCTGTGGCGATGCAGCCACGATCTACCGGCTGGGTGGGGTCGCCGTGGGGCTATGCGTCGAGCACCTCCCAGCGGTACTCGATGAGAACGACCTGGACGCAAGGGCAGCCGCATGAATCGTTCCGAGCGAGTCGTCCACCTTGCCGGCTACGGCACGATCGCGACCGTGCTCGCTTCGGCGACTTGGAGCGGCCCGATCGGCGCGGCCGCCGGCGCCACCTTCGGCCTGGCGACGCTCACGTATCTCGGGAACGTCGCGTTCGACGTCCTCGCCAGCCGACTCCGGCGTGAAGCCGAGGACGCGGTCGCCGAGAAGGGGACCACCCCGACACCGGCGACGGACGGTGGCGGCGAAATCGTCCCGGCGACGCCCGTGAAGGTCCTCGAGTCAGCCGACCGCTACGGTGGCCTCGAGCACGTCCGCGAGGACCGGGTCCGCGAGGCGCTGGAGAGTGCAGCAGCCACGGGTGGCGACCGGAACCGCTGCAACACCTAATTCAATCAATGAAACTCACCAGAACACGCTTCGCCGCGTTCGCGATGGTCCTGCTCCTCGTGAGCTCGGCGGGCATCGCTGCAGCGGCCACCCTCGGGGCGAACCCCGAGGCCGACCAGTACCCCGAAACGAAGATCGTCGAAGACGAGCTGACCGTCGAGAGCCACGACCGCACCGAGATGGGGTGGCTCGAGTACGAGAACGACAACGGCGAGGTGACCGACCTGAACGCCACCGTGAACGGCACGGAGGGTGACATCAACGTCGCGTACCGCGCCGACCTGATCGACGCCGACGCGCTGGGGAGGTACCCGCGCGTCGACGGCGAGGAAAACAACTCGGTCACCTGGCTCGACACGACCAACTGGACCGAGAGCGGCGCGACCGTCAGCGACACCGACGGCGCGACCGGCTCCGGCGTCGACTCCATCGAAGTGACCGCCGACGTCACCGACGGCTCGAGCAGCCACGCCGCGTACGCTGAGGGCTCGCTCACCGACGACGTCGAGAAGCGGTACCTCCAGTTCGTCGTGAACGTCGACGAGCTCACCGCGGGCTCCGAGGTCGCCATCCAGGTCCGTGACGACGACGGCGACTACGTCGAAGCGGTCGCCAACTCCTCGCGAGACGGCACGGCCGACGACGTGTTCGCGAACAGCACGGCCTCGGGCGTCATCTACCAGGAGCAGCTCGGGCAGCTCCCGGTCGAGGGCTCGGGTGACGGCTCGCTCGACGCCGTCGAGGAGGTCCGCGTGGTCGTCCGCGACGGCGACGCGACGGTCACCATGACCGGCCTGAACGTCGAGAAGAAGTCCCAGTGGGACTTCGGCGACGAGCGGGTCCTGGACACCTCGACCGACGAGGACGACGACTACACGGACGTGAAGGTCACCGAGCGCCCGGAGGGCGGCGTCATCGAAGCGTCGAGCCTGCAGGGCATGGGCGACACGTTCACCGACGCGACGATCCACAAGCTCGTCTACTACAACGTCGAGTACCGGATGCAGGACTCGCCGGGGACGACGAGCATCCTGTTCCCGGAGGCCGACGCGTACCCGAACTTCCCGTACCTCTGGGACTCCTCGACGCGCCTGAGCGTGCCTACGGCGTACGACCTCACCCACGGCAACCTCGAGCTCACGACCGAGCAGACGTTCCTCGGTGAGCGGTACGTCCAGCTCCGCTACGCGGAGGGCGTCGGCGACACGGACGCGGAGAACGTCTCCGACGACGAGTGGATCGACCTCTCCGACTCGCTCGGCGAGAAGAACACCACGATCGCCGTCGACGACACGGTCCAACCCGACTCGACGTACGTGGTGGAGACCGAGGTCAAACTGGTCGAGAGCCAGTACAACGCGCTGCAGCCCGTCGCGGGCGGCACGGGCGGGTTCTGGGGCGACTCGGCGGGCAGGAGTCCGTTCCACAGCCTGTACAACTGGCTGGCGGGCGGCGTGGTCGGCCTCATGACGATGCTCGGACTCGGCCGCTTCGTGGGGAAGTAACCGATGAGCTCGAGTGGACCGCGACTCGACCAGGCGCGGACGTACATCACGTTCTCGCGGGACCTGGGCGGGTTCGCTGAAACGTTCGTCGCCGGCGTCGGCGGGCTGGCAGCGGCCGCGTTCACCATCCTCATCGGCCTGGGGGAGGCGTTCGCGAATCTCATCATCTCGCCGACGGACGCGTTCACGAACGTCACCGTGCTGCTCATCGACGCCGGGTTCGGCGCCCCCGCTCGGTTCTTGCAATCGGTGTGGAACACCGCGGCGGTCGCGGTCGGGCTCGACCCGTGGATGCAGCTCGGGCCGTTCATCGCCGTCCTGGGTGCCATCGTGGTGGTGCTGTTCATGCTCATCATCGTGTGGTACCTGGACGCGATGGACTTCGACACGTTCACCGGGCTCGACCTGCCGTTCATCGAGCTCGACACGGGCGGCGACCTGGAGGACGAGAACGACTGACCATGAGCTCTGGACCGAACCTCGACACCGGCGGCGGCGGCAGCGTTCCCCTCGAGGAGGAGTTCGTCGACGGCGGCGAGATCCTCATCGGCAAGCTCGTCGGGACGCTCCTGGGCGCGGGGTGGCTCGTGCTCATGTCGGGGTGGATCGCCATCCTCGAGGCGTACGTCCTCATCCATCTCGAGGCGCTCGGCGCCGTCGAGCGCATGTACGTCAACATCATCACGGCCATCGGTGGGGGCGGCGCGGAGACGCTCCGCCTCTCCTGGGCCGCCGGCTTTGAGGCCGCCGTGGAGGCGAGTCCGGTGTTCGCTCCGGTGTTCTTCTCGCTCGAGGTCGTGTTCGCGACGGCGCTGCTCATCTGGGCCCGCCGGAGGTTCGCATGAGCACGAACCCGGACGGACTGACCGTCCGCGGCGTGAGCTGGTCCGACGTTCGGACGGTCCAGGCGCTCGCGCCGGTCGTCTCGACGCTGCTCACCATCGCGAGCAACCCCGAGCAGTGGGTCCGGGTCATCATCGCCGAGTGGGTCGTCGGGGGCATCCTCGACGCGGCCGCGTACGTCCTCGGCTGGGCCATCTACGCGTTCACGACCGTCCGGAACGTCATGCTCGACGTCGCCGGGCCGATCGCGACGCCGTACACCATCGTCGAGAGTGCGGCCGTCGGCGGCATCGAAACGCTGTACGCGGGCATCCAGGGCTCGCTCGAGGCGCTCGGCATCGCGGCCCCGATCGCGGCCGCGTTCACGGTGGCGCTCCTGGTCACCATCCTGGCGGTGACCGCGTTCGCCATCCTCTACCTCATCCCGGGAAGCGACGCCGCCGAAGGCGCGCTGGAGGCGCTCAGATGAGCCTCCGCGACGCCGCCGGCCCGCTCGTCGCCGCCCTGGGGAACCTGTTCGCGTGGGTCGCGAGCAGCGAGGAGATTTGGTTCAGCGTGGTCGCGACGTACATCCGGTTCATCGCCCCGGAGACGGCGCTGCCGGACCTCCGCGGGCCGTTCCTGTTCCTCACGCTGTGTTACCTGGGACTCCGGCTCGCGGACCTCTGGGACGCCAAAGACGAGGTGGACGACACACTATGATACATCACGAAACCGAGAGGACCGACCGAGAACAGACACCGCCGCCGGAGGGCCTTACATGCCCGTAAACCCGGTGACCTGGGCGACGAGCCACCCGGCGCTCGTGCTGACGGGCGTCCTGGGGCTGGTCGCGCTCGCCTGGGCGTACGAGTCCTACCAGGAGGCGAACGACCGCCGCGAGGCCCTCGCGGGCTTCGGCGGCCGGGCGAAGCGCGGGACGGGCGGCGCGCTGAACATCGTGCTCGTGAGCGTGGTCGCGCTCGTCGGCTGGGCCGCGACGACCTTCCAGACGGCGGGCGAGGCGATCGGCTTCGTGCTCACGCTGGCGCCCGAAGTGCCGGTACTGACGGCCACGGCGATGACGATCGGGCTGGGGGCGCTCGGGCTCTCGGACCTCATCATCCTGGAGTGGTGGCACTTCGTGCTCCTCACGACCGTGCTCGTCGTCCTGGCGGTCGCGTACCGGGCCGACTTCCGGACGGGGGGACTCCCGTGAGGCGGTCCGCCGTGCTCCTGGCGCTCGTCGTGCTCGTGGTCGCCGGAGCCGTCGCGCCCGCGGTTGCACAGAATGACGACGGGGGCGCGGCGGCCCGCAACCTCACGCTCGAGGAGCTCACGCCGGGCGGCGAGAAACCGGCGAACGCGCCCGACTCCATTCGGCAGAACGGCCAGTACGGCGAGTTCGCGGTAAAGACGCTCCCGACGGGCCTGCTCGTCGACGAGGCCGAGGACAGCAACTCCTGGCGGTACATGCAACCGGGCGAGACGGTCAAACGGAACCACCTGCAGCTCTGGTCGAAGCGCGCCTACGGCGTTCCCGAGGAGGACTACGTCGTCGAGGTCGCTCACTACCAGGTCGGGCAGAAAACGGTGACCCACGAGGACGGCACCACCTCCCAGCAGCGGGCCGCGGTGAACGTCACCACCTACTCGCGCTCGGTGACGTTCGCGGGCGGCTACGACTACGCGGAGATCGACCTCCGCGAGCACTACGACGACCGGGTCCGGACCGTGATGTGCGTCCGCGGACCGACCGACCCCAGCTGTCTCCGGAACCCGACCGACACGCGCTGGACGTTCTACCACGCCTCGAGTCAGGCGACGCTCCCAGTCGAGACGAACAGCGCGGGCGCCCGCCTCGGCTGGGGGATGCTCTCGCTGCTCTTCCCGTTCTTCATCTCGACGGTGTTCACGCTCTACGGCGGCCGGAAAGCGGTCGAGAAGGCCAAAGCCGGCCCGCAAATATCGGCCATCTGGTGGGTCCTCACGGCGGTCGTGGGGATGTTCTTCGTCGTCCTCGCGTGGGACTGGATGTCGGCGACGCTCATCCGCGCGCCGTATCTGGTCTCGGCGGCCGGCGGCATCCTGCTCGGCGTCATCGCGGTCGAGTGGTTCGGGCGCACCACGTACGGCGCCGGGTTCCTGCAGTTCCAACTCGCGGACGGGTTCGACCCGACGGACCCGGACGCCGTCGAGGAGGCTGCCAAAGAGGCCGAGGAGGCCGAGGAGGCCGAGGAGGACGGCGACCCGAAGGACGCCCCCGGAGTGTTGAAAGCCCGGTTCAACGTGGCGAAGTTCGCTCGCGGGGACACCGGCGAGCGGTCGGCCATCCGGAAGGGCATCCGGCGGTTCTGGGCGCGGGCCCGGGGCGCGACGTCGGACCTCGAGGTCGAGGGCAACATGCAGACGCGGATCGAGGTGGACGGCCCGATCGAGGAGCTCTACCTCCTCGACCCGGAGGACGAGGCGCCGCTGGACTACCAGCCCGAGCACCACGCGCTCGAGTGGCCCGACCTCATCACGTACGACGAGGAGGGCAACCGCCAGCTCCACCCGGTTCCGTACATCGCCGGCATCGCCGCGCTCGGCTTCTCGTACGGCATCGGGAGCCTCGCGGCGGGAACGGGCCTGCTGGGCCTGCTCGTCGGGAGCGTGCTGCTGTTCGCGTTCAAGATCGCCCAGCCGCGTGACGGCAAGCTCCACGCGAACCTCGCACCCATCCATTACCACCACGCCGTCGGGTCGATGCTGACGCACGCTCGCGGCCTGGCGGACGCCAAATCCTGGGACGACTGGTTCCGGAACTACACGGAGAGCGAGGCCGAGTCGCACGCCGATCGGCGCGACCTCCTGGACGACCGGAGCGAGTCGCAGATGGGCAAGCTGTTCGACCGCTACGTGGGGACGGGGACCGACGAGGCACCCGTCAGGAACGGCCACAGCGGCCGCGAGGACGGCGAGGAGGCGCCCGCGGATGACTGAGTCGGAGGTCCGGGTCGTCCAGGGCCTCGAGGCCGGCATGGACGCGCTCGCGGACATGCTGGACGACGCCCCCGCTGAGAGCGCCGAGGACGCCCGTGGCGGCGTCGCGTTCGATGCCGAGGCCATCCGGACCCACGTCCACGAGACGCTCACGAGCGCCGGCGTGGACGCCCCGACGCGGCCCGCCTCGGCGAAGCTCGTCCACGACCAGGCGGACCTCCTCGTCGACGTCCTCGAGGGCTTCCCCGATCGGCGGGCGCTGCTCGAGTGGCAGCAGGACCTCGTCATCCAGACGGTCGGCCAGCTCGAGGACGCCTGGTATTCGCGGACGGCGGCCGACTCCCCGACGGTCTCCGCGCTGCTCGGGCGGCCCTGGGGGACGGTCGAGGAGATGCCGGCCGAGCTCGCGCTCGAGGTCCGGCGGGGCATGGTCGCCAAAGACCTCCTGCCGGCGTTCCACGCGGCTCACGAGGTCGCGCGCTGGGCCGCGGTCGAGCGCGTCGACCACCTCGACGACGATCGGGACGGCGACGACGTCGACCCGATCGACCCGCTCGACCAACAGTACCCGCTCATGCGGCCCGCCTTTGGGGAACTGGACGGGCAACAGGCGGCCGCGCTGGGCGAGCTCCTCGAGGGCTTCGCGGGCTCCGAGGCGCTGCTCGCGTGGTCGCTTCGGGTCGTCGGTGCCTCGTACGCGAACATCGACCGAGAGACGGTCACGGCGCCGTACTTCGAGCGGCCGCTCCGGCGCCGGCTCATCGGCACGGACCCCACTCCCGAGGACATGTTCGTCCGGGAGGGCTGGGCGGCCGAGTACCTCCTGCCGGCGTTCAATCGCGCGGCTGACGCGCTGGGGAAGCGGGCGAGCGAGGTCACGGCCGCGCGCGGGTTCCGTGGCGAGACCGGCACCGGCTCTATCACATAACTATCATGAGCGAATCTGACACCATCAACCGGCGGCCCGAGACGGCCGCTCACGACGCGCACAGTATGCTCGAGGTCGTCCAGGACCCCGAGCTCCTGAAAGCCCGCCTCGAGGGCGCGACCGCCCCGGGGCTCGACGAGACGCGACAGCTGACGGGCGAGAAGAACCGGCACACGGTCGGCGAGAACATGCGGCGGGCGTTCGGCTTCCGGTGCTGGTCGAACGTCCTCGCGGACCTCGAGCGGATGGACCACCCCGCCATCGAAGGCGGGAGCCATCCCATCATCCACCACCCGCGGGCGTTCCTGGACCACCTGGTTCATCTCGACGACCTGGACAAGCTCCGGATCGAACACGACGACCTCACCGACCTCCCGCGGGAGCGCCGGGCGCTGTTCCGGTGGCTCGCCGAGCGGCCCGACGTCGTCCAGGACCTCCGGATCGGCGGCACCGACTGGGGCGCGTTCGGCCCGAAAGGCTCGGGAAAGTCGACGATGGCCATCGCGCTCGCGGTCATTCGGAACCTCGAGGTGAACCCGGACGCGGTCGTGTGGCGCGGCTCGTCGGCGCGGGCCGAGTGGCTCCCGCTGCGGGCCTGGACGCGACTGTGCCTCCCCGCGGACCTCGAGGTCGAGGCGCTCCTGGAGCCGCCGAGCGACGACATGGACGCCATCCCGGTCGACCTCGAGCGCATGGTTCACGAGGTCGTCCGGTACTCGTCGATTCGCGAGCTGAACCACGAGGTGCTCCGGGAGGGCATGTTCCACGTGGTGTACCCGGACCCCCGGTTCAGGGGCGCCACCCAGGCGTTCCGGGAGGCCGACGAGATTCAGGAGGTCGGCCACACGAGCGCCTGGGACGTCGCGGCCGACGAGGAGCTCGGGCCGGAGGACGTTACCCCGTCCGAGATGTGGTGGTTCGCGTACGTCGTCGACAAGATCGACAACGGCCCGCCTATCTGGGTCTCGCTGCTCGCCGACGAGATCGGGAACTGGATGCCCGAGCACGCGAGCAACGACTACCACCGGCTCCACGACCGCATCTCGGCCGTCCGAGACAAGTACGTCGACGCCCGGCGGAACAAGTTCTCGCTGTACGGCATCGGCCACGACCCCGAGGACCTCCACAACCTCATGCGGAAGAAGCAGCGGTGGCGAATCACGCTCGCCGGCGCCGACAACCCGACGGGGAAGACCGTCGGGATGGGCGACGCGCCGATGGCGCGGAACTATACCCAGGGAATGCGGCTCGGCCAGGCGCTTTCGTGGAACAGTCAGAACTTCGCGGAGTTCTCCTGGAGCGACGTCCCGGCAGAGTTCAAAGTACCCGGCCAGTTACACATCCGGTTCCCCGAGGTCCAGGAGGTGCTCGGCGCGTGAGCTCGTCGACGACCTCGAGCGCCCCGATCGGGGCGACCCCCCGGAAATGGACGGCCGGGGGTGTCGCTGGAAAGGATACCGCTCAGACCGGCCGGATTTGGCCGGGTTGGCCGTTCTGTGAGCCGCTGACAGACAATTCGTCGACGAACGCGCTCCCAGGCCATACGCGCCCGCGCGGGGAAAAGGGAATACAGTCAACCCCCCACCCCTCGGTTCGGGAGGTGGCGCGATGAGCGCGCGGCTCCGGCAGTTCGCGACGATCGTGGTGGCGCTGCTCCTGGTCGGCGCGCCGATCGGGCCGGCCGCGCTCGTCGACACGGCGGCCGCGTCGACGGCGCCGCCGGACGGGTTCGTGACGCTCCCGGACAGTAACGTCCACGAGGACCTCCCGGTCGGCGAGAACGCCTCGCTCCGCGCGAGCGACCTCGAGGGCTCGGTGATGGCCTCCGACCACGCCTCGAGCCTCGAGGTCGTGGTGACGACGCCCGATCGGGCGACCGACTACACGAACGGGTCGGTCGTCGGCAGCGGGAGCGTCGCGCTCGTCTTCCGGGACGACACCGAGCACGAGGGGCGCGAGGTCGCGGTGCCGGCGGACGCCATCCGTGACTCGGTCGGCTACCTGCCGAAAGTCGTCCACGGCGTCCACGAGGACGGGACCGAATGGACCTCCCAGGTAGAGGCGCGGAACGGGCTGCTCATCTTCGAGATTCCGAAGTTCAGTTCAAATACGGTGACGTTCGAGGGCGAGACGGTCATCGAGGCCACACCGGCACAGGACGGCTCGAGCTACTCGTACGACCTCGGCAACCCCGAGGCGGTGACCGCGCCGAACGTGACGTTCACGGGCTCGACCGCAACCGAGTGGGATAACGAGTCCGTGGCGGACGTGGCCGACGGCGGTACCGTGTCGATCGACGTGGCGGGGGATCTTGACCCGACCGGCCCCGCAAACGGCGACCCCGAGGTGACGCTGACGGCGTCGGTCCCGTCGTCCACCTACAATCCGGTGGACGACGACGGTTCGGGCGACGCGGGCGACAATGCGGACCTTGCGGGCGACACCGGGGACGGCGCACTAAATCCCGAGTTGAAAGTCGTTCCGACGTCCTCGGGCGAGTTAGACTCGCTAACGGTTAATATCGAGTCGACGGCCGGGGCGGATTACGGGCCGACGGTGGACGTGTATCTCGTGAACGAGGGGCCCGACTGGACATCCCGGGAGGGGGACAAAATCGCGACGTGGTCTCCGGAGTGGTCGACCGGCGAGCAAGAGATACAACTTGATTCGTCCCCGTCGGTTGTGGCGGGAGAGACGTATGCGCTGGAGTTTGTGACCGATTCGACCGACGGTGACGGGAGTGAGGACTTGGTCAGGATCGCGACGGATACGTCCGCGTCGGATGACTGGATAACTACGAACGACGGGAGCGGGCCCCTTGGCCTGTCTGCATATCCCGATGTGTCGCTCGGCATCGCGAAACCCGTCAACTCCGCGACAGTCACCGACCCGGCGACGGGGTCGTCGGCAGAGTTCGGGTCGCTCGAGGACGGTGAGACGGCCTCGGGCGCGCTCGACCTGTCGACGTCGTCGGACTCGCTCGACGTGGCCGTCTCGGGCGGCGGGACGGTGGACGTCGACGTGGCGCTCCAGGAGCACACCGAGACGCGGGACCCGGCCGTTTCCATCAACAACGAGACACTGTCGCACTCGGGGACGCTCGCGGAGGGGGAGTCCGTGACCTACACGGGGGATGAGTCGTGGCTCCAGGACGGGACGAACACCGTCACCGTCCAAGTGGGCGACGACACCCTTTCGGCGGACGCCCCTACCCCCCAGGTCGACCTGCAATACTCGCACTCCTCGCAGGTGGAGGCGACCACTCAATACGCTGCAAACGGCTGGGAGGAGTCCTATGACGTCTCACACACGTTCGCCGACGACCGAGAGACACCGACGCTCACCATCCCATTCAGCACGCACATCTACGAGATTCGGGAGGTCGAGACCAGTGTGAACGGGGGGAGCTGGGAGTCGGTCTCGAGCGACCGCTGGGAGCTGCAGAACGGGACCACGCTCCTGGTCGAGCTCGACGATGGCGACGGCGATGGCAAAGTGGACGCGGGAGACACAGTCGCCGTCCACGCCTCGGGCTACAAGATCGACGTCCGGAACGGCGACCTCACCGTGCTCGACCCGACGACGCCGGACGACTCGACGCTCGACTCCGAGGTCCGGCTCGACTTCCGCACGACCGGCTTTGAGATCGGGGTCGCGGGGACGTGGCTGGGCGACCGCGTCCACTACACGTACGAGGAGAGCTGGAGCGAGGCCGACGAGTACGTGGTCATCGACGCCGACGGTGACCAGGACCTCCACCTCCCGAACGCCCAGGAGGGCGACACGTTCCGCGTCACGACCATCCCGCTCGAGGCCGAGCCCAGCTCGGGCGACGTCTCGGTGCACGTCGCCAACCCGGACGACCCGACGTTCACCCTCGGGCCCGGCGAAGTGAGCTCGAGCGACGACGTCCTCCTCCGCTACTACGGGGCCACCTCCGGCGAGTCGTACGAGCTCTATTCGGTCTCGCGGGGCCGCGTCCTCGAGAAAAGCGACGCGGACGCCGAGGCCGTCGAGTTCAGCGCGACCGACGGCGAGGAGACGTTCCGCATCCGCGGGGCGACCAGCGACGACAGTAGTGGCGGCGGCACGGGCATCGGCGGAGGCGGCTCGTGGACCCAGAACCCGCCCGAGACGACGCTCCGGGATGCGGGGATCGTCGGTGGCTGGGTCCTCCTGGTCGTGCTCCTGGTCGCCGCCACGGGCCGCTCGAGCGTCCGGGGCCGGCCGCGCTGGATGCTCGTCGGTGCGGTGAGCGCCGGGTCGGCGCTGCTCTCGATCGAAGTGCTCCGGCCCGGGTCGGTCTCGGGCGCGGTCGCCGGGGGCGTCGAGGAGATCGTGCCGCTCGGCGGCCTGGTCGCGTTCGGTATCGCGGGCTACTCGGTGTTCTCGTGGTGGCAGTCGCGCCGCGAGGAGGCCGCCACGCCCGAGACCGAAGTGACGTTCGACCTCGGGGGACGGCGATGAGCCTCCTCGAGCTCGTCGCCGAGGTCGCGACCGCCATGCTCGAGGCGCTCGACTCGGCGATCGCGGCCCTCGAGGAGGACGACGAGGGCGACTGGAACCCCCCGCCGCTCTCGGCACACGACAAGGCGGCGCGGACGTGGCCGACCGAGGACCGTCGCGAGCGGCGTCCTGGGTGGCCGCCGTTCCTGGGTCACCCCGTCCCGATCGGAGGGGACGCGGCGTGATTCGCGACCTCCTCGCCCAGGCGCTCGCGATGCTCGGGCTCCAGGGCGTGAGCGTGGCCGTGGTCGCGCTCCTGCTCGCGTTCCTCCTATACGCCCAGAAGGCAAGCACGGTCGGGGGCATGGCCGTCTCGGCAGGCGCGCGGGCCACGCACGACCTGCAGGTGGCCGCTGGCGTCCTCCTGCTGGCGCTGCTGGTCGGCATCGTGAACTGGGACGGGAGTCGCACACAAGAGCTGTGGCAGGCTACCCAGGCAGTCGAGTGGCGGGCGCTGCTCGACGGAGTGCTCCCGTGACGCTGTCCATCTCCCGGCGGGAGGCGCGCCTCCGGCGCCGGGCGGCCACCGCGGTCTCGCTGGTCGTGTTCCTGGGCTACTTCTTGAGCGCCTGGGTGGTCGTGTTCACGCTCGCGGGGATGCTGCTCCTCGAGTCGGCCCAGCTGGAGGGCGCCCGCGGGAGCCTGCTATTCATCGTCTCGGGCGTCCCGGCGGGCCTGCTCGGCCACTACCACGGGCTCGCGGTTGCGGACGCCTGGGCGGCCGTGGTCGAGCCGACCGAGGAGCTCGTCGAGGACGTCGACGAGCGGGGGGTCGAGGCGTGACGGCCCTCGAATCACTTGCGTTGGTGTTCTGGGTCATCGCGATCGGCACCTTCCTCCTCGACCGCTACGTGCACCGGCTCCCGACGGGCCTGCGGGTGTGGATCGGTGACCTCGACTCGAGGACCCAGAGACCGCCGAAGAGATCCGGCTCACCTACTCGCGCGGCTACATCTCGGAGAGGGAGATGGAGCGCCGTCTCGAGGTCGTGCTCGACCCGCGAAACGACGAGCTTCGGCGCGTGGTTGAGTGCGTGTCGGGCATCGGGTCTGAGTGGTCCTGGGCGGTCGCGGAGGCGTTCGAGTCGGAGGCGGACCTCGCGAGTGCGTCTCGCGATGACCTCGAGGCCGTGCCAGACATCGGGGAGAAGCGGGCCGCGAGCATCCGGGAGCGGGTGGCGCGATAGCGGACGTCTCGGCGTCGACCTAACTAATTCCGGAAGAGGTCCCTTCCTGACTGTTGACGTGGGGGGCTTCTTTCGTGAGCGTCTCTCGACCCAGTGAGCAGCCGTGCTCGGCCCTGTTGTGCGGTGTGGCAGGCCGGAGCCGTTATGGCTCCGGCCGTTTTCTCTCTTCCCCCCAGGGGCACTCATCGTAAGGGACCCCGGAACACCCCCATACCACCCGGACCCGGATTGAGCCGGTCTCTGGAGGGTTCACTGAGCCGGTCGGGCTTCTCAGCAGCCGTGAACCTACCGATATTTAGATGAAAATTTGGTCGAAATTAGGTGGAGCTCTTTCGCATACACCTTTGTGGAAGTGAAATGAGCGGTCAACGATCCTCTGTGTGTAGACATGTATGAGTCAAGGAAGGAAACGCGCCACGAGACGGCGAAAAGAAGGGTCACAGGACGGCGCTGGCGCTATCGATCGCCGGCGAACACCGGCCGCTGGCGGACGTCAGCCTCCGCTGAACAGAGGCGAGTCGTCAATGCGGACGCGGACGTGGTCCTCCGGAAGGTACCCGCGGTCGAGGGCGATCCCGAGCTGGGCGCCGTCGAGGTCGACATCGTGGAAGTATCGCCAGCAACGCTGGTCCGGTGTGCCATCGCGACCACGATCGTCATCGTCCCTGTCGTCCTCCTGGTCGCTGTCGTCGTCGACGTCCACGATGGGCACCTGGTCGTCCTCGCTTTCGCCGTCGCTGGACGAGCTCGAGGACGCGGGCGTGAGACCAAGCGTCCGCTTCAAGAGGCGTTCCTCGACGCGCGTCTGCCGGCGCCGGGAGCGGTCCTCGGCCGTGTCGTTCGGGTAGACGCGGTCCAGAGCCTCGCGAGCATCGTCCTCCCACCACTCGGCACTGAACGTGACGAACGTGACCGCGTCGGGAATCGTCTTCAGGATACCCGGCTCCTTCGCGGTCCCCGTGAGACGGGCGACGTGGCCGCGGACCGTCCGCTCGACGAGCCCGACATCCTGGGCGATCTCCGCATACGTCGCGATGTCGCGGCGTTTGATACTGTGGAGGATGTCGTACACGGCCGTCGTCTGGCTCTTCCGAGCTTCGGCGTACACGCGGGGCGTGAGGCTCTCGTAGTGGTCACGAAGCCACGCACGACGGCCCTCGGGATGCTCCCATGAGAGGAGATCCGCGGCCGGCCCCAAGCTCATGTCGTCCTGGAGGATGTGCTCGGTTCCGACGTCGGCCCATCTCAGGTGAGAGAGGAGGATGGACTCGAGGACGTGCGTAATCTGCTCCCACCGATCGACGTGATAGGCGTCTCCGCCACGCGGACGGCCCTCGAGAGAGACCTCGACCTTCGGCTGGTCCATCGGGTACTCGAGATACTCGGCCGGCGCATCCGGCATGTAGAGCTTTATCTGAACGTCCTGGCCGCGGAGGATCGGAAATCCGAGCTGCTCCCAGCCGTCGGTCCGAAGCTTCACGATCTTCCACGTTCCCTCGGAGTGGACGGTCTCCTCTTTGAGGTCCGCCTCGTGGCGAGCGAGGAGCTCCGCCGACTGACGCATCGTGTGGACGATCTCCGGCGCGACCTCCTCGGCGACGCGGTGGTGGACCTCGCTCTTCCAGAACGTTCGGCTCTCGTTCTGAGCGTCGAGGTCGTCCCACTCGTAGCCCAGTACGTCGTACAGGAGCGTCTCGATGCGGCCCTGAATCTCCTGGGTACTCTCCGCCCAAGTCGTCTGAGCTCTGATCTCCGTGCCACTCCCGTACGGCGGACTCCACTTCTGGACGATTCCCTCCTCCTGGGTCTTCCGGGCGAGCCCCGCGTCCTGGGGGCGGATCGTGACGTTCAGCGACGTGGTCGGCGTCCCGAACCAGCGAACCTCGCCGTCGTCGTCCAGTGGTTTCAGCGTGAGGTTGTACTTGAAGTAGGCGCGGAAGTTCCCGGCGCTGGTGACCTGGCCGAGTTCGCACCTGGACGAGTTCAGCGTGACAGCGACCGGCTCGTCGAAGAGTTCGTACTCGTCCTCGAGAACGACGTACTCTCGCTCGTATCCCTTCGGCGTTTCGACGGTGTGGACTTCGTCGGCGTCCGCGGCCTCGTACCACCGAGCGCGGGCGGTCTGATATGCTGATCCGTCGGGTAGGTCGCGATCGCCGGAATCGTGTTCGATCTCCGCAGCCGGCCGGTACTGGTCGTTCAGGACGACGTGGAGGTTCCCACCGTGGCGAGTGGGCTCCGGCAGCTGCTCGGTAGTGGTCGTGATGCCCTCAAGCCGGAGGAGCCCACCGTTGTCCGTCGGCGGTTCTGCGGGCGTCGGGGCGTCGAGACTCATGCGACGACCACCCCGCTCTCGAGGTCATCCTCGCGGAGGACCGCGGTCCACGAGAGTCGCGCGACCGGGCCGTCAGCGCGGCCAGTTTCGCACCAGGAGCCACGGAGTTCCTCGACGATACTCGCGGGAACGATGATGGCGGCGACGATCTCCACCTCGGGCCCGGAGGGCGTCTGGCGCCGTTCGTAAACGGCGAGGTAGTAGGCGCCGCCCGCTTCGAGGAGGACCTCGTGGGACGGCTGTTTGATGTAGAATCGACCGCGACACCGCCCTACGCCGTTCCTCACCCACGGACGCGTGGTCTTGATTTCGACCGGCGTTCCTTCCTCCAAGAGAAGCACGCCGGCCAGCGGACGCTCGGGGCGTCCCTCGAGGAGCGTCGTCGTCCGCGCGTCGTACCGGAACGTCTCCGTCTTCGGAACGTGCTCGAGGGCGGATTCGGACTCGGTGATCCGAAGCTCCAGGTCTTCGCCGATCTCGTTCGCTTCGGCGCATCCTGAACTCACGACTGACCACCTCGAAGGTGTGCGACGGCGGCGTGAACGCTGTACTTCGCGTTCTCTAGAGAGATCACCGTCACGAGGGTATCGTCCTTCCGAACCAGGACCGTATCCGAGGGGCGGTGATAGCGCGCCTCGTCGCCGTCGAGTCCGTGACGATGGATCTCCTTCGCGTCGAGCCATGCGCCGGCCGGGTCCAGAGTGGAATCGGCGGAGCGGACGAGCCAGCGGCCCTCGGCGTGCGAGGAGATGCGCGGTACGCAGGACGTCACTCGTCTTCACCTCCGCGACTCCAGGCACTCTCGGGGGTGATGCGGAGGTGTTTATCGACCGTCTCGGCTATCACGTCGGCGTGACAGCGCGGGGCGTCCTCGTCCCCGGTCTCCTCGAGACGGTGGCACCAACAGCCGAGGACGCGACCCCGACAGCGCGCGTACAGTGCCCGGCGGAGCTCGGCGTTTCGCTCTAAGAGCGTCCACAGTGCTGCTTGGAACGCCTCGACGACCTCCTCGCGAGTTCCGAGAGAGCCTACCGGGTACGGATTCCCCAGCCATCCCGCCTCGCCGATCTCCGACGTGACGAGGTCGTGCTCTCCCTCCGAGCCGTGCCGGCCGGCGTACACGTCAGGGCTGTCATACTGTGTGTGTCCGACGTACGTGAACCGGGGGCTACCGTCCGGGTACTCGGTCGGGAGACCCAACTCAGCGACTACTGCGGGCCGCGTGAGGATCGCCGCCTCCGGATGTTCGCCGGTCTGCTCGGCGAGTCGTTCCTTCCGCGCACGGGCGCCGTTGGGTCGCCCCGCTGACCCGTCAGGAGTACGCGTCGTGCCACGGATATCAGCGGACCCGCCACCGTCACCGAGTGCCTCGGGTGAGAGTGCGGCCTCCAGCGCGTCCTCTGCCGGCTCGAGGTCCTCCCGGTAGACGGGAATCCACACCGGGTTACGATTGCTAATCTCGGCCAGAATGCCGACCATCCGGCTCGAATATCCGTTCGCGGAGGGGCCGCCGACCGTCTCAGGTACGAGAAGGTCATTGTAGGAACTGTCGTAGCCTCGTGAACGAACGGTCTCGACGCCTGCCTCCTGGAGCGCGTCTCGGAGGTCATCGTCCGCGAGACGTACGACGGGGATTTCCAGTTCCCCGCGGGAGTGTGTGATCGGGAGCTCCGAGACGGGGTCGATCACGTCCCCGTGCTCGTCCCGCTTGAGCTCGCGAAGCGACGGCCAGGACGTGACGCCGTACTTGTCGAGACTCACGGATCCACCTCCTCGCCGCCGTCGGCAGCAACGCGGCCGATATCCTCCTCGTCAGGCTTGAAGTAGTGGCTACCCCCGTTCGGGAGGTGGTCCGGGCGCTCAGGACAGCCCGGATAGTGGCCGAACTCGCCGGGGACGTCCGAGGATTGCGATTCGGTACACCGCGCGCGACAGATGGGACATCGGAACTCGCCGACGCCCTCGGTCGTGAGCCGACCTCGGTTCTGGTCGCCGAGGGTCACGCACCCTCACCTCCCTGAGATTGTTTAGCTTTGAGAGGTATCTCTCGGGAATGATAAGTTAGCGCTAAGATCGCAATGGGGTCGGAGGGATTTGAACCCCCGATCGACTGATATCTCCGGTGTCGCGCCTCGGTCCTCCAGAGGGTCGTCGTCGCGGCCGATGATCAGTCGGACGCTCGGTATATCAGTCTGGAGTTCGTCACCGGGCGGTCTGCCTCTGGAGTCAGTCGCCATGCCGGGCTTGGCCACGACCCCTCGCGTCCGTTCCTTCCCCCGATTCGCCTAAAGGGATTTCGGTTCGGTCGGCCCCGCCGAACCCCTCGAACGGTGACCGGATCCGCGTTGCTACGGCGGGTACGACGAACGGCGAGTCCGAGCGGAAGATTGATAGGTCCCGTACGGGCCGTTTCAACGTGTTCGAGTGGCTCTTTCCGACGTGGACGAACCCCGCCGTTCTCGCGCTGATCGTCGGAGCGCGGACGCTGGCTAACGGCGCCCTGGCCGTGCTCGTGGCCAGGTCACGGAGCCCCGGAACGGCCATCACGGGCGTGGCGGCGGGTCTCGCCCTCCTCTCGACGGCTCTCACGGTGTCGGTCCTCCGAGGCGACCTCGGACTGGGCGCGTCCTACCTCGAGTTCGCCGTCCAGGTCGCACTCGTCGGCCTCGCCGGAGTCGCCGTCCGGTCGAACCCGTCGACCGGACGCTGGCGAGCGACGGCCCTCGCTGCGTTCTGCGCGGTCGGGCTACTCCTGATCACGATACCGCTGTACGGGGAAGCTACCGTCGCCCCCTGACGCCGCCCCGACGATCGGCGGGGTGAAACGCGCCGGACGGGTTCACGATCCGACGTTGCGCGCGCCACCACCCGGGAGGAGCGTTCGGACCGATCGGTGATACCACCTGGTCCGGGACCGGGTCGTACCGCCCTCCACGGAGGGGCGCTCCCGAGTTCAGTCGCTCTCGGCCGGAAGCGTGAACGAGAACGTCGCTCCCGCTCCGAGTTCGGACTCCACCCAGATGTCGCCCCCGTGGCGCTGGACGATCCGGTGGCAGAGCGCGAGCCCGATCCCCGTGCCGGCGTGTTCGCCTCGGGAGTGAAGCCGCTGGAACACCTCGAAGACGCGGTCGCCATCCGACGGATCGATGCCGATCCCCTGGTCGTGTACCGAGACGAGCCACCTAGACCCGTCGCGCTCGGCGGTGACGTGGATCCGCGGCGGTTCGTCGCCGGAATACACGATGGCGTTGTCCAGCAGGTTCTGGAACACCTGCCGTAACTGTCTCTCGTCGCCGTGAACGCGGGGAGTTCGTCGGCGGTGATCTCGGCGTCGCTCTCCCCGATCTGGATCCGGAGGTCCGACAACACGTCGTCGAGCACCACGTCGAGGTCCACCGGTTCGAACGGGTCGCCACGCGATTCGACGCGCGAGTACCGGAGCAGGCCCTCGATCATCCCCCGCATGCGGTCGGCGCCGTCGACGGCGAATTCGAGGAACTCCTCGCCGTCCTCGTCCAGCGCGTCGGCGTACCGTTGCTCGATCAACTGGAGGTAGCTCGAGACCATCCGCAGGGGCTCCCGGAGGTCGTGGGAGGCGGCGTACGCGAACTGCTCAAGGCGCTCGTTCGACTCCTCCAACTCGTCGACCAGTTCCTCCAACCGACGTTCGCGCTCGACCCGGTCGCTGACGTCCGTGAACATCACCCCGACCAGCTCCGACGTCTCGTCCCCGACCGGGAACGCGTAACACTCCAGCACCCGCCCCCGCGCCACGAGTCCGCGTTCGAACGAGACCGGTTCGCCGGTCCGGACGACGCTCTCGTACGTGTCCACCCACTTTCGAACGTCCTTCGGAACGACGCCCCGGAGCGTCTCCCCGACCGCGTTTTCGATGCCGGTGTGTTCCTCGAAGGCCGAGTTCGCCTCCACGTAGCGGAAGTCGGTCGGCTCCCCCGGAGCCCCCATCCGCTCGATGACGCAGTACCCCTCGGACATCGACGTGAACAGGTTCCGATACCGCTTCTCCCTCTCCTCGAGCGCCCGTTCGCGGCGTTTGCGCTCGGTGATGTCGGTGACGGCGCCGTACAGCCGAACGGGCTCGCCGGCGGCGTCGAACTCGACCTCACCCCGGGCCACCAGCCACGTGAGCTCGCCGTTCGCGTCCCTGGTCCGATACTCGGCGTCGAGTTCGCCCGTCCGTAGCGCCCGCTGGAGCCGTTCCCACGTCTCCTCGACGTCGTCCTCGTGGATCGGTTCGAAGAACGTCTCCATCGATGCGCCTCCCGTCGCCACGTCCGACTCCTTGCCGTACGTTTCCGCGACGAACTCGTCCCCCGTGACGAGGTCCTCCCGGACGTCCCAACTCCAGAGGCCGATCGAGGCGGCCTCGGTCGCGAGGTGTAGTTGCTTCTCGCGGTTTCGCAGCCGGCGCTCCTTCATCGAACGGTCGACCGTCGACGCGAGGACGTTCGCGACGCTCCGGACGAAGTTGTCGTCGTTCTCCGTGAACTCCCGGCGTTCGGACGTGAACGTTCCGAGCACGCCCCACGGCGACTCCACCGAACCGACGACGACGGTGATCCCGCTGACGACCTCGTGGTCGACCAGCAGTCGATCGCCCGAGAAGCGGTCCTCCTCGCGCAGGTCGTCGGCGATGACCGGCTCCTCCGAGAGCAGCGAGTATCCCGCCCGTGACTCCTCCCTCGTGGGTACGACGGCGTCCCCGACGGCGCCATCGGCCCAGCCGGTACCCTGGCGGAGGACGAACTCGTCCTCCTCGGACAGCAACTCGATCACCTGGCAGTACTCGACGTCCAACGTGTCGGAGACGGTGACGACCGCGTCGCGGAGCAGTTCGTCGAGCGTATCGGTCTCGAGCGCTCGCCGGATGAGTTCGGCGACGGCTTCCTGCTGGCGGATGCGCGACCGGAGTTCCTCCCCCTCCGCGTCGGACGAAGCCATACGCCGTCACATGTGGAAGCACAGCCGTAAGGCTTGTTCTCTTCGAATCGCCGTCACAGCGGACGAGCGGCCGACGGAGCAGGTTCCTCGTCGCGGCCGATTCGCCCCGATGGCGTCCGTGAAAGGGGAGGCCGACGGAACGGTTCGGTCAGCGGTCCGTCTCGCTCCAGGGGCACTCCTGGCACTTGTAGCCGACGACGAACTCCGTGACGGAGGGCATGTACCCCACCGAGAGGACGTCGCCGCCGCAGTCCGGGCACGTCCGGTCGGCGTCCTCGATGTCCTCGGTCTCCATTGCCGGTTCGCCCTCGATCAGCTCCGCGAGCTTTCCCGGCGTGACCATCCGGCCCTCGACGACGCGGTTGCTCATGTCCGTCGAAGACGGTCGGCCGAAGTAAAGCCCGCGGTCGCTACCGTGGCGAGTCGAGCCGTCCGGCGACGGGGCGGTCACCCCGAGCGGAGGACGGTCCGGGGACCTACAGCCAGGGGGCCCGGTTCGGCCCGTCGTCGCTCTCGCCCTCGTTCACGTCCGCGGTCGTGCCGCCGTCCACGGGGTCGATGCCGGTCGGGTTCGTCCCCTCGGCGTCGACGTCGACGGTGCCGGCCGAGTCGACGCCGCCCGCCGTCGTGGCGGCGGGCGCCGACCCGACGGCGTCGCCGGAGCCCCCACCCCCGTCCGCGCCGACCCGCGAGGCGGGAGCGTCGGACTCGCCGTCCGCGTTCGCCGGCGTCGCGTCCGGCCCGACCCCATCGGACGACGCGGGGTCGCCGGCGGCCTCGGGGTCGTACGAGAACACCGCAGTCACGCAGAGCACCCCGAGCGCGACGGGTTGTTCGGTCGGGAGGAGTCCGAGCACCGACAGCGCGAGCATGCCGAGCGCGACCGCCGAGCCGAAGCGGAAGCGGTCGATGTCCACCCTGTCGCGCAGGTGGTCGCCCGCGAGTGCGACCGCGAGGGCGAACCCGACGCCGACGCCCGCTGCGGCGGCCGCGCGGGCGAGCAGGCCGGGATCGAGCGTCACCCCTAGCTGGGCGCCGTTCGGGTCGAAACTCGCGACGAGACCGAGCAGGATGATGGCGCCCGGCCGGGGGAGGTACTCGCCGACCTGCGCGCTCGCCGTCTTCGCCGCGACGGCGAGGATGACGAGCCCCGCGAAGCGGTGGAACGTCTCCGTGAGGAGGCTCTCGATGGTCTGGGCCAGCGCGGCCTCCGCGACCGCGAGCGGGACGATGACGGCCCCCAGCAACAGGATGGAGACCGCCTTCTCGCGGGGCGTCCCTTCCATCTCGGCGAGCACGACCGCCATCGTGGCCGATCCGCCGAAGATGAGCAGCCCCGTCTCGACGATGCCGAACGGCACCGTGAGCGCCCCCGCGATGACGAGCGCCGGGAAGATGCCGTCCACGAGCGGGAGCGCCATGACGGTCGCGAGCAGGCGCGTGGCACCGCCCACGTGCCGCTCGAGGCGGAGCGCGATCGGGTGCCTGGACGTGCTCATCTACCGACGGCCGTGCGCCTCACCGACGGCGCGGCGGTGGCGATGGGGCGAGTCCGCGTGCGCGTGCGAGCGGAACCCGAACCGGAAGGGCCACCGGAACCCCGTCGCTCCGCGTTCCACCGTCGGTTTCGCCGTCTGCCGGAAGAATGTCGCGAGCGCGTCGCCGAGGCTCGCCTGGCCGACAGTGCGTTCACCGTAGTGGGACACGGAGTCCATACACCCACGATGCCGCGAGCCGGCAATAAACGTTGTGTGGGATTGGGGCGCACGGCACACGAGAAACCACGGCCACATTTATGTACTCCTCCTACTATCTCACGGATTCTATCCGTGATAGTCGACGTTCCATCGTCGCAGCGCGTCGGTTCGGGCAACCTTTGCGAGGGCGACGTTACGCGTTCCTCGACGATCGGAGCCCCACGTGAGCCGGGGTGGCGGCAGTTCGACCGGAACCCCGACACGAAGTGACGCGGGCGGCCGCCCTCGCAACGCTTTTGGGACCCCGACGACCACCGATGACATGGCGAACGACGTTTCCGACCAGGGGGCTTTCTCCGAGAAGTTGGCGGTGCCCGAGGCGCTGACGTTCGACGACGTGCTGCTCCGGCCGAAGGAGAGCCGCGTCGAACCCGACGACGCGGACGTCGGCACGCGCGTCTCGCGGAACGTGGAACTGAACATCCCGGTGCTCTCGGCGGCGATGGACACCGTCACCGAGAGCGACCTCGCCGCCGAGATGGCCCGCGAGGGCGGCCTCGGCGTGCTCCACCGGAACATGACCGTCGAGGAGACGGCCGCGGAGGTCGAGCGCGTCAAGCGCGCCGACGAACTCGTCATCCGGCGGGAGCAGGTCGTCACCGCCGCGCCCGACCAGACGGTCAGCGAGGTCGACGCGATGATGGAGCACGAGGGCGTCTCGGGCGCCCCCGTCGTCGACGACGACGACGCGGTCCTCGGCATCATCTCGGGGACGGACATCCGTCCGTACCTCGAGGTGGGCGAGTCCGACGCGGTCAGGGAGGCGATGACCGACGAGGTCATCACCGCCGACGAGGACGTGACCGCCCGCGAGGCGCTCGAACTGATGTACGACCACAAGATCGAGCGCGTCCCGGTCGTCGACGACGAGAACCGCCTCGTGGGCCTCGTGACGATGCAGGGCGTCCTCCAGCGGCGCGAACACGGCGACGCCGCCCGCGACGGCGACGGGGCGCTGGTCGTCGGCGTCGCCGTCGGCCCGTTCGAGGAGGAGCGCGCGGTCGCCGCCGACGACGCCGGGGCGGACGTGCTGTTCATCGACTGCGCGCACGCGCACAACCTCAACGTCCTCGACTCCGCGCGGGCCATCAAGGACGGCGTCGACGCCGACGTGGTCGTCGGGAACGTCGGCACGCGGGAGGCCGCCGAGGCCGCCGTCGACTTCGCGGACGGGCTGAAGGTCGGCATCGGTCCCGGCTCCATCTGCACCACGCGCGTCGTCTCCGGGGCGGGCATGCCCCAGATCACCGCGGTCGCGCAGGTCGCGGACGTGGCCAGCGAACACGACGTCCCGGTCATCGCCGACGGGGGCATCCGCTACTCCGGCGACGCCATCAAGGCCGTCGCGGCCGGCGCGGACGCGGTGATGCTCGGCTCCTACTTCGCGGGCACCGACGAGGCGCCCGGCCGGGTCATCACGATGAACGGCAAGCGCTACAAGCAGTACCGCGGCATGGGCTCGGTCGGCGCGATGAGCGAGGGCGGCGGCGACCGCTACCTCAAGGACGCCGAGGAGGACGAGGAGTTCGTCCCCGAGGGCGTGGAGGCGGCGACGCCGTACAAGGGGAGCCTCGCCTCCGAGCTCCACCAGCTCGTCGGCGGGATGCGCTCGGGGATGGGCTACGTCGGCGCGGACTCGATCCCGGCGTTCAAGGAGCGCGCCGAGTTCGTCCGCGTCTCGCAGGCCGGCCAGACGGAGGGCCACCCGCACGACGTGACCATCACGGACGAGGCGCCGAACTACACGCCCGGAGAGTAGGACGGAGCGGACGAGGGACACAGACGAGGCGGACGAGGCACGCCGGACGGGGAGTGGTACCGGAGTGCTCGAGTGAACCGCTCCGGCCGACGCCCGACGGTGACCAGTCACCCCGGCGGCCCCGTCCGCCGTGGCCGCGCGGAGTCCGTACGAGGAAACAATCGCGTGAACACGGCTATCCTGCGTGGAGCCCCATCGTTACACATGCCTCTGTACATGGACGTACACCGGAACGTGGATGCGAGTGCGGACGAGGTCGCCAGGGCCCACGCGAAGGACCTCGAGGTCCAGGAGAAACACGGCGTGAACTACCAGCAGTACTGGGTCGACGACGACCAGGGAGCCGTCTTCTGCCTGTTCGAGGCGCCCGACAAGGAGGCCGGCGAGGCGGTCCACCGCGAGGCCCACGGCCTCGTCGCCGACGAGATACACGAGGTCAGGGAGGGGGACTGACCCCGCGGTCCGGACCGCGGAGGGGGTCGGCGACCAAGAGGTATATTGATAAGTACCGCTCCGTGAAAGGTGGAGTACACACGGAGCCGAAGCATGAGTGAGGACGCCCCCGTCGTTCTGGTCGTCGAAGACGAGCCCGACCTCGCGGACCTGTACGCCGCGTGGCTGGGCGACGAGTACGACGTCCGCACCGCCTACGGCGGTCACGAGGCGCTCGACGGGCTCGACGAGGCGGTGGACGTCGTCCTCCTCGACCGGCGGATGCCCGGACTCTCCGGCGACGAGGTGCTCGTGGCGGTCCGCGACCGCGGCATCGACTGCCGGGTCGCGATGGTCACCGCCGTCGAACCGGACTTCGACATCGTGGCGATGGGCTTCGACGACTACCTCGTGAAGCCGGTCACCCGCGACGCGCTCACGGGAACCGTCGAGAGCCTGCTCCGGCGGGGGGAGTACGACAGCGGAGTCCAGGAACTGTTCGCGCTCGCATCGAAGAAGGCGGTGCTCGAGTCGGAGAAGGCCCGCACCGCGCTCGAGAGCTCCGAGGAGTACCACGAACTCGACGACCGGCTGGGGACGCTCCGCGGCGAACTCGACGAGACGCTCGAGGAACTGGACGAACACGACGACTTCGACCTGGCGTTCCGCGACCTCGATCGCGGGAACGACACCGACGACGGATTCGAGTTCTGAGGCGGCTCGGACGGTTCTGTTCGGCTAACTCCGTCGAGTATCGCTCGGGGTAGCCCGGTTTCGAGTCGCCCGGGGCGGTCGCCTAGAACCCCTCGTCGAGCAGTTCGCGCGCGACGATGTTCTTCTGGATCTGGGTCGTTCCCTCGTAGATCTGGGTGATCTTCGCGTCGCGGTAGAGCCGCTCGACGTCGTGGTCGTTCACGAAGCCGGCGCCGCCGTGGAGCTGGACGGCCGTGTCGGCGGTCTCCACGGCCGTCCGGGAGGCGAACTCCTTGGCCATCGACGCGAGCTTCGTCAGCCCGTCGGGGTCGTTCTCGACGGCCCAGGCCGACTCGTACGTGAGGTTCCGCGCGGCCCGGACGTTCGTGAACGCCTCGGCGAGCTCGTGCTTGACGGCCTGGAACTCCGATATGGACCGGCCGAACTGCTCGCGTTCCTTGGCGTACTCCAGCGCGCGCTCGGCGGCCCCCTTCGCGATGCCGACGCCCTGGGCCGCGACGGCGGTCCGGGTCTCGTCGAAGAACTGCATGAGCTGGAGAAAGCCCATGCCGCGCGAGCCGACGAGGTTCTCCTCGGGCACGCGCACGTCGTCGAAGACGAGTTCGGCAGTGTCGCTCGCGCGGATGCCCATCTTGCCGGTGATCTTCTCGGCGTCGAAGCCGTCGCGGTCGGACTCGACGATGATCTGGGAGTAGCCCATGTAACGGTCCTCCTGGTCGGGGTCCGTCTCGCACATCACGACGAAGTAGTCGCCGACCGAGCCGTTCGTGATCCACATCTTGTTGCCGTTGATCACCCACTCGTCGCCGTCCTTCTCCGCGCGGGTGGTGATGCCGGTCACGTCAGAGCCCGCCTGTGGCTCGCTGATCGCCGCGCCCATGACCGTCTCGCCGTCCGTGACGGGGGCGAGGTACTCCTCCTTCTGCTCGTCGGTGCCAAAGCCCATGATCGCCTCGGCGCCGAACGCCGCGGAGGTGATACAGAGCCCGATGCCCGGGTCGACCGCGAACAGCTCCTCGGTGATGATGGCCGTCTCGAAGGAGTCGTAGCCGACGCCGCCGTACTCGACGGGGATGTGCGGCCCGGCGAGCCCCATCTCGGCCGCCTCCTCCATGACCTCGTACGGGTAGGACTCCTCGACGTCGTGTTCGGTCGCGACCGGGGCGATCTCGTTCTCCGCGAACCGTCGGACCTCCTCCCGTAGCTGCCGTTGTTCGTCGGTGAGCGCGAACTCCATGCGGCATCCTCTCACACCGGGTACCTAAACTCCGTGAAACGGCGAACAGCGGGCTCCCAGTTGTCGGGCCGTGCGTCGGCCGGCAGCGCGCCGTCGAGCGGTGCATCGTCGCGGGGGGTCCTCCGACGGCACATCGTCCGGCGGCACGTCGTCCGACGGGTCGGGGTTCGTCGAGCGGACGCGACCGGTCGGGCGGGGCCGCCGAACCGGGTCAGCGCTCCGCCAGGAACGTCTCGAGCCTGCGGGTCGCCTCCTTCAGTTCGTCCATCCCCGTCGCGTACGAGAGCCGCAGGTGACCCGCGCCGCCGTCGCCGAACGCGCCGCCAGGGACGGCCGCGACGCCCGTCTCCTCCAGCAGCGTCTCGGCGAACGCCTCGTCGTCGCCGTCGGGAGCCACCTCCGCCACGCGGGGGAACGCGTAGAACGCCCCGCGCGGTTCGGCGACCGCGAGCCCCAGTTCGCGGAGCCTGGTCGTGAGGTACCGGCGTCGCCGGTCGTACTCGCGTCGCATCTCCCGGACGTCGTCCTCGCACCGCCGGAGCGCGGCGACGGCCGCGTGCTGTGCCGTGGTCGGCGCCGACAGCATCGCGTACTGGTGGACCTTCGTCATCGCCGCCGAGGCCGTCGGGGGCGCGAGCGCGTAGCCGAGTCGGAGCCCCGTCATCGCGTACGCCTTCGAGAAGCCGTTGACGACGACGGTCCGCTCCCGCATCCCCGGCAGCGTCGCGATGGAGACGTGCTCGTCGCCGTAGGTGAGCGCGGCGTAGATCTCGTCCGAGACGACCACCAGGTCGTACTCGCGGCAGAAGTCGGCGACCGCGGACAGTTCGGCCCGGGACATCGTCGCGCCGGTCGGGTTGTTCGGGTAGCAGAGCACGAGCACGTCGGCCTCGTCGGCCCCGGCAGCCAGGAGCGCCTCGGGCGTCAGCGACCAGTCGTCCTCGTGGTAGGTCGGCACCGCCAGCGGTTCGCCGCCGGCGAAGGTGACGCCCGGTTCGTAGGAGACGTACGTCGGCGTCGGGAGCGCCACGACGTCGCCGGGGTCGACGAGCGCCCGGAACGCCAGGTCGACCGCCTCGCTCGCACCCGTGGTGACGAGCACCTCCTCGTCGGGGTCGTACTCGAGGTCGTACCGCCGGACGTGCCGTGCGATCTCCCGCCGGAGTTTCGGCTTCCCCCGGTTGGCGGTGTAGCTGGTCCGGCCGCGCTCCAGCGACTCGATGGCCGCCGAGCGGGCGGGCCACGGCGCGGTGAAGTCCGGTTCCCCGACGCCGAGCGAGATGACGTCCTCGCGCGACTCCGCCACCTCGAAGAACGCCCGGATGCCCGAGGGCGGGACGGCGTCGACGCGATCCGCCGGGGTGAACCGGTCCCCCTCGTCGGCGGCGGCCCCTCCGCTCCCATCCACGTCGCCGTCCGCGGTCAGGTCGGTGCCCCCGTCGGTCGGGTCGCCGGACTCGTCGCCCTCGCTCATGGCGTCACTGAGAGCCGGTCGTCCTCGTCACGGTCGTCGAAGACGACGCCGCGCTCCTTGTACGTCTCCATCACGTAGTGGGTCACCGTCCTGGTCACCGCCGGCAGCGGCGCGACCTCCTCGGCTACGAACCGCGAGACGGCCTGCATCGTGTCCGCGCTCACGTCCAGCGCGAAGTCGTAGTCGCCCGAGACGAGCCGCAGGGAGTCGACCGTCGGCGACTCGGCGATGCGGCGGGCGATCTCCTCGTAGGCCGTCTCCCGGTCGAGTTCCACGTTCACCTCGACGATGGCGGCGACCCGGTCCGCCTCCGCCCGGTCCCAGTCCACGACGGCGGTGTAGCCGCGGAGGACGCCCGCCGCTTCGAGGTCGTCGAGACGTGCGTCCACCTCGTCCGCGGGGAGGCCGGTCTGGCGTGCGATGTCCTCCGTGGATTCGCGTGCGTCGGCGACCAGGGCGTCGAGCAGGGCGCGCGTCTCGTCGTCCATGGCGGGGTGTGACGCGCGCCGGAGAAAGCGGTTTCGTCCGGCGCAGGAATCCCCGCTCTGGGTGCGTGGCGGAGATTCGAAACTTCTCGGGTCAAGCATCGTGGGGATTGCCGGTGTTATCTGGAAAGCCCCCACGGCTCTCTGCTTCGGTGTTGGTTCGGTCGTCGTGGCGTCCACCTCGAAAGCCCCCGCGACTCTCGGCTCCCGCGAGACGCTCCGCGCTCCTCGTCACTCGGCCTTCGGCCTCGTTCCTGCGGTGCTTGAGGGGTCGGGGTTCGCCGAGTTACGGGAGAGCACACTCTCCCGAATTCACGGGCGCGTGCGCCCGTGAACGTCGCGGTCCCTTTCAGTCCCGCCCGACTGCACCGCAGCCACGCCCTCCCCAGCCGATTCGCTCGCCTCCGGCTCGCTCATCCGGCAGGCAGGGAGGCCCGCCGGCACGCGCCGTCCGTACGTCCCGGGCCAACCACGTGGCGCGCGGCGGCCGCGCTCCGCGCGGCCGATCGTGCGAGGGGCGAGGTCCCGACCGCAGGGAGGGTCCTCGCCGGTTGGGGAGGGTGAGGAGCGGTGCGGTCGGGCGGGACTGAAAGGGGCCGCACCGAGTCCAGCGCCGCGGGGGCTTTCGAGGCGTTCCCACTTCCAGCAGGAGCAACTACGGAGAAGACGGCTTCACCGAAACCCGATGATCGCCACGGGTCAGAACCCATTTACCCCACGGAACCGACCGACTCGCAAATGAACTACCTCCCCTGGGCCGTCCTCGCGCTCCTCTCGTACTCGATGGTCGCGCCGCTCATGCGGGTCGCCACCAGCGGCGCGAACCCCATTCCGAGCAACGTCGCCGCGCTCGTGGCGAACGCCGTGCTCGTGCTGGTCACCCTGGCGGTCATCGGCGCCACGGGCGAGGGCGTCGTCGGGTACCTCGACGATCCGAAGATGCGCCACGTGTTCGCCGCCGGCGCCTGCCTCGCCGTCGGCATCCTCGCCTACTACCGCGCGCTCTCGATGGGGCCCGTCTCCATCGTCGCCCCCGTGTTCGCGATGTTCTTCGTCACCTCCTCGCTGGTCGGCGTGCTCGCGCTGGAGGAGCCGGTCACCGCCCGGAAGGTGGCCGGCGTCGCGTTCGCCGTCCTCGCCGTCCTGCTGGTCGCGGGCGAGTAGCCGGGACGGAACCGACCCACTCGCCCCGTTGTGGGAACGGTTTTACTCCCCGGCCCGGGAGTGTCGGGCATGGTAGCCGCCGAATCCGACTCCGAACTCGAACGGGGCGACGCGGCGCCCGATTTCGAGCTTCCGGGGCTGGGCGGAGAGCCGGTTCCGCCGGAGCAGTGGGAGACGTACTCGCTCGCGGACTTCGCGGACGCGGGAGCGCTCCTCGTCGTCTTCACCTGCAACCACTGTCCGTACGCGCGGGCGAAGTTCGACCTGCTGAACGACGTGGCCGCCGAGTACGACGACTGCGCGGTCGTCGGCGTCAACCCCAACGACGCGGGGGAGTACCCCGAGGACTCCGCCGGGAAGATGGCCGAGTACGTCGCGGACGGCCGCGTCGCCTACGACGCGTACCTCCGGGACGAGTCACAGGAGGTCGCGCGCGCCTACGGCGCGGTCTGCACGCCCGACCCGTTCCTGTTCGGGAACCGCGACGGGACGTTCGAACTGGCCTACCACGGCCGACTGGACGACGCGCTCAACCCCGACGACGAACCGGAGGAGATCTACGTTCGCGACGCCGTCGAGGCGGTCCTCGCCGGCGAGGAAGTCCCCCACGAGGACCGTCCGAGCCGCGGCTGTTCGATCAAGTGGCTCGACTGAGCGGCGGCCGGAGGTGACGGGGTCGTCCGTCGATCAGCCGTCCGCGTCGGCGTCCGCTCCGTCCGCGTCGGCATCGCTTCCGTCCGCATCCGCGTCGGCGTCCGCCCCGTCCGAATCGGAATCCCCGTCATCACCGTCCGTATCGGAGTCTCCGTCCCCGTCGTCCGCGTCGGCGTCGGAGCCAGCGTCCCGCCCGGAATCGGTTCGGAGGGGGGTCGCCCCCGACGGTTCGGAGGTGCCCTCGACGTCGCCGCGGGCGGCGAAGATGACGACGGGAGGGAACACGTACGCGCCGATCGCCACCACCGAGAAGAGGGGGTCGATGAAGACGAGCAGGCCGAACGCCGTGAGCGCGGCCGTCGCGATCGCGTGGACCGCGGTCCGGGTGTATCGCCGATAGAACGCCCAGAACCCTCGAATCCACCCCGTGGCCGTCGATACCGACGCCGTCTCGGTCACTGTCAGGGACATACGCGTCGTTCGGGAGCCACGGCCAAGTACCTCCGCTCTCCCTCGATGAAAGGTCACCCACGGATACACGACCGTACGGAGAGGTGGCGTCGGGTGAGCGTCGAAACTCGGACTCAGGCGTCGTCCGCGTCCGCCGGCCCCCTCCTCCCCGCCGCGTCAGCCTCGGACGCGTCAGCCTCGGACGCGTCGGTTACCCCGCCGGCCTCGTCCGCGTCCGACCCCTCCGCAATCGCCGCCCCGTGGGCCTCCGACGCCAACTCGGAGAGCGCCTCGCGGGCGTTCGCGACCGCCGCCTCGCGCTTCGCCGGGTACGCCTCGACCTTCGCGCGGAGCGTCAGCCCGGGGCCGAGTCGGACGTCGCCGCCGAACGCCGCCTGCTTGTCGAGTCTGAGGAACAGGGAGTTGTTGTCGTCGACGCGCTCGTCCAGTTCCGAAAGCACGCGGTCGATCTCCGGCAGTTCCGAGAGCACCGACAGCACGTGACGGACGTCGTCGGCGTTCTCGACCCGCGCGGACAGCACGACGATGCGGTCGCCGTGGTGGCCCTCGTTCTTCACCCGGTCTATCGGGAACTCCCGGGGCAGGAACGTCCGGAGCGCCTGCTCGACGCGCTTCTCGTCCTCCGTCGCGTAACAGAAGGTCCGGAGGTCGACGTA
This sequence comes from Halorarum salinum, assembly GCF_013402875.1. Classification (NCBI taxonomy): domain Archaea; kingdom Methanobacteriati; phylum Methanobacteriota; class Halobacteria; order Halobacteriales; family Haloferacaceae; genus Halorarum; species Halorarum salinum. Next base: position 2,176,344 of record NZ_CP058579.1, on the reverse strand, counting down.
GTGGAAGGGGACGCTCGCCATGGGTGTGGGTCGACCTCGGAGGGTAAAAGGGTTGGATTCCGCGTCCGGTCGGCGGACCCGGCGTTACTCCTCGTCCTCGTCCGCCGCCGAAAGCTGGTCGGCGGGGACGCCCTGCTCCTGTCCGTCCTCGAAGGAGACCGTGTACGTCGCGTCGCCGAACATCGTCTCCATCACCTGGGTCACCGTGCCGGTCTGACCGTCGAACTCGCTGTGCTCGTCGGAGAGAACCACGCTGTCGTCCTTCTCGAACTCGCTCATGGGGCGCGGTTCGGGGCGGTCGCACAAAAGGCCGCTGAAAACGCGCGGGGACGGTCGGGGCCGTCGACGGTCGGGACGCCTGACGGTCGACCGGTGACGACGACGGCGCGCCGGCCCGGTCAGTCGGCCGCCGACGGCGTCCGGTGGAGCGGCTGGCCCGCGATGGCCCGCCGGAGTTCGGGCAGCGAGTCGCGGCCGTGCTCGGACATGGCCGTCACCACCGCGAACACCTCCTGACGGCTCACCTTCACGCCGCGGCCGTCGACGGCGCGTTCGGGCTGGGCGGCGAGTTCGCGGAGGGTGCCGACCGCGAGCAGGAACGGGATGGCCCACGCGTCGAGCGTGTTGCCGTCGACGAGCGGGAGGTGTTCGAGGTACGACTGCGCGTCGTCGAGGAACGTCCGCGCGTGGTCGGTGGTCCGACCGACGACCGCGGCGGTCCCGTCGCGGTGTTCCGCGGCGGTGAGGTCGTCCTGCGGAACGTCCTCGGCCGCGAGCCACTCCTCGGGGAGGTAGACGTTGTTCTCCTCCTCGAAGTCGTCGTGGACGTCCTTCGCGACGTTCACGAGCTGGAGGAGCAGGCCGAACTCCTCGGCCGTCTCGTGGAGCCGGCGGGCGCGCTCCTCGGCGATGTCGCCCCGGGTGAGGAGGTTCGTGACGAGGTTGCCGACCGTGCCGGCGGCGTAGTAGCAGTACTCCTCGAGTTCGCTCCGGCTGCCGATGCGGAGCCCCCCCTCGTCGGCGTAGCGGTCGACGAACTCGGCCATCCCGCCGACGAGTTCCCTCACGGGCGGGACGATGGCCCCGCGGACGTCCCCCGGGAGCTCCTCGAAGGTGGCGAAGACGCGTTCGGACTCCGCGACGACCTCCCAGTCCGGCGAGCGGTCGTCGGCCGGCGGGAGGTGGTCGTCGACGGCCCGGCGGAAGTCCGCCGGCGTCGCGTCGGCGGTCGGGTCGAGGACGGCGTCGTACAGGCGGAGCAGGTCGGCCTGCTCGTCGGGGTCGATGCGGTCGGTGTCCTCGACGGTGTCGGCGACGCGACAGAGGAGGTATCCGAGACAGATGTACGACGACATCGGCTCCTCGAGCACGTCGACGGTGAGCGCGAAGGTGCGCGAGACGCCCTGCACGGATTCGTGACACCAGGCGAGGTCGGCGTCGGGAGCGGTCGTGACGGGGCGGTCTGCATCGGACATTCAGGTGACGGGTATAGGGTAGGGGGGATAAAAAGTGGTGCGGGGCTGCCCGCCACGCGTGAGCACCGCTCGTGGACGCGTCGGCGCCGCCGGGGGATACCTTTTACCCCCCGCCACGATACATCCGGGTATGATTTCGCTCGACGAGGCCGTGACGGCGCGGCTCGAATCCCACGGCGCACGGTTCGAGGTGCTCATCGACCCCGACGCCGCCCTCGCCATCAAGCGGGGCGAGTTCGAGGGCGACCTCGAGGACATCATCGCCGCCGAGGACGTGTTCGAGGACGCCTCGCGGGGCGACAGGCCGGCCGAGGAGGACGTCGAGGAGGTGTTCGGGACGACCGATCCGATGGAGATCATCCCGGAGGTGGTGAAACGGGGGGACATCCAGATCACCGCCGAGCAGCGCCGCGAGATGACCGAACAGAAGCGGAAACAGCTGATCAACACGATCGTCCGCAACGCGGTGAACCCGCAGATGGACGACGCACCCCACCCCCCGGAGCGCATCGAGCGGGCCCTGGAGGAGGCCGGGTTCACGATCGACCCGATGGAGCCGGTCGAGAACCAGGTCGACGACGCGCTCGACGTGCTCCGACCGGTCATCCCCATCCGGTTCGACGAGGTGACCATCGCCGCCCAGCTCCCCCCCGAGTACGCCGGGAGCGGGCAGGCGAAGGTGCGCGAGTTCGGCGACCTCGAGCGGGAGGAGTGGCAGGCCGACGGCTCGTGGGTCGGCGTCGTCACGTTCCCGGCCGGGCTCCAGAACGAGTTCTACGACCTCGTGAACGAGGTGTCGAGCGGCGAGGCGGAGACGCGCATGATCAGGGACGAGGACGACCTGGACACGAGGTAACCGCCCCCGTCTAGCCACCTCGGCACCGTTCGTACCCTCGGAGCGGTGGCCCCGTTGCTGACGAACGGGCCCGAGAGGCGTGAGGAGCGCCCGAAGCGGTCGGCGGCTCAGTTCTCGAGGTATCTGTCGGCGAGCGACTCCATCGTCAGGACCTCCAGTTCCTCGTCAGGGAGGTCGCCCAGGAACTCGAGATACTCCCCCAGCACGGACCACTGCTCCTCGTTGCTCAGATCGTACAGGTGACACCAGAGGTGGAGGGGGACTTCCGACTCGATGGCCCTGTTCGTCGCCCGTTCGAGGTAGAACCGGTGTGCGCGCTGCCGCGCAGCGAGGGGGAGGTGGCGGAACTCCGCTCGCGGGGGCTCCCGTCCGGAACGCAGGGTTCCCGCGGTCAGCGACGGGTAGGTGGTGCAGTACGTCTCGAGCACCCCGTCGTTCACGCGCAGGTTCCACTCGGGGTGCGGTCCGACGGTGACCTGTTTGAGACGGTGGGCGAGCGTCGGCGACTCCTCCGTCCGCGCGTAGCGGGCGACCCGGATGCCGTTCCGACGGAGCACCTCGTTGTTCGGGCGGTAGTGGCGTGGCGGGACGATGGAGACGACGTCGCCGTCGACGTCGGCGTGTAACTCCCCCACGCGTTCGAGCTCCGTCGACAGGAGGTCGTCGCTCGCCCGATCACACAGGAGATGCGAGAAGGTGTGGGTACAGAGTTCGTGGTCGACGTCCGCGTCGAGAACCGCCCGTGCCGTGTCGGGCCCGTAGAACAGGCCGTCCGTCTCGACGTCGGTGCCCGGGTCGGCGTCGAACCAGCCCTCGGGGTACGGCCCGTCGTGGATCCCGTCACACTCCGCCAGGAGTAAGTGGCCGACGACGTCGAAGCTGATCGGAACGCCGCAGTCGTCGGCCTTCCGGAGGAGCCTCCCGAGGTACTCCCGCTCGCGACGCCCGCCCTCCGAGAGGTGTCGTCGCGTGGGGAGGTCGTGGACCCCCCAGCCGAGTTCGATCTCGATGCTGATCGTCAGCGTGCCGGCCATCCCGCGGCTAGAGGTATCGACCCGACAATAATAGTAACACGCTTACGCGGGGTATGGTCCCGTTTCCGGCGGCCAGTCGGATCGGCGGTTCGCGGTCGCGCACCCGAGCGACGTTCCGGCGGCGTGCGACGGGACCGGGTGGCGCCCCGTCGGCACCACGGTTAAACCTCCGCACGCCGTACGCGCGAACATGACAGTCGGAATCGAACGCGAGGGGGCGGACTCCCGCCCGTGATCCCGTGGCACGGGTGAGTTCGACCCCGCCGGCGCGTCGACGCGCGAACGCCCCCAGCGGTGCCTTCGACCGCCCGTTCGGAGGACGGGCAGTGAAACCGTGAGGGCGCTCGTCGCGAAGCGGGTCGACCGCGGACACGCGGACGTCTCGGAGATCGTCGACCTCGCGGAGGCGGCGGGCCACGAGGTCGTCGCGACGCTGACCCAGACCCGGGAGGAGGACGCAGCCTACCACTTCGGCGAGGGGAAGGCCGACGAACTCGCCGCGCTCGTCGCCGAGTACGACGTCGAGTGCGTGATCGTCGACAACGAGGTCGGCCCGTACCAGACGTTCAACCTGGGACGGAAGCTCCCGGAGGGCGTCGAGGTCGTCGACCGCTTCACCCTCATCCTCGAGATCTTCGGCCAGCGTGCCCGGACGCGGAAGGCGCAACTGCAGGTCGAACTCGCCGAACTCCGGTACGAACTTCCCCGCGCCGAGGTGAAAGCCAGTCTCGCCCAGCGGGACGAGCGACCGGGGTTCATGGGGCTCGGCGAGTACGACGAGTCCCGCGAGCGGGACATCAAGTCCCGGATCTCCCGCATCAAGTCCGAACTCGACGACATCGCCGACAAGGAGGAGGAGCGGCGCGAGCGCCGTCGGGAGTCCGGCTTCGACCTCGTCGCGCTCGCCGGCTACACCAACGCCGGGAAGTCGACGCTGCTGCGTCGGCTGGCCGCGGACCTCGACGTCGACGAGAACGCCGACAGACATCCGGACCTCGACGCGACGGCCGAGTCTGAGGACGACCTGTTCACGACGCTCGGCACGACGACCCGCCGGGCGGACACCGGGAAGCGCGACGTGCTCCTCACCGACACTGTCGGGTTCATCTCCGATCTCCCGCACTGGCTCGTGGAGTCGTTCCAGTCCACCCTCGAGTCGGTGTACTACGCCGACCTCGTGCTGCTCGTGGTCGACGCGAGCGAGCCGATTCGGGAGATGCGCGAGAAGCTCGTCACGAGTCACGACACGCTGTACGAACGCAACGAGGCCCCGCTCGTCACCGTGTTCAACAAGGTCGACCAGCTAGACCCGGACGAACTCCGCGAGAAGCGGGAGGCGCTCTCGGCGCTCGCCCCGAACCCGGTCACCGTGTCGGGGCTGACCGGCGAGAACGTCGACGTCCTCCGCGACCGCATCGAGGCGGAGCTCCCCGACTGGAAGCACGAGCGGCTTCTCCTGCCGCTCTCCGACGGGACGATGAGCCTCGTCTCGTGGATCCACGACAACGGGCACGTCGAGCGCGAGCGCTACGACGAGGAGGGGGAGACGGTCACGCTGGAGTTCGAGGCGCCGCTCCCCGTGGTCGAGCAGGTCAGGGCGCGTGCGGCGGAGATCGAACGCGGCATCGAAGCCGGTTCGACCTGAGCCGCGCGATCGGGGCCGACGGTCCGATCTCGCCCGCTCGTCGGCCTCGGTAGGTCGCCCGATATCGGCCGTTAACGGGATCATAACCTTACCGATGGGACCACATCGTCGGAACATGACCGATGGACCCGTGTACCACGTCGTGTGCCGAGAGTGTCCGACCGAGTCGCTACGCGACTCCTCGAACGCCGCGGAGGACCTGGCGACGACTCACGCGGCCGACACCGACCACTCGGTGGCGGTCGGGCGGATCGAGTGACGTATTGGCGGGGCGACCGTCGGTCGTCCCATGACGAGCACCGGCGAGGACGCCGACCGGCTGAACCGTTGCGTGGCGGCGGCCGAGAGCGGGGGAGACCTCGCGCTCGAGTCGTTCCGCTCGGAACTCGCCGTCGACACCAAGCGGGGACCGATGGACGCCGTCACGGAGGTCGACCGAGCCGTCCAGCGGCACGTGTTCGACGGACTCCGTGCGGAGTACCCGGACGATCCCGTCGTGGGCGAGGAGTCGGACGCGTCGAAGCGAGTCCCCGACGACGGGCCGGCCTGGGTCGTCGATCCCATCGACGGAACGACCAACTACGCGTCCGGTAACGCCAACTGGGTGACCAGCGTGGCGTTCTGTCGGGACGGCGAACCGGTCGCCGGCGCGAACTACGCGCCCGTCACCGGCGACCTGTACGCGGCTGGTCCCGGTCGCGCGACTCGGAACGGAGAGTCGGCGTCGCCGAGCACGACGACCGACCCCGAGGCCTTCCTCGTGAATCCGCTGTTCGGTACCTCGCCGGATCACCGCCGCGAACTCCATGCGGCAGCCGGGACGGTGCTGTCCTCGTTCGGCGACCTCCGGCGGTTCGGCTGCGCGCAGGCGGCGCTCTCGGGAGTCGCCTGCGGCGAGCTCGACGCGGCCGTCTCGACGGTCGAGCTCCACGACTGGGACACAGCGGCCGGCGTCTGCCTGATCCGCGAGGCGGGCGGCGTCGTCACCGACGTCCACGGCGATCGATGGGTTCCCGGCGCGACGGGGCTGCTGGCCTCCGGCGGCGCCGCTCACGACGAACTCGTCGCCTCCTTCGGACCGTCGTCCGACTGAGTCCGGCTACTGCAGCGACTCGACGACGCGCAGGAGGTCTCCCTTCTCCTGAACCCCGACCAGCCGCTCGGCCTCCTCGCCGTCGGCGTAGAACTGGAGCGCCGGGATGCCCCGGACGCCGGCCTCCCCCGCGAGCGCCTGGTGTTCGTCCACGTCGACCTTCAGGACGAGCAGGTCCTCGACCTCGTCGGCCAGTTCCTCGACGGTCGGCTCCAGCATCTTGCACGGGCCACACCAGTCGGCCCAGTAGTCGACGAGGACGATGCCCTCGTCCGTCAGCTCCTCGAACTGGTCGCGGCTCTCGACGTGCACCGGCTCCGCGGCGGCGGTCTGGCTGCTCATGACCCTCCGTACGGGCGTCCGGCGTATAACAGTTCCACGTGCGTGTCGAACCGACGCACGAGCGCCGGCCGAGTGCCGGGCGGGAACAGGTGGCGGACAGGCGGCCGATTACCGTGCACGTCGGTCGGCCGCGCACCCGCGAGCCGACGTGCAGTCGCTCGTCAGCGCACGGCGGCCGTGGTCCCGTCCTGATGCTTAAACTTCGTAGGAGAGCACCGCTCCGTCGTCGACGCGGGCGACGTCGACGAGGTCCAGTTCGGGGAACCCGTCGAGGAACCCCTCCCCGTCCGCGAGCGTCGGCGCGTCGCGGCCGCCGACGACGATCGATCCGACGTAGAGGGTCAGTTCGTCCACCAGGTCCGCGGCGAACAGCGAGAAGAGGAGTTCTCCCCCGCCCTCGACCATGAGTCGTTCGACGCCCTCGGCTTCGAGTTCATCGAACGCCTCCGCGAGGTCGACGCGCTCGGTTCCGGCCGTGACGATCCCGGCGCCGGCCGATCGGAGCGCCGAGACGTCGTCGGCGCTCGCGTCCTCGCTCACCAGCACGTACGTCGTCGCCTCGTCGTCGAGGATTCGCGCGTCCGTCGGCGTTCGCGCCCGCGAGTCGGCGACGACTCTCGCCGGGAACCCGTCGCGGCCGCTCCGGAGGCGCTGGACCCGCCGGTCGTCCTCGTCGAGCGTCAGGTGCGGATCGTCCGCGAGCACCGTGCCCACGCCGACCATCACCGCGTCCGCCGCCGCGCGAACCCGGTCGACGCGGTCGAAGTCCTCCGGGCCGCTGATGGCGACCTGCTCGCGTCGGCGGGTGGAGAGTTTGCCGTCGACGGAGACGGCGGCGTTGACGTGGACGTACACGGGGTCAGTTCCGGTAGCCGAGCGGCTTCTTCTGCTCGACCTCGATCTCGACGTGGACGGAGTCCGGGAACTCCATGTGGCCGACCTCCCGGGCGATGTGGTCGTTGCCGTGGATCTCGAGGCGGCGGGAGAACACCTCGTAGCTCCACTCGCCGAGCGTCGTTCCGGGGGCGAGCCTGTCGTGTAGCGGGACGCGGACGTGTTCGGAGGGTTCCGTGTGCGGGCCCTTGCACTCGGCGCCCTTCCGTTCGAGCATGTTCCGGAGCCCTTCGACGGTGTCGTCGAGGGCGTTCCTGTCCCCGCTCTGGAAGCGGAGTTTGGTGACGAAGGTCATTGTGGGCTGGGATCCGTGCGGAACGAGTACGCCCGAGCACTAAAGCACATCTACCGCTCGGGTCCGCGTGGGTCGATGCCACGAACCTCGGTTCGCCGGCGGTCACTCGTGGGGCGTTCCGAGCGCCGCCGCCACGATTCGCGTCGTTCAGGCGTTCCGTGGTCCGACATTCTCTTAACGCAGGGTCGCTTATTCCACGGTAATGCCGGTCGAAGCGACCAGTGCCGGAGCCATCCTCTTCCGCGACACCCGCGGCCACAGGGAGTACCTGCTCCTGAAGAGCCGACCCGGGGACTGGGAGTTCCCGAAGGGCGGGGTCGAGGGGGAAGAGGAGCTCCAGCAGACGGCGATCCGCGAGGTTGAGGAGGAGGCCGGAATCGGCGACTTCAGACTCGTCGACGGCTTCCGAGAGCAGTACGACTACGTGTTCCAGGCGGGGGGGAACACCATCCACAAGACGGTGCACCTGTTCATCGCCCACTCGTTCGAGGCGTCCGCCGAACTGTCCACAGAGCATCGCGACCTCCAGTGGCGCGACTACGAGCAGGCGCTCAACACCATCACCCAGGACGGCCCGCGGGACATCCTCAGGGAGGCACACGACTACCTGAACGACCTCCAGGCGGCCGAGAGCGAGGAGTACGTGCTCCAGCGGTCGGGGGACTGAGTCGCGACGGAGCCCGCGACTCCCCGCACGCGCATCCGTCGGGAGCGACCGCCAGGCGGTCCCGGAGACGGGGGCGTCGGCGCCCCGCCCGTCGGCCACCGAAACCGATTTCCACCCCTCCGGCGTCCTCCCCGACGTGTTCCCCGGGGCGGGCGACAGCGAGTTCGCGTTCGAACTGCTCGTGAGCCGGTGGGCCGAACTGGCCTGGCACCCGACCGACGGCCGGCGGCCCGTCGTCGTCGCCAGACAGCTCGGCACGAAGGAGCGACGCTGGGACACGGTGATCCTCGAGGTCGACCGGGACGCGTTCGCACGCCGACGGCTGTTCGGCGAACGCGGGCTCGACTCGGACCTCCTGCGGGTGGTCCGGGGCGCACCCCCGGCGTTCGCGTGGTACCGTGACGCGCTCGAGGACCCCGGGTTCCCGTGGCGCTACGTCCGCGCGGCGGTCCACCGCGCCGCCGGGCGGGACCTCGTCGAGAAGCGGCGCGGCCCGAACGGCCGCGTCGAGTTCCGCCGCGTCCGGGAGTACCCCGACTGGGTGGAGCGGGTCGTCGTCGTCGAGAACAAGCCGGACCTCGACGCGAGCGCCGCGCGGGCGCTCGCCGGCCAGCTCCGGCACGACCTCGACGCGGGGCTCGCCGACGAGGTGTGGGTCGCGACCGGCGCGACGGGCGAGCGCGTCTCGCCAGCGCTGCTGGAGGACATGCCCGTCGAGGTCGGCGTGCTGGAGTTCGACTTCGACGACGGCGTCGACGCCGACGCCGCGGAGGTGGTCTGGCACCCGACGCGGCTCGACGCCGACGGCGACCCGGACAAGCGGCTGGAGCTCGCGGAGCGCGCCTACGGCAAGGGGTGGCGCTCGTTCCGCGAGACGATGCGGCCGGACTGTCGGCACTTCGAACTCCGTCGGGAGGGCCGCGCGCTGGTGCCGCACTGTGGGGCGAAGGGACGCGTTCCCACGGCCGCGGAGTGCTCCGGCGGCTGTTCGGAGTTCTCACCCGAACCGCCCCAGTGGCGGACGAACGGCTGGCCGATCGAGGGCGGCCCGGGCAAGGGAATCAGGGCGCTGTTGAGCCGACGTCGCGAGCGGGAACGGGAGCGCGCGGAACGCGCAGGAGCCGACCCCGGCGGCGCCGCCGGGACGGGGACCGAAGCTACTCGCTGACCTCGACGTCCACCGCGTCGCGCTCGACGGCGAGCCGGAACGTCGGGACGGTGCGGTACTCCACCTCGACGACCTTCTTCCGGCGGAGGCTCTGGAGCGCCCGCCGCACGTCGCCCACCTCGGGGTCGACCTCGAAGCGCTCCCGGAGCTTGTTGAGCACCGACACCACCGACTCCGAGCGCTCGTCGGGGCCGGCGAGCACCGCGAACACCTGGCCGTGCAGTTCGGGGACGCGGATGCGATCCGGGACGCCTCCTTCCTCGCCGTCGTCCTCCACGCCGGGTTCGACGCCCGTTAGCTCGGCCGCCTCGTCCGTCGCACGGATCAGGCTGTCGTCGTCCCGGTAGTAGTAGTCCGAGAGGTGGTTCTCGAGGTAGCCGTGGACGTCGCTGCCGCTCTCCAGCCCCCACCGCTCGCCCAACTCCGAGTTCTTCGTCGGCTGGAGGCGGACGACGTCCGCCAGTCGCTCCAGCTCCTCGTCGGTGAGGCTCATCGACCGACGGTTTCCCCCGATGCTATTTCGGCCTACCGGTTCGGACGACGGTGGTGGTGTGATGGTGTTTCGCATCCTCCGTTCGGAAGTATCTCGATGGCCCGTGTGTCGACTTCCGAGCCGACAGTGCGTCGTGACGATGGTCCCGGAATCCCCCGCGGGTTTCAGTTCGGGGCTAGTTCAGTCGTCGCGGGCTCGCTGCGCGTCCCATCTCACCTCGGAGTGAACCCCTCGGAACTCACGTTCGCTGCGCTCACGCGAGCCTCGCGCGCGTCCGGCTGGCACTACCCGGGGCCTGCGGTCCCGTGAGCTCACCCTCGCGTGACCGGATACCAGCCGGCACGCGCCACTGCACCGGCAAATCCACGCGGCGCGCGGCCGCTCGTGTGAGGGACGAGCACCACAGGCGAGCGACCGCAGGGAGCGTGAGGAGCGCAGCGTAGGCCGCGGGGGCTTTTCGAGAACTGCTCCACGGCGACCGACCCGACACCGAAGCCGAGCGCCGCGGAACGCTCTCGAGCCACTTCACGACGGACGAACCGGTCGATACCGAAGCGCCGTCGGGGGGAACAGTTACGGCCCGGGCCGCCGACACCCCGCGCATGCCCGAATCCGACACGGTGACGCTCGAGATCGAGGACGACGTGGCCACGATCACCGTCGACCGACCGGACTCGCTCAACTCGCTGAACGTCGAGACCCTGGAGGCGCTCGACGGGGGGGTCGACGAGGCCGAATCCGCCGACGTCCGCGCGCTCGTGCTCACGGGCGCCGGGGAGGACGCGTTCATCGCCGGGGCGGACATCAGCTACATGCGGGACCTCTCGACGCCCGAGGCGCAGGCGTACGCCGAACTGGGCCACCGCGTCGCGGGGAAGCTGGAGACGTTCCCCGCGCCGACCATCGCCGCGATCAACGGGTACGCGTTCGGCGGCGGCTGCGAACTCGCCATCGCCTGCGACCTCCGGGTTGCCTCCGAGCGCGCGGTGCTCGGACAGACTGAGATCGACCTCGGCATCATCCCCGGCTGGGGCGGCACCCAGCGGCTCCCCCGCCTCGTCGGCGACGAGGCCGCGAGGCGGCTGATCTTCTTTGGCGAGCGCGTCGACGCGACCGACGCGAGGGAGTACGGGCTGGTCGGCGAGGTCGTCGCCCACGACCAGCTGGACGACCGCGTCGCCGACCTCGCGGGCGATCTCGCGGCGAAGCCCGCGTTCGCGCTCCGGGCCGCGAAGGAGGCCATCAACGCCGTCCACGAGGAACCCCAGGGCGCGGGGCTCACCTACGAGCGCCGCGCGTGGGCCGGCCTGTTCGGCACCCACGACCAGCGCGAGGGGATGGACGCGTTCCTGGAGAAGCGCGACCCCGAGTTCGAGTAGCGATCCCCTCTAGCCGGGTCCTCCTCGCCCGCGTCGCCCGCCCGTCGGATTCCCGGACGTTCCGACGCTGCCGGTGGATTTCGGTGAAATCCGAAACGTAGTTCGTGAACAGTGTTCACGCTCCACTTCGGAGTTACGGGGACGCTACGGCCCATGGCGGGTTGGTGGTGTGCAGCGTTTATGCCCCCCGAACGCTTCCTGAACGGCGATCGAACGGATGAAGACCCAATACTACACGTCGACGAGCATCGACGGGTATCTCGCCGACGAGGACGACTCACTCGACTGGCTCTTCCAGTTCGGAGACATCGAGGAGATCGAGGGCGTGAAGGACGACTACCCGCAGTTCGTAAACCAGGTCGGGGCCGTGGCCATGGGCTCGACGACCTACGAGTGGATCATCGAACACGAAAGCCTGCTGGAGGACCCGGAAAGATGGCCGTACGAGGTTCCGGCCTGGGTGTTTAGCGGTCGGAAATTACCGGTGGTCGATGGTGCGAGCGTTCGCTTCGTGCAGGGGGACGTCGCGCCCGTCCATGCGGACATGGTGAAGGCCGCGGACGGCGAGAACATCTGGCTTGTGGGTGGTGGTGACCTCGTAGGACAGTTCCACGATCACGGACTTCTCGACGAGATCATTCTCAGCGTCGCTCCCGTCATGCTCGCTTCGGGTGCGCCACTCCTGCCGCGCAGGATCACCACCCCGCCCCTCGAACTTGCTGACGTGCGAAAACGTGGCGACGTTTTTGCGGTTCTCACCTACGAGGTGCGGTAGTTCAGTGAGGGCTGATCCTGGAACCCCCTTTAGATCAAACTACTGATAATTAGAGTAGGACGATGCTCTACCCGTGTAGTTTTCGGAGTGGCGGGAGAGTACGGTCGTCCGGTTTCCCCACGATGATCCCCACTTTTCGCGGAAATGGGTTAGTTCTTCGACCGTTAGTTGACCGACTCCACAGTGGATTCACGAACGACGGTTTGGAAAAGCGGAAGGCCCAGGAACTACCGATGGACGGGCCGAAAACCATCTGGCTACTCTCCCGGCGCCACGATTAGGTCAGTGTAGCGCGTACCCGTTTCCATGGACCGAGTGAGACTCTCCCGCGTCGAATCGCGCCTCGACGACCTCCAGTACCCAATCAGCCGCGAGGACGCGGCCGAACACTTCGCGGACACGACGCTGACCTACGCGGACGGCGAGGAGAACCTCGGCGACCGGATTCTCGACTGCCGGAGCGAGTCGTTCGCCGACCTCGACGAGCTCGTCTCCGACCTGTACAACATCCTCCCCGTGGAGGCGCTCGGCGAACCCGGCCAGTCGGAGGGGGACGCCTGAGGCGAGATCTGACCGCAGCCCACGTCGGCGCCGTCCGTCGATCGGCAATCCCCGGCGCTTAAGTACGCCGACGGCCGAGTACGGGGAAATGGAATTCTGCGACGAGTGCGGTTCGATGATGAAGACGGAAGGCGACATGTGGGTGTGTGACTCCTGCGGCTTCGAGAAGCTCCGCGACGAGGCGAAGGAGGCGGCGATGACGACGACGCAGGGGCAAGAGGAGGGGGAACTCGTCGACATGTCCGACGTGGACGCCGCCGAGATCGGTCCGACCGTCGAGCAGAAGTGTCCCGAGTGCGACGAGGTTCGGTCGGTCCGCTACGAGATGAAGCAGATCCGCTCGGCCGACGAGTCCGAGACGCGCTTCTTCACGTGTACCGAGTGCGGACACAAGTGGCGCGAGGACGACCACTGAACCGGTAGCCCGGGTGCGGGGCCGTTCACGTTCCGACGACGGGCCGACCGACGGCGCGCGGGACGTCCGTCGAACGGCGACCGGCGTTCCGGACCCGCGAACCGAAACACCGACCCGTTCCGGGAACGTAAGAGGGCGGCCTCGTCTCGCGGGGCCGTCGTTCACCATGCCACCCACACAGATCAAGGATCCCGTCCACGGCTACGTCGAACTCGAACAGCCGCTAGTCGACCATGTCCTCGATACGCGGGCGTTCCAGCGGCTCCGCCACGTCCGACAGCTGTCCGCGACGAACCTCGTCTACCCCGGGGCGAACCACACGCGCTTCGAACACAGCCTCGGCGTCTACCACCTCGCGCGCACGGTGTTCGAGAACCTGCGGTCCCAACCGTACTTCACCCGGAACGCCCCCGAAGCCGAACTCGACGAGGTCCAGCGGACGCTCGAGTGTGCGGCGCTCCTGCACGACGTCGGCCACCCGCCGTTCTCGCACCTCGGCGAGCGCGTGCTCGACGCGGACGACCTCCGCGACCGGCTCGCCGACCGGGGCCTCCGCTCGACGTTCGAGGAAGCGGGCGTCGACGCACGGCCCCTCGCGACCGCCAGCCCGCACGAACTCCTCGGCTGCCTGATCGTGCTCGAGGAGTACGACGAGCCGCTCAGCGAACTCGGCGTCGACCCGTACGACGTGTGCGCGCACGTGCTCGGCTACAGCCTCGCGTTCGAGCGCGGCGGCCGCTGGCAGCACGGCGTCGCGGCCCAGATCCTCCACTCGCCCATCGACGTGGACCGGCTCGACTACATCACGCGGGACAACCAGATGACCGGCGCGGACGTGCTGAGCTTCGACACCGACCGCATGATCGACGCCTACACCGCCCACCCCGAGGAGGGGCTGGCGCTCTCGGACAAGGCGCTCAGCACGATCGGGAACTACCTCGAGGGGCGGATCGCCGTGTACATGTGGGTCACACAGCACCACAAGTCGGTGTACGCGAACGTCCTGCTGGGCGAACTGCTCGACAGGCTCGACGGCCTCGTGGACGGGTCGCCCGTCACCGCCGACCGCGTGCTCGACGAGCGCATCGACGACACCACGCTGATGGAACGGCTGCGCGTCGCCGCGCGCGAGCACCCCGACTCCACGCTCGCCGACCTCTACGACCGCTTCCGTACCCGGCGGTTCCCGGAGACGTGCTGGAAGCACCGCATCGCGTACGCCGACCGGGTGGACGCCCCCCTCGACGCGTTCGGCGAGTGGCTCGTGGACCAAGACGACCGGCTCGAAGTCGCGCTCGCCGACGAACTCGACGTCCCGGCACACGAGGTCTGGATCGAACAGTCGTACGTCCCCGAGTACGAACCCCAGGAGCTCCGGGACATCCCCATCGCGTACGGCGGCACCACCCGGTCGGTCGGCGAGCTGGGGCTCTACGGCGACCGCGCGTTCGACAGCCCCATCCCGTTCGTCTTCGTGCCCCGCGGGGTCGAGACGCGCGCGATCGAAGCGCTCGCCGAGTGGTTCCACGCCGACCACTGACGGCCGCCGCTCCGGCCGGAGTTCAGTTCCGTCGGAGTTCAGTCCCCTCGAAGCTCGGTTCCGTCCCGCGGACAGTACCGCACCTCCGGGTCCCGGGTCCGAAAGCCACACTCCGGGCACGCCCTCGGAGCCGTTCGGGCCGAGTCGTCCCCGCGGCCCCGGAGGAGGAACGGGACGAAGGGGATCAGGAGGAAGACGAGCAGGGTGTCGAAGTAGACCCAGGCGGCGACGCTGACCGCGATCGAGAGTCCGATCCCGACGAGCGCGGTGAGGGCGCGCGAGGAGACCATCGCTACGCCCCGCCACCCCGGTCGCTCCCGTCCCCACCGGCACCTCCGTCGCTCCCGTCAGCCTCGCCCGTCTCGACCACCCGCTTGCCCGTCTCCATCGGCACCACCCGGCGGTCCGCGTCCGCCCACTCGCGCTCGAGTTCCCGGCCCTCGAACAGGCGGTCGAGGAACACCGCGAGGCCGGCGACCTCCGAGTGGGGCTGGTTCGTCACGGCGACGTTGAAGTCGGCCTCCTCGTAGAAGTCGAACGGCACCTTCTCGCCGCCGACGACGACGAGCAGGGGACCGTCGGCGTGTGCGGCACGGACCTCGCCCTCCACGTCCTGGACCGGCTCCCCGTACATCGTGAGGTGGACGACGGTCCCGTCCCATCCCCCCGTGAACGCGCGCTGGTCGTCCCGGAGTTCGACCGCGAACGGGCCGCCGAAGCGGTCCGTGATGTCCCGGATCGTCTCGGCCGACTGGCCCGCGTTGTCCGGGAGGACGACGCGGTCGGCGCCGAGCGCTCGCGCCGTCAGGCCGACGTGGGTCGTCATCCGGTCGTCCCGGCCGGGACGGTGGCCGTACCGGAGGACGACCGTCCCGTGTGACTCCTGCATGGGTCGGGTGAGGTCCCGCGGCCGTGAGGGCGTTTCGCTTCGGCCGCGCGCGGCCAGCCCCGCCCAGTCGATCCCGCGACGGCGTGGGGTACGACCCGGCGGCGAGGGGGGTCGGCCCGACCGCCGACGCCGTTTTGCCCGAGGACGCCGACGGTGGTCCATGGCCACCGACCGCCCGGAGGCGGCCGCCGACGTCGCCGGCGTCGACCTCGGCGGGCGAACCGCGCTCGTCACCGGGTCGACCTCCGGGGTCGGTCGCGAGGTCGCGCTCGCGCTCGCCCGCCTCGGCGCCGACGTGTTCGTCCACGGGCGCGACCGCACGGCGGGCACACGGGTCGCGCACGAGGCCGGCGAGGCGGGCGGCGAGGCGACGTTCCTCCCGGCCGACTTCGCGGACCCTGACGACGTGGACCGACTCGCCGGCGCGGTCCGCGACCGGGTCGGCTCGCTCGACCTGCTCGTCCACAACGCGGGCGCGCACTTCGGCGAGGGCGAACTGGTCGACGCTGGCACCGAGCGTGCGGAGAAGACCTTCGTCGTGAACCACCTCGCCCCGTTCAGGCTCACCCACGGCCTGCGTCGAGTTCTGCCGTCCCGGGCGCGCGTCGTGGTCGTCGCCTCGGCGGTCCACGGCCGGGCGGACGGCGAGTTCGACGTCCGGTCGGTCGAGGGCTACGACGGGCTGGACGCCTACGCCCGGTCGAAGCTCGCGAACGTCCTCTTCGCGCGGGAGTCGGCGACGCGGCTGGACGGCGTCGCGGTCGCGTCGTGTCACCCGGGGTTCGTCCCCGGGAGCGGGCTCTGGCGGCACGCGTCGCTCCCCGTCCGCCTGGCCGTCGGCGGCCTCGACCGGCTCCCCGCCCCGCTCACGCCCGATATCGTGGACGGCGCGGCGGCGGCCGCAGCGACCCCGACGTACCTGGCGGCCTCGCCCGACGCCGCCGACGCGGACGGCGGCTACTACGTGGACTGCGAGCGGATCCAGCCCGCACGCATCGCGCGGAGTGCGGCCCGACGCCGGGCCCTCCGGACCCTGAGCGAGGAACTGACGGGACTCGAGTGGTGAGCGACGCGACTCGATCGGGGAGCGACCGGTACGGGCGGTAGATCGGGGTCCCCGCCGACCGCAAGACACTTTCCGGTCTCGCCCGCCGTCCACACATGGACCTCACCGGCACCTCCGCGCTCGTCACGGGCGGGGCGGGCCTCATCGGCTCGCACCTCGCGGCGACGCTGGAGGACGAGTACGACGCGGACGTGCGCGTGGCCGACGACCTCTCGAAGGGCGACCGCGAGCGCGTCCCCGACGACGTCGAGTTCGTCCGGGCAGACGTGACCGACCCGGACGAGGTGGCCGAGGCGGTCACGCCCGACCTTGACGTCGTCTTCCACCTCGCGGCGTACACGGACACGAACTTCGAGGACGACCGGACGCTGTTCGAGGAGAACACCGGGATGACGTACAACGTCCTCGAACGGATGGCCGAGGTCGGCGTCGACAGCTTCGCGTTCACCTCCTCCTCGACGGTGTACGGGGAGGCGCCCCGGCCCACGCCGGAGGACTACGCGCCGCTCGAACCCATCAGCATCTACGGCTCCTCGAAACTCGCCGACGAGGCCCTGATCTCGACGTACGCGAAGAGCTACGGCGTCCAGTCGTGGGCGTTCCGCTTCGCCAACATCGTCGGTCCACGCCAGCGCGGGAACGTGATCCCGGACTTCATCCAGAAGCTCCGGGAGACCCCCGACACCCTCGAGATTCTGGGGAACGGGCGCCAGGAGAAGTCCTACCTCCACGTCTCCGACTGCGTGGACGCCATCACCCACGTCGTCGAGCACGGCGAGCGCGACCTGAACACGTACAACCTCGGCTCGCGGACGACGACCTCGGTGAACCGCATCGCGGACATCGTCGCCGACGAGATGGGGCTCGACCCCGAGTACGAGTACACCGGCGGCGACCGCGGCTGGACCGGCGACGTGCCGAAGATGCGTCTCTCGGTCGAGAAGCTCTCGGCGCTCGGCTGGGAGCCGCCCGCATCCAGCGACGACGCCGTCCGCCGCGCTGCTCGGGACCTCGTCGAGGAACTGACCTGATCGGCCCGGGTCACTCGACGACGAGGGTCGTCGTCGCCGCCGACTCGGCGCGGGCGTCCGCGTCGGTCGTCGTGAGCCACGCCCGGACCTCGTACTCGCCCGCATCGGGCGACGGGAACGTCGCGTCGTAGCTGACCGCCTCGCCGGGGGCGAGTTCCTCGCTCCCGAGCGCCATCGTGAACCCGCGGTCGTCGCTCCAGCGCCACACCTCCTCGTCGCCGCGCTCGGCGACGAACTCGGCGCGCTGGCCGTCGGAAAACGGGAGTTCGACCGCGTCGCCGCCGGCGTTCTCGACGGCCAGCGTCAGGTCGAAGCCGTCCGGCGTCGGCGTCACGGTGAGCGTCGAATCGAGCATGGGTCCGGGTTCCGCACCGCGGAGTAAAACTTCGAGGGTCGGTCGGCTTCGAATGGTTGACCGGCGACTCGGCGCGCGCGACGCGAGCCCCCTCGTGGGTGAAGCGAACGAGAGCACGCGGGTCGAGCGGAGCGAGTCCCGCGAAGCGAGCAACGCGTGCGAGGGACGAGCACCGCAGGCGAGCGACCGCAGGGAGCGAGCCGAGGAGCGCAGGAGGCTGGTCACGCGAGCGAGCTTGCGAGCGAGGGTGACTTCCGAGGAGCTTGCTCCGAGGTAAGGGAGGGTGAGGCTGCAGTCGGGTGGGAGTGAAAGGGGCCGCGGCTGTCGACGAACCCCGACCCCGAAAGCACCGCAGCGCGAGTGAAACGAGCGCGAGGAGCGCAGCGTGGGTCGCGGGAGTCGACAGCCGCGGGGGCTTTCGGGGACTGTTTCCCGGAGACCGACCTGACGGCGAAGCCGGGACACATGGGGGCTTTCGGGAACGGCTCCATGACCGATGGACCACCGAGCCGAGCGCTACAGCGGCGTTCGAAATCGTTTCCGTCCCGTACACCCCCCTCGAGATTCGAACGCCACCGACAGGACGGGGACAACTTTCACAAACCCCACGCCGCAAGCCCCGGCCCGAATGGGTCTCGTCAGCGCCATCGCGGACGCGCTTTCGAGCGAGGAGGGACGGGGAAACGTGGTCAGATACGAGTGTCGCGACTGCGGGACGGCGTTCGACCGCGCTGCCAACCACATGATGCGGGTCCGCTGTCCGGACTGCGGGTCGGCGAACCTGCGGGCGACCGACGGGGAGTGATCGGACGACCCGACGTCGGGCCGTCCGGCGGTCTGGTCTCCGTCGACGCCCGCCCTCAGTCGTCGCTCGAATCGTAGCCGAGCGCCGCGGCGACGTCGAGGAGGCCGGACCCCTGCTCGTTCGAGGAGAGGCCGACGTCCTCGGCCGTGCTCTTCAGCCGTGACCGGGCCTCCGAGTCGGTGTAGCCCTCGGCCATGAGCGACCCGGCCGCGCCGGCGACGTGCGGCGTCGCCATCGAGGTGCCCGAGAACGTGTCGTACCCGCCCGGCACCGTCGAGTAGACGTCGGTCCCGGGCGCGATGAGCTCCACCTCGGGTCCGGTCGAGGAGAACCCCGAGAGCGAGTCGCCCTCCGCCGACGAGGAGACGGCGAGACACTCCTCGTAGGCGGCCGGGTAGCCGACGCAGTCGGAGCACGGCCCGCTGTTGCCGGCCGCGGCGACGAGGAACACGCCCTTTCCGTCGGCGTAGGTGCAGGCGTCCTTCAGCGTCCGGGAGCCCGACGACGCGCCGAGGCTCATCGAGCCGACGTCCCAGCCCTGGTCTGCGACGTACTCCACGCCCGCCGCGATGTCGGAGAAGGTCCCCGAGCCCCGCTTGTCGAGCACCTTCACGGCGTGCAGGGTCGCCTCCGTGGCGACGCCGCGCACGCCCTCGCCATCGTCGACCGCGTCCGCGATGCCGGCACAGTGGGTGCCGTGGTCGTTGTCGTCGTCCCAGTCCTCCGCGTAGGGCCCCTTTGCGCTCACGAACGCCCGGCCCTCCCCGAGGTTGTCGACGAGGTCCGGGTGGTCCGAGTCGATGCCCGTGTCGAGGATGGCGACGTCCCCGCCCGCGCCGGTCGAGCCGTTCGCGGTCGCGACCTCGGCGTCCACGCGGTCCACGCCCCACGTGAGCTGCTGGTCGAGCGCGCGCATCGTGCCGTTCAGTTCCACGTACCGGACGTCCGGTCGGTTCGAGAGCCCCTCGACGGCGTTCTCGTTCACGCGGACCGTGAGCGCGTCGAAGGCGAACTCACGGACCACGTCGCTCGCCTCGGCCAGCGCCGCGCGCCGTCCGCTCTCGGCGCCGTAGCCGACGTTCACCTCGACCGTGCCCGGAGCCGCCGACGTGGCCCCGGCCAGGCCGAGCCCGGCGACCGCGCCGCCGGTCGCTTTCAGTACGTCGCGTCGCGTCGTGCCGGTGGGATGGTACACCATGGCGCATGGTAAGCCAATCCAATGTGCTTTTAATCTTTTCATATCATCCATTCAATTATCTCCCTCACCCGCTGTTCGATACGGTCTCGCTGGAGGCGTCACCCGGACGGGACGGCCGAGGATGGACACGCCTATTGCCGACAGACGACTAGTCCGACGCGTGCAGGTCGTGGGGTACGGGACGCCGGCCGGCGCGCTGCTGGTGAGCGACCGCGCCGGGGGCGGCGAACCCGGCGCGGTCGCCGGATCCGGCGCGGACGGTCGCGACGAACCGGGCGCCGTCGCGGCCCGGGGGAGCGACGCCGGATCGGTCGACCGCGTGGCGCTGGACCCCGGGACCGAACTCTCGTGGTCGCTCGGCGACCGCCACTGCGCGGGGACCGTCCACGACGGCGGTCACGTCGCCTGTCCGAACGGGGACGCGCCCTACTGCCGCGACCATCGGTCGACGTGGGTGTGTGCCCGCTGTACGGGCACGTGCCTCAAGGACGAGATGGACTGTTTCGACGACCACGCCGTGTACCTCGCGGCGTTCGCCCCCGACGTCGTCAAGGTGGGTGTGACGAAGGAGTGGCGCCTCGAGACCCGCCTGCGGGAGCAGGGCGCCGACCGCGCCGCCCACCTCCGGACCGTCGAGAACGGTCGGATCGCCCGGGAGATCGAGTCGGGGCTGGCGGAGGAGATCCCCGACCGCGTGCGGGTCCCGACGAAGATCGAGGGGTTGGGCGGGACCGTCGACGAGGCGACGTGGGAGGCGACGCTCGCGGAGTTCGATCCGATCGAGACGTTCTCGTTCGACTACGGGCTCGACCTCGCCGGGCGCCCGGTGCCCGAGACGCTCGCGACCGGGACCGTGGTCGGGACGAAGGGCCGGGTGCTGGTGCTGGAGAACGGCGGCAGCACCTACGCGGTGGACATGCGGGACCTGGTCGGCTACGAACTGGAGGAGGGCGGCTCCGGACGCGACCTCCAGTCGAGCCTCGGCGCGTTCGGGTGAGGGCGAGCCGGAATCGAGTCGAGGACGGGGGGCGGTCTACGTGGACCGTACGGGGTCGGACCCGCGCCGCTCCAAGATCCCCCGCAGGTCCGGGTGGTCCTGCAGGCTGGGCGGGAGCGCCTCCCGGAGCGACGGGTTACGGGCGAGTTCCTCCCGAAACGCCTGCCACCGTTCGTGTCGCACGAGGATCCAGACGGGAACCGAGTCGAGGTCGAGGAGCTTCGCGATCGCCAGCCGGTTCCGGCCGTCGAGGAAGAGCAGGTCCCCCTCGCGGCCGACACAGACCGTCAGTTCGTCGTGCACGAGTCGGACGGTCCGCGAGTCGTCCGGATCCTCGAGCGGGTCCTCGACGTCGTCCGCGCAGAGCTCCCGCTGTGAGCGGTAGCCCTCGTCCCCGATCCGCTCGTACAGCGCGTCGACCGCCTCGCACCGGCGCTCGAACGCGTCCCGGTCCGTGCACCCCCACAGTTCGACGCCGTCCGCGATGAGATCGAGCGAGCGCCGGAAGAACGGGGTGTCCGCCCAGTCGACGCCGCGCTCGAAGTGCGCCTCGAACGACCGGTACAGCTCCGTCTCCTCGAACCGGACCTCCCTGGCGTCCCAGCCGCCGCCCCGCACCGTGCCGGCGAGCTTGAACTTCGGCCCGGGGAACACGGTCCCGGGGCGGGCCTGCGACGGGTAGCCGTCGCGCTCGACCGTGTACTCGATCGCGTCGGGGTCGACGTCGACGACCTCGAACGGCGGGAGCCCGCTCCGGCGGGCGTGAACGAGGGCGTGCCTCGCGCTCACGAGCCGAGCGTACGCCACGATGTAGCCGTCCCAGAGTCGCAGGATCGGGTCGCGCACGGAGGGGTTCTCCCGAACCAGCGCCCCGCCGAACGACCGGATCGCTCGTTCGATCCGAGCCGGACGGAGATGCGCGGCGTTCGACAGTACGTCGTACCCGGGAAGTTCCGGTTTCATGGAAGCGAGGGCGGTGGTAGACCGGGGCGGTCCAGTAGTAACGAGGGCATTCACGGCCTTCAACGCGGCTCTCGGTTACACGGTGTGAAACCGCCGTCCCCGGACCGTGACGATCACGCGCCGGAACGGCCACCGCGGCACCGCCGTCCGGGTAGCCGGCCCTTTCAGCCCGCGAAGGGTGCCGTTTCCGGGCCGAACGCTGTTCATTACAATGGCACCCACCGGAGAGGTGCAGTCCGATGGGAGACAAGAACTGGGACCCCGCCACGGTGTTCGACCTGTTCGGGGACGCGGTCGTCCGCCGCATCCTCGTCGTCGCGAGCGACGCGCCGGTCTCCGCCAACGAACTCGTCGACCGACTGGACGTCTCGCCGCCGACCGTCTACCGGCGGATCAACGAACTGCTCGAACACGAGTTCCTCGCCGAACGCCGCCGGATCGACGGGGACGGGAACCAGTACCGGGTGTTCGAGACGACGCTCCGACGGATCGAGTTCCGCGTGGAGGACGGCGGCTACGACGTCGACATCGGGATGCGCCGGGACATCACCGACCGGTTCGAGGCGTTCTGGTCCGATCTCGAACGTGCGCGACCGCACGGAAACCGCGGCTCCACGGATCGAGTCGACGCCGGGGAGGGGCGCGACGAGACGCACCCGTCATGAACGAACTCGCGCATCTGGGCACGTACCTCGTCGCGAACCTCCTCCAGTTCACCGTCGGCGTCGCAATCACGGGGTTGAGCTACCTCGCGTACCGGTCCAGCGGCCGGAAGGCGTCGTTCCGGAACTCGACGCTCGGCTTCCTGCTGATAACGGTCGGGGGCGTCCTCGCTCCGGTGTACCAGCTCTGGATCAAGGGGGACTACTCGATCAGCGGACTCGAACTCCTCGAGCTACAGATCCTCGAGGGGTCGTTGATCACCGTCGGACTCGGCCTGCTCCTCCTGTCGATCTACAGCTACAACGCGGACCCGCTGCGCGCCCCGACCGACCTGGACTCCGACGTCTACGACCTCGGCGACGAGGACGGTCGCTGACGCGGTCCCGTCGAAGCGTCACTCCGGTTCGAACCGGGACGCGGTCGCCGGTCCGCCTCCGCGGTCATCCCGTCCACTCCACGTCCGAGAGCGTTCGCTGGACAGCCTCCTCGCCGACCGACGACGCGAGCTTCTGGAACCCCGCCTTCTCGGAGCGGTCCGAGGCGTTCGCCACCAGCCGCGAGACGATGAACTCCGGCGTGGACTTGCCGACCGTGCCGAAGTGCGGCTGGTAGTCGACCCGGAGCGCGAGGTCGTTCGTCAGCCCCTCGGCGAAGATGCCGTCGATCCGGGCGGCGTCGGGCAGGGGGCTGAGGTCGTCCGCGAGGTGGGTGACGTACGCGCCGAGCGCGCCCCGATCCACCGTCAGTTCGACGAGGCCGTTCAGCAGGTCCGCGGCCCGCCCCGGTTCGGTGATGGCCTCGAACTCGTCGACGAGCATCAGCGTGCGGCCCTCGCCCGACAGCGGCGGGACGATGGACTTCAGCGTCGACTCCAGCACGCCCGCGTTGAACGACGCGTGTCGGCGGTGGAACACGACCGTGTCGAACGAGCCGACCTCGGCCGCCTCCGCGGGCGCGGGCAGTCCCATCGAGGCGAGCACGGTCACCTGACACAGCGTCTCCAGCAGCGTCGTCTTCCCGCCCGAGTTCGCCCCGGTGAGCACCGCCACCCGGTCGCCGCTCGGCGCGTCGGCCTCGAGGTCGTGGTCCCCGACCGCGTAGGTCACCGGCTGGACGTCGCCCTCGAGGAGGAGGTTCCGCGCGTTCCGCACCGCGACGCCACCCGGTCCGCCGTCCTCGCCGCCGAGGTCGGGGCGGGTCAGGTCGTACGCCTCGGCGAAGCGTGCGAGCGAGAGGCGGAACGCGACGTCGCCTACGGCCGACACCGCCGCGTCGACGTCCCCGCCAGCCTCCGCGACCGCCGCCTCCAGTTCCTCGCGGACCGCCGCCTCCCGCTCCCCGACGTCGGCCTCCAGGTCCCGGACGAGCCCCCGGAGCGTCCCGCTCACGAAGTCCGCCGAGTCGACGGCGTCCGACGGGGCCGCCGACTCGACCCGCCCGCGGGTCAGGCCCGTCTCGTCGGCGACGTACTCCACGACCGAGGAGCGGAACGCGTCGGCGTCCCGGACCCCGCGCCCCCGCACCGTCTCGATGACGTCGAGCGCCGAATCCGACAGGTCGCGTGCGGCGTCGCGGCGCTCGCGGAGCCGGTCGAGTTCGTCGTCCGCGCCCGGGGCGATCGACCCGTCCCCGCCGTCGTCCCCCGCCGATCCGGTTGGTTCGGCCGAGAACGCCGCGAGCGCCTCGCCCGCCTCCCGGAGCGCGGCCTCGTCGACGCCGTCGAGTGCGGCGAAGGTGTCCCCGCGGAGGCCGGCCTCCCGGAGCGCCAGCGCCGTCTCGACGGCCGCCGGGTCGGTGCCGCCGGCCTCGTCGAACTCGCGGAAGGCGGCGAGGACCGCCTCGCGCTCCCCCTCGTCGAGGTCGCGCCACGCGTCGCGGGCCGCCAGCACGTCATCGAGCCGTTCGCGTCGCTCCCCCACGTTCGAGAGCGGCGTCAACACCCTGATTCGATCCGCGGCGTGCTCGGTGACCGCGAACCCGGCGGCCAGCGAGAGCAGGCGGTCGTACACGTCCCGGGCGTCCGAGGTGCCGAACAGGTCCATGGCCGCCTCGCCGTTCGCCCGGCGAAGCACGCGCGTCGCCCGCCCGCGGGACACCCCCGCGTCCGCCAGCGCCGCGACGTCCGCCGACTCGATGGCCGCGATGGCCCGCTCCTCGCCGAGGGCCGCCCGGAGCGTCTCCGCGGTCTTCGGCCCGACGCCCCAGTAGTCCTCGAGTCGCATACCCGTCGCGTCGACCGGCGGGCCTTTGTCGCTACCGGTCCGCGGCGCGACGGGTTTCCGCGGCGCGACCGTTCCCGCGGCTACGCCTCCGCCAGCGTCCCGTTCAGCACCTTCGCGGCGACGAGCACCGGGTCCCAGACGGGCGAGAACGGCGGCGCGTACGCCAGATCCAGCCGCTCGACCTCCCCGACGGTCATCCCCGCCTCCAGCGCCGTCGCGACGGTGTCGATCCGCACCGCCGCCCTGTCGGTGCCGACGACGCTCCCGCCGAGCAGGCGCCCCGACCCCCGGTCGGCACACAGCGTCACCGTCGTCTCCGCGTTCCCCGGGTAGTAGCCCGAGCGCGACCCCGCCGTGATCGTCTCGCTCACCGGGTCGAACCCCGCCTCGCGGGCGTCGCCGTGGTCGAGGATGCCGGCCCGGCCGCACTCCCGGTCGAACGCCTTCACGACCGCGGTGCCGGCGATCCGTCCGACCGGCGTCGGGTCGCCCGCGACCGTGGCGCCGATGGCCCGGCCGGCGCGGTTCGCCGTCAGCCCGAGGGGCACCCACGCCGGTTCGTCGGTGACGGCGTGGCGGTCCTCGGCGCAGTCGCCCGCGGCGTACACGTTCGGGACGGAGGTCTCCCCGTACTCGTCGACGGCGACCGCGCCCGAGTCGCCGAGCGCGACGCCCGCGCCCGCGGCGAGTTCGCCGTTCGGTTCGACGCCGACGCCTACCACGGCGAGTTCAGTCTCGCGTTCCTCGCCCTCGCAGACGACCGCCTCCAGCCTCCCGTCGCCGTCCCCGCGGAGTTCCGCGACGGGCGTGTCGAGGTGAAGCGTGACGCCCTCCTTTCGGAGTTCGTCCGCGACGGCTTCCCCGACCGCCTCCCCGAACGGGTGGAGCAGCCGGTCTCCACGCTGGAACAGGTGGACGTCGAGGTCCCACGCCGAGAACGCCTCCGCGAGTTCAACGCCGACGTAGCCCCCGCCGACGATCACGGCCCGCTCGGGCGGGTCGCGCTCGGCGTAGCGGCCCACCAGCGCCTCGTCGACGAAGCCGTCACCGACGGACGCCGGGTCCACGGTTCCCGGGTCCCGGAGGAACGCGCGCATCGCCGCCGCGGAGTCGAGGTGGTGGAGGGTGAACGCCCCGTCCAGGTCGGCGCCGCCGAAGGGGTCGACCGCCCGCGCGCCCGTCCCGATCAGGAGGTCGCCGTACGGTTGCTCCACCGTCCCGTCCGGCGATCGGACCGTGACTGTCCCGGCGTCGACGTCGACGCCCGTCACCTCGTGTTCGCGGCGCAGGTCGATGCCGCGCCCCTCGATCTCGGCGGGGGACAGCGACGTCAGGTCGAGGAGGCTCTCGACCTCGCCCTTCACGTAGTACGGGGTCCCGCAGTGAGCGTAGGAGACCCAGCGCCCGCGCTCGAACACGACGACCTCGCGGTCGGACTCGCGGGCGCACTTGCTCGCCCCGCTGAGGCCGGCCGCGTCACCGCCGACGACGACGAACGGGTCGGACATGGCTCCCCCATCGGGCGGTCGCGGAATAACGCCACCGCTCCGGTGTACGCGTGATGCAACCCCGGCGGGTTTTTGCCGGGCCGTCCGTAGGCCGTGGCATGAACGGCCGGACGAAGGGGCTCGTCTACCTCGCCGTCGCCGCGCTCACCCTCCTCGCGCTGTTCGCCCTCGCCGTGCTCCCCGTCGCGGCGCCGGGGCTGCCGTTCGTCGACACGACCGCCTACTCGTTCGCGCTGCTCGTGCTCATGGTCGTCGCCTTTCCGCTGCTGTGGGTCGGCGGACGGCGCACGATGGAGTCGCTCCAGGGAGACCTCGTGGAGGAGGACGGACCGAACGGGGAGCGACACGGATAACCTGGGCCGGGACGGGTCGGCGGCCGCGCGCGGCGTGCCGGAAACGGGGCGTTCACGTGACCGGTCCGCGAACGCCGTCGCGTGAAGCGTCCGTCGCTCGACGCCGTCCGCGGCTTCGACCGCGCCGTCTACGTCGTCGCCCTCGGCCAGCTCATCAACGTCTTCGGCTCCGGGCTGGTCTACCCGTTCGCGACCGTCCACTTCCACCTGGAGGTGGGCATCGCGCTCTCGGTCGTCGGCTTCGGCCTCGGCGCCAAGAGCGTCGCGACCGCCGTCGGCACCGGCGTCGGCGGGTTCCTCGCGGACGGGGTCGGACGGAAGCCGGTGATGGTGGCCTCGATGGCGCTCACGGCCGTCGCGCTCGCCTCGTTCGCGTTCGTCCCGACCGTCGCCGCCGCGGTGCCGCCCTCGGTCGCCGCCCTCACGGGGGTGTCCCGGATCGGCGTCGGGTTCGTCGTCGTCTGCGTCGTCGCCGGGCTGGTGGTCGGGCTCTACACTCCCGCCGCGTCCGCGATGACCGCGGACCTGACGACGGACGCGGACCGGGACCGGGGGTACGCGCTGTTGAAGTTCACGAACAACCTCGGCTTCGGCGCGGGGCTCGCCGTCGGCGGGGTTCTCTACTCGGTCGCGAGCGTCGCGGTGTTCCTCCTCGACGGGGCCACCTCGGCGGTCGTCGCCGTCGTGCTGTTCCTGTTCGTCCCGCGGGTTCACGGGGCGGGCGGCGGGTCCGACCCGAACGGCGACGCCGGGGCGGGGTCGGCGGTCGGGTCGGCCGGCGACACGGCGGACGGCCCGGTGCACGAATCGGGCCGCGGTTCGGCGCTCTCGCGCTGGTGGGCGGCCGCGACCCGCAGCCGGGTGCTCGTGCTCGCCGCCATCAACGTCGCCTTCGCGGCGATGTACGCCCAGATGCAGACGACGGTCCCGGTCGTCGCCAAGGAGGGGCTGGGGCTCACCTCCGCACAGCTCGGGACGCTGTTCGTGTTGAACCCGCTCACCATCGCCCTGCTCCAGATCCCGCTCGTCGACGCCGTCTCGGGCTGGCGCCGGACCCGCGGGCTGGCGGTCTCGGCCGGGCTCTGGGGCCTGTCGATGCTGTTCGCGTGGGGCGCCGACGCGGGGCTGGCCCCCGTCGCGGTCGGCGTCGCGCTCGTCGGCGGCCACCTCGTCGTCCGGACCCTGGGGGAGATCCTGCACTCGCCGCTCGCCTCCTCGCTGATGTCCTCGCTCGGCACCGCGGACGAGCGCGGGACCCAGCTCTCGGTGCTCGAGATCGCCAAGCGGGTCGGGATGGGGCTGGGCGCGTTCCTCGGCGGGGTCTTCTTCGACTACGGCCACTCGGGGCTCTGGTGGGGCATCCTCGTCGTCGTCTGCCTGCTCGTGGTCGTCGCGCTGCTGGGCCTGGAGCGGTCGGTGTCCGCGGCGGAGAACGGCGCCGACGTCGACGCGACCGTCGCGGACTGAGCGATTCGGTTCGGCCACGGTCTTCGAACGTCGCTGAAACCGCCGCCGGGCGCGCGCGACGCGAGCCCCCTCGTGGGGGTCTCGTGAGTGAAGCGAACGAGAGCACGCGGGTCGAGCGCAGCGAGTCCCGCGAAGCGAGCACACGCGCGCGAGGGACGAGCACCGCAGCGTGAGCGACCGCAGGGAGCGAGCCGAGGAGCGCAGGAGGCTGGTCACGCGAGCGAGCTTGCGAGCGAGGGTGACTTCCGAGGAGTTCGCTCCGAGGTAAGGGAGGACGAGGTGCGGTGGGCGGCCCCTTTCGGGAACGTCGTCACGACGATCGGACTGACCTCCGAGCTTTCGGACACGACGTAACGAACAGCACCTCGAACGAGAACCCGAAGACATACTACCGAGGCAGCGACACGGCCGGGTATGTCCGACACCGCGGACCGCGGGTCCCCCCGGCGCGGTCCCGACCGCGTCGCGCTCGCGGTCGCGGGCCTCGCGCTGCTGGCCCTCCTCACGCGGTTCGTCGCCCTCGGCGACCGGCCGTTCCACTGGGACGAGGGCCGGGTGGGGTACTGGACGCTCCGCTATCTCGACACCGGCGCGTACTCGTACCGCCCCGCGGCCGGCGGGCCGTTCCTCTACCTCGTGAACCGACACGTCTTCGCGCTGGTCGGCGCCTCCGACGCCTCCGCCCGCGCCGTCGTCGCGCTCGTGGGCGGCCTGTTCCCGCTCGCCGCGCTGCTGTTCCGCGGGACGCTCCGCGAGGACGAGACGGTCGCGCTCGCGGGCCTGCTCGCGTTCGAACCCCTGCTGCTCTACTACTCGCGGTTCCTCCGCGGGGACCTCCCGGCCGCCGCGTTCGGCTTCGTCGCCGTGGGCGGCGCCGTCCGGTACCGACGGACCGGCGAGCGCCGGGCCCTGTACCTCGCGGCCGCCGCGGTCGCGCTCGCGCTGTCGGCCTCCGGCTTCGCGGTCGCGTACCCGCTCCTCTGGCTCGCGGCCGGCCTGCTGGTGGTCGACGAGGCGCGCGTCCGCGGGGCGCCCGGCGCCATCCGCTCGAAACTCGGCGGGGCGCCCGACCGGCTGGACGCCCAGGCCACCCCGTTCGCCCGGGCGCTGTTCGTCTTCCTCGCCGCCTTCCTGTTCCTGTTCGCCCCCCGGGCCGGCGGGATGGGGCCGGGGCTGTACGACCTCGGAACGTTCCCCGAGGTCGTGACGATGGCCTTCGCCGGGTCGGCCGAGTCGTTCTCGCGGCTCCGCGTCGTCGCTCGGCTCGCCCCGGCGTACCCCGGCGGGAGCGAGTTCCTGCCGGCGGTCGTCGGCTACGTCCGCACGCTCGTCGCGACCTCGTGGCCGCTGGTCGCGCTCGGACTCGTGGGGTTCCTGTACGAGCGCTACCGCCGGGACGCCCGCGGCGTCGTCGCCTTCGGCGCCTACTTCGCCGGGCTCGGGACCCTCCTCTTCGCCGTCGCCTCGACCGGGTCCGAGCCGTGGAGCGTCGTCCACGTCCTCCCGGCGCTCGCGCTCCCGGGGGCCGTCGCGCTCGCGGCGGGTGTACGGCTGCTCGTGCGGCGCGCGGACGCGGCCGACCCGGCCCGCCTCGTCACCGTCCTGCTCGTCGTCGCCGTCGTCGCCGCCGGGGCCGGAACCGCGGTCGGCGCGTCCTACGCCGCGCCGGAACCCGGATCCCCCTTCTCGCAGTTCGCCCAGCCGGTCGACGACCCCGAGCCGATGCTCGCGGCGGCCGAGCGGGCGATGGCCGGCGACGCGGAGGGGCCCGACGTGGTGTACGTCGGCGAGGAACTGGACACGACGAACGAGTACGAGCGGCCCCCGGTGGAGTACTCCGATCAGGCGGCCTGGGGCGCACGGCTCCCGCTCCAGTGGTACTTCGAGCGGCTCGACGCGGACGTGACCAGCGTCCGGGAGGCCGGGCAGATCACGGGCGGTGACCCGCCGGTGGTGGTGACGAAGCCGGCCCACCGCGTCGCGGTGGACGAGCGACTCGGCGACGGCTACGAGCAGTTCGACCTCAGACTGGGGCTGTGGAACAGGGACGTCGTCGTGTACGTCGCGCGCTAGGCCGTTCGGCGTGTGGCTTCCGGGTCGGGTTCGGCACCTCTGCGCATCGCGTCTTCACCGTCCACTTTCCGCGTCCCTACTGCCTTCCGCGTCTCTACCGCACGCGCTGGCTTCGTCTCACCCGAACGGTCCCGTCTCCAGGAACACCACGGCCTGCCCCGTCACGGAGAAGGCGGCGTAGACGGCGGCCGGCGGCCACAGCGACCCCGCACGGTCGTAGACGGCGGCCGCCAGTGCGACGACGGCGAGGCCGACGACCGTGAACCCCACCTCCGCGGGGGCCGCTCGGAGGAGCCACTCGCCGACCGTCACCCCGACCAGCAGGAGCAACGGTAGGGCCGGTAGGGCGGACAGTCGCGGGTCGCGAACCCGGTCGCGGCCGTACGCGGCGACCGCGAGCGCGACGAACGCGGCCAGGAGGAACGCCAGGTCGCCCGGTCCCGGGACCGGGTCGAATCCGACCCCGTCGACCAGCGGGACGCCCGCGAGCGCGACCGTCGCCGCGGCCGCCCGCCGGGCGGGGAGGACCCGGCGGAAACTCGCCTGGACGACGCCCTGCACGAGCAGGGCGAGGGCGACGCCGCCGACGACAGGCAGCGCGACGCCCGTCAGCACGAACCCCTCGAGCCCGGTTCCGGGGCCGTAGGACGTCCGGAGCAGGTCGGCGTAGGCGACCCCGGTGAGACCCGCCAGCAGTTCGGTCGCCGCGACGAGCGCGACGGGGGCGACGAGCGCGGCGATGACGGTCGGCAGGTCGGCTAACGACGGCGGCCTCAGGGCGAGCGGGAGGTCCCGGGCCAGCGCGTACGCGACCGCCAGCGCCACGAACGCGGCGAGGTAGACGGCCGTGCCGGCGGCGAGCGTTCGGTGGACGCCCCCGTCGGCGGGCAGGAGGGCGTTCGAGAGCGCCGAGACGGCGTCGAGCCACAGCGTGAGCAGGGCCAGCACGCCGACCAGGACGGCGAACTCGCGGAGGACGGGGTACTCGTGGTCGTCGTGAGCGGGGAGGGCGTCGAGCATCGATCCGTCGTCACGGGCACCCGCCAAAAGTTCGTCGGTGGGCGACGCGAGCAAAACGGCGGGGCGGACGGCGTCCCGATTCGAGTCGGACGAGGGCGACTCCGGCGTCCTACCGGAATCCCATCGCCTCGATCTGCTCCTGGTAGCGGTTGCGGATGGTGACCTCGGTCACCTGGGCGACGTCGGCGACTTCCCGCTGGGTCTTCTTCTCGTTACACAAGAGCGAGGCGGCGTAGATCGCGGCCGCCGCGAAGCCCGTCGGCGACTTCCCCGACAGCAGGCCCTGCTCGGCGGAGACGTCGATGATCTCCGTCGCTTTGGCCTGCGTCTCCTCGCTGAGGCCGAGCGCGGAGGCGAACCGCGGGACGAACTGCTTGGGGTCGACCGGCTTCAGTTCGAGGCCGAGTTCCTGGGAGATGTAGCGGTACGTCCGGCCGATCTCCTTCTGTTCGACCCGCGAGACCTCCGCCACCTCGTCGAGCGAGCGGGGGATGCCCTCCTGGCGACAGGCGGCGTAGAGGGCGGCGGTCGCGACCCCCTCGATGGAGCGGCCGCGGATGAGGTCCTCTTTGAGCGCGCGGCGATAGATGACCGAGGCGACTTCGCGCACCGAGCGGGGCACGCCGAGCGCGGAGGCCATGCGGTCGATTTCCGAGAGGGCGAACTGGAGGTTGCGTTCGCCGGCGTCCTTGGTGCGGATGCGCTCTTGCCACTTGCGGAGGCGGTGCATCTGGGAGCGTTTCTCCGAGGAGAGCGAGCGGCCGTAGGCGTCCTTGTCCTTCCAGTCGATGGTGGTGGTGAGGCCCTTGTCGTGCATCGTCTCGGTGACGGGCGCGCCGACGCGGGACTTGGACTGCCGCTCGGAGTGGTTGAACGCCCGCCACTCCGGCCCGCGGTCGATCTGACGCTCGTCCAGAACCAGTCCACAGTCGTCGCAGACGAGCTCCCCCTGGTCCGCGTCCATGACGACTTCGTCCGACTCGCACTCCGGACAGGTGACCGTCTCGTCCGACTGCGTCTCCGACTCGCCCGCCTCTCGCTGTCGCTGTCGACTCGGACCTTCCATTATAAGGCTTGTGGTGACGATGGTATATAAATGTTGGGCCGCCCGTTCGCCCCCGATTTCGGCCCCACGTTCGGCCGTTCGGGCGCAGACCGGCGATCCCGGCCACGGGGGGAACCGACAGGCATGTCCTCCGACCGCAAGCGGCGCGTCTGACGCTTCGTACGGCCGTTCGACGTCGGAACGACCCGGTCCGTCGTCCAGGAGGGGGCGACCGCACCTGACGCTTTCGGCGCGAACGTCCCCACGTTTGATTACTATCGTGCATTTACGAACTCTTTTGTATTATCAAGCTGTATGTGCCTTCGACATGAGTACGAGCGCGAAGCCGAGCGTGGAGCGGGCGGTTGCGGCGAGCGAACCGGCGGACGTCGAACCGGTGACGCTGGAGGCGGCGGCGCTGGAGTCGACCGCGCCCGAGTACCTCCGCGACCTGAAGGCGGACCTGTCCGAGGCCGGCTACCTCCCCGCCGGACTGGGCGTCGAGGCGTGTTTCTCCGAGAACTGCTCCATCGAGACGCAGGCGGAGTGCGACAGGCTCCGCGGACTGGTGCGTGCGGCCTCGTTCCTGGGCGTCGGCCGGGTTACGGTCCGGGCGGAGCCGGTCGCCGACCCGACGAAGGTCGAACCGGCACTCGCCGCGCTGGCCGAACGGGCCGAGCGGGAAGGCGTCACGCTCACGGTGGAGGGGCCCGTCTCCCTCGACCGTGAGTAAGCGGGCACTCGAGGGACAACTCGCCGTCGTCGCCGGGTTCACCGATCCGACCGCGGCGCTCGAGCAGTACCCCACGCCGCCGGACGTCGCCGCCCACGTGGTCCACCTGGCCGACCTCCGGGGGGACCTCGCCGGCCACACGGTGGTCGATCTCGGCGCCGGGACCGGCATGTTCGCGCTCGGCGCCGCGCTCCGCGGGGCCGGGCGCGTCGTCGGGGTCGAACTCGACCCGGACGCGCTCGCGGTCGCCCGCGCCAACGAACGGCGCGTCGGCGCGCGGACGCCCGTCCACTGGGTTCACGCCGACGCGACCCGAACGCCCCTCTGTTTCGACGACGCCGGTGCGGATGCGAACGAGGGCAGCGACGACGACACGAACGGCGACGCCGACGCGGATCACGATTCTGCTCCCGCGCCGGCCCCCGTCACCGTGCTCATGAACCCGCCGTTCGGGGCCCAGTCGGGCAACGAACACGCCGACCGTCGCTTCCTCGAGGCGGTCTCCTCGTTCGCGGACGTCTCCTACTCGCTGCACAACGCCGGCAGCGAGGCGTTCGTCGAGTCGTTCGCCGCCGACGCCGGCGGCGAGGTCACCGAAGCCTTCCGCGCGACGTTCCACCTCGACCACCGGTTCGACCACCACACGGACGAGCGGCGCGAACTCGACGCCGAGGTCTTCCGGATCGAGTGGCGGTAGACGGTCGCCGCCCCGTCGGGCGCTTCAGCCGGTTCGTGCTCGGCCTTCGCCGCCCGGTCAGCCGCGGCGCCCGTCGTACGTCTCCCTGTTCGCGACTCTGACCCGCGTCTCGTTCCCGTCCGTCACCGCGATCACCGCCCGTCCGTCCCTGACGAACGCGAGGCCGCCGGCGGTCGCGGTCTCGTTCTCGCCCGGAACGGACACCTCGGCCGTCTCGTTGCCCCGCGTCACGACCAGCAGGAACTCCTCCTCGGTCGGCTTCACGGAGACGTTCCGACCGCCGAGTCGCGGTTCCGCGGTCGCCGCGGGGGAGGTGTAGGCCACGCGCTCGTCGCCGTCGTGACGGAGGGTGACCCGGTAGGCCGCGTCCCCGCCGACCGTCTCGTACCCCTCGCGGACCGCGGTGACGGTGTCGCGCCAGCCGACGCCGCCGACCACGACGGTCGACCGGCCGGCGAACGCGAGTCTCCCCTTCGTGGTCGCGGTCGTCCACACCCCCCGGTCCGGGTTCCGGACGACGACCCCCGAGGTCGTCACGTTCGTCGTCTCGCCGAACGCCTCCACGTCGACGATCGACACCATCCCGTTCCGGACGTCCTCGGCGTAGGTCACGCTGTAGCCCCGGACCTCCACGGGGTCGCCCGGGAGCGGTTCGTCGTCGACGGCGTTCAGGTTCACCGGGATGGCGGGGCCGGCGATCGCCGCGAGGACGACGAGCAGGCAGACGACGGCGGCGTTCCGCGGCGTGAGCGTGGCGAGGAACTCGCGGACGCTCCCGACGCGGAGCGTCCGCCGCTCCCCGACCGCGAGCGTCGCCACCAGGACGCCGAGGAGGACGACGAGCGCGAGCCCCACGGCCCGGTACAGCACGTACGACTCCCCGCCGCGGTACCAGTACACCGCCCAGAGCGACTGGGCGACGCCGAACAGCAGCGTCCCGAGCAGCAGGCGACGTGGCCGCGGGAGCGAGTCGCCCCGCCGCGCCGCCAGCCCGGCGGCGAGCAGGACGCCCACGAGCAGGCCGAACGCGTGGCCCTGGACGGCGATGTCGGCCCACCAGGGGGTGACGTACGACGGCCGGCCCGAGGCCTGGACGACCGGCTGGCGAAGCACCTGATAGGTCAGGTTCAGCACGCGGGCGCCCGCGAGCGCGACGACGGTCGCGAGCGGGTAGTAGACGAGCGCGGCGCCCGCGAACGCGAAGACGACCCCGGAGAAGCCGATGACCGGCCCGAGCGAGAACAGCGCGGTGAGGACCGCGACTCCGACGGCGGCGGCCGGGAAGAGGACGAACGCCCGGACGTACGGGTTCCGCCGCCGTGACCCGAACGTGGACTCGCCGCGTCGGGCGGCGAAGTGGCCGAACGCGAACTCGGCCAGGGGTGCGAGCACGAGCGTCCCCACGAGGTTCCCGAGGAGGTGCCCGGGGCCGCCGTGTGCCAGCCCCGCGAACAGCATCCCGAGCGGTTCGAGGTACGTCCAGGCGTAGAAGGGGAGCGTGACCGGCGCGTACCAGTGGGTCAGCCCGCCCTGGACGTGCAGGTACACCGCCAGGACGACCGCGACCGTCGTCAGCGTCCCCCACGGGACGCCGAGGACGAACCGCCGCCGGAGGACGTCGCCGACGCCCTCGCCGTCCCCCCGCGCTCGTTCGAGGAGCACGACGGCGAGCAGGGCGACGAGCGCGGCGACGACGACCGCCGCGCGCATCCCCGCCGTCTCCAGGTCCATGGGGCCGCTGGGTACCCCCGGCACTTCACCGTCCCGGTCGGGGACGCCGCCGGCTACGACGCCGTCCCGTCGCTCGCGCCCCAGTAGTTCCCCGGGGCGTTCAGGGCGTTCTGGTTCCCGTTCAGCACGCCGTACGCCGCGTTCTCCGCGAGGACGTCGTCGTGGACCGAGACGAGTTCGGCGCCCTCGGCGCCGGGCGAACAGACGCCGGACCTCCGGACGTGGACGCCGTTCTCGTTGTCCCGGACGTCGTTGGATTCGACGACGAGCGGCTGGTCCGTCGCCTCGACGAGGAGGCCGTTCGTGTCGTTCACGACGTCGTTCCCGCGGACGTAGTTCGTCCCGTCGCCGTACGAGTCGACGAGGGAGACCTCGACGCCGTTCCCGTTGTTCGCGAGGACGTTCCCCTCGACGGCGTTGTTCACCGAACCGTCCTCGATGCCGACGCCGACCTCGCTGTCGGTCACCCGATTGTCGACGATCGAGTTCCCCTCCGCGCGGTTCTCGATCGCGATTCCGGCGTTCGCGCCCGTGATCGCGTTGTTCCGGACGGTGACGTCACCCGCGTCGTCGAGGTTGATGGACTCGTCCGGCGCCTCGCCTGGGTTGGCGAGTGTGTTGTCCTCGCCGGTCACGTTCGACGCCAGCACGACGTCGATACAGTTCACTCGTCCGACGCCAGTTCGTCCATGAGCGGCCGTACCTTCGGCTGGAGCTCCTCCCACTCGTCGTCGGGGTCGCTGTCGCCGACGATGCCGTTGCCGGCGAACAGCGTCGCGTGGGTCCCGCCGACCACGCCCGAGCGGATGCCGACGGCGAACTCGCCGTCGCCGTCCGCGTCGAACCAGCCGACCGGCGAGGCGTACCAGCCGCGGTCGAACGACTCGGTCCCGCGGATGGTCGCCAGCGCCTCCGCGAGCGGGAGGCCGCCGACGGCGGGCGTCGGGTGGAGCGCCTCCACGAGCGTCAGGACGTGCACGTCGTCCTCGAGGGTGGCCTCGATGGGCGTGTGGAGGTGCTGGATGTTGGTCAGCTTCCTGACGCCCCGCTCGCCCTCGCGGACCGCCCCGAACGCCGAGAGCTGCGCGGCGATCGTGTCCGCGACGAGTCCCTGCTCGTGGCGGATCTTCGCGCTCTCCAGCAGCGACCGGGCGTGGGACGCGTCCGCCTCCGGCGCGTCCCCCCGCGGCATCGACCCCGCGAGCGCCTCGGTCCGAACGGCGTCCCCCGAGCGCTTCACCAGCCGTTCGGGCGGGGCGCCGACGAACGCGTCGCCGCCGATCGGCTGGACGAGGAAGCGGTAGCACTCCGGGTACGTCCGTCGAAGGCGTTCGAGCACGTCGGGGACGTCGGCTTCCGTCGCCAGGTCGACGTCCAGCGCGGTCGCGAGGACCGCCTTCGAGAGCCCCCCCGCCCGGATTCGCTCGATCACGTCCTCGACCTGGTCGGTCCACTCGTCCTTGGGCGTCCGCCAGCGCGTCCCCCGGACGCCCGGGTTCCCGCCGCTCGGGCGCATCATCGGGAGCGACTCCAGCGCGGCAGCCGCGTCGTCGAGCGCCGCCTCCACCGCGGCCGGCGTCGCGTCCCCGTCGTACCGCGCGACCGTGAGCCAGGTCCCGTCGTCGGTCCGGGTGAGCTGGACCGCCGGGAGGACGAACAGGGCCGCGGGGAAGCTCCCCCAGGAGCCCCCCGGCTCGTGGTCCGGTTCGAACGAGAGGCCGCCGAGCATCCGCGGACGCGCCCCGGGAGGCCCCGCGTGGTCGGCCCCCTCGAAGACGGCCGCGGCGTCGGTGCGGAGCGACGCGAATCGGTCCGGGCCCCCCGCCGCGACCCGGGTCGCGGCGCCGCCGGCGACGAGTTCCAGCCCGCCCGGCGAGGCCCAGTGGACTCGTGGAGGGTCCCGGGCCGCGAGGAACGCGCGGAAGGAGACGTCGGAGACCTCGCGGCTCCGGCTGACGAGCGCCGCGTCGGCGGCGGGTCGCGCCGACGCCAGCGCCTCGCGCTCGGGAGGGGTCATCGGCGGGGATTCGGGGGGGCGGGTTTTGACCTCTCTGGTTGGCGGTCGTCGTTCGGCCGGGGTCGGTTCCCGGTCCCGACCCGGGCGCCGGTCCGGGACCCGTGCGCTAGCTGTACCGCTCCTCGTTCCACGGGTTCGCGGAGTCCGAGTAGCCCCGCTTCTCCCAGTAGCCCCGCTCGGGGTCGGTGAGGAACTCGACCCCGGTCACCCACTTGGCACCCTTGTAGGCGTACCTGTGGGGGGTGACGACGCGGAGGGGGCCGCCGTGGTCCTCGGGGAGCGGCTCGCCGTCGTACTCGTACGCGAACAGCACCTCCCTGCGCATGCAGTCGGCCAGCGGGATGTCGGTGGTGTAGCCGTCGAGCGCGTGGAACAGCACGTGGGTCGCGTCGTCCTCGACGCCGGCCAGGTCGGCGACGGTCGGGAAGGTGACGCCCGTGAACTCGCAGTCGAACTTCGACCACCCCGTGACGCAGTGGAAGTCCTGCCGCTGGGTCTCGCTCGGGAGGTCGGTGAACTCCTCGAACGAGAGCGACGGCGGCTCCTCGACGGCGCCCCACGCCTCGAACTCCCAGGTCGAGGGGTTCCAGTCGGGCGTTCCGGACTTCGAGAGCACGGGGAAGCGTTCCGTCCTCCGCTGGCCCGGCGGGAGGCGGTCGCCGTCGTACTCCTCGTGGAGGCCGGTAACGTCCGTGACCATACCGGACGCAGGGGTCGCGTTCACCAAAGGGTATCGACTCGGACCCGAAGCGGCGAACGAACGGAACGGACAACTTCTATTTCCGACGGCGAACCGTACCCTCGCCCGTCGGAAACGTCGATTGTGCGGCCGGAAAACACCCCCGTAGGTTTTAAATAGCATCTGGGATTAGCACCGGGTAGATGCCCAAAGTCGAGATCACCATCCCGGAGCACCTCGAGATGCAGATCGCCCAGATGGTCGAACAGGGCGAGTTCGTCAATCGCGAGGAGGCGATCGAGGAGCTCATCTCAACCGGGATGAAGGCGTACAAGACGAGCGGCCCGCAGGACGAGGACACCGAGCCCGGGTTCGAGGACGACGGGATGATGGGCCACGAGGACGAGTACGTCTTCTGACCGCGGACCCCCTTCTACGCCCGCTGCCGTCGCCGTGGTACCGCCTGCCGGACAATCCTTAAATCGGCTTGCCGCATAGGCGCGTCCATGCACAAGGACGAGCTCCTCGAACTCCACGAGCAGATGGTGACGATCATGGAGCACTTCAACGACCGGGAGGACGTCCAGTCGGAGCTGTTCGAGCCGTACCACCAGCTCGACGTCGACCCGTCCCACGTCCACAAGTCCAAGAGCGAGCACAAACACGCCGTCTTCGTGCTCGGCAACGCGCTCGCCTCGGCGATGACCGAGGACGAATTCTCCAACGCCGGGCGCGTCGGAAAGCGGATGGAGGAACTCGCCGACGACGCCGAGTCGAAGCTGTAGCCGTGGCCGCATCGAGGGCCGCCGGCGCGGCCGGGCCCCCCGACGCGGTCGCGCGCCGGGTCGACCGCGTCCGACGGCTCGCGGAGCTTCTCGACTCGTCCCTCCGCGTCCCCGGACTCGGGGTCCGCGTCGGTCTGGACCCCCTCCTGGGACTCCTTCCGGTCGCCGGCGACCTCGCCGCCGCGGCCCTCTCGCTGCTCGTCGTCGTCGAGGCGTACCGCCTCGGCGCCGACCGCCGCACGCTCGCCAGGATGCTCGTCAACGTCGGCGTCGACGCCGGTGCCGGGAGCGTCCCCGTCCTCGGCGACGCCGTCGACGTCGCCTGGAAGACGAACGAACGGAACGCCGACCTGCTCGAACGGGCCGTCGTCGCGGACGCGTAGTCGGCGATCGGGGGGATCGTTCCCTCCGAATCCGCCGAAACCCCGGTTTCGGATGCGATCTAACGCGAAACGGCCGCCAAGTGGGTCCGCTTCCCGAGCGTTCGACCGTCCTCCGCTACGTCGCTCGTGTCGGATAGCGAGCGAGCCGCGTTCCGAGGACCGATCGGTGGACGTCCCGAATCCGGGTCCCCGTCGCCTCCACGCCGAGCGGCCGGATCGCAGCACGCCCGACGGACACGGGTCCGCGTTCGAGGACGTCGACGAGGGCGTCTACCAGGCCAGCAACCGTCCACCGAACGTGAGGCGGATCGACGTCACGAAGCCGCTCGTGTACGTCGCCGACGTCGTAGATCGGAGGGCCTCGGAGTAGAACCGGAGCGAGTCGAACGCCGACCGCGAATCCATCTCGTCCTCGGCATGCTGAAGGGTGTCGGCGACGCCGAGCGTCGTCTGCTCGATACCGCGTCGGCGGACGGCGTCGACCCGGAGGCGGAGTTCTTCCGCCTCCGGGTTCGTACCGAGGTCGAGCCCCCGAATAGTGACTTCGCCACGGGCTCCCCCGGTCCGCAAACGAGTCCGCCACGCCGAGATCGAGTTACCGGATCAGATCCTTCCGCTCCCCGAGCGGTTCGGAATCGGCCCTGACCGACGCGTAGACGCGCTCGGCCCACTCGCGGCCGATCGGCGCGTCCGTATCGACGAACACCTGCATGAGGCCGGTGGTCTCGTCGTACCCTCCGATTCCGACGCGCTCGTCGAAGAGGGCGAGGCCGTACGGCAGGTCGTCACGCGTCCGGAGCGCCAGGTGCCCCCGATCGATCGCCTCCCGGGCGCGCTCGGGATACGTCTCGAAGAGTTTCCTCACGGTGGCAGGCAGGTGGATGATTTCAGTGTCGGTTTCGTCGAACACGCGCCGGTGGAACTCGCCGAGGACCAGCGGAGCCATGTGGGTCGTGTTGAACCCCCGGAAGGCCTCCGACTCGTCGACGAGCGAGAGGAACCGCTCGACGGGTCCGTAGGGATCGTCCAGTTCGGCGACGGTGATCGTCGCGTCCACGAACGGTTCGACGACGAACTCCCGGTGGTCCTCACAGATGGCATCGAGAAGCGGGGTCAGTCTGTGTGCGGTCCGCACGTTCGCCTCGAACCGGAGCACCTCCTCCGCGACGACCTCGCCGCGCCAGGTCAACTGGAACCGGCCATCGGCCTTCTCGACGAATCCCTGCTCGTCGAGCCACTGCGTGTAGCGGTGGCTCGTCGCCCGCGAGACGTCGAGTCGTGCTTCGATCCCCCGGCGATCGAGCGGCTCTTCCAGCAGCGCTTCGAGGACGGGACCGTGCCGGACGACGTCCCCGAGGAGGTCCGTGTCGATGCGGTCGCCCGCGGCGTCCAGGCGCTCGCCGAGGTAGCGGCGGTTCCGTTCGTTTTCCAGGATGGCCTCGAAGACGGGTGAGCCAGGCGGGGGGCGGCCATCGTCGTCCAGGCGGTGGTCCTTGTCAGACGTCATGTGACCCACTCGCTAGACGGAGGCTATCACGGATAGTAACTCTATCCCGTGCACGCTCCGAGATCCGTCTCGCTGCCCGAGACGGTGCTCCCGACGCCGAACGCTGCTCGATGGGTGAGGCCAACACCCGTGCCGTCGTTCGGTTCCGCATGGCACGACGCGCCATCCCCGATGAACGGATCGAACGGTTCGAAGCGGGACTCCACGGAAACCTGATTCGTCCCGGCGACGTCGACTACGACGACGCGCGCACGGTGTGGAACGGGATGATCGACAGGCATCCCGCCCTGATCGCCCGGTGTCGTGGCGTCGGGGACGTCATCGCTGCCGTGAACTTCGCGCGCGAGAACGACCTCCTCGTGGCGGTACGTGGCGGTGGCCACAACGTCGCCGGGACCGCAGTCTGCGACGACGGACTCGTCGTCGACCTCTCGGAGATGCGGGGTGTGCGGGTGGATCCCGACGCACGGACGGCGTGGGTCCAGGCCGGTGCGACGTGGGCGGACGTCGATCACGAAACGCAGGCGTTCGGGTTGGCGACACCGGGTGGCCTCGTCTCGGAGACGGGCGTCGCGGGGCTGACGCTAGGTGGTGGGTTAAGCCATCTCCGCTGCAAGCACGGTCTGACCTGTGACAACCTCTCGTCCATGGACCTGGTCACGGCGGACGGCGACTACCTGACTGCCAGCGAGGACGAGAACGCCGACCTCTTCTGGGGACTGCGCGGTGGCGGTGGTAACTTCGGCGTGGTCACCGGCTTCGAGTTCGACCTTCATCCGGTCGGACCCGAGGTGGCGATGTGTTTGGCGTTCTACTCCGGGGATCGGATGGCCGAGTGCCTGAGAGCGTACCGCGAGTACGTCGCATCCGCGCCCGAGGAAGTCAGCACGCTCACGACGGCGGGCGTGATGCCGGACGAGGAACTCTTCCCCGCGGACGCGGTGGACGAAGCCAAGATCGGGATCGTTGGCTGTCACGCGGGGCCGGTTGGAGAAGGCCAACGTGCGTTGACACCCCTGCGGGACCTCGACGAGCCGATCGCCGACTTCAGCGGGTCGATGCCGTACGTGGAGTTACAGCGGCTCTTCGACGAGGACTACCCCGACGGGATGCGCTACTACTGGAAGTCGCTGTACCTCGACGGCCTGTCGGGGTCCGCCATCGAGCGGATCGCGTACTGGACCGACGTGGCACCCTCGCCGCTCTCGACCGTCGACGTCTGGCAGTTGGGGGGCGCGATCGAACGGGTCGACGTCGAGGACAGCGCGTTCGCGGGGCGGCACGCTCCCTTCCTGCTGGGCGTCGAGGCGAACTGGGAACGCCCGGAGGACGACGACGCCAACGTCGAGTGGGTGCGCGACTGTCTCGACGACATGCGCCAGTTCTCGGACGGTTCGGTGTACCTGAACTTCCCTGGGTTCCTCGAAGGGGGCGACGAACTGATGCGGTCCACGTTCGGACCGACGTACGAGCGGTTGGTCGCGCTGAAGAACGAGTACGACCCGACGAACCTGTTCAGCCTCAACCAGAACATCACGCCGTCCGGAAGCGCACAGACCGACGGCGGGAAATGCCATGAGTGATCGGGCCGCCGAACTCGCGGCAGTCCGGGGGCAGTCGTCGACGCCCCGGGTCGTATGACGGGTACGCTCGTGGCGCTCGTGAGCGTCCTGCTGGTCGCTCCAGTGTTCGGCGAGGCCGGGCGGGCTGTTGCCACGGTCTGTTTCGTGCTGACGGAAGCACTCGTGCTGTACGTCGGATACGGGGCGCTGACGCGGGTCGCCGGCCCGGCCGCCCGTGAGATGCTCGTGGGTACCTGACCGTGGAACCCCTCGGGCTCGGTATCGCGTTGATCGCTCTCTTCGTCGGATTCGGCACGTTCATCGGCATCCTCTTCGGGTTCTTCGGGATGGGCGGGTCGTTCCTCGTGACGCCAGCGCTGTTGGTGCTGGGATATCCGGCACCGGCGGCCGTCGGGAGCGGCCTCGCGTTCGTGTTCGGCACCAGCGTCATCGGTGCGCTCAGACGCCGCGATCACGGCCAGGTCAGCTATCCACTGGCTACGGTGATGGCCCTCGGAACGACGTTGGGCGTCGAGGTCGGAGCGCGAGTCGTGTTTCTGCTCGAGGACCTCGGCAGCGCCGACCTCGTCATCAGCGTGGTTTACGTCGGATTTCTCGGTGCGGTCGGTCTCTTCGTGCTCCGGGACGCCCGCACTGGCGGCACCGACGTAGGCACGATCGAAGTCACTCCCAGGGTTCCGGCCATCGAACTCCCACCGATGCTGTCGCTACCCGGCGGTGGGACCGTCTCGGTGTGGGTCGTCCTCGTCGTCGGGTCGGCCATCGGCGTTCTCTCCGGATGGCTCGGCGTCGGTGGGGGGTTCCCTCTGCTCCCCGTCATGACATACGGGTTCGGCGTTCCCGGTGCGATCGCTGCCGGGACCAGCAGCCTCCAGATCGTGGCGTCGGGCGCGTTCGGGACGTTCGTCTACGCCCAGTCGAACGCCGTCGACGTCCCCGTCGTCACCGCGTTGCTCGCCGGAAGCGCACTCGGCGCTCGTATCGGTGCAGGTGCGACGCGTCTCGTAGGCGAAGGCGACTTCAC
This sequence comes from Halorarum salinum, assembly GCF_013402875.1. NCBI lineage: Archaea > Methanobacteriati > Methanobacteriota > Halobacteria > Halobacteriales > Haloferacaceae > Halorarum > Halorarum salinum. Next base: position 2,132,918 of record NZ_CP058579.1, on the reverse strand, counting down.
GGGATGCTTCGCGGGTATGCTGCTCGCTGGGGGTGTCGCCACCGCGAGTAAGCGGGCGAGTGTCGTGTACGGCGTCGAGACGCTCGGGACGACGAGCGCAGTCCTCGTCTCTGGAACTGCCGCCCTGGTCGGTGGTACGATCGTCCATGCGTCGATCGATGCGCTCAGGAAGAATCGAGAGCATGGGCCGCCACTGACCCGCTAAGTACCGGTATCGCTTCGAAGGGTACTGCTATGGAGTCCGAACGTGGGCTGGCTCTCGGTCCGGTGTAGCTTCCGCGGAAGTAATTCCGGGTGCTTTCGTCGAAATCGTGGTACCGACTGCTCGGTCCGGACCTGAGCGGAATACGCTCGAATCACCGGGACGGCGACCGTTGACCCCTTCCGACGAGTCCGCTACCGGGATCGAACCTCCCCCTCTCCTCGCTCGCTCGGTGTCGACTAGGGAGATGCAGGCCACGGCGGTAGACGTCCCGGTCCCTCGATGCTGGTGACGCGGAGACGGTCCTCGATCCCCGATTCGACACGTGGAACGTGTTCGTCCGCGCCGGCACGCGCCACGCGACTTCCCCGCCCGATGCGTCCCCGCCGGGGGTCCGAGTCGGTCGGTTGCGTCGCTCGCGCCAACCCGCCCGCGCTCGCCGCGCCGATTCCGAAGCCCTATTTCACCTCCCGCCCCGAACCCCGGGCCATGACCGGACGAGCGCCGAATCGGAACGCGCTGTGGGCCCGAACGCTCGCGGACGAACTCCACGGGGCCGGGGTCCGCGCCGTCTGTCTCTGCCCGGGGTCGCGCTCGACGTCGCTGACCGTCGCGTTCGACGAGCATCCCGACGTCGAGACGTTCTCGCACCTCGACGAGCGCTCGGCGGCCTACTTCGCGCTCGGGCGGGCCCGCCGGACCGGCAGGGTGACGCCACTCGTCTGCACCTCCGGGACCGCCGCGGCGAACTTCCACCCCGCCGTCCTCGAAGCCGACCGGGGGAGGGCGCCGCTGCTGCTCCTCACCGCCGACCGACCCCCGGAACTCAGGGACTCCGGCGCGAACCAGACCGTCGACCAGGAGAAGCTCTACGGCGACGCGGTCCGGTGGTACGCCGACGTCGCCGAACCGGAGGCGACGCCCCGGAAGCTCCGCTCGCTCCGGACGACCGCGGCCCGTGCCGTGGCGAAGGCGGAGGGTACGCCCGCAGGTCCGGTCCACCTTAACCTCCCGTTCGCGAAGCCGCTGGAGCCGGTTCCCGTCGAGGGCGACGTCCCCGAGGACCTCCCCGAACTCGCCGCCGAGGGCCGCGACGGCGCCTTCGTCTCGACGACGCCGGGCCACGTCGTCCCCGACGAGGAGGCGGTCCACGAGGTCGCCCGCGCGCTGTCGGCCGAACGGGGGCTCGTCGTCGCCGGGCCGGCCGACCCGCCGGGCCCGGACCCCGAGGCGCTGACGGCGCTCGCGCACGCCACCGGCTTCCCGGTGCTCGCGGACCCGCTCTCCGGGCTCCGGTTCGGCTCGGCCACCCGCGTCGCCCCCGTGCTCGGCGGCTACGACGGGTTCCTCGCGGGCGACGGGGTCGCCGACTGGCCGGACCCGGAGGTCGTCCTCCGGATCGGCGCCTCGCCCACGTCGAAGCCGCTCCGGAAGTACCTCGCCGACACCGGCGCCCGGCAGCTCCTCGTCGACCCCGCCGCAGGGTGGCGCGAGGCGGAGTTCACCGCGACCGACCTCGTCGTGGCCGACCCCTCGCGGCTCGCGGCGGCGGTCGCGCGGCACGTCTCGGGACCGTCCTCGGCCGACTGGCGCGCCCGCTGGGAGGCGGCGGAGGCGGCACACTGGGACGCCGTCGAGTCAGTCGCGGCCGAGGAGCCGTTCGAGGGGCGCGTGCTCGCCGACGTGGCGGAACTGTGTCCCGAACCGGCGACCGTCTTCGTCTCGAACTCGATGCCCGTCCGCGACGCCGACCGGTTCGCGAAGCCGCGCGCGAGGGGGCTGACGGTGCTCGGCAACCGCGGCACCTCCGGCATCGACGGCGTCGTCTCGACGGCGCTGGGTGCCGGGTCGGCGACGACCGACGACCTGACGCTCGTCACCGGCGATTTGGCGTACTACCACGACATGAACGGCCTGCTCGCGCTCTCGCGCTGCGACGTGGACGCGACGGTCGTCTGTCTCAACAACGACGGCGGCGGCATCTTCCACATGCTCCCCATCGAGGAGTACGACCCGCCGTTCACGGGCCAGTTCAAGACGCCCCACGGCCTCGACTTCTCGCACACCGAAGGGCTGTACGACCTGACGTTCGAGCGGGTCGACGGCGCGGACCGGGAGGGGTTCCGGGACGCCTACGCGGAGGCGGTCGCGAGCGACGGGACGACGGTGGTCGAGGTGACGACCGACGCCGAGGCGAGCCACCGGATTCGCGAGCGGCTGGCCGACGAGGTGGCGGAACGGGTCGCGGCGCTCGACTAGAGCGGGACCATCACCAGGTCGCCGCCGACGGTCGCGAGGTACGCGCCGTCGCCGCCGGCCGCGGGCGTTGGCGGGTACTCGTCCGGGAGCGTCGCCCGCCACCGTTCGATCCCGTCCCCCGCCGAGTGGGCGAACACCGTCCGGGCCTGGCCGTCGGAGGAGACGACGGCGTCGCCGTCCCGGGCGCGGGGGATCGCGAGGTCGGTCGCCGCCGTCCCCCACAGTTCCCGGCCGTCCTGCCGATCGACCGCGACGACGCGCGAGCCGCTGTTGGTGTAGAGCGCGTCGTCGTAGAACGGCACGTCCGCGACGAGGCCGCCGCCGTCGTAGCGCCAGCGTTCGGTGCCGTCCGGCCCGTAGCGGACGACGTGCTCGCCGCCGACGTAGAGGTCGTCCAGGTAGCGCAGTGAGGTGACGACCGTCCCGTCGACCGTCCAGTCCTCGGTGCCGTCCTCGGCCGAGAGCGCGTACGCCGTCGGTCCGTCGCCCTCGTACCGCAGCAGGCCCGCGAACACCCGTCCGCCGCCGACCGCGCTGGCCGAGATCCGACCGTCGACGGCCGGGGCGAATCGGAACCGACGCTCGCCGGTCGCGAGGGCGAGGCAGTCGACCGCGCCGTTCACCCGCACTACGGCGACGTCGTCGCCGACTGTTCCGCCCAGCACGTCCGCAGTCTCCGTACGCCAGCGCTCGCGTCCGGCGGCGAGGTCCACGGCGATCGTCGCGTGGCCGCCCGAGTCCGGGCCTCCGACGGCGTCGTCGCTCGTCCCGAGGACCGCCGCGCCGTCGCCGAAGCCGACCAGTTCGTGGAAGCCGCCGATCCCCGACTCGTACGTCCAGCGCTCCTCGCCCGACGGCGTCAGCGCGTGGAGGACGTGGTCGTGCGCGCCGGTGCCGACGCTGACGCCGACGAGGGCGTAGAGGACCCCGTCGTGGGCCGCGAGGGTCGCGGTCGGGCGACCGTAGTCGCCCCCGGGCGAGACGGGCGACTCGAACGTCCACGCGGTCTCGCCGGTCGCCGCGTCCAGGCCGTACGCCGTGGTTCCGACGACGACGGCGACGTGGCCGTCCGCGTACGCCGGGTCGGTCGACAGGTCCTCCCCGAGGACCCTCGCCCATGCGGGGGTCGCCCCCTCGAGTTCGACGTCCGTGTTTCGATTCGGGTCGTCGGGAGTTCCGTCCCCCGGCGTTCCGCCGCCCGGCGTCGTCTCGTCCGGCGCGTCGGATTCGGTCGCGGTGGGCGTTCCGGCGCCGCGGCGGTCGGTACAGCCAGCGAGACCGACCAAGCCGGCGCCCGCGAGTCGGAGGGCGGTTCTGCGGGAAACCATACGCGGAGCGTCACGAGTCGGCGGTAAGGGTGTTGTGGAGGGGTGGTGAGGGACGGTAGGGAAGCGGACGGGAGCGAGGTGACCGGATGGAAGCGAGCAGGGCGGGCGGAATCGAGGGGAGCCGCGGCCGCGAGGCGTACACCTTTTTGCGCGCTCCGACCCCGTCTGGGGACATGACCGACGCAGTCTCCGAGATCTTCGATCCGGACCGCTGGACCCCCGTCGACGGGAGCGACGAGTTCGACGACATCACCTACCACCGCGCGGTCGACTCCCCGACGGTCCGCATCGCGTTCGACCGGCCGGAGACGCGCAACGCGTTCCGGCCCGGCACCGTGGACGAACTGTACGCCGCGCTCGACCACGCGCGCAAGCAGGCGGACGTTGGCTGCGTTCTCCTCACCGGCAACGGCCCGTCCCCGAAGGACGGCGGCTGGGCGTTCTGCTCGGGCGGCGACCAGTCGGTCCGGGGCGAGTCCGGCTACGAGTACCGCGAGGGCGACCAGGCCGACGAGTCGGAGGACCCGCTCGTCAGGGAGGCGAAGGCCGGCCGCCTCCACATCCTCGAGGTGCAGCGGCTCATCCGGTTCATGCCGAAGCCCGTCGTCGCGGTCGTCCCCGGCTGGGCGGTCGGCGGCGGCCACTCGCTGCACGTGGTCTGTGACCTCACGCTCGCGAGCGAGGAGCACGCGAAGTTCCTCCAGACGGACCCCGACGTCGCCAGCTTCGACGGCGGCTTCGGCTCGGCGTACCTCGCGAAGCAGGTCGGCCAGAAGAAGGCCCGCGAGGTGTTCTTCCGCGGGAAGACGTACTCCGCGGAGGAGGCCGTCGGCATGGGGATGGCCAACGAGGCGATCCCCCACGAGGACCTCGAATCGGTGGCGCTGGAGTGGGCCGACGAGATGACGAGCAAGTCGCCGACCGCGATGCGGATGCTGAAGTACGCGTTCAACATGACCGACGACGGGCTGGTGGGCCAGCAGGTGTTCGCCGGCGAGGCGACGCGGCTGGCGTACATGACCCCCGAGGCACGGGAGGGGCGGGACGCGTTCCTCGAGGGGAGAGAGCAGGACTTCTCGGGGTACCCCTGGCACTATTAAAGAACCTCTTTTGCCGGGGGCGTCCTCGTTCGCGCGCCGGAGGCGCGCTCGCTCGTCGACCCCCGGCAAAACCCGTTCATGCCAAAATCCCGCTCGCTCGGTCGGCGGGGCTGCGCCCCGCCTCCCTCGTTCGCGGTGGGTGAACTGGTGCTCCGCACCGCCACCGCCCCGCTCCCGCACCGCCTTCGTTCCGCCACCGCACCGCCTTCGCTACGGCTCCGCGCTCGCTAACGTTTCTACGCGGTCGCCGCCTCGGTCCCGTCGGGGTCGACGCGGCTGACGAGCGCGCCGACCACCAGCACGGCGAGCACGGCGACGGCGCCGACCGTGCCGAACGTCGTCCGCAGCCCGTTCGACTCGATGAGTGCGCCGAAGACCGGCGCGGCGAGCGTGTTGCCGACCATGATGCCGACGGTGATGACCGCGAAGTTCTTCCCCACGTCGCCGCGGGCCGAGAGCGCGTCCGCGAGTTTGTCGCGGGCGGGCATTCCGAGGCTGCCGACGCTGCCGGCGAGGACCGCACAGACGGCGGCGACGAGGGGCGGGACGACCAGCGACGCGAGCGCGAAGACGAACGTCGCGACCAGCACGTAGCTCCCGACGAGGATTGGCCCCGGGCTGAAGCGGTCCGTGAGGTCCCCGCCGACGAGGATGAACCCCGCGCCGACGACGAACGACGCCGACAGCGCGAGGTTCGCGAGCCCCGACCCGAGCCCGTAGCCGTCGGTCAAAAGGACGACGACGTACGTCGTCACGCCCCACATCACCGTCGAGGCGACCAGCGCGAACACCCCCAGCCCCAGGATGCCCGGCGCGGCGAGCATCGAGTCGATCCCCGCGCGAAGTCGCGAGCGGAGGGAGACCGTCGAGGATGGCTCCTGGTCCGTCTCGCGGGTGGGGATACGTACGGACGGGGATACGAAGCGGCGGAGCGCCCCGACCGCGACGAGCCCGTACAGGAGCCCGACGCCGCCGATGAGCCCGAACGCGTGACGCCACGTCAGCCCGGGGACCGCGACGATCGCGGTGATGAGCACCGGCGGCGTCGCGAACCCGAGGTTGCCCGCGAAGCCGTGGACGCTGAACGCGCGGGCGCGGGTCGCCTCCGGCGTCGCGTCCGCCAGCAGGGGGAAGTGTGCGGGGTGGTGCCCGGCGATGCCGAGCCCGAGCAGCGCCTGGCCGACGAGCACCCACTCGAACGTCGGCGCCGCGGCGACGACGAGCACGCCGAGCGAGCCGACGCCGAGACAGAGCCCCAGCGTCAGCGTCCGGTCGCGGGCGTCCGCGAGGTGGCCGTACGGGAGCTGCATGACCGTGTTGACGAACGCCTGAAGGCCGAGCGCGACGCCGAGCTGGGCGAGGCTCACGTCGAAGTCCGCCGCGAGGACGCCGAGGATGGGCGGGAACAGCACGAGGTACATGTGGTTCACGACGTGGGAACCGCTGACGATGCCGACGACGAACACCGTCTCGCGCGGGACGGCGCGAACGAGGCTGGACGGGGAGCGCACTTGGTCGGCGCTAGGTTGCCGGGCGGCGCCGAGTACCTGCCGGTCCCGGTCAACCCCGCCGTGGAACTGCCGGGGGACGTCGTGGTCGCGCCCCAGCGCGGCCGTTCACGGCGGCACCCTGCCGACGCCGGTTCGGCGGCAGGGTCACTCCCGCGGGTCCCAGCCGACGAACGCCTCCCCGTCCTCGAGTTCGACGTCGAGCGCGTCGATCACCCCGCCGAGGGCGGCGTACCCCTCCGCCAGCGCCGCGACCCCGACGGCCGTCGCGTCGTCGAACGCCCCCGCGACGGCATCGTGTCGGTCGTCGTCGACCTCCCCGCGGAGGGTCGCGCGGGCGTACGCCAGCAGCGCCGCCTCGTGCCCCTCGAACGGGGCGAAGTCGCCCGCGCCGATCGCGGCGACCTCGTCGTGGGGGATGCCGATCCCCCGGGCGATCCGGACGTGCTGGTGCCACTCGTACTCGTTCCCGACCTCCCGTGCGGTCGCGAGGATCACGAGTTCGCGCTCGCGCTCGGACAGGCCGGTGTCGGCCCACAGCGACGAGAGGAACCCGCGGAGCCCCGCGAGCACGGCCGGATTGTTCCCGAGCGCGCGGTACACGTTGAGCGGACGGTCCTGCAGCGCGGAGACGAGCAGGTCGCGGTGTTCGGCGGGCACGTCGTCGGGGGCTGTGTAGGGAACGCGGGCCATGGCGGCCGCTCGCGCCGGCGGTACGTCATCCTGCCGGCGGCCCGGCGGGCGGAGGCCCGCCGGTCGGTCCCGTCCGGCGGTCCGACGGTCCGCGCCGGCCCCGCCGTCGATGGTAACTTTCAGGGACGGGTCGGCCGAACCACCGGCAATGAGTACTCGGGAGGTGTCGCGGTCGCGGGCCTGGCTCATGGCCGCGCGCCCGCAGACCATGCCGGCCGCCGTCTCGCCCGTCCTCGTCGGCGCGGGCCTGGCGGTCGGACGGGGAGTGTTCGCGCCGCTCCCGGCGCTCGTCGCGCTGCTTGGCGCCGTCCTGATCCAGATCGGGACGAACTTCGCGAACGACTACTACGACGCCGTCCAGGGCGCCGACACCGCGGATCGGGAGGGGTTCACCCGCGTGACGGCCGGGGGACTCATCGACCCGGCCGAGGTGAAGCGGGCCATGTGGCTCACGTTCGCGGCCGCGATCGTCGTCGGCACCTACCTCGTCGCCGTCGGCGGGCTTCCGATCCTGATCGTCGGCCTGCTGTCGGTCGCTGCCGGGGTGGCCTACACCGGCGGGCCGTACCCGCTCGGCTACCACGGCCTCGGCGACCTCTTCGTGTTCGTCTTCTTCGGCCTCGTCGCGGTCACGGGCACCTACTACGTGCAGGCGGCCGCCCGCCTCGGCGTCGAATTCCTCACGCTCGTCCCCCGGCCGGAACTGGTCCCCCTCGTCGCGGTGGTCGCGTCGCTGCCGGTCGCCGCCATCTCCACCGACATCCTCGTCGTGAACAACGTCCGCGACCGCGAGGAGGACGCCACGACCGGCAAGCGCACGCTGGTCGTCCGGTTCGGCTACGGCGTCGCACGCGCCCAGTTCCTCGCACTGCTGGCGCTGGCGTACGCGGTCCCGGTCGGCCTCGCGGCCGCCACGTCCGCCCCGACGACGCTGCTCCCGCTCCTCACGCTCCCGTACGCCGCCCTCGTCGCGCGAACCCTGCTCGCCGAGACGTCGGGGGAGGCGCTGAACCCCGCGCTCGAACGGACCGGGAAGCTCCTCGCGGCGTTCTCGGCGCTGTTCGCGCTCGGACTCGCGCTATGAGCCGACCCCGGGGCGACCGCGGGTCGGGGCGCCTCCGCTGCCGGGAGTTCGCCGTCGGCCTCGAGCGCCCGCTCGCCACCGCCAGGGGAGGGATAACCGAACGGGAGGGGTTCCTCGTCGGGGTCGACGCGGGCGGGACGAGCGGCGTCGGCGAGGCGGCGCCGCTCCCCGGGTGGACGGAGGCGCCGGACGCCTGTCGCGACGCGCTCCGCGCCGCCTCGGACGGGCCGCTGCCGGGGGTCGACACGCCCGCGGCCCGCCACGCCGTCACGCTCGCGTTCCGGGACGCGTTCGCGAGGCGGCGGGGGGACTCGGTCGCGACGACGCTCGCGCGCCAAGGGGACGGTCGGCCCGACCCCGCCGAGTCGGTGCCGGCGAACGCGACGGTCGGCGACGGTCCGGTCGCCGAGACGGTCGCGGCGGCCGAGTCGGCGGTCGCGGCGGGGTTCCGGACCCTGAAGGTGAAGGTCGGCGCGCGACCGCTGGCCGAGGACCTCGAACGGATCGAAGCGGTCGCCGACGCCGTGGGGGCGACGCCGCCGGATGCGGCGTCGGACGGGGCGTCGGTCGGCGAGGACGCGGACGCCGACGACGCGACGGCGACCCTCAGGGCGGACGCGAACGGTGCGTGGGACCGGGAGACGGCGACCCGGGCGCTCCGGACGCTGGAGGGGGTCGTCGCGTACGTCGAACAGCCCCTTTCCGCGGGGGACCTGGCGGGCCACGCCGCGCTCCGTGGGGTCGGCGCGCCCGTCGCCCTCGACGAGTCGCTCGCCGCGTGCGGCCCGTTCGCGGCGCTGGCGGCCGACGCGGCGGACGCCCTGGTGCTGAAGCCGATGGCGATCGGCGGACTCGAACGGGCGGCGGCGGTCGCGCGCGCGGCGGCCCGCCGCGGGGTCGACCCGGTGGTCACGACGACGGTCGACGCGGCGGTCGCCCGGGCCGGGGCCGTCCACCTCGCCGCGGCGATCCCCGGCGGGGCCGAGCGCGCCCACGGCCTCGCGACGGGGGACCTGCTTGCTGCCGACGTCGCCGACGATCCGGTACCCGTCGTCGACGGCCGGGTCGCGGTGCCGGACGGCCCGGGGCTCGCCGGGGAGGCGTTCGAGGGGCTCGTGTGACCGGCCGTCGCCGTCGGGGTCGGGTGCGTTCGCGGCGAGCGACTCCGTCGAAATCCTCGGCGCGTGATGGATTTGATGTTTCAAGAGGGAAGCATGGAGGAGTCGTTCGGCAGGGCGGAGGGGTGCCGTTCGAAGGTCCTCGTCCGTGCTCACCGGGACGTGAATCGGGCCACTGACCAGTGAGAACCTCGGTCACTTCGGAATCCCAGCGCTACGATTAAATATCACACCTATAGTAATTATTCCATGAGAGACGACACGGTGGTCCCCGTCGTCCTCGCGATCGCTGGATACGCGGCGATCGTAGTCGGGATTCATCAGGGAGTTCTGCACGTTGCACCGGGGTACCAGGGAACGATCAATGCCGGTGGGGAAGTACTCGGGCGGAGAGAGTGGTTGCTCACAGGAACGGGAGTCATCGGAATCGGTGGGGCAGCCGTCTCCCTCCGAAGGAAGCGTCTTTCCATCGTGCCAGCGGCGGTCGGTGGAGCCGTCCTGTTCGAGGCGTGCCGGACGATGATCATCGCGGCGCGCTCGCTACCCTACCCGCTCTACACGGAAACGACGTATCGGTTCTCCGGTGAACCGATCATGTTCGTCTTCGGCGCCGAGCCGTTCCTGCTCGTCGCCGGCGGCGGCCTCCTCGTTGGCGCCGGAATCGTCGGATTGCGAGGACGGAGGAACCGAGAAAGCGGCGACGAGACGTCGTCACCGTCGTCGAGGGCAGCCTAGCGTAGTTCCTGCCTCCCCGTCTTTCGGTCCGATTCGGGTCAGGGCGAGCGTCCCGATGCCGCTTCCTGTCGACAGTGCAGGCTAGCGAACACAACGGCTCTACCTGAGGGGTCCACCGAGGGTACGTTGGCAGTCCTATTTCCCGGCCGTGTCACACGGAACAGCGTCCGTTCGGTGGAGTTTCAACCGAGCCGGTCGAGCGAAATCGTAGCAACCGACCGACGGGTCGGAGGGTGGACCGCGATCGGGATCCGGCGGGACCGCCGCTCAACAGAAGTTCTGGACGGCGTACACCTTCCCCTCGTCGTCCCTGTCGAACCCGATCCCCTCGTTGTTCCAGTAGTCGCGCAGGAGGTTCTCGCGGTGGCCGGTCGAGTTCATCCACTGTTCGACGGCCCCCTCGGCCAGTTCCTCGGGGGTGGAGTGGACGGCCGTCCCGGACTCCGTCCGGACGCGCCGCTTCCACCACGTCCGCGCGAGGTTCTCCCCGCCGGTCGCGTACCCGTCGTCGCCCGCGTCGACGCGACATGCGTACCCGGCGTCCTCGTACCTGTCGCTGAAGTCCCCGCCCGACGGGTCCGTGTGGGAGAAGAACTCCTCCTCGGCCATCCGCTCGGCGTACCGCTGGGCGATCCCGAACAGCGCGTCGTCCCAGGCCACCTCGGCGACCCCCGCGTCGGCGCGCCGCTCGTTCACCTCGTCGTGTGCGGCCCGCCCCGAGGCGACGGGGTCCCAGTCGCCGTCGGCCGAGGGCGTCGACCACTCCTCGTCGGCGTCCCGGCCGTCCGCCCCGTCGTTCGGCGACGCTCCGGGGGACGTGTCGGACGGGCGGTCGAACCGACTCGCGTCGACGACGTCGTCGAGTTCGGGAACCGCCCCGGCGTCCACGGACACCGAGGGCTCGTCCGCGTCGACGGAGACGTACCCCTCCCGCGTCAGCCAGCCGGCGACCCCGGCCGAGCCCGCGACGTAGAGAACCGTTCGTCTGGAGACCATCTACCGTCCCATCGGGGCGACGGAGTGAAAGGCCTGTGGAGACCCGGAGGGGCGGTACCGCCTGCTGACGCGTCGACCGGCCGCCCCGCTACCCCTCGACCACGTCGACGACGCCCTTCATCCCCATGTTCCGGTGCGGGTCGCAGGCGTACTTCGACGTGCCGACCTCCTCGAACGCGTGCTCGAACGTCTCCCCCTCGGCCCGGTAGTACGGACTCTCGTAGCTTCCCCCCTCGTCGACGACGTTGTGCCGGCTCCCTCGGCCGGTCCACTCCCAGACCACCGTCGTTCCGTCCGTCACGCGGACCGCAGCGGGCGAGAAGGAGTAGCCGTCGCCCGCGCCCACCTCGACGGTCACCTCGTCCTCGCCCGTGCGGTCCGCGGTCTCGCCGTCGTACCCGACGGCACTCTCCATCCAGCCGTCGTACTCGCCGTCGCCCGAACCCCCGTCGGCGCCGGCACACCCGGCGAGCGCGGCGGTCCCGGCGACGGCCGTGGCGCCGATCGCCCGCAGGAACGGTCGCCGCTCGGTCCGCGTCGTGGTCCCGGTCGAGTCCGTCATCGGGGGGCGTACGCGACCGGGGGGTTTGACTGCGCCGACTTCGGCTCGGCCCGTTGCGTCGGCCGTCGGCCGGCATCACGTGCGCCGGGCGGAAGCGGTCAGTTCCCGCCGGCCGGCCCCGTCGACTGGGTCGCCTCGCGGTCCCCCCGGAGGCACCGTTCGCCCCGGTCGGTCAGCCGGTACTTCCCGCGCTCCACGCGCTCGAGGAGGCCGTGGGACTCCAGGGTCCGCAGCCGACGGTTGACCTCCTCCCGGCTGTAGCCGATGTTCACCGCGACGATCGCCGGGGTGAGGATGAGCTCCGAGGAGTCGAACAGCGCGAGTATCTCGCCGTCCAGCGGCGTCGTCCAGTCGGCGGCGTCACGGATTCGATCCGGCGCGTTCGACGGTCTCCCCGCCCGCTCGACCGCCCGAAGGTCGTCGCGGACCGGGCTGTACAGGCCGAGGACGACGAGGAGCGCGGCCCCGCCGTGGACCCAGTGGACCGCGTCCGGCAGGACCGTCTCCGCGACCGGTCCGCCGACGACGAAGGCGACCAGTCCTACGACGGTCGCGAGCAGGCGCCGTCGGTGCTCCACGGCGGGCGACGCCAGGCGGAGGAAGTAGAGGAGTTCGATCCCGACCACGAGGCTCACGAGGAGGTCGTACGCGTGAAACGGGGAAAGCGCCGTCATGGCGGATCGGTCGCGGCGTCGGCCCGCTCCCGTCGTCGGTGCCCCCTGATCGCCACGGCCACGAGGACGGCGACGGCTGTGTACGTTCCGCTCCCGAACAACTCAGTGACGAGCGTGTCCGGCCCCATCACGAGCAGGACGGCGTGGTGGGCGGTGATCACCGCCATCGCCGCGGACGCCACGCCCATCACCGTCCCCAGCGGCGATCCCCGCAGCAGGCGCCACGAGAGCACGGCGAGGACTCCCGCACCGGTTCCGGCGACGAGCGCGAACGGAACGCTGAGCGCGTGGAGGAGCGTGTCAGTCACGGGCTAGCGTACGTGACGTGCGAGCGTTAATGTACTGGCCGGCCGTTGCGGGCGGGACCGTACAGGGGCCGACCGGGTAGGGGGTGACCTACCGCCGAACAGGGAGACCGTACGAGCACGCGGAGGCAGGACGCCGGGTTCGTTCGACGGCGCCCGACGGCGCTCTACCGTGAGCGCGGCCGGCGGCGACGGGACGGCAGACCCGGGAGTCCGTCCCGACCGGCCGCGGAGAACGGCCGAGTTACCGCCCGGACCCGGCACCTCACTAGTTACTCGACCGTCCTTGGGAGGATGATAACAAAACGGCTCCGCGGCGAACGGACGAACCGGAATGGCACTGACAGAGATCGACCACGTGGGCGAGAACGAACGGATGGCACAGTGCATCGACAACTGCTTCGAGGCCGCGCAGGCGTGCGAGTGGTGCGCCGACGAGTGCGCCGGCGAGGGCGAGGAGATGGCGGAGTGTCTCAGGCTCTGTCGGGACGTCGCCGACCTCACGACGCTCCACGCACGCTTCATGGCGCGCGATTCGAACTACAGCGCCCAGCTTGCCGAGGTCTGCGCCGGCGCCTGCGAGGAGTGCGCCGAGGAGTGCGAGCGCCACGACGCCGAGCACTGCCAGGTGTGTGCCGAGGTCCTCCGCGAGTGCGCGGAGAGCTGTCGGGACATGATGTCGGCGTAATCGCTTCGATCGAGGTTTATGGGGGGGATTGAGCCATGATAAACCCTCCTTCGGCCGAGCCTGTCCGCTTCGTAGAGTGGACACGACGCTTCCGACCCCCGTCACCTCTAGACGAAAACGACGAACACTGAGATGGACCTCTGGAAAACGATAGCAATCGGTGTCGCCGCCGTCGTGGCGATTCTTGTCGCAACGCAACCCCTCTACGTGGTCGGGTTGACGCTGTTCGACTACGGACAGACCCCTGACGCGTCGTACTCGACGATGCAGACGAAAGACGTCAGCCGATTCCCCGTCGATAACCCACAGCGCCAGAGTGAACTTACAGCCCAGGCAGCTCGGCCGGCCGGGTCCGGGTTGGAGTACTCGACGGTCGTTCGCGTTCCGGAGAACGATTGGCAGGCAGCAGTTGCAGCATCCCGCTTGCGGGCGAGTGAAGATGCGATACTCCTGTTCGGGAACGCCAGTGCTCCAAACGGCGGTAACGGAACGGATGACGCAAACGTCTCCACGGTGACTGTCTCCGGCGGGAACTCTGCTGAGACGGCAGCAGAGATCGCGACTCGCGGGAACTCGTCCGACGACGTCAGTCCGAACAACGTCATCATCGTGAGTTCAGAAGCGCCCCGATGGGCGCTTCCGGCGGCGGCATGGAGCGCGTATTCCGGCGACCCGATTCTGTACGCGAACCAGAACGGGACTCCGGACGCCACTCAACGGGCAATCGAGGAGACGAACGCATCCCATGCATACGTCCTCGCGCCGCCCCGCCTCGTCAGCGACGATGCGCTTTCGGAGCTTGACGTCCGGTGGACCCGCGTTGCAGGGCAGACTCCCCAGGCACACGCAGTCGAGGTCGCGGAGTTTCGGGACGAGTCCCGCGACTTCGGCTGGGGGATTCACGAACGCGACAAAGTGGGGTACTACAACTTCATGCTCGTGAACCCTGGCGAATGGGAACACGGCGTCTCGACGGCAAACCTTCAATATGGGAAGGCCGGGCCGATCTTGCTTGTAAACGAGGACGGAAGCCTACCGGCTGTCACTGAAAACTACGCCTGGCAGACCCAGCCGGCGTGGTTCTCGACGCCTGCAGAAGGACCGTTCAACCACCTGTTCGCGATGGGATCGACGGAGGAGGTGTCCTGGGTGTCACAGGGCCGTCTCGACTACGCGGTCGAGATTACGCAGTACCGTCATCAGGGGGCCGGGCTAAGCCCACTTGAGTCCCTTGCTGCAGTGTGGGCGGCATTCAGCCTCCTCGGTTCGTCATTCGTGTTCGCCCATTCACGCCATCGACTCCCCGAGATGAACGATTGGACGAAGATGGTCTGGCCACTGTTCACGCTCGTACTTGGTCCGTTCGGACTCGGGCTCTACTGGCTGTCCTACCGTGGGAGACAGATCGTTACCACCGATCAGGGTCCACGCGTCCTGCGTCCATACTGGCTCCGAGCAGCTACAGCGACCGCTATGGGCGTCGGCTTCGCCGCCAGCACGATGATCGCCACTGCGTTCCTCCTCAACTACTTTGGAATCCCGATGCTCGTCATCGATGGCCCGCTCTTCTGGCTCGGGAACGCGATGACGCTCCTCATCGTCATCGTCTACGTCGTCGCGTTCCTCGTCTCGTGGCTCGTCTTCCACATCCCCATGCTGATGGACTCCCAGGGCCTCGACACCAGGTCCGCAGCGGAACAAGGCGCAAAAATCGTTGCCGTGAGTATGACCAGTGTCTCCATCGGGATGATGGGGGGGATGTGGGTGTTGATGATGCTCAATCTGGAGATGATGCCAGGAGACGATAACATCCTCTGGTTCGGCGTGATGGCGTTTGCCACGCTCGTCGGGTTCCTCATCGCTTGGCCGGTGAACGGCCTGCTCGTCCGGAGGAATCTCAAACCGGGTGGTGCGCTATGAGTGATCGCAGTCGCCGGAAGTTCCTGCGCGATCTCGCCGCACTGCCAGTCGGAACTGGCCTTGCCGGAGTTACCTTGGCCCGGACGTCCCAGCAGGGGAGCCAATCGGGGCCGGAAAGTGCTGACTTCGATGAGTGGACCGCCACGACCATGACGACCCGCCTCGCCGGGAGCAACGAGTACGAGACCGCGACGGCGTTCACGCAGAACGTTTACACGGCGATCAACGAGCACACCCGGCCGGGTGCGGCGATACTCATCAACGATAGCGATCTGGGTGCAGCGCTCCCGGGAGTCGCCGTCATCCATCATCCGATCGATGGCGCTGTCCTGTTAACGGAGCAGGACTCCCTGCCGGAAGCAACTCGTGAGGAGATCGAGCGGCTTCATCCGGAGGGAGTTCACGTCGACGGGAACGTGCAGGTGTACCTCGTCGGCGGTGAGCGATACATCAGCAGTGGCGTCCGGCAAACCATCGAGGGGATGGGTCTGAAGACGAGTCGCATTCCGGGTGACAGCCCGGCAGAGGTAGCGGCCAACGTCGACCAGTACCTCAGTACGATCCACGCGAACCATCGGGACACCACGTTCATCGCCGATCTCGACGACCTCCGGACGGCTATCCCGGCCCAATCTTGGAACGCTCATGGCGGTGACGGCTTCCTCTACGTCGACGGTGATCGTATTCCGGAGGTGACACGCCGCCAGCTCGACGCCCGGTTCGACGAGGCGTACATGTACCTCCTCGGCGACGAGAGCAGAATCAGTGCGCAGGTCGCCCGTGAGCTCGCACAGTTCGGCCACGTCCAGCGGATTCCGCAGGGATCTGATCCGTACAAGCTGAGCGTCGGGTTCGCCGGCTACAAGGACCTCGGCCGGAACCAGGGGTGGGTGTTCGGCGAGTGGCCACGGAACATCGGCTGGGGCATCGCCGAGAGCGGGCACAACTTCATCTTCGCCAATCCCGAGAACTGGCAGACTGCACTCCCCGCCTGCGTCGAAAGCCATCGCGGGAAACACGGTCCAATGCTCCTCGTGGAGTCGGATACCATCCCGGCAGCGGTGGGGAACTATCTGACGAACCTCACGCGGCCACACGAGGCTGCACCGTACGATCGCAAGTACAACCACGGCTGGATCGTCGGTGACACGAACCAGATTAGCCAGCGAGTTCAAGCACGGCTCCACACGATGCTACAGGAACCTGGAGGTGGACAGTGAGACGTCTCGTCGCGACATTCGATGAAACAGATGCGGCAGCTGGGGCAAAGCAGGTACTTCGTGATGCAGGCCTAGAGCCCACAGAGCCGGACACCGATAACCCGTTCTTCGATCCCACTGCGACGATGCCCGAGACCCGGGGGCTCCTCTGGGGCGGACTACTGGGAGGAGTACTCGGCGCCGTCCTCCTGTTTGCCATGGACCAGAACGTGTTCTGGATACCGCGCGTGAGTCCGATCATGACCGCGGGACGGTACATGCTGATCTTCCTCGGGTTCGGCCTCGGTGCGGCGTGCGGAGGGTTCCTCGGCGGCGTGATTGGGACATACCGACGACCACCGGCGTTGGACCGACCGCAGACTGCAGTGACTGTCCCGGATAACCGAGTCGAAGACGTGGAGGCGCTGCTTCGTTCTCACGGGGCAACGGCTGTTGAGGGAACCGTGACGCATCACGAGCATCCTCGCCGATCAGAAACAATGGAGTCGAGCACCGATTGATCTCCCCACTGGCCTACGATTCCACGTTCGGGGGTACACGGTCAGAACCCCGGAGGTTGTCGGCGTCGGGCGTGCGGCCGCTATCCACTCTCCTCGATATCAGTCGTCTCCATCGCGCCGTCTCGCTCGTCCCGCTGGACGCGGAGGCGAATCCCCTGCTCCGTGTCGCTCTCCCCGACGACGGCGACGATCTTCGGGGTCGCTTCAGGGTCGAGGACGGTCAATCGATCGTCCTCGGTCACGATGCCGTACCCGCTCTCGACGCAGTGGCCCATCAGTGCACACTCCCGAGTGTGCGTTCGGGCCTTCTCGAGAAGGTCGTCACGGGCGTTCTTCCGGATGCATCCGACGTCGATGACGTAGCCCTCGAGTGTCTCCGTGGTCACAGTACCAGCTCTAGTCCCTCGTTGCCTTTCCGTGTTCGGGCTACCCTGCCGTTGCTTCTTCGGCTTCCCGCCGTGGCCTACGGAGGAGCATTTTCCGTCCGGGAGAATGACCAAGAGAGCGTGAAAACACCGGACTCGAGCCGTCATGGCCGGGTGAACACGGCACCAAACGGAAGCACCCGTTCATACACCTACCACCAGGGTAGGTCCACTCCCGGGGAGGAAACCGCATGAACGTCTTCTCCCTCGTCCTTGGAATCCTCTGTCTCGTCATCGTCATCGTAGACCTCCTCTGGACGACGCTCTGGGTGGAGGGTGGTGCCGGACCGCTTACGTCGTGGCTGATGGCGGGGACCTGGTCGGTCCTGCGGAGGGTCGGCGGTCGTAATTCCCGGCTCCTTACGCTCTCAGGACCAGTAATCCTGGTCCTGAGCCTCGCAAGCTGGATCGCACTCCTCTGGGCCGGATGGACGCTCCTCTTCGCGAGCGCCGAGAACACTCTGCTCGACACGGTCAACGGACGGAGTATCTCGTGGTCCGACCTCGTCTACTACACCGGCTACACGATTTTCACCCTGGGGAACGGCGATTTCATTCCCCAGGGGAGCATCTGGCAGATCGTAACTACGCTTGCGTCCGCGAGCGGGATGCTCTTCATCACCCTGAGTGTGACGTACGTCCTGTCCGTCCTCGGAGCGGTCACACAGAAGCACTCGTTTGCGACTACCGTGAGCGGACTCGGCATGCAGGGCACCGAGATTCTCCAGACGAGCTGGGACGGTGAAGCGTTTCAGGGGCTCGAAGTCCCTCTCAACACCGTTTCGACACAGCTCAATATGCTCACATCAAACCACAAGGCGTACCCCATTCTCCACTACTTTTATAGCGGACGATCAGCGCAAGCGCCGACGACAAGCATTGCAGTCCTCGACAACGCGCTCACACTGCTTCAGTTCGCCGTCGACGAACGGAGCCGACCGAACGCGATCCTCATGAATGAAGGTCGCGCTAGCGTCGAGAGCTATCTTGAGACAGTCGGAAGTGCCTACATCGAACCGGCTGATCGCTCTCCACCCGTACCTGAGATCGAAACCCTTCGCGACGTGGGAATCCCGACCGTTTCTGACGAAGAGTATCTCGCCTCGATGGCTGATATGACCGAGCGCCGGCGAATACTCCTGGGGCTCATAGAATCAGACCTGCGAGAATGGCCAACTCAGAGGGAATCAGCATAATGGGCTAGAATCAGCATAATGGGCTCCGCATATGGCCCACACACCAATCATCCTTGGTCCCGTATGGCCGTTCAATAAAGACACCCATGGACGAACACGATCACTCACCAAACGAGGAAGAATCCCGAGTAGAACAGTCGCTGCTTGAGGAGGAAGCCGAGGACGCTGACGAGGCGGAGCATGAGGTTGCAGAGCACGACGAGCACGACATGGATCATGGAGATGGCAGCCACGACCACGGAGACCATGGGGGTATGCACGAAGGGCATGAGCAGATGTTCCGACGACGCTTCTTCGTCTCGACGCTCCTCTCGATTCCGGTCCTCCTCTACAGCGAGACGCTGCAGGAGTGGCTCGGATTCTCGGTCCCAGTGTTCCCCGGAAGCGAGTGGATCAACCCGGTTTTCGCGGTGGTCGTCTTCGGGTACGGGGGCGTGCCGTTCCTCCGGATGGCCGTCCCGGAGCTCAGGGACCGGGCGCCGGGGATGATGACGCTCATCTCGATGGCCATCACCGTCGCGTTCGTCTACAGCCTGGCGAGCGTGGTCCTCCCGACGACGTCGGCGTTCTTCTGGGAGCTCGTGACGCTCATCGACGTCATGCTGCTCGGCCACTGGATCGAGATGCGGAGCGTCCGCCGGGCCTCGAGCGCGCTCGACGAACTGGCGAAACTGCTCCCGGACACCGCCGAGCGCATCACCGGAAGCGGCGACACAGAGGAGGTGCCGGTGAGCGACCTCACGGAGGACGACCTGGTGCTCGTCCGCCCGGGTGCGAGCGTCCCCGCCGACGGCGTCGTCGAGGAGGGGGACTCGGACGTGAACGAGTCGATGATCACCGGGGAGTCGAGACCGGTCTCGAAGGACCCGGGCGACGAGGTGATCGGCGGCACCATCAACGGCGACGGCAGCCTCCGCGTCCGAATCAGCGCGACGGGCGAGGAGACGACGCTCGCGGGCATCATGCGTCTCGTCGAGGAGGCCCAGAAGAGCGAGTCCCGGACCCAGATGCTCGCCGACCGCGCGGCGGGGTGGCTGTTCTACGTCGCGGTGGCCGCGGCTGCCGTGACCGCCGTGGCGTGGACCGTCGCCGTCTCGTTCGACGCCACGGTCGTAGAGCGGGTCGTGACCGTGCTGGTGATCGCCTGCCCACACGCGCTCGGGCTCGCCATCCCGCTCGTCGTCGCGATCAACACGTCGCTCGCCGCGCAGAACGGGATGCTGATCCGGGACCGGATCGCCATGGAGGAGGCCCGCGAACTGGACACGATCGTCTTCGACAAGACGGGGACGCTCACGGAGGGCGAACAGGGCGTCGTCGACGTGGCGACCGTCGACGGCGTCGACGAGGACGAGGCGCTGGCGCTCGCCGCGGCCGTCGAGGGCGACTCCGAGCACATGATCGCCCGGGCGATCCGCGAGGCGGCCGACGAGCGGGGCGTCGCGGCGCGAAGCGCGACCGGCTTCGAGGCGCTCAAGGGTCGCGGCGTCCGCGCGACCGTCGACGGACGGACGGTCCACGTCGGCGGACCGAACCTCCTCTCGCAGCTCGACAGCGACGTCCCGCCGGAACTGACGGCGTTCGCGGAACGGGCCGGGGAGAACGCGCGGACGGTCGTCTACCTGGTCCGCGAGGGCGAGCGCGGCGAGCCCTCGGGCGGTGCGAGCGGCGGGGCCGCGAGCGTCGCGGGGGACCCGGTCGCGGCGTTCGCGCTCGCGGACGTCATCCGCGAGGAGAGCTATCGGGTCGTCGACGGGCTCCACGAACTCGGCATCGAGGTGGCGATGCTGACCGGCGACTCGAAGGACGTGGCCGACGCCGTGGCCGAGGAGCTCGGCATCGATACGGTGTTCGCGGAGGTCCTGCCCGAGGACAAGGACGAGAAGGTACAGGAACTGCAGAACCAGGGCAAGTTCGTGGCGATGGTCGGCGACGGCGTCAACGACGCGCCGGCGCTGACGCGCGCGGACGTCGGCATCGCCATCGGGTCGGGGACGGACGTCGCGGTCCAGTCGGCGGACATCATCCTCGTCCAGAACAACCCGATGGACGTCGTTCGCCTCGTGAAACTGAGCAAGGCGAGTTACCGCAAGATGCAGGAGAACCTCGTCTGGGCCGCGGGCTACAACGTGTTCGCCATCCCGCTCGCGGCCGGCGTCCTCGCCCCCATCGGCATCCTCCTCTCGCCCGCGGTCGGTGCCCTGCTCATGTCGCTCAGCACGGTGATCGTCGCCATCAACGCCCAGTTCCTCCGCCGGGTCGACCTCGACCTGCCGAGCCTCCCGGGCGTGTCGGTGCCGGGGGAGGTACGGCCGGCGGATTAGGGGTGCCGACCGGGCCACCCAGCTGACCCATCTGTACCATGACCTCGGGACCAGTGACCGTCGGTGGACATTCCGTCGATCCGGGCGAGAAGCGGACGTTCCGCTTCGACGCCGGGGAGACGTATCACGGCGACGCGCTGGATATCCCCGTCACCGTCGTCAACGGCGACGCCGCCGGTCCCCGGATCTTCCTGGCCGCCGCGGT
Organism: Halorarum salinum; assembly: GCF_013402875.1. Lineage (NCBI taxonomy): Archaea > Methanobacteriati > Methanobacteriota > Halobacteria > Halobacteriales > Haloferacaceae > Halorarum > Halorarum salinum. Next base: position 2,111,876 of record NZ_CP058579.1, on the reverse strand, counting down.
TCACGGCGACGAACTGAACGGCGTCAAGATCGTTCAGGAGGTGGCAGATCGCTATGGGCCCGGCGACGTCAACGGTGCGCTCGTCTGTCTCCACGTGTTGAACGTCCCGGGGTTTCTGGCCCAGCAGCGCTACGTCCCCATCTACGACGAGGACCTCAACCGGTCGTTCCCCGGGAACGCACGGGGGACGATGGCCGGCCGGCTCGCGAACACGATCTACGAGGAGTTCGTCTCGAAGTGCGATCTCGGCCTCGACTTCCACACCTCGACGCGCAACCGGACGACCATGTACCACGTCCGCGCGGACATGCGCGATCCGGCCGTCGAACGTCTCGCTCGTGCGTTCGGAACGGGCGTCATCCTGGACGGCGAGGGGTCGGACGGGACGCTCCGGCGTGTCGCCTGCGGGGACGGCATTCCGACGGTCACGGTGGAGATGGGCCGCGCCCACCGGTTCCAGACGGCGCATCTCGACCGGGCGTTACACTGTGTCGCGAGCGTGCTGGCTGAACACGAGGTGCTTCCCGGTCGACCGGTCTCCTGGCCCGGCTGGACGCGAGTGGTCGCACGCGACGGCGAGAAGACGTGGGTGCGCGCGGAAACCGGCGGCCTCGTCGACATCGAGTGGGGACCTCACCCGCTCGTTGAGGAGGGGGAGCCGCTGTTCACGATCTCGGATCACTTCAAGGAGGACGTCGAGGTCGTTCGCGCGCCCGCCACTGGGCTCGTCGTCGGCGTCCTCGAGAGCGCGGTCGCGTACCCCGGCCACCCGCTTTGTCACTTCGTGAGCGTCGACGAAGCAACCGCGGCGATCATCGGAGACGACATCGAGCGGGGCGCGTTCGACGTCTACCGGGAGGGTGGATTCCAGTGGCCCGAGCCCCAGTGGTACGCGGAACACGAGTACGGGCCGGGTTCCGAAGGTGGCCGCGAACCCCACGACACGGGGTAAGCCCACGGTCGACCTTCCGGCGGAAAGCGACCGGACGACGGCGGGTTCGACGTACTGGGCGGGAACCCGGGCGACTCGGCGTCCCTCCGTCGGGAACCCCCCACCTCCCGGTACTTCGGTCGTATCTGCACCGCCGGAGGCGGCCGGGCGGAAGGACGGAAGCGTGTTCCGACCGCGTGGATCATTGGACGTACCGCACGACGCGTGCCATCCCCGCGTCGAGGTGGTACAGGTTGTGGCAGTGGAACAGCCAGTTCCCGGGGTTGTCGGCGACGAAGTCGAACGTCACCTGGCCCATGTGGCCGGGGACGACCACGGTGTCCTTGACCGCGTCCCCGACCCGGAAGAAGTGCCCGTGGAGGTGCATCGGGTGGATGACGGGGCTCCGGTTCGTCATCCTGACCCGGACGTGTTCTCCCTCCCGAACCTCGAGGGGGTCCGCGTCGGGGTAGGCCTCCCCGTCGATCAGCCACCGGTTCGAGCGACGGCCCGCCGAGAGCGTCAGGTCGAACGTTCGATCCGGACTCCCGCCGACGCCGTCCAACGGCGAGAGCGCCCGGAGGTCGTCGTACGACAGCCGCCGGTCGTCCGACGACGGAGCGGTCGGCGACTCGGACGCCCCGGTACCCTCGTACGACATGATCGCCCTCCCCGGCGGTTCGTCGCCGTCGATGGCGTCGGCACGTAGCTCCCACGTCCCGGGGTTGCCCGCCTCGACGACGGCGTCGTACCGTTCGCCCGAGCCGAAGCCGAACGAGTCGACGGTGACCGGCTCGACCGGCTGTCCGTCGGCGTGCGTGACGGTCAACGGGTGTCCGGCGATCCGAACGCGGAACGCCGTCGCGCTGCTCGCGTTGACGAACCGGAAGCGGACGCGCTCGCCGTCCCGAACCCCGAACGTTCGCGGGTCGTCCGGCAGGCGACCGTCGACGAGGGGGCCGGCGTACGGCGGTCGTCTCGTCGCCATCGGTCCGCCGCCCGTGCCGCCGGGACCGCCCCCTGGGCCCCGGTCCGAGTCGGCGGCGGAGAGCGGTCGCGGGGCACGGTCGAGGTAGTCGTCGACGACGACGGTGTACTCGCGGTCGTACGCCACGTGCGGGTCGGACTCCTCGATGACGAGCGGAGCGAGCAGCCCGCGGTCGAGCTGGAGGCCGGCGTGGCTGTGGTAGAAGTACGTGCCCGGGGGCTCCGCCCGGAACCGGTACGTGAACGAGCCGCCGGGTTCGACCGGCGCCTGGGTGACGTCGGGAACGCCGTCCATCCCGTTCGTCACGGGGACGCCGTGCCAGTGTATCGTCGTCCCTTCCGGGAGGTCGTTCGTCAGTTCGAGCTCGAACACCTCACCCTCGGCCATCCGGAGTTCGGGGCCGGGGAACTCGCCGTCGAAGAGCCAGTTCTCTGTGGACTCCCCCGGGCCCGGCTCGACCGTCCCGGCTGTCGCCCGCAGCGTCGCGGTCGTGTCGGCCGGGCCCGAGGGGGCCGGACGGGGAGTCGACGTCGACGCGGAGCCGTCGAACGGCGAGCCGCCGAGCGAGGAACAGCCAGCGAGCGCGCTCACACCGGCCCCGCCGAGCGCACGAAGAAGCCGCCGTCGATCGAGGGACGACCGGCCGCTCACAGCGCGTCGAGCACCCGCTCGAACCGACCCGCGACGTCCTCGGAGATGGAGTCGAGTTCCGGGTTGTCCGTGATGCCGACGAGTTGCTCCGGGTCGACCGCGCTCACGACGACGTCGCCGTCGTCGGCCTCGTAGACGACGACGTTACACGGGAGCAGCGCGCCCAGTTCGATCTCGGCCTCGAGCCCCTGGTAGGCCAGTTGCGGGTTGCACGCCCCGAGGATGCGGTAGTTGCGGAACTCCTCGTCGAGTTTCTCCGCGAACGTGGCCCGTACGTCGATGTCACAGAGTACCCCGAACCCCTCGTCCTCCAGCGCGTCGATCGTCCGCTCGACGACGTCGTCGAACGATCCGGTCACCTGTTTTTGTGTAGTATAGGACACATCGTGCAAGACGTTCCGAACGGTGATTACTGTTTTGACGGACGCGTCCTCCCGGGGTCCGACCGAGCGGACGAGAGTCGCGGTGTCCCCGCGGGGGCACCCACGGGGACGTGACCCCGCTCACGCGGCACAGTTGTTCGGGCCGAGTTCGAGTTCGGTCGCCTCGCTCTCGTCCTCGACCGTCTCCCGGCCGGTGTTGATGGCGATGACCGACTCGTAGTTCGGCGGCTTCTCGGGGGCGTTCTCGGTCAGCCGCTCGACAAACGCCGCCTCGTCGAGCCCGAGGAGGTCGAGTTCCTCGCGGAGATCGCCGAGGCGGGCCGTGAGCGGCTCGCCCGGCGTCCCGTTCTCGTAGCGACCGTCGCTCGTGATCGTGAGGTGGCCCGGCAGGATCCGGACGTCGTCGGGCAACTCGAGGATGGTCTCGTGGAGCGACTCGTACAAGAGTTCGGCGCCACGGGAGGCGTCCGCCTCGCCGAACTGGAGCTCCGTCCGGCCGACCGAGTCGACGAACAGCGTGTCGCCCGTGAGCAGGAGTTCGTCGTCCACGAGGTAGTTCATCATCTCCGAGGTGTGCCCCGGCGTGTGGAGCGCCTCGACCCTAACGTCGCCGACCTCGACGACCTCCCCGTCCGAGAGCGCGTCGAACTCGTACTCGACGCCGCGGTCGTGGGCCGGCTCGCCCAGGTGGTACGGGACGCCGACCTCCTCCGCGAGCGCCGGGCCGCCGGAGATGTGGTCCGCGTGGACGTGCGTGTCGAACACGCGGGCGACGGTGAGCCCCGCGTCCGCCGCGGTGACCTTGAACTGGTCGGTCTGTCTGGTCGCGTCGACGACGACCGCCTCCTCGGCCTCCCGCGAGCCGACGACGTAGCCGAGACAGCCCTTCGCCCGGCGCTGGACCTGCCGGACGACGAGGTCGTCGTTTTCCGTCTCGACGGGGGCGACCTCGTACACCTTGCTCCACGCCTCCATGCCGCCGGCGACGACCGACACGTCGTCGTAGCCTCTCTCGTCGAGTTCGAAGCCGAACGGCGTCGATGTAATCCCCTTGCCGCAGATGCCGACGACGGGGCGGCCGTCGGCCAGCTCCTTCACCTCCTCGAACTGGCCCTCGTCGAGTCCCTCCCGCGGGTCGTACGGGACGTTCTCCGCGTTCCGCACGTGCCACGCCTCGAAGCTGTCCTCCGGGCGCGTGTCGATGAGCGTGAACTGTTCGCCGGCGTCTATCCCGTCCGCGAGCTGTTCCGCGGTGATTTTCTCGACCATGGTTTCGTGGGTTCCCGTGTGGTTTCGCGTCGGTTCTCCGCCCACATCGTCCGTCCGTCGGTCGCTTCGCCCCTCCGCCACCGGCTCCGCCGGTCGACCGCCAGCGGCCGCCCTACCGTCGCCGGTTCCGCCCCTCGTCGGGGAAGGCGTTCCCCCGCGGGATCATCGCCGTCCCGCAGTAGGTCTCGCCGTCCGCGTAGTCGACGCCCGGCTGGACGAACGGGTACGGGCCGTCGGCGGGGGTGTTCTGGGCCCGGCCGCCGTCGTCGGCGGTCCGGACCAGCCCCGTCACCCCGTAGTCCACCGGCGAGTGTTCCTCGACGTACGCGGCGACGACGTCGACCGGGACCGTCCCGTCGTCGACGCGTACGTCCCGGAAGGGGAACCCGCAGTTCCCGAGGTCGCGCTCGGGGTCGCCGGGGCGGGTGAACGTCGCCACCGAGTACGGTTCCTCCGGGTCGACCGGCTCGCCGTCGACCCGCAGCTCGACCAGCCGACGACCGCGCTTGGCGGTCGGGTCGATCGTCACCTCGACGTTCGATGAGTAGCTCCGGACGCGGCCGTCCTCCTGGTCGTACGGGTACGGCGTGAAGTTGTCCTCGAGGAACGTCTCCATGTGGGAGGTGAGCTGCTGGCCGTACGCGACCCCGCGTGCGACCGGAACCGTCTGCGGGAAGAACGTGTACAGCTGTCCGAGCGTGAGCTCGCCCGGGGGGACGGCGGTCCCGTACCGGAAGCCGTGCGAGACGGCCAGGTCGGCCTCGAAGTGGGCGCGGAGCGCGTCGTTGAACAGCGTGTTCCAGGCGCTCTCGAGGAACGACTGCCGGTAGAGCGGCTCCTCCGTCCGCCCGACGACCGCGTCGAGGGGACGGTCGAGCCGACCGGCACCGCGCTCGAACCCCGGGTCGTCCTCGAGGAACGGCGCGCGTACCGACTCGACCGTCGCCGCTGCCTCGGGGTCCGGTTCCGGGGTGTGCTCGCCGCCCTCGGTCAGACAGTAGAGGTGGTGTCGGAACTGCACCTCCTCGTCCCGAAGCCGGAGGTCGACCCGCCCGAGCGCCTCGCCCATCCCGGACTCGACGACGACCGTCCCCGTGTCCTCGACGACGATTGGGTCGTACGTGTACTCGTGGGTGTGCGCGCTGAACATCACGTCCACGTTCGCACAGTCCTTCGCGGCCTGCACCATCCAGGGGAGGCCGATCTCGGTGACGGCGACGACGACGTCCGCGCCGTCCTCGCGTGCGGCCTCCGCGGACTCCTCGAGGAGCGCCGGGTGCTTCCCGAACCGGTACTTCCCCTCGGCGAACGCGGGCGCCATCCGGTCGACGTAGACGTTCGTCATCCCGACGACGCCGACGGCGACGCCGCCCACGTCGAAGACCTCGTAGGCGTCGAACAGACGATCGCCCGTCCCCCAGTCGTAGAGGTTGTTCGCGAGCACCGGCGCGTCGAGCGCGTCCATCAGGTCGAGGAAGTTGCCGTCCTCGGCTGCCTCGTTCGAGAAGTCCCAGTTGCCGGGGACGTACACGTCGGGTTCGAGGTGCCGGTTGATCGGGTCGAGCATCGCCCGCCCGTCCGTGTACGTCGTCACCGCGGAGCCGTGGAACGTGTCGCCGCTCATCAGCGTTCGGACCTCGTGTCGCCCGCGGAGTTCGTCGAGTTTCGCCGCGAGGACCGGGACGCCGCCGCCGCGTTCGACGACGCGGTCGTCGTCGCCGAACTCGAAATCCGGCCCCGACGTGGGGTTGTCGTAGTAGACCTGATGCCGCGGGGTCAGCTGTCCGTGCAGGTCGCTGACGTGCGCGAACACGAGGTCTGGGTCCCCACCGTCGCCGGCTAGTCCCCCGTCGAGCGACCGCCAGGGGCCCACGGGTGACTCATCGCTGGACATGTGACGACGGGGCGGACTAGGTCGGGTTCGGCCACGTGCGTTGTGGGCTCCATCTCAAGCAGTTTAAAGGGCGACCACTGTGGGAGCCCGCGGGGGTCCGTTCGGTCTGCAACCACAACGGGCATGATTCGGGAACCCTTCGTCCCTCGCGAGGATGAGTCGTCGAACCGTCGAGCGGGGGCTGTGTCGATGGTAGTCGAGTGGGTGACGACCGGCCTCACCGCGGCCGTCATCCTGGTCGCACCGGTCGTTCACGGCATCGCGGGGTTCGGGTTCGCGCAGGTGTCGATGGGGTTGATGCCGCTGTTCCGGTCCCCGTCGAGCGCGTCGATCATCTTCACGGCGACTGCCGTCGTGAGCAACGGGCGAGTCTGGTGGAGCGTCCGCGACGCGTTCGACCCGCGGAAGTGGATCGTCCCCGTCGCAGGCCTCGCCGTGGGGATGCCGCTGGGCATCTACGTGTTCAGCCGATTCAACCCGGCACAAATGCGCGTCGCGATCGGGGCCGTCCTCGTGTTAGCCGTCATCGTCGTCGGGGCGACCCAGCAACTCGACGTCGTTACGGACTGGATCGAGGCGCGGGAGTACCGCCCGGGACGGCTCGTCGGCGCGACCGCCGGCCTGCTCGCGGGGATCTTCGGCGGATCGGTCGCCGTCCCCGGTCCGCCGATGATCGTGTACGGGGCGTTCATGTCCGCGAGCGGCTTCTGGAGCGACGAGGAGATGAAGGCGGTGTTCACCGCCTTCTTCGGGACGCTCATGCTGTACCGGCTCGGGAGCCTCACGTACACGGGGGCCGTAACGTCGCCGCTGATGGTCGAGGCGGCGGTCGCGATTCCGATGGTGTTCGTCGGCGCGTGGGTGGGCGTGTACATCTTCGACCACGTCCCCGAGCGCGTGTTCCAGTGGATCGTCCTCGCGCTGCTGACCGTGAACGCGTTCGTCCTACTGTTCACGGCCGTCCCGGAACTCTGATCGGTTCCGAGGGGCGCTGACCGCACGCCGTGGAGGCTGAGCGCTTCACGATGGACGTGGACGCTCGAGGAGTTCGACCGCGCGGACGGCGATCCGAACGTCGGTTCGACAGCCCCACTACGTCGCCCGCCGATACTCCCACCGGTCGGTGTAGGCGTCGAACACGCGCCGGAGGATCCACGGGCGTGTCACCAACCGGGCGAGCAGGGCGGGACGCCGGGCGAGCCGAGCGAGGGCCAACCGCGGCGACCGGTCCACGTCCTCGATGTCGATCCCTGCGACCGCCTCGAGGACGTCGCCGAGCAACGTGGCTTCCCCCACCTCGAGAACGCCACGGACGACGTGGGCGAGGAAGTACTCCGGGCGGAGCCGCTCGTGGAGCACGAACGGGTAGTCGGCGAGGCGGTCCTCGGCGGCGAGTTCGGCCATCAGGTACGACGAGTGGATCCCCTGGGAGATCCCTTTCCCGGTGAGGCGGTTCGCGATCCCCGCCGCGTCGCCGACCCGGACGACGCCGAACTCCGGCAGGTACGTCCGCGTCGGGGCCAAACTCGGCCCCTCGGGGATGATCGCGACGTTCGTCCGGTCGCGGGTCGGGACGGGCCACCCGTTCCGTTCGCAGGCCGCACGCAGTGCCGCCATGTAGTCGTCGGGCCGGTCGGGCCCCGCCCAGCCGATGCCGACGTTGGCGCGCGTTGGCGACTTCGGGAACGCCCACGCGTAGCCCACGTAGTTCTCGAGGACCATCCGCGACCGCGGATACTGTTCGGAGAAGTCCCCCGTCACGTCGGCGTTGAGCGCGGTCAGGTGTCCGCTGTACTCGGCGGTGGATCGGGTCACCTTGCTGGCGAGCGACGGTTGGCCCGTCGCGTCCACGAGCAGGTCGTGCGCGTCCGCGAGCGTCTCGAACTCGGCTTTCGTCACCGAGTGGTCCGCCTCAACGCCGACGCCGTCGTCCGCCAGTTGCTCGGCCCAGCGTCGCTCCACGAGGTTCCGATCGGTGACGTATGCGTCGGCCGCCGGGAGCGTCACCTGCCCCACGAGCCGCCGGTCGGAACCGGTGTCCGTGTACACGGCGACCTCGAACGCCGGCGTGTCGTTCGCGAACCCGTTCTCGGGCGTCTTCGCGAGCGGGACGGCCGACGCCGCGGTCATCGCCTCGCCGCAGTTGACCCGCTTTGCCGTGTAGGCCTGGCGCTCGTACAGCGTGACCTCGTAGCCGAGCGTGTGCAGGGCGTACGCCGCGGCCAGACCGCTCACCGCTCCCCCGACGACCGCGGCAGACCGTCCGGAGCAGTCGGTCGGCGTTCCGACGCCGGAGAAGTGCCCGCCGCCGTCCACGAACGGGCTGCGATCGTAGCGCGTGCCCCGCCGATCCATGCCACCGATACGCTGGAGAGACTGAAAAGTATACCTCGCTGACTACAGGCCGAACGGAGCAGCCGTGACGGACGAGGCCGCGTCGCCGTTCCGGCGAGACGGGAGACAAGGTTCGCGCCGTTCGCACCCCCTCGGCGGGAAAGACTTTACCCGCGACACGCCGGGAATCCGTCATGGTCAATCTGGTAGAATCCGTCGCGGCGGCAGCCGACGAACACGCGGACGGGACGGCGGTCGGGTTCCGCGGCCGGGAGCTCACCTACGGGGAACTGTGGGGTCAGATCGGAGCGTTCGCCTCGGGGTTGGCCGATGCGGGCGTCGAACCCGGCGACCGGGTCGGGCTCTACCTGCCGAACCTCCCGCAGTTCGTCGTGGGTTTCCACGGGACCCTGCGGGCCGGGGGTGTCGTCGTCCCGATGAACCCCCAGTACAAGGCGCGGGAGATAGAGCACCTCCTCTCGGACTCGGGCGCGGACGTGGTCGTCGCGCTCGCGGACCTCGCGCCGTTCGTCGAGGAGGTACGGGAGGAGACGGGCGTCGAGCACCTCGTCACGGTCGGCGGGGACGGCGACGCGGGGGCCGACGACGCCGTCGCCTTCGAGGAGTTCTGCGGGACGCCCGGGTTCGAGACGGTCGAGCGCGACGCCGACGACGTCGCCTGCCAGCCGTACACCTCGGGGACGACCGGCCAGCCGAAGGGCGTGCTCCTTACCCACGAGAACCTCCGGTCGAACGCCGAGATGTCGCGCTCGCTCCCCCGGGGCGGCGTCCGCGCCGACGATAGCCTGCTCGGGGTGCTCCCGTTGTTCCACATATACGGCATGACCGTCGTGATGAACGCGGCGCTGTTCGCCGGCGGCGCCTACTTCCCGCTCCCCTCGTGGGACGCGGAGGAGGCGATGGACCTGATCGAGCGCGAGGGGCTGACCATGATGCACGGCGTGCCCGCGATGTACAACGACGTCGTCAACCAGCCGGACGCCGAGGACCGAAACCTCTCCTCGCTCCGGATGTGCGGGGTCGGCGGCGCCGGCATCCCGGTGGAGGTGCTCCGGCGCTTCGAGGAACTGTTCGACGCGACGATCTACGAGGGGTACGGCCTCACCGAGACCAGCCCGGTCACCCACTTCAACAGCGCCGACGAGGGCCGGCGGGTCGGCTCCATCGGGCGGACGCTTCCGGGCGTCGAGGCGCGGATCGTCGACGACGGGTTCGAGGCGGTCGACCCGGTCCCCGAGGGGCCGGTCGACGAGGGCGGCGAGGGGGGAACGGCCTCGGAGAGCCGGACGGGGTCCGGCGAAACCGACCTGGACGACGTCACGGGCGAACTCGTCGTCGCCGGCCCGAACGTGATGCAGGGCTACCACGACCGGCCGGAGGCGAACGAGGAGGCGTTCACCCACGAAGGGGGGACACGCTGGTTCCACACAGGCGACGTCGGCTACCACGACGAGGACGGCTTCTACTACGTGGTCGACCGGCGGAAGCACATGATCAACACCGCGGGCTACAACGTCTACCCGCGCGAGGTGGAGGAGTTGCTGTTCGAGCACGAGGCGGTCGCCGACGTCGCGGTCGTCGGGATCCCGGACGACCGCCGCGGCGAGACGGTGAAGGCGTTCGTCGTCCGGGCGCCGGACGGGGAGGTGTCGGCCGACGGGATCAGGCAGTTCTGTCTCGACAACCTCGCGGAGTACAAGCACCCGCGCGAGGTGGCGTTCGTCGAGGAGCTTCCCCGGACGACGACCGGGAAGGTCCAGAAGTTCGAGCTTCGTGGCGAGTGAGAAACGGAGGTGGGAGACTGTCCCGTGGCCGTCGCCGTTGCCGAGGACGGTCGGCCGGGACCGGGGGCTACCCCGGAATCCCCCATTCGAGGCCATCTGACCGCACGACGGGGACGAAATTTCCGGCGTCGACGGCGGAATCATAACAAGACTTTAGCCCGACTCCCGTGACCCTCCGAGATATGACCGAGCACACCGTCGAGTTCGTCGGCACGGGCGAGACGCTGGAGATGTCCGACAAGCAGACGATCCTGAGCGCGTGCATCGAGGCCGGCATCGCCCAGGAGTACTCCTGCCGGGTCGGCATGTGTCTCGCCTGCTCCGCCGAGATCGTCGAGGGCGAGGTGGCCCAGCAGGCCGCCGTCGCCCGCGGGCTCACCGAGGAGGAGGCCGAGGACTACGCGCTCACCTGCATGGCCCGGCCGGAGTCCGACCTCAAACTCGACCGCGGGAAGTACCCCCCGAGCATCGAGGACGACGCGACGGCGATGGACGGCGCGAACGGAGCGGCCGCGGACGACTGACTACCGGTTCTCGCCCATCCACTCGACTGCGAAGTCGACGAGCGGGCGCATCCGGCACAGCGTCGACTCCGCCAGGCCGACCGTCCCCCGAGCAACGTCGCCTTCGCGTTCGAACGCCGCCTCGATCTCGCGGAAGTCGTCCTCGCTCGCGGGCTCCTCCCAGGTGATCCAGCGCCGCCCCTCGTCGGTCAGCACCGGGGCCCCACTCCTTTCGGACGCCCCGTCGTAGTCGGCGCGGTACTCCGCGAGATGGAGCGACGTGTTCGCGTCCACGCCGATGCGCAGGACCGTCGCGTCCAGGTCGTAGAGTCGCGCGAGCGGCGAGGCCTCCCCCAGCGGCGAGTCGTAGGCGTGGTCGGCCGTCACCCGGTCCGCGTCAGCGCCCCACGCGGCGAACGAGGTGGTGGGGTGGTCGCTCCGGACGACGTCCGGGTACGCGCGGAAGCAGTCCACGACGGCGCCCATCCCGCGGGTCGGCGTGAGTTCCGGGCGGAACGGCGGGGCGGCCTCGCGGATGGTTTCGAACCAGTCGTCCGGCACCGGCGGACGCTCCCAGTCGGCCGGGTCCGACAGCTGCGTGGAGTGGGTCGGCATCGCGAGCGTCCCGGACGCGGTGACGGCGTCCAGCAGCGCGTCGACGACCGCGGGGGCGCCGCCCGGGACCCATCCGACGGCCGACAGCGAGGAGTGGACGAGCACCGCGTCGCCGGGCGAGATCCCCAGTTCGCGGAGGTCGGCCCGGAGGCGCTCTGCCGTCGCCGGCTCGTCCGTCCGCTCGACGACGTCGCGTTCGGTCATGGTCGAACGAGCCCGCCCGCGAGGAAAACCGTACCGTTCAGCCGGCCGACACCGCGCAGTTGTTCGGCCCGAGTTCCGCCTCGAACGCCGCCTCGTCGTCCATCGACTCGCGCCCCAGGTTCGTGGCGATGATCCGCTCGTAGTTCGACGGCCGGGGCGGCAGGTCCGAGGCGACCCGGTCGACGAAGGCGTCCTCGTCTAACTGGAGCACGTCCATCCCCCGCAGGTCGCCGAGCGGCGCCGCGTAGGCGTCGCCCCGGGCGTCCGCGTGGTCGGCGTAGTGGCCGGGCGCGACGAGGGTGTCGTCCGGCAGCGCGAGCAGGCGGTCGTGGAGCGTGTCGTGGGCCAGCACGGCGTACTCGCGGGCCGCCTCGTCGCCCCGCTCGAGGTCGGGCCGGCCGACGCTCCGGAGGAACAGCGCGTCGCCGGTGAAGAGGACGTCGGGGGCGGCTTCGTCCCCGTCCCCGTTGCGGCCGCTCCCGCCGCCGTCCCCGTCGCGGCCGCCGCCGTCACCTCGGCCGCCGCGGAGCGCGAACGCCGTTAGCTCGCTCGTGTGGCCCGGCGCGTGGATCGCCGCGAGCGTCGCGTCGCCCACCTGCAGTTCCTCACCGTCGCCGACGAGCCTCGCGTCGAACGCGAGCCCACGCTCGGCCGCGCCGTCGGGGAGGGCGACTTCGGCGTCGGTCCGCTCGGCGACCGCCCGGACGCCGCTCACGTGGTCGGCGTGGACGTGGGTGTCCAGGGCGTATCGGAGCGTCGCGCCCCGCTCGTCGGCGTCCTCGACGTACCGGTCCGCGAACGCCCGGAGGGGGTCGACCACGGCCGCCTCGCCGCCGGAGACGACGAGGTACGCGAGACAGCCCGAGGAGGGGCGCTGGTACTGGAGGACCGTCGCGTCCCCCGCGTCGAGTTCCGCCGCGAGGTACGTCCGCGCCCAGGCGGTCATCCCGCCGGCGAGGTTCACTGCGTCGACGCCCGCCTCGCGGAGCAGGCCGGCGACCTCCGTGCTCGCCTCTCCGCGCGGGCAGACTGACACGACGGGATCCGTGAGGTCGTCGGGGAGGAGGTCCGCGGGGTCCCCCGTCGCTCCCGCCGCGACGAACTTCACGTGGGGCACCTGCGCGTCGGTCACGCTCCGGCCCTCCACGCGCCAGGTCTCGTACTCGTCGCGGTTTCGCACGTCGAGGATCGAGACCGACTCGCCGGCGCGGAGGCGGCGCGCGAGCGTCTCGGGGTCGAGTTCCTCCTCGTGAGTCATGGGAGCGGTAGGGGCGTGCGCGGGGAAACGTTAACGCCGACGGCCGGCCATCTCCCCACATGGATTCGGCCGCCCTGCGCGAGCGGGTCGAGGCGGAGAAGGCCACCGAACTGGAACGGCTGGGCTCGAACAGGTTCCTCGTCGCGCTCACCGACGCGGACCTCGCGACCGGGACGGTGCTCCGCGCGGCCGCCGACAGCGAACACGCGGCCCACGCCACCTTCGGCCGGTGGGCCGACCACGAGAACGACCCGGCCGCGCGGGAACTGTTCGGCTGGGTCGCCGATCGGGAGGCCGAACACCGGGACCGCGTGCTCGAGACCCTCGGGGAGGAGTACGACCCGAGGGACGGGGGAACCGTACACTCCTACCTCCGTGATCGAACGGACGCCGTCGAGCGCGTCGCCGCGGGGCTGGTCGGCCGGCCGCTCGTCAGCGTCAGGGCGCACCTGCAGATCGTGAGCCACTTCGTGAACGAGGCCGACGAGCCGCGCGCGGACCTCTTCCGGGACCTCCGGTCGGAGACGGAGGAGGAACTGGAGCGCGGACTCGCCTACCTCGACGACCACTGCGATCACGAGGAGGACTGGGAGACGGCGGCCGCGGTCGCGGCCTACGTCGTGCAGCTCGCCTACGACGACTACGCGGACTCGCTGCGGGGGCTGGGCGTCGACGTGAAGCCGGTCTGCTGACGACGGGCGGGCGTTCCCGGCCGCCCTACTTCGACTGCCGGTACACCAGGTTCCGCTGGATCTCGCTGGCACCCTCGTAGATGACCGGGATGCGGACGTCGCGGTAGACGCGGGCGATGCGGCGGTCCGCGAGCACCGAGCGGCCGCCGTGGAGCTGCATGCCGCGCTCGGCGCAGTCGACGGCCGTCTCGGTCGCCTTCAGCTTCGCCATCGCGGCCCACAGCCCCGCGTCCTCGTTCGCCTCGACCTTCCCGGCCGCGCGGTAGGTCAGCGACCGCGCGGCCTCGAACTCCGTCCGCGCGTTCGCGAGGTCGTGCTGGACCGACTGGAAGTCGGAGACGTTCCGGCCGAACGCGTTCCGCCCGTGGACGAACTCCCAGGCCTCCTCGATGGCCGCCGCGGCGAGGCCGAGGCCGTGGCCGCCGACGACGACCCGGCCGTGGTTGAAGAAGTCCGCGAGCGCGTAGAAGCCGCCGCCCTCCGCGCCCACGAGGTTCCCCTCGGGAACGAAGCAGTCCTCGAGGACGACGTGGCCCTGCTTGGACGCGCGCATCCCCATCTTCTCTGGGATGTGCTCGGCCTCGTAGCCGTCGCGGTCGGTCTCGACGATGAACAGCGAGTAGTTGCCGTAGCGGTCCTCCCGGTCGCCCGTCTTCGCGTACAGGGTGAGCCAGTCGGCCTCGACGGCGTTGCCGACCCAGTACTTCTCGCCGGTGAGTTCGTAGCCGCCCTCGACCCGCTCTGCCGCGGTCGTCATCCCCGCGAGGTCCGAACCGGTCTCCGGTTCCGAAACCGCCAGCCCGGAGAGCTGTTCTCCCTCGGCCACGGGGCGGACGTACTCCTCGCACTGCTCCTCGGTGCCGTACTCGTAGACGAGTTCGTTGCCGAAGGAGGCGAGCATCAGCGTGAGCCCGATGCCGGCGTCCGCGCGGTAGAACTCCTCGGCGACGGCGAGCAGTTCGACGAGCGAGAGCCCCCGCCCGCCGTACTCCTCGGGGACGTCCTGCCCCACGAGGCCGGCCTCCTGCCCGGCCTCCAGGACATCCCAGGGGTAGGTGCCCTCGCGGAAGTGCTCCTCCGCGACGGGCGCGATGTGCTCGGCCGCGAACTCGCGGGCCTCCCGCTTGGCCTCGCGGGCGTCCTCCGGGACGAGCGACTCGTCGAGCAGGTCGAGGTCTGAACGCATGGGCCGGCGTTCGCCGCGGCCGCCCATAACCGTCCTGAAACGCCCGACGAGGGGAACGACGTTTATCGGGTCACCCGGCGTCCGTGTCGACCCCCTCGTCGCCCCGCCCGGCGGCGTCCTCCCGGTCGGCACCCGCACCGCCCTCCTCCTCGTCGCCCGGCCCCTCGTCGCCCGTTCCGGTCGCGTCAGCGAGCCGCTCCCGCACCTCCGGACGCCGCACCGTCCCCGAATCCGTCCGCGGGAGCCCCTCCGCGAACCGGATCGCCCGAGGGAGCTTGAAGTCCGCGAGCCGCTCGCGACAGAACGCCCGCAGCTCCTCCGCGTCCAGTCGATCCGGCGCGTCGTCCGGAGTTTCGGCCGGTCCGTCGCCGGGGCCGCGTTCCGCCCCCTCGCCCGCCGGAACCACGAGCGCGGCGACGCGCTCGCCCCACTCCTCGTCGGGGACGCCGACGACCGCCGCGTCCGCGACCTCCGGGTGCTCGCGCAGCGCCGCGAGCACCTCGCCGGGGTCGACGTTCTCGCCGCCGGTGAGGATGCGGTCGTCCGCCCGGTTGAGGACGTAGCAGTAGCCGTCCTCGTCGCGGTACCCCCTGTCGCCGGTGGCGAGCCCGTCCGCCCCGAGCGCGGACTCGTTCGCCTCGCGGTTTCGATAGTAGCCGGGGGTGACCGACGGCCCGGAGACGACGAACTCGCCCACCTCGCCGGGCGGGAGCTCCTCGCCGTCCTCGTCGCGGACGCGGACGTCGGTCCAGAGGAGGGGTCTGCCGACGGTGCCGACCCGGTCGAACGCCTCCCCGGGCCTGGCGACGGTGATTCCCGAGGCGGCCTCGGTCATGCCGTACGTCGGGTGGACCGGGATCGAGTAGTGGCGACAGCGCTCGATCAGTTCCTCCGAGGCGGGGGCGCCGCCGAGCAGCACGACGCGGAGCGAGTCGGAGAGGGTCCCCCGCGCGTCCAGCATCCGGCGGAGCATCGTCGGGACCAGCGAGATGCCCGTCACGTCGTACTCGCGGACGTCGTCGGCGACGCCGCCGGCGTCGAACCCGGTCCGGAGGACGACGCCCGTGCCGTACAGCGCCGCGCGGTACAGCGGCATGATGCCGCCGGTGTGGTGGAACGAGAGCGCCGCCATGTAGCGGGCGTCGGGGTTCACGCCCAGCCGGAACGCGGAGGCGGTCGCGGAGGCGAGGACGTTCCCCATCGTGAGCACGACCAGCTTGGACGTGCCGGTCGACCCGGAGGTGAACAGCATGAGGAGCGGCTGGCCGCGCGTCCAGGGCGAGGGCTCGATCTCTCCCCCCTCGGCGGCCTTCAGGTGCGCCACCCGGTCGGCGTCCGCCTCGTCGAGCGAGACGACGGGGACCGTCGGCTCGCCCGCCGTCCCCGCCTGCCCGTCCGCGGTCGTCGACCCTTCGTCGCCGTTCCCCGCCGCCTCCCCCTCGTCGTTCCTCGCTTCCCTTCCCTCGCCGGTCTCCTCCGCCTCCCCCTCGTCGGTCGCGGCCGTCGCCTCCACCGCGGTCCCCTCGGTGTCGGCCTCGCAGACGAGCACGGTCGCGTCAGCCGCGTCGAGGCGGGGACGGAGCTCGGCCGGCGTGAGTTCGTGGCTCGTCGGGACGAGTCGGGCACCGAGCCGCATCGTCGCGTGGACCAGCGTGACGTACTCGATCCGGGGGCTCACGACGACCGCGACGTGGTCCCCGGGGCCGACGCCCAGCCCCGCCAGCCGCCG
Source organism: Halorarum salinum (assembly GCF_013402875.1). Lineage (NCBI taxonomy): Archaea > Methanobacteriati > Methanobacteriota > Halobacteria > Halobacteriales > Haloferacaceae > Halorarum > Halorarum salinum. The sequence goes on along the minus strand of NZ_CP058579.1, from coordinate 2,095,434 downwards.
GGCCATCTCGTCGGCCGCCTCGTCCAGGTCCGCGTACGTCCAGGTCCGCCCGGTCGCCGCCGAGACGAGCGCCTCCGCGTCCGGCGTGGCGGCGACCCGATGGGCGAGCCAGTCGCGCATACCGAGGGAGGTGGACCGGGGCCTTACTACTCTTCCGCCTCGGGTCGGTCCAGGTCGGCCTGAAAGAAACCCCTCGTGACTGACAGGTGTCCCGCGACCTCAGTGCCCGACGAACTCGACGAGCACGCCGCCGGTCGAGCCCGGGTGGAGGAACGCGACCTCGTGGCCCCAGGCGCCCTCGCGGGGCTCCTCGTCGACGAGTTCGACGCCCATCGAACGCGCCCGCCCGAGCGCGGCCTCGACGTCCTCGGTGGCGTACGCGAGGTGGTGGATGCCGGGGCCGTTCCCCTCCAGGTAGCACGCGATGGCTCCCTCCCCCTCGAGCGGTTCGAGCAGTTCGAGGTACGAGTCGCCCGTCTCGAGGAAGACGACGCCCATCCCGTCGAACTCCTCCTCGTGGGCGACGCTCGCGCCGAGCAGGTCGGTGAACAGGTCCGCGAGCGCCGCGGCGTCGTCGGTGGCGACGCCGACGTGATCGAGGTGCATGCCTGACCTCCGGGGGCGAGCGAGAAAAATCCGGGCGTCCGAGCGCCCCCGCCGGCACGGTCCCGCGGGCCGGTAAGCCGTGACGACGTGGTAGCCACCCGTTCCGGACGGCCCCCGAACCCCGATCCCTTCAGACGGTGCTCCCAGGCTGGTACTCGCCGAACTCGTCGCGGAACACGTTACAGATCTCCCCGACGGTCGCGTACGCCTTCACCGCGTCCACGACGGCCGGCATCACGTTGCCGTCGCCCCGGGCGACGTCCCGAAGCGCCGCCAGCGCGTCCTCGACCGCCTCCGAGTCCCTGGACGCGCGGAGGTCCCGGACGCGCTGGACCTGTGCCCGCTCCTCCTCCTCGGAGACCTCCTCGAGGTCGATCCGCGCCTCCTCCTCGACCTGGTACTCGTTGACGCCGACGATGACCCGCTCGCCCTCCTCGATCTCGCGCTGGCGCTCGAAGGCGGTGTCCTGGATCTGCCGCTGGACCCACTGGCTCTCGACCGCCTCCAGCATCCCGCCGCGGGTGTCGACCTCGTCGATGATCCCGAACGCCTCCTCCTCGATGCCGTCCGTGAGGCTCTCGACGTAGTAGCTCCCCGCGAGGGGGTCGATGGTGTCCGCGGCGCCCGACTCGTGGGCGAGGATCTGCTGGGTCCGCAGCGCCGTCCGGACGGACTTCTCCGTGGGGAGCGAGAGCGCCTCGTCCTTCCCGTTGGTGTGGAGGCTCTGGGTGCCGCCGAGCACCGCCGCGAGCGCCTGGTAGCCGACGCGGACGACGTTGTTCTCGATCTGCTGGGCCGTCAGCATCGAGCCGGCGGTCTGGGTGTGGAACTTGAGCTGTTTCGACTTGGGGTTCTCGGCGCCGAAGCGCTCCTCCATGATCTTCGCCCACATCCGACGGGCGGCCCGGAACTTGGCGACCTCCTCGAGGACGTTGTTGTGGGCGTTGAAGAAGAAGGAGAGCTGCGGGGCGAACTCGTCGACGTCGAGGCCGGCGTCGACGGCCGCCTGCACGTACTCGATGCCGTTGCCGAGCGTGAACGCGACCTCCTGGGCCGCCGTCGAACCGGCCTCCCGGATGTGGTAGCCGGAGATGGAGATGGTGTTGAACTTCGGCGTCTCGGCCGCGCAGAACTCGAAGATGTCGGTGATGAGTCGCATCGACTCCTCGGGCGGGTAGATGTAGAGGTTCCGCGCGATGTACTCCTTCATGATGTCGTTCTGGACGGTGCCGCGCAGCTCCGCCCGTTCGACGCCCTGCCGGTCGCCCATCGCGACGTACATCGCGAGCAGCACGGAGGCGGGCGCGTTGATGGTCATCGAGGTGGACACCTCGTCCAGCGGGATGCCGTCGAAGACGCGCTCGAAGTCCTCCAGCGAGTCGATGGCGACGCCGGACTTGCCGACCTCGCCGGCGGCCATGTCGGCGTCCGAGTCGTAGCCCATCTGGGTCGGCAGGTCGAACGCCATCGAGAGCCCCGAGGAGCCCTCGTCGATGAGGTAGCGGAAGCGCTCGTTCGTCTCGGCCGCGGTGCCCATCCCGGCGTACTGGCGCATCGTCCACAGCCGACCGCGGTGCATCGTCGGGTAGACGCCGCGGGTGTACGGCTCCTCGCCGGGGAACCCGAGGTCGTCCCCGTAGTCGAGGTCCGCCACGTCGTCCGGCGTGTACAGCGGCTTCACTTCCTGGCCGCCCGTGTCGGTGGTGAACCGCTCCTCGCGCTCCCCGAACCGCTCGACGGTGGGCGCGCGGGTCTCCTCCTCCCACCGCTCCTTCTCCGAGCGGATTTCCTCCAGGTCGTCGGGGTCGAACATCACGTAGGGCGTGGCCCCGTCGGACCTTAAAGCCTCCACGTGCTCGCGTGGACCACCTCGGGGCGACGGCGCTCGGACCCCGTGCGACCGTCCGAGTACCTCCACGACCGGCCCATCCTGCCGGGATTTATGCGGACCCCATTCGACGTGGCCGACGTGTCCACTGCACTCACCGTCGCGTACGTCCTGCACACGCTGTTCGCGGGCGCGTGGGTCGGCGCCGTCCTGCTCGCGGCCTGGAAGGTGCTCCCGCTCGCGGGCGACGGCGACCTCGGCGCCGACGCGCTCGCGTCGGTCACGTCGGGGCTCACGACGCTCACCCGCCTCGGCGCGCTCGTCTTCGTCGCCACCGGCGGCCACATGGCGGCCACCGTCTACGGGAGCGAACGGCTGTTCGGCACCGGCCAGGGCCACCTCGTGCTCACGATGCTGACGCTCTGGCTCGTGATGACCGCGCTCGTCGAGGTCGGGGCGAGCAAGGTTCGGTCCGCGCTCGGCGTCGGCAAGGTCCGGACCGCCGCCCGCGACGCTGACGCGTTCCTCAAGGCGGCCAGCGCCGTCGGACTGGTTCTGCTGACCATCGGCGGCTACCTGGTCAGCCCGGGGCTGTAACGCGACGACCGATCACCGGGGGCGTCACCCGCCGTGCCCGTCCCGACGGCCCCGACGCCTCAGAGTTCCGTCTCGAACAGGTACGCCCAGCGGTCCATCCCCTCGCGCTCGTAGAACTCGATCGCCCCCTCGTTGTCGAGGAGGCTCGCCAGGACCACGTGCTCGCAGTCCCGTTCGCGGGCCCACGACTCGACGAACGACAGCAGCGCCGCGCCGTGGCCCTCGCCGCGCCGGGGGCCCGTCACGACGAGGTCGTGGACCCACGCCTGGCGTTCGTGGTGGACCACCCGCCGGACGGAGACGCCGGCGACGCCGACCAGTTCGTCGCCGTCGTAGCGGCCGAACAGGCGGTAGCCCTCCTCCTCACGCCACGAGCGGACGAACGACTCGTCGGCGTCGGTCCACAGTTCACGGAGCACCGGGACCGCGCGGTCCCAGCCCTCGCTCGTCGTCACCTCCTCGACGCGTGTGCCGCCCATGCCCCGCCGTTTCCCGGGAGCCACGAATCGTTTTCCCCGGCGAGACCCGAAGGCTCACGGTCACGCCGGTGGTTGCATCGACCATGGCGATCAGCGAGGACGTGGCGCGGTTCGTCCGGGCCGCCGGCCCGGAGCACACCGAGGTACAGGAGCGGATGGCGGCGTTCGCGCGCGAGCGCCGGTTCCCGAACATCGGCCCCGACGCCGGCGCCGTCCTCGCCCTCCTCGCCCGCCTGACGGACGCGGAAACCGTGTTCGAGTTCGGCTCCGGCTTCGGCTACTCCGCGTCGTGGTTCCTCCGCGGCGGCGCCGACCGCGTCGTCCTCACCGAGTTCGACGAGGACGAACTGGAGCGGGGCCGGGAGTTCCTGGCCGAGGCGGGGCTGGCCGAGCGCTGTCGGTTCGAACGCGGCGATGCCCTCGAGGCGGTCGAGCGCTACGACGGCCCGTTCGACGTCGTGCTCGTCGACCACCAGAAGGAGCGCTACGAGGAGGCGTTCGAGGCCGCCGCGCCGAAACTCGCGGACGGGGGAGTCGTCGTGGCGGACAACGTCATGTACGGCCCGGTGGACTTCGACGCGCTGCTCGCGCACCTCGAAGGGGAGCCCCACGCCATCGACGTGGACGACGAGGACTCGCGCGGCATCGCCTGCTACCTCGACGCGGTCTGTGGCGCGTCCGAGTACGAGACGGTCGTCCTCCCGGTGGGGTCGGGGCTCGCCGTCACCACGAAGGTCACGGAGTGAACGGGGCAGGGGCCGCCGAGCGGAGACCACCGAGGGGAACCGACCGCCGGGTCGGGGCGACCGACGCCGAGGTTCAAATACGAGGGCGGGACCACGGCCGGCGTGCGCTGAGAACCGCCGTCCGACGTCCGCGGGTGTGCGGCGTCACGTCGGACGGACGAGTCGCCCGCGATCGTCGGCCGGTTCCGACGGTCGATCCCGCGGGCCGTCGACGCCGCCCGTCAGCCATCACCTCGACGTCGAGCGACCGCTTCCCGGCTGCGGGTCGACGTGGGGCTTCGGCATGAGGTCCTCGAACGGCTGCCCGTCGAGCCACTCCAACAGGTTGACGAGCTGTTCGGTCGCCGCCTCGAACAGTTCAGCGCCGATCTCCGCCGTCGCCTCCGTCTGGTCGCCGAAGACGCCGTTCGGGGAGTTGTCGGCGCTGTCGTAGTACGTCCGCGCGCCGAACTGCTGTGTCGGGGCCGCCGAGAGGTCGACGACGCCGCCGTCCCGCGCCGACGCCAGCTTCCCCTCCCGGACCAGTTCGGGCGCGATGTGCTGGATCATCGCCGTCTCCTTCGGGCCGCCGTGCGGACCGTTGTGCGCGAACGAGTCGAACACCAGGTCGGGGATGGACTCGTCCCACATCCACTCGATCGCGTAGGCCGTCCGGTCGCGCCTGAGCCGCCGGCCCACCTCGCGGAGGTGCTGGACGTTGCCGCCGTGGGCGTTCACGTACACCACCCGGTCGACGCCGTGGTAGGTGAGGTTCCGCGTGAGGCTCTCCACGTAGTCACGGAACGCCCCCGGGTCGACCCACATCGTCCCGTGGAACTGCCGGTGGTGCTCCGAGACGCCGATGCGGACCGGCGGCGTACGGAGGAAGCCGGCGCGGTCGGCCGCCTCGCTCGCCAGCGCCTCCGCGATGAGGTGGTCGGTCGCCAGCGGGAGGTGCGGGCCGTGTTGCTCGGTCGAGCCGAGCGGCACGACCGCGACCGACTCCTCCGCGACGTACTCGCCCAGCTCCGGCCACGTCCGTTCGGCCAGTTGCATGGTCGACCGCACGACGGCGCTCGCCAAGAAACGGGCGGGTGACCGGCCGTCCAACCGACGACGGGCCGGGCGCGGGCCCGTGTGAACCGTTCACGGCCCCGAGGGACGTCGCCACGCTTTTGCTCCGCCACCCCGACGAGTCAGGCATGTTCGGAGGCGGCGGCATGAACCCGCGGAAGATGGAACAGATGATGAAGCAGATGGGGATCGACGTGACCGAGATCGACGCCGAGGAGGTCGTCATCAGGACCGCCGACGAGGACCTCGTGTTCTCCGACGCGGAGGTCACCCGCATGGACGCCCAGGGCCAGCAGACCTACCAGGTGGTCGGCTCCCCCGAGACGCGCGGACGCGGCGAGGGCGGCGACGCGGACGCCGACGAGTCGGCCGGGGACGACGAGGGCGCCCCGGAGGTCCCCGCGGACGACGTGGAGATCGTCGCCCAGCGGGCCGGCGTGAGCACCGACGACGCGCGCGAGGCACTCGAAGCCGAGAACGGCGATCTCGCGGCTGCCATCTCCCGGCTGGAGTGAGCGACGCCGCCGTCCTCCTCGTTCACACGGACTCGGACCGGGAGTACCTCCGGGCGCCCGGCGAGGAGCTCCAGACGGACCTCGGCGTCCTGACCGTTCCCGACGACCCGGCGCCCGGCGAGACGATCGAGACGCATCTCGGCGAGACGTTTCGCGTCCGGAGCCTCCGCGGTCCGGACCTGTTCGCCCACTTCGAGCGCACGGGCGCGCCGATGATGCCCCGGGACGTCGGGCTCGTGATCGGCCACACGGGCGCACAGTCGGGCGACCTCGTGCTCGACGCCGGCACCGGCACGGGGGTGCTCGCCGCGTACCTCGGTCGGCTCGGGGCCGACGTGACGACCTACGAACGCGACCCCGAGTTCGCCGAGGTCGCCAGGGGGAACATGGCGCTCGCCGGCGTCGGCGAGCGGGTCGAGGTCCGTACCGGCGACGTGGTGGAGGAACTCGACGGGTTCGCCGGGGGCGCGTTCGACCTCCTGACGCTCGACACGGGGGACGCCGCCGCCGTCGTCGAGCGCGCGCCCGACCTGCTCGCCAGCGGCGGCTACTGCGCCGTCTACGCGCCGTTCGTGGAGGACGCCCGGCGTGCGGAGGAGACCGCACGCGAGGCCGGCCTGCTCGACGTCGAGACGCTGGAGACCATCCAGCGCGAACTCCACGTCGACGAGCGCGGAACCCGCCCGAGCACGGCCGGAGTCGGCCACACGGGGTATCTTACGTTCGGGCGAAACGATTAGTCAACTTTGAAGTCAGTGGATTGACCATGGGCGTGCATGTCGGCTCGCCCGCTCGACGCGACGCCCTCCGTCGCGAAGACGCTCGTCGCCGAGGCCCGGGACCCGCTGTTCGTGTCCCCCTCGCCCAGTCTCGCCCGTGCCGTCGCGCTCGCGGTCCACTCGACGGACGGCAGCGCCAGGCTCCTCCTCCCGCCCGACCACGCCGGAGGGCTGTTCGGCGAGTTCCGCGCGGCGACCGCGGCCGCCGACGCCGTCGCGGAGGGGCGGCTCGCGGTTCGGACCGACCCCGACCCGGGCGCGAGCCTGACGCTGGGTGAGGAGCGCATCTGGGTCCACGTACGGACCGACAACCGGCTGAGTTCGCTTTCGACCGAGGACGCCGGGGCGATCGCCGCGTTCCGCGAGACGTTCGACGCCCGTTGGGAACACGCGACGACCTACGCCCCCGACGTGCCCGGCCGGACTGCGCTGCTGGAGAGCTTCGGCGACCGCTGGCCCGACGCGGCCGGCACCCTCTCGGCGATCCTCGAGGGGGAGGACCCGATCAACGAGGACGGCCCGTTCGACGCGATCACCGCCTGTACGCTCGTCGGGGCTCGACACGAACTGTTCTCCATCGAACTCGGCGAGTGGGCCCGCGAGATCGGCTTCTCCAGCAGGACGGAGATCGCGCGGGCGAAGGAGCGACTGTCGAAGGCGGGGCTCGTGGAGACGAAGCGGGTTCCCGCGGGGGTCGGCCGGCCGCGCCAGCAGCTCTCGCTCGCGGAGGAGGAACTCGCGTCGATGGACGGCGCCGCGCTCGTGTCGGCGGCCCGCGACCGACTCGACGTCAGCCGGTCGCCCGAATGAGCGCGAGCAGATCCGCCTCGAACCGTTCGGGGTCGACGTGCTCGCGGAGCCGTTCCCGCACCTCCGGGTCGGGCGCCTCGCGCACGTCCGTCGGGTAGGCGCCGCCGACGAGGAGGCGTCCGTCGTCGGTCCCGCGAACCGCGGCCAGCGCGCGGGTCCGGAGTCGCACCGCATCGAGCACGCAGTCGGCGTCGTAGCCGACCGGTTCCGCCGGCTCCGACCCGTCGCCGTCGTCGGCACCGACGGTCTCGTCGACGCCGATGCCGGCGGGAGTTCCGTCGGCCTCGTCGAAGCTGATCCGTCGCTGTTCCGTGGTCCGGAGGTTCGAGAACCCCCGCTCGAGGAGGGCGTCCCGGAACCCCTCGTGTGCCCGGTCGGCGACGAACCGCCCGAGGAGACGCGAGTTCGGAACCGGACCGGCGAACGAGACCCGCGAGGCGAGGAAGAACCGCCACGTCCCGTCGATTCCCGTTTCCGCGCGGATCGCCTCACGGAGGCGGGCGTCCTCGTAGACGACGGCGTGTGTCCCCACCGCGACGACGCCGACGTCGAACGCGGTCCCCTCGGCGCGGTCCGCCACCCGCCAGCCCTCCGACTCGAGACGGTCCGCGGGCACCGTCGGCGGTGCGATACCCATACGCAGGGGAGACGGTGGCACGGGCCATAACGCCTCGTCGGCGCGACCGCGGCATCCGGTGCTTTTAAACGAATTCGCGCCGGAGCATCGACAATGGCTTTTGAGGATCTCCTGGAGGACCCGGTCATCCAGAAGTACCTCCACGAACTCGTCGGTCCGACCGGCATGCCCGTCGCCGCCGCGCCGCCGGACGGGGAGGTCACCGACGAGGAACTCGCGGAGGAACTGGGGCTGGAGCTGAACGACGTGCGGCGGGCGCTGTTCATCCTCTACGAGAACGACCTCGCCTCGTACCGCCGGGTGCGCGACGAGGACTCCGGCTGGCTCACCTACCTGTGGACGTTCGAGTACGACAACGTCCCGGAGAACCTGGAGGAGGAGATGTACCGGCTCCTCGAGGGGCTCGAGGAGCGCGAGTCCTACGAGGAGGACCACCAGTTCTACCTCTGTGAGGTGGACTCGATCCGCTTCGAGTTCGAGGAGGCGATGGAGTTCGGCTTCGAGTGTCCCGAGTGCGGCTCCCCGCTGGAGTCGATGGAGAACAGCCGCCTCGTCGAGGCGATGGAGTGGCGCATCGACCAGCTCCGCGACGAGCTGAACGTCGACCGCGACGCCGGGGCCGGCGCGTAATGGTCGTTCTCGCGACCAAGTGCTACGTCTCCGGCGACGCGCGCGACCGGGCGCTCGACGGGATGACCTCGCTCGTCGCCAACGATCTGGGCGACCTCGCCGTCCAGTACGAGGTCGGCGTCCGGCGCGACGACTTCGTCTCCGTCACCGTCGAGGGCGAGGACGCCACGGTCGCGCGGAACGTCCTCCGCGAGCACTGGGGCGAGGTGACCGAGCACTTCACCGACGGCGAGACGTACCGCGGGACCCTGGAAGGCTGGGACGAGGACGGGTTCACGCTCGACGCCGGCCGCGAGCTCCGCGTGCCGACCGAGGAGCTCGGGCTCGGTCGGGGGAGCCCCTCGCAGATCCGCGACCGCTTCGGGCTCGTCCAGCACCTCCCGCTCCGGTTCGTGTACCGCGAGGACGGCGCGAACGAACTGGCCGAGGCCGAACGGGACCGGCTGTACGACTGGACCCGCGGTCCCGGCCGCGTCAACGTGAACAGCGCGACGCGCGGAGAGGTGCGCGCGACGGTGAACCGGGCGGGACACGCACAGGACATCGTGACGGTCGAGCGGCTCGGACTGCTCGAACAGAGCATCGTCTGCGCGGAGGGGACCGACCCGCCGGGGCTGCTCGCGGCCATCGGCGGGTACCTCCCCGCGGAGCTGAAAGCCGTCATTCCATGAGGCGGCGTCGGCTCCTCGCGCTCGCCGCCGTCGTCGGCATGCTCGCGCTGTCGGGCTGTCTCGGCCTCTTCGGCGACGACTCGATTCCGGCCGAGCGGCTGGACGAGGAGCCCGCGGGCGAGGGGTACGCGTGGAACGAGAGCGCCGACGTCCACCTCACCGTCCGTGCCGACTCGACGTTCCAGGGCGTCTACAGCGTGAACGGCACGGAGCTGACGCTGTACCGCAACGACGGGCTGGGCGGGCAGAACCCGCTCGACGTCCGGGCCGTCAGGTACCGGTACCCGAACGGAACCGTCATCAACGGCTCGACGCTGGCCGAGCGCGGGAACGTCGAGGAGACCCGCGACGAGGTGGTCATCACGACCCCCGAGGAGGGGGGCGAACTGGCGTTCACCGCGGGGAGCACGCCCAAGCGCTTCTCGCTCCCGACGTACGTCGACGGCTCCTACGAGGTCGTCCTCCCGCCGGACCGGCGGGCGTCCGCGCCGGTGTTCGGTCGGATCAGGCCGGGCGGTTCTGAGACCGCCGTCGACGACCGGAACCGGGTCCACATCACGTGGGAGGACGTGACGGCCGACAGGGTGCTCGTCCAGTTCTACCTCCAGCGTGACCTCACGCTGTTCGGCGGGCTGGTGGCCGTGTTCAGCGTCGTCGCGCTCGTGGGGCTGGCGTACTTCCGGCGGAAGCTCCGGGAACTCCGCGAACAGCGGGAGGAACTCGGCCTCGACGTGGACGTCGAGGACGACTCCGGGCGCGACCCGCCGCCGGGGATGGGCTGAAACCGTTCGTCAGCGACGGTGACAGGGTAGCGGGGTACCACGGGCGGTGTCGCTTCCGTTCTCGGACGCGCATCTCCGTCCCGGGGGAGCCGTCGTGCAGCGGCGCGCGGCGGCCGCGCACGAGGAGCACGACGGGACGAGTTCGGACCCGCGGGGGCTTTCGAGGGCACGGCCCCATCACCACGGGTCCTTCACGCCGATCCGGGGACGAACTCGACCGGTCCCGCGAACTTATCCCCGTCTCCCCCCTCCTCACGCGCATGCAGGCTGCCATCGTCACCGTGGGGGACGAGCTCCTCAACGGCGACACCGCGAACACCAACGCGACGTGGCTCGCGTCGCGCCTCCACGACCGGGGAGTGACAGTCGAGCGGGCGACCACCGTGCCCGACAGGGTCGCCGACGTCGCCCGGGTGGTGAACGAGTACCGCGCCGAGTACGACGCCGTCCTCGTCACCGGGGGCGTCGGGCCGACCCACGACGACGTCACCCTGGAGGGCGTCGCCGCGGCGTTCGGCCGCGGGCTGGAACGGAACGGCGAGGCGCACGACTGGCTCACCGGGGAAGGGGGCTACGCGGCGGGCGACCTCGACGAGGGGACGACCGCGCTGCCGGCGGGCGCGCGCCCGCTCAACAACGAGGTCGGCGTCGCGCCGGGCTGCGTGCTCGACTCGGTGTACGTGTTCCCGGGCGTCCCCGCGGAGATGGAGGCGATGTTCGAGTCGGTCGCCGACGAGTTCGAGGGGCAGATCACCCACACGGAGACGGTCGAGACGCCCGAGCCGGAGTCGACGCTGCTCGATCGGCTGGCGGCGGTGCGCGAGGAGTTCGACGTGACCGTGGGCTCGTACCCGGGCGACGCCGTCCGGGTACGGCTCACCGCCGGCGAGGCGGGCGAGGCCGAGCGCGCGGCCGCGTGGCTCCGCGAGCGCGTGGAACCGGTCGAGGACTGACGCCGTCCCGGGACGGCGTCAGTCCCGGGATCGGGACCGACGCCTCAGCTGTACAGGTGGAGCAACCAGGCGACGGTGATGACCAGGCTGGCGACGAGCACGACGGTGGCCGTCTCCGTGACGGGCAGGCGCGGCGCCTCCGACTGGGCGAGGAGGAGGAGCGGACTCATGGTGGGCGACGGTTCCGCCCGCCCCCGCTTAAGCGTGTCCACTCCGGCGACGGCGTGCTGGTTCGCTGGAATTCGGGAGTCGGATAGCTTCGAAAGTCCTCGCGGTTCATCGGTCGGTTCAGTTATCGCTGCGCAGTTCCCGAAAGCCCCCGCGAACCTCGGCGCTGGCGCGGACCGTCAAGCACCGCAGGCGAACGAAGTGAGCCGAGGCGCGCAGCGGCCGCACCGAGCCGAGATTCGCGGCCCCTTTCAGTCCCTCCCGGACCGCACCTCACCCTCCCCAGCCCCCTGTGCTCCTCGTTCCGTTCGCTCCGCTCACTCCGCTGCGGTGCTCGTCCCTTGCGCGCGTTCGGCTGGCACGGAGGCCAGCCGCCGCGCGCCGCCGCTGCCGCCTTCCCACGTTGACAAAACGTTCCCAGTTGACCCGACGGACGCGGCGTCACTCCTCCTCCCGGCCGGGATACGACTCCGCCAGCCCGTCCAGCGCCCCGTGGTGGCGGGTCGTGTGTGGCGCGGTCAGCGGCGAGACGGAGACGTAGCCGTCCGCGATCGCGCGCCGGTCGGTCCCGACCGGGTCCGGGACGCTCCCCTCCTTCATCCGGTCCCAGGTCCGGTCGAGCAGCGTGACCCCGCCCCCGTCGCGCTCGGCGGTCATGTCGTACAGCGTGGAGGGTCTCGTCACCGTCATCTCGGCGGGGCCGCCGTCGGTCCACGGGGCGTTCACGTTCAGGTAGTCGGTGGTCTCGAACACGCCCGCCCCCTCGGCGCGCTCGACGAGGTACCGGGCGGCCCGGCCCGCCTCCGCGAAGTCCGGCTCGTCGACCTCGAACGCCCGGTACGCCTCGCCCGTGCCCGCGGGGACGTACTGCGAGACGGCCACGGCCGGCACGTCGAAGAACGCAGCCTCGACGGCGGCCGAGACGGTTCCCGAGCGCCCGAGGACGTACGCGCCGACGTTCGCGCCCTTGTTACAGCCCGAGACCACCACGTCGGCGTCCGGACACAGCGACTCCAGTCCGACGACGACGCAGTCGGTCGGGGTCCCCTCGATGGCGTAGCCCAGATCGTGGTCCTGGACGTCGACGCGGCGGGAGAGCGACCGCCCGACCGCGCTCCGGTCGTCCGCGGGCGCGACGGCGACGACCTCGCCGACCGACGAGAGCGCGGCGTGTAGCGCGCGGAAGCCGGGGCTGTCGATGCCGTCGTCGTTCGTCAGGAGGATCCGCGGCCCGCCGCTCGTGTTCATGGCGGGGGGTCGGCGACGGGGAGCAAAAGCGGCCGGGGTTCGATCCCGCCGACACGCCGCGGCGCTCCACGGAACGTCCCACACCACAAGAGGTAGGATACGCGAGCCGTATAGCCCGACCATGGGACTCGGAAGCACGGCGAAGAAGATCCAGACGGTCGCGGACACCGCCGAGAAGCTGTACGCCCGGGTGAACGAGATGCGCGAGCAGGTCGACCGGTTGCGCGACACGGTGTCGACGACCGAGGAGCGCGTCGAGCGGGTCGAGGCCGAGCTCGCCGAGCAGCGCGCGCTCGTCGCCGCGCTGGCCGAAGAGCAGGGCGTCGACGTCGAATCGGTACTGGCCGACGCGGAGGCGCCGGCGCACCCCGACGACGGCGAACGCGACGACACCGCGGACGCCGCGTCCGACGACGGCGGCGACGGCTCGACTGACGCCGTCGACGGGTCGACGGCCTGAGCCGCGCTCGGAGGGCGACCGCCGAACGCCGCGACGGATAGCAAGATACCTAACCCGGGGCAATCTTTGCCACCGTATGACCACCCACCGGGAGCCGCTCGACTCCGTGCTGGAGGCGGTCGGCGAGACGCCGCTGGTCCGGGTGCACGCCGCGCCCGACGCGGTCCCAGTGTACGCGAAACTGGAGTCGTTCAACCCCGGCGCGTCCGTGAAGGACCGCATCGGGGCGTACATGATCGAGGCGATGCTGGCGGACGGGACGCTCGAACCGGGCGGCACCGTGGTCGAACCGACCGCGGGCAACACGGGCATCGGCTTCGCGGTCGCGGCCGGACGACTGGGCGTGGACGCCGTCTTCGTCGTCCCCGAGCGCTTCAGCGTCGAGAAACAGCAGCTGATGCGCGCGCTCGGCGCCGAGGTCATCAACACCCCCAGCGAGGACGGGATGGGCCGCGCCATCGAGCGGGCACACGAGCTAGCCGAGGAACTCGACGACGCCGTCGTTCCCCAGCAGTTCGCGAACCCCCTCAACGTCGAGGCCCACTACGAGACGACCGGGCCGGAGGCGTTCGAGGCGCTCGACGGCGAGGTCGGCGCGGTCGTCGCGGGCTGTGGCACCGCCGGGACGCTGATGGGGATGGCGGAGTACGCGCTGGAGCGGGTCCCGGACGCCCGCGTCGTCGCCGTCCAGCCCGAGGGGTCGACGTTCGGCGAGTTCTTCGGCGAGGACGCCGAGGAGGGCGAGTACAGGACGGAGGGGATCGGCACCCACGACGTCTCGACGAACGAGCTGTTCGATCCCGACCTCGTCGACGACCTGAAGACGATCCCCGATGCGGACGTCCACGCCGAGATGGCCAGGCTGGCGAGCGAGGAGGGCCACCTGGTCGCGTCGAGCTCCGCGGCGAACTCGCTCGCGGCGCGGGCGGTCGCACGCGAGATCGAGCGTGGCGAGGTCGACGTCCCCCACGACTCGGTCGTCACCGTGTTTCCGGACTCCAGCGAGCGCTACCTCTCCAAGGGCGTCTACCGGTCGTTCGAGGAGTGGACCGGATAGGCCACCGCGACAGAACTGGACGGAACGGGGGTGCCGTGCTCCCGTCGCCCGCTCCTAGCGTTCGCCGACCACGACGTGCACCTGTTCGTCCTCGCGAATCGTCACTCTGACGTCGTTCACGTCGAACGCGACCGTCGCGTTCGCGCCCGCGCCGTGGCGGATGAGCGCGTTGAGCGCGTCCGGGTTGATCACGTCGTTGAGAACGAACTCGGACCCGCTCAGGTCGACGTCGGTGTATGCGTCGAGCGCGGCGAGTACCGCGTCCGTGAGCGATCGTCCCTGATCGGGGGTGTACGTCTCTACCGCGGAGCCTGCCCCCTGTTCGTGGTCGGCGGTCGGCGGTAGATCGTTCTTCGAGCGCGCCATCGGTACTCAGTATCCTCCGTTGCCCTCCACTTAATGTAAACGTCAGCGGCCGAGCCGGGCGGCCGGGCTGACACGAGTCCGACTCCCGGTGACGGGTCAGCCGATCAGCCTGCCGTGTTCGACCTTCATACATCGGTCCTGCACCGCGAGGAGGTCGGCGTCCTCGGCGCGGGCGAGCGCCTCGTCGTCGGTGATGCCGAGCTGGAGCCAGAGCCCGCGCACGTCGCCACGGGTCTCCCGCCGCTCGATCACCTGGTCGACGATCCCCGCCACCTCCTCGCTCGGTCGGAAGACGTCGACGAGTTCGACGTCCTCCTCGACGTCCGCCAGCGAGTCGTACGCCCCGCGGCCGAGGATCTCGTCCGCGTACGGGTTGACCGGGATCACCTCGTAGCCGTGCCGTTTCAGGTACTTCGGGATCTCGTGGGCGGCCTTGCCGGGCGTGCTCGAGCAGCCGATCACCGCGACCGGATCCATCGAGAGCAGTTCACGGAGCCCCTCGTCGTCTGTCGCGGGCATACCGCGACGTAGTCCCGCGTCAGCGAAAAGCGTTCGGCGCGCCGGCGGGCCGACCGGAGGACCGAACCCCGACCGAGCGCGTCGTTCGACGGTCGATCACGCGTCGCCGCTCGCGACGTCGCCGACCGCCCGCGAGTTCGCCCGTCGCCCGCGGTCCGTGAACGCGCTCGTCGATCACGCGTCCGCGAGTCTGACCGCCAACTCCGAGCCGTCACCCGTCTCGACGACGCCGTCGAACAGCTGTTTCAGCGTGTTCATGGTCCGGTCGTCGTGGGCGGTCGAGTCGATGCAGTAGATCCCGAGTCCGTCGACGCTCTGGATCCGGCCGGTGAAGACGTGGAGGAAGCGAAAGACGGTCTGGAGGTCGGCGTACATCAGGAGCGTCGAGAGCGAGTGAACCGCGACGCGGTTCCGCTCGATCCCCCGGACCTCGTGGAACTGTTCGAGGAACTCCGAGAGCTTGATCCCGATGCCGGTGAGGTCGACCGGCGAGGAGGTGTACTTCACGCGGTCGTCCTCGAGCACGTCGCCGACCCCCTGCTGTCGGGTGACGGTGTCGACGACGGCGACCGGCTTCCCCTCGTACCCGGTGCGGCGGGCGAACTGCTCAAGCAGCCGGTCCGCGCCGTCCTTCGTCGTCACCACGATGGCGCCCTCGCCGGCGTCGGTTCCCTCCGCGAGAACGTCGAGCGCCAGGTCCCGCTTGCCGCTCAGCGGCGGGCCGGAGACGAGCACGTTCGATCCCGGCTCGATGCTCTCCTCGAAGGCTGTGACCTCATACATGGCCGATCCCCGCTACCGGACCGTCGACGCTCCGCGGTGCGTGCACGGGACGTGCCGTCTCGCCGGGAGTCATCGGACGTTCCCCTTCATGCCGTGAACCGGTAATATTCTTTTTGATTGGTCGGGGAGTCAACCGACCGCGTACCGGCCGGCGACGAACGCCGCGGCCGCGAGGAACGTCCCGCGCTTGAGCCACCGCTGGGCGGCCGCCGGGTTCCGGAACCCCCACGCCGTCGCCCCCAGCATGACCGCGTCCGCGGGGACGACGAGCGCGGCGTAGGCCCCGCCGAACGTCCCCCGCGCGTACGGCAACGCGCTCGCGGCCACGCCGACCGTCATGGCGGCCACCGCGACCGCGAGCGTGGCCCGCTCGCCGGCGACGATGGGGAGCGTCGACAGCCCCTCCTCGCGGTCCCCGGCCACGTCCTCGACGTCCTTCACGAGTTCGCGGGCGAACGTGGCCACCGCGGCCAGGCCGAACAGCACCCACACGTCCGGGCCGAGCGCGCCGACCGCGGCCGCGCCGAAGAGGAAGGTGCTCCCCGTGAGGTACGCCACGACCGCGTTGCCGACGCCGGGCAGCCCCTTGAACAGCTCCGTGTAGGCGACCAGCGCGAGGAGGTTCACGACCGCGATGGCGAGCGCGAGCGGCGGGAGGGTGGCCGCGGCCAGCACGGCGCCCGCGAAGAGCGCGGCGGCGAAGACGAGCGCCTCCCGCGGCGAGACGCGGCCGCTCGGGATGGGGCGGTCCGGGCGGTTCACCCGGTCGATGTCGCGGTCGAAGTAGTCGTTCGCCGCGTTGCCGGCCGCGACAGCGAGGATCGTGGCCGCGACCGCGAGCGTGAGGGGGATGGGCAGGAGGCCCCCGCCGACGTACGCCCCGATGAAGGTGAGCGCGCCGGCGGCGACCGCGTTGCCCGGGCGGGTGAGTTCGAGCAGGCCGGACCCCCGCGTGTCCCCCATGTCGTCAGCGTGTCCCGGGGCGGTCGGCATAAATGACGCGACACGTGGCCGGTAGGTGGTCGGCGAGGTGATCGCGACGTCGGGTGGAAACGCGGGAGTTAAAGGCCGGCCTCGTGTACGGGGGAGTGAGGGCGCTTAGCTCAGTCTGGACAGAGTGCTTGGCTTCGGACCAAGTTGCCGTGGGTTCAAATCCTGCAGCGCCCATCCTTCTGCATGATGGTCCGCATTCGCGGGACTGCGGCGGGATGCTTATAAAACACCCCGCGGGTCCGGTGGGTGATTTCATCATGCCGCATGATGGGGGTCTCCGATGTCATGCGATTCGCCTGCATTTGAATCACGGGCAGTCCTCATAGTCCTAGGGGATTGCCGCACTGATGGAAGCCCATTCTGCGTCAATACCCGTTTATTTCGGCCAGTCAGCGACTGCTGGCCGCAAGGGGAGGAATAGGGACGTTGATTATACTAAGGTTTTACTGTTTCCGCACCGTAGAGGCGAATTGATTAGATGCCGGAACACTCAAACTCGGGAAGGTCAACCGCGGAACGTTCGTCCCTGACGGACCAGGAGGAGCTCGAGGCGTTGCAGGACGATATGAAAGCGGTTGGTGAGCCGGATGAGAAGATCGCGAACGTGTCCCGGGTGGCAGCCGTAGACCGGGAGTTCTTCGCGGATATCCGGGAGCTGTATCGGCGCAAGCGGATGCACGAAGAGCCGATCGGCCGGCCGTTTGCCACGCCGTACCCGGCGTATCTCGGTGAGTTCATGCTGGGGGCGGACCCGGATGAGCGGCCGGTGTGCGTGACGCGCCAGCAGTTGAACGAGCATATGCTGGTGGTCGGTCGGAGTGGGGCGGGGAAGACCACGTTCTTCTACAATATGATGAGCCTGCTGGACGGGGTGGACATCCCGTTTCTCGTGTTCGACTTCAAGAACGATTACCGGCATGTCGTCGATGAGTTCGACCTGACGGTGATCAACTGGCAGGATCTCAAGTTCAACCCGTTGCAGCCACCGCCGGGTGTCCGTATCGAGCAGTGGGGAGAGGTCTTGGCGGATACGTGGAGTCACGCGGTCGGTCTGTTGAACGCGTCCCGCAACCACTTCCTCGGGAACCTCCGTGTCCTGTACAACCTATATGACGAGCAGATGGCGGATGGGGCGTACCCGTCATTGTTCGAGTTACGGGATGTAGTGGCGGCCCAGGAGATCCCGTACGCGAGTCCACGGTACCGGTACAAGGAGCGCGTGGAGAACCGGTTGACCGGGATGCTCGGGTTCGGTGGTGACATCTTTGAGTGTAGCACCGGGTTTCCCATCGAGGAGTTGTTAGACCGGAACGTGGTGGTCGAGCTGCAGGAACCGAATCAGGACGTCCAGACGTTCATGGTGGAGGTGTTGTTGACGTGGCTGTTCTACTACCGGGATGCACAGGGCCACCGGGACGGGTTGCGGCACGCGGTGTTATTCGATGAGGCCAAGCAGGTGTTCGACGTGCACCGTGAGCAGAACGTGGATACGCCGCAGCCACCGATCACGAGTTTGATGGGGCGGGTCCGTGAGTTCGGGGAAGCGTTGGTGGTGGCGGACCACGAACCCAGTAAGTTATCGGACAGTCTGAAGGCGAATACGAACCTGAAGGTATGGATGTCGTTGGGGTCGGGCCACGACACGCAGGAGATGGCGGAGACGTTCGGCATCGAGGATGATGAGGTCGGGTTCACGCGGACCTTGGAGCGAGGGGAGGCGGTGGTGAAGGCAGCGAGCTGTGACCCGGTGCCGGTGCGGTTACCGCCGTATTTCGTGGAGAAGTCCACGACGGAGGAAGTGGTACGCGAGCGGATGCAGTCGGTGCTGGACGAGCTGGCGTATGGGGAGCGGGTTCGGCCGGACCGGTTCCTCGAGGTGGTTGGTCGGCACTGGGAAACGACGGACGCTACCGATGATACCGATGCCGAGACGGACGAGGACGGTGGAGCGGTTGGGGACGTGGCTGAGGCAGTGCTGGCCTCGGTGAATGACCAGCCGTTCCTGTCGATGAGCCAGCGATACGACGCGGTTGACGTCGGGGCGAAGACCGGGAACGAAGCGAAGAACCAGCTGGTGGCCCTGGAATTGGTGCGGGAGGTCGAGGTTGATACGCGGAAGCCCGGCCGGAATCCGAAGCTGCTGGAGTTGACAGAGGCCGGGAAGGAGGTGTTGGCCGAGCGCGGGTATGATGTGGTGGCGACAGGTCGTCGGGGGGTGGTGCATCGGTACTGGCAGCAGCAGATCAAGGAGTACTATGAGGCGGACGGGTTCTCGGTGGAGATCGAGTCAGCAGTGAGTGATGGGTTCGTGGATGTGTACGCTGAAACGACGGGTGAAGTGGTGGCAGTTGAGGTCGCACGGAGCCCGGAACACGAGGTGGCGAATGTGCGGAAGTGTCTCGGTCTTGATGTTGACCGGGTGGAGGTCGCGACCCTGGAAGAGGGTGTCCGGGAGCGGATCGAGGCGGCGGTCCGGGACGAGTTCGATGGGGTGCCGGATCAGGTGGTGTTCGTGGATGTCGCCGAGTACGTGTGAACTGGTAGGTTGGACAGTAGAAGGGGTTGTCCGATTATTCTACACGGAGAGATTGAATACTGCGGAATACCGCCGTATGCGGGTTGATTATTCTATTATTCTATGGCCTGAGAATTGGGGAGAGATTCTCTAAGTGGTTCTCAGTCATTCCCAGTTATCGTTCTCCTGCCGAATAAGAAGGGGTAGAGGAGGGTAGGGAAGGAATGGAAGAGGAGAGGAGTGGGGGATGTGATAGGAAAGAGGGGGAATGTGGTGGAGTGGGGGGTGGTCGGCTGGGCCGACTGGTGTCGGTGGTGTGGAGAACCGAGGGGGTTCTCTTGTGGGGGTGGTGGTGGCGGTGGTTCGGTGTGCCGGTCCGGTGGGGGTCGTTTGTCTCGTATCACCTTTTTGGGGTAGGGGGTGGGGGGTCGATGGCGTCTGGCCGCTGGGTTGGTGCGGTCGGACCTGGAGGGTGTTTGGTCGGTGTGACAGATTCGAATCAGTGTGACTGATTTCGGTGTGCGAGATTGCGGCCTGTGGTCCGCGAGTGGGTAGGCGTTTGCCGCGGGACGTGGTGGGGTGGGCCGCTCCTGTGGGAGAGGGGTTACTATTAAAAATGTTATATTGTACATAGTTATGTATGCGTATTGATACAAAACTGTCTGAGGATGATTCTGAGCGGGTGAAAACGTTAGCGGATGAAACCGGGCTGCAGAAGCCGGCGATGTATACGCGGCTGGTGCGGACCGGGCTTGACATCGAGGAGCGTCGGGAGCGCATCAAGGAGCTTATCGTCCAGTTCATGGCCGATGAGAAGCAGCGGTATGAGGCGCGGTGTGATGCGCTCAAGGACCGGTATGATATCGACTCGGTGGAGCACGTTGATGAGGGGTACTTCGATATCGTGTATGAGGGTGTGACGTATGGGTTCCGGACGCTGGATGAGCTGGGGTTCGTGAACGGCGAGAGTATCGATCAGAGCGTGTGTCCGGAGTGCCGGTCGGATGATATCGACCTGGATTTTGACGCGTTAGATGAGGAAGATACTTCGTGCTATTCGTGCGGATCGTGTGGCCACGAGTTCGACAAGGCCGGACGGAAAGGCGTGCCGGATGAGGAGGCGGCTGACCACGTTTGTGAGTTCGCGGACCGGTATCAGGGCCTGTTCGATTATGTGCTTGGTCGGTTGACGCGGTTGCTGGATGGCGTGATGAGTAATTACGCGTCTAATGCTGATGGTGAGTGGTTGGGTCCTGGGTTGTACCAGTATCGGAATGGGTTTCAGTCCGTGACGGTGCCGATCTGGGTGACGGATCCGTCCCGTATTGAGTTCGGGGTGGACAGGTACTTGCCGTCGTATGAGGACTTTGAGAACCCGTTGTTCTTCCGGGCCAGAGACTGGTTCACGGCTGATTATTTGGAGTTGGTGCGGGAGGTTGATGCGGTGAATCGGGATGCGGACCGGGTGGAGCCGGTTCGTGATGAGCGTGGGACGCGCCCGGAGGTGATCGAGGTGATCGGGCTCGAGTGTGATGCGGTGCGGTTGCCGCTGCGGACGGCTGGATTTGAGGTGGAGAAGGTTGAACCGGACCGTGATGATTTGTCGGTGTTGTGCGAGGATAAGGTGGTGACGTGGATTCGGGTGACGAACGACAAGCAGATTCACGTCGAGGGTGATGACGATACGCTATAGGCCAAATGAAGCAACCTACCGAGAATTTAAAGAAGGAAACCCTGTCGAACGAATTATCATATTTTCCGTATGGTTGTTGGCGGCGAGCGCGTTCGCAATGGCACTAACCGGGATAGCCCAACTTCATCCAGCAATCCCGAAAAGCACAATGATAGTTCCCGGGGCGACCGCGGCAGGAGCGTATCTTCTCCTATTTGGAACTGCATTTGGAAACGGATTCTGGAACCTCTATCAGGGTCGTACCTGGTTCGGCGAAGACATCGTTCGGAAAGAGGGTGGTGCTGATTAACCGCCGTCAATTGATGCATCAGCGGTGGACGGCCCATATCTTGATGGCGGTCCTGATCCTGGTCGGTGGTGGTGTCCTGTTCTGGGCGGCGATCAGTGGCGGCAGTGACGGACTGGTGGTCCTGGGCGGCATCGTCTGTTTTGTTGGTCTGGTGGTGTTGCTGGGTATGATGGATGAGGTGTACCGGGAGCTGGGTTGGTTCCAGCACGCCGGAAACACAGAGGGTGATGCCTGAGTGGAATTGAAGAAAGGGTGTGCGGCGTGTCTTGGTGAGCGGCCGGCGATGCCCTTGTCGATGTACTGTCCGGCCCACTGGTATGCGCGGGAGGCGTGGTCCTCTGCGTTTTCTGGGGGTATGACTGGTGTGTTTGTGATGATGGCGGTTGCCGCTCCCCGTTTTAACGAGTTGCTGGCGGGCGGTGCTGTGATGTTTGGTCTGATTACGTGGTATGGGATTCGGTCGCGGAAGCGGATGCTCCTCGACTGGTGGGATCGGGAATACGGACGGGAAGAGGGTGGTGCTGAATGATTGTCCAGGCGTTGGTTGCTGCCGTGGAACTGGAGAATGTTTTCGTTGGGGTATGGGATCACAAGCAGACGGGTCCTATTCCGGATTCGTGGCAGGTGGTGATTGAGACGGAGACCGTTGCTGGGGCCGAGGTCGGTATGGTGATTCAAGATGTGTACGGTGATGAGACGGGCTACCGTCGAGAGGCGTTTTCCCACACGATAGAAGACGGGTGTCGGGAGCTCACGTTGTTTGAAGAAATCCTTGAGGGTGGTGCCTGATCGGTGATGAGCAGTCGGTAGACGAGGCGTTCTACGAGCGGAATCAGGCGGTCTTCCTCACTCTTGCCCTGTTGAAGGATCGGGGGCATACGGTCGGGTACCGCATCGACGAGGATGACGAGGATGGGGATTGGCCGATTGTCTTTGCTGGAACTCCGGCTGGGCAGATGGCGTGGCACGTCCCGCGTGAGGAGTTGCCGGAGTGGCTGGATCGGATGGATGTGCCGTTTGATGGGCATTCGAACGAGGAGAAGCACGAGCGGATGCAGGATTTCGCGGTGTACTTGGCAGATCAGGCGGCGGCAAAGGGTGGGACGCGGTGAGTGAGCCAGCGGAGCTCGAGGAGGTCATTGCAGCCCTGGAGGATGTGCTGGACGGTGAAGAACTGGAGCGGGCGAAGCTGTTTATTCATCACCTGTTTGCGTTCCGGGAGCAGGCGTTGGAACGGTTTATCGAGGAGGAGATGGCTGGGAAGATTTCGGAGGTTGGGCGCTGGATGTTCTTGAAAGGGTTCGATGCTGGGACGAACGGGTTTGAATATGCGTTGGAGGAGATCAGTCCTGAGCTCAAGGCTATCGGTGAACACGTGGATGCGCTCTTCGAGGGTGGTAGCGGTTAGAGGCGTCTCTATCGCCGGCATTCGTTCCCTGTTGATTTTGTTTCTCGGGATGAATCTTGCGTGGATTGAATTAGCCTATGATGTAGTGACGATGGTGTCGCCTGCAACGCAGTTGGGATGGCCGGTGCCGTTGATTGGGTGGAGTATGACGGCGCATCAGTGGTTCTGGACACACTTTGCTCTGGCAGGGGTTACAGTGGCCGTGTTAATTTACACGTATCATCTATGGCCTCCAACGGAGCTTCCAAATCAGGCGGCCAAGGGTGGTTCGCGGTGAACCGGTTCGAGATCGAGCACACCGCCTTACCGGATGGAACACGGTGCGGCCACATCGCGGTCGGGCATACGGAGGACCACGCTGAACGCGAGCACCTGCATCACTGCCTGGTTGATCACGAGTGGAGTGACGACGCCGAGCAGAAGATCCGGGATCGGATCGACGAGCTGGAACGCTAGTCTCCCGAGAGGGGTGGTCTGGGGGTGTGCGTATTATTGTGTCGCGGCCCGTCTGTTTCTACAGAGAGTGGATGAGCGAGCACCGAGTCACGATCACGCGGCGCGGGGTTGCAGTCACGAAGTGGGAGCCCGGGGACTCCGACGGTATTCACGAGCGCCTCGGGGTTACCAAGGATGAGTTCCCGGATGAGTGGCCGGTGCTGTTGGCGCAGTGTTCGTGCGGGCTCACGTTTGAGGGTGCGGATGCGGCGTTCAACCATTTGGATGCGGTTGCTGCCGGCGAATTCGACACCACGGCCGGAGACGACGAGAGCGAAGACGCAGCATTGGACGCGGGAGACGCGGATCACGTGGCTCTCGTGGACATGTTCGACGGCCCGGAGTTCGGAACGGGGAGTGGCCCGGTCAGCCGCGTGCTCCAGATCGAGCCGCAAAATGAGCTGTGGTCGTTATGGACGGCGTGGCAATTGTTGACCTTGGTGCGGAACGGGATGATGGACGCCGAGGTCGAGTACGACGCGGTGGTGTATCGGGCATCGCCGGATGACACGTTGGTGGGGAAGGATGGCCGGTTATCGCCGGGAACGACCGTGCTCCGGTTACCGGAGATGGGGGTGATCGCTGATTGGGTGCCGGCTGGCCGACCGGTGCGGGTGACGAACGCTGAGCGGGCACCGTACATCATCCAAGACGCGCCGAGTGACGCCTCGGCCTTCGGGAATCAACGCTAACTCCCAAACAGCGCACATCCTCCTCCCTACCGGGACGAGCTTGCCAGTCCTTGAAGTAAACCCCGAAGAGAGGTCGGGGCGAATACCGGTGCTTGTCTCAGTCGGATGTTGGCAGGGCGGTGAGTGTCGCAGTCTGTGGGTTCTGCTTGTCCGTGAGTTGAATGGGGTGGAGGTGGTCGGCGGTATGTCGCGGCTGCTGTGGACTATGCGGTAAGCGGAGCGGCGGGATTTACTGACCGAGTGCCGGGTGTTGGAGCGGGAAACTCCGGTTTTGGGAATGCCGTTATCCGGTGTTTTCGCGGGTGAGAGGCCGTTTACGATGGTCGTTACTGTGGGTAACGTATATAAATCTACATATCAGAGTGTGTAATAAAGGTGACACACCACCAATGGATACAATCAAAGAAATACTCCACATCCACGGCATCGCGTCCGTGGCCGAGATGACCATTGACGACTACATCAAACTTGACGTAGACGGCTTCATGCCGCTGTGCATCGAAAAGGTCGGTGACTCCCAGATTTCTGTCGCCCACTACTACGTGCAGAACCACGACTACATGCGTGACCCGGAGATCGTTTTCGAGGTACTGGACGATGGCAATTGGGTTCCCATCGAGTACATTCAGGATCCGTTCACGTACGAGTACGATGAGAACGGGCTTATCGCGGCGATGGCGTTCGCGGTGAACACGTGGGATAAGAACATCCAGGAGCAGGGATTCGTGGAGGCGGCCCGTGCGGCCGTCTCTTCTTCTCCTGCTACTTCACAGGAGGAGGTGAGCGCGTGATGCATCCGAAGCAGGACGAAGATGTTTCGCACGATGTGCCGGACCGCATCGAGGACGCTCTTCGGAACCGGAAACCCGCGAAATCGGTGTTCGTACCGGGTGATACCCAGTGAGTGCCGAACAGAAAGAAGTGGTCGGGATTGTCACGGCCTACTATCCGAGCGAAGGCGAGAATGACCCGTACAACGTGTACGTGGATAGTGAGGACGGGAAGTTCTCCACGTTCACCGCTGAGACCGCTGACCCCATCGAGGAAGGGGTGAAGGTGGCGTTCGTGGCCGTCCAAAACAAGGGGCATTGGAACATCAAGGACGGGACGGTGGATGTGGTCGATACGGACCCTGACATCACCGAACCCGAGACGGAGGCCGATGCGGGTGGTAGTGAGGTGTTTGAGTCGCCGCGTGCCCGGAGCATCCGGTGTAATGTGGCGTTGAAGCAGGCCCGCGAGCTGTGCCAACCGATGCTTACGGAGGATGTGTCCGAGGCC
Source organism: Halorarum salinum (assembly GCF_013402875.1). Taxonomy (NCBI): domain Archaea; kingdom Methanobacteriati; phylum Methanobacteriota; class Halobacteria; order Halobacteriales; family Haloferacaceae; genus Halorarum; species Halorarum salinum. Next base: position 2,070,381 of record NZ_CP058579.1, on the reverse strand, counting down.
CGGTTCGAGGAAATCCGGGCGACGGTCTTGGAGACCGCGGACGTGTTCGCGGAGAAACTGGCCGAGCTAAACCAGCAGGCCGGGGGTGATGCCTGAATGCCGGACGAACAGTACTTCGCGGTCATCAACGACAACCACACACCAACAGCACCCGAGAACGACGTGTGCATCCCATTCTGCCTCGACGGGGCAGGAAACCCAATCATCGTCGAGGAGAAGGAGGACGCGTTGTGGCTTCGGGATCGGACACGGGACGGGTATGATAACCCGGCCATCAACGTATACCGCGTGACGCTCCACGAGGAAGCCATCGAGCGCGAGGGAGACGGAGGCGAGGCGTGATGTCTCGCCCTTCCTCCCCATCTAACGACGCATCACTGTGTGCCACCTGCGGTGAACGCCCGGCTATCGCGGCCCAAGTGCCGTGGGGGAAAGACGAATGCAAACCGTGTAGAGAGAAGACCGGACGCTGCAAGAAGTGCGGCGCGAACCGGAACGACTGCTGCTGTTAGGTGATTGCGTGGAAGAGAAATCACTGGGAGCATTTTTCGGCCAGTCAGGACGGGCGACATACGCGTGCCCAGACTGCGGTCGGTCAGCACCGTACGACGTTGAGCGGATGATCGGGAAAGGGAGTTTCACCTGTCCGAGTTGCCGGGTAGATACGGACAATCCGCCGCTGTTGGAACGAGTGGGAGAGGTGCAGCAGTGATGCAGGCGAAGGTGAACGGGTGGCAATTTCCCCGCATCCAATGCCGGTCGAACTGGACCGGCCGATTCTGCTGTGCGGGAATCGCTGCCGTCGAGGACGTGTATCGAGACGATGATGGCCGTGTGTATGGTGCCGCGTACCGCTGTGAGTTCGGTCACGGCTGGACGATGTTCGTGGATAGCGGCCAACTCAGAGACCTTGATACGGACCACGTTGTGCAGGATGACCGTACCATCTTGGATCGGTGGGCGTGCCGCCAGTGTACCGATGACCGTGGAAAACCGAAGCTGGTGATCTGGCCGGTCAGTACCGAAATCTGCCTCCACTGTGAGCAAGGAACCCGGTACGACTGTCTTGACTGTGGAAACCAGCTCCGGGCTGATGAAACCGTGTATGAGGAAGGTGACGGCTTCCTGTGTGATGCGTGCTGGACGGACCAGCACACTGTCCCGGCGAGTGAGGTGCATCCGTGATGGCCGATGATGCAGCGTTCGACCCGGACCAGATTCGTGCAGAGCTGGACTCCATCCGTGCCCGGGCCGAAGAACTGGGCGCACCGGACGCTCGCAGGACTAACGAGTACAGTGCGTGGAAAGAAGACGTACTGGACCCGCTCCGACGCATCACGTCTCTGTCTGGGCCGCTGGTGACGGCGGCGTGTGATGCCGGGCTCTTACCGGAGAACACGGGGACATCAGTGATGTCCGTTAAGCGGTGGCGCAAACAGATCGAGATGGCTCGGGACGAAGATCTGTGCCTGTTCCTGCTGCAGTTGATCAATGAGCGCGGGGTGGAGTTCTGGGCGCGGTACCACTGCTACGATGATGTGGACAAGTTCATCGAGGATGTGGATGCCGGAGAGGTAGGCAGCGGTAGCGAGAAGAACGTGGTGCGGACGCGACAGTGGCTGCAGAAGCAGGATGTGCCAGAGGAGATGCCCGCTCGGCAGGCGTCGTTGGATGGCTTCTGACCATGCGGTTACCCTCGGTAACGTATATAAATCTACATATAAAGTTATTAATACAAGGTGACACACCACAATGAGCGACAGCACAGGCATATCAGACGTAATCTCGTGGCTTGAAACCACGGCAGAAGGAGCAAACAAACCCGTAGAGCAGGCTATTCACGAAGCTCAAAGCGCGGAGGACCTAGCCTTCCGCTTGGAGAAAATCGCGGGTGAGGCATAATGCGGAAACCGTGGAGCGCAACACCGACCGGTATCCACTATTTCACCGGGGCGGCCGACCGGTTCCTCATCGTCGATACCTGCCAGAGCATCCTGCTCGAAGTCGAGAGCGAGGCCCGCCACGTCGAGATCGGGGACGAATTCATGGGTGGGACGGTCGAGGATGTCCTGGCCAAACACCACGGTAGCAGTGAGGCGTACGAGCTGATGGTCGACGGCGAGAGCGTGACGGTCCGCAGTGACCGCGTCATCTCCTACAACACGCGGCCGGTCACCGACTCCGACGTACTGGCCGACGATCTAGAAGCGTGTGACAATTACAATCCAGACAACGGTGATGACGCAGCGAGTGAGAAGGGTGGTGCCTAGTGAAGCTCCCCGGCGCAGAGGAAACCGTCAATGACGATATCTTGGCCCTCATCGACGAAATTACAGAGGACCAGGACAAGCTCATACGGTTCACAATCAAGCCACCGAAGAAGGACGAATCGGTCACCGTCGACGTCACCTACGCGTTCAACAGCGAAGGAAGAGACATCTACGCACTGTTAACTCCAGGAGTTTTCCGTCGTACCAAGTATCGGACGCGACAGGCCCTCCACAACAACATGCTTGACGGGCTTGAAGCGGAGATTCTTGATTGCGGCAATCTCGAGGATGATGATCGAAAGCGCTGGTTCAACCGCATCACGGCTCAACAGGACCCTATCGAACACGTCTACGTATTCGTCAAAACGACGGACGACGGCCGGTACAAAGACCGGTGGGAGTATTATCGCGGCGAGTCCGAGGACGAGATCCGGGAACGTGAGGATCTTCCCCGGCCAGCTGAGGACGAGAAGTGGGTGTATCACTGTCTGGGGAACATCACGGAGCTCCGGAAGACGGCTGGCGAGTATTCCTTCAATCTGCGGCAGTTCTGTGGTTCTATTCCGATGGAACTCCGGTGGATGACCGGCGACGAGGAGTTGCAGGAACTTCGGAAACGAGCATCAGAGGGTGGTACTGATCGCTGAGGCCACCGTCTACTACCTGAACTGGGACCGCGAACAACGGGGCGATGCCGCCCAGCTATTCCACGACCTCCACATCGAGGACACTCCCGACCGGTTGAGTCGCGAGGAGTTCGACCAACTGTACTGCGAAGTCATCCAGGTCGATGGCGTGGACAACCCCGAACAGGTCTGGGAGCAGTGGAACCGGGGCAGCCGCCGCGAATCCGAGGCATTCCTCTCACTGCGGTACTGCGAACGCTGCGACACCTACATCGAAGGAATCGCAGAAGGCGTCACCCACGCGGTGCAGAACCACGGGTACGACGCCTTGACCGAGACTGGCGAACCGGACTACGTGCGCGGGGAGCGCAGTATGTCGGTCGGTGATATCGTGGTGATCGATGGCACGTACTACGTGGCTGCGAGCATCGGGTGGGATGAGATCTGTATCAACAGAGAGGGTGATAACTGATCGTCCAGAAAATCATCATCAACACCTGCTTCGGTGGCTTCGGCCTCAGCGAGACAGCGATCGAACTCCTTATCGAGGAGTACGGCTGGGAAGTGACCCATTGGGAGGATGGCGAATATGCCGATCCAGACGCCGACGTTGTTGACAACACCGACAGCGAGCAATACCGGAAGTATCCGTCGGTCCATCCGAAGTACTACCTTGCCAAGGACTCGTGGGATAAAGACCTCCGGACGGACCCCGATGTTATCGAGGTTGTGGAACGGCTCGAGGACGATGCGAACGCAGATCTCGCTGACCTGAAAATCGTGGAAGTCCCCGAGGGCGTGGAGTGGAAGATCGATGAGTACGATGGGGCAGAACACATCGCGGAGAAACATCGGACGTGGTCCTAATGTTCGCAGAGAAAGAGAAGGGTGAGGCATGAGATGGGAGAGCTGCTACGGTTCGTGAATTGGACCAAGAAAGAATACTTGAACCTACCAGGAGCGCACAAAGCGCGAGAGATAGCGGGTAATCGGTTTTCGAACCGGATTATCACGAACTACCTGTTGATGTCCGCCCACAGGGAAGATGCCAAGGTATCCTTTGTCGGGGACGATTTCGACCACAGATACGAGGACCTGCTGGAAGAGATAGCAGCCGATAACTCTGAATGGATGGATGCTACCGCTGAAACGCTATACTACATGATGGAGGACGGATGGAAGCCCGATAAGAGCCAATACAGTTACGTAATGAAGCAATTCGAGGATGCTGGTCGGCTCAAACACTTAGCCAAGTTCCTAGAAAAGTGGGCAGACTTAGAATCCGGACAGGAGGGTGAGAACGCTGATTGATCAATGCTGTAAACGAGATTGCCCAGAAACGGCCCGGTACTACTACGAGACAAAGGAAGGCGATGGAACGTGGTCCTGTGAGGATCACCGAGAAGAGTGCCGTAACCGGGACGACGTAATTGCGGATAGCGAAACAGACTATGAAAAAGAGTATCAGACGGTGTAGGTTTCCGAGGGAAAGACGATGAGTGATGAAAGCGTAGTTGTGGCAGGTGTTGCTGGCGGCGCTTTATTCGGTGCCTCGCTTGCAGAAGTCTTCGGCGGTGGAGGCGGCATGATTGTCGGCGCACTGCTGGGCTATGTAGTTTCCCGAGACAATGATGCGGACGAGTAGCTGGTTGGACCAGGCTCGTTCACTGTGGCTGGCACCCCCAAACTGCCGTGCGCCGCAGCGCGTGTTGGTTACAACTGCTTCGTACACGTGCCCGGAAGGGAGACCGAAAGACGTGGCGGAGAGGAACACCTATGCGTTCGGGGTTGACCCCCGGCGGCCGCACTCATCCCCCTAGACGCCGGTGTACGGTCCACTCCCCCGATCATTTCCAGTGGTGTGTCACTGGCATTGTAGTCACACAGGACCGGACCCGGCGGGGGAACGAACACAGGAGGTGAACAACACACAATGGGAACAACGAAATACGAAGACGCGATCCGAACACGGTTCGAGAACTTTTGCGACGACCACGGATTTTCGCGGAAATACGTGGCCACCCGCGGCATTGAGATGTTTATGAACAGCTACGAGGCCAACGAAGACGGTGAGGACACTGGACGCGATTAAGCAGGCCCGGGACGCGGAGGACCTGACCGAGGTCGAGGGCAAACCCGGCTTATTCGTCATCGAACCGTTGACCACGCATCGCGGCGAGGCCTACTATCTGGACCTGCGAGACGGGTTCGCCTTCTACGGCTACGACGAGGCCGACAAGCCGATCCGCGGCAGTGACAGGGAAGAACCGCCAACCATCGTGAAGGAGATCCGCGCCCATCACATGGCGGAGGGCACCGCCAAACTGGCCAGATTCGTCGGCAAACAGGGTGCCACCGATAATCAGTGATGACGAGTACGACCCCTCAGACATCCACGGGCGGCTCTGTTGAAATCATCTCCTTCAGATATAACACAGCGTGTAATATCCGGTACGTGGGTCTGCTTATGAATCAATGAGTTTCGCTTGGTCCTGGAGGACCGTCTCGTGCTCTTCGACTGCATCCTCATGAGCCTCGATGTCTCCTTCGTCGCGGTCGGCCAGTTCCTGTAAGCGGTTTTCTTTCCCGTACAGGACGATGGTATCACCCTCTCGAATCTCCGTGTCTGACCCTGGTGCACCGATGTAGTCGTCGCCCCGCCGGATGCCGAGCAAGAGGACGCCTTCGTCGGAGAGGTTCATCTCCTCAGCGTCCCAGTTCGAAAGCCAGTCGCTCTCCCGGACGTCGACTTCGGCGATTCGATACTCCCGTTGGAGACCGAGCATCCGGGTATAGTCGGTGAGAGCGAGGTCGGTCGTTCCACTGAGCGCCCGTTCGATGAGCGGCGTCATCACCCGGTTGAGCCAGTGACTCCGCGCGAGAATGATGAGCAGCCCGACACCGCCGAGGATGGACGCCAGCGTGACCGCGTCATTCGCGTTGGTCCGAGTAAACGAGAGGGTGAGGGAGGCAAGTGCACCCACGAGCCCGATGCTTCCAAGCCTAATGAGCGCCTTCACCACCGTCCGTCGCTGAGGCGTCGAGGTCACCTGCTCGGCCTCGTCGGTCGTGAATCCGGTGCCGGAGAACGCCGACATCGACTGAAACGACGCAACGTCCGGTGAGAGGCCGGTCATCCTGAACGCGACCGACCCGATGCGGATGATGAGCACCGAGAGGGCGAAGATGACCAGGACTGAGAGGATTCGATACGTCGCGACCATGTGAACACGTGACGCGGGAATGCCCAAAAAGACGTAGCCTCGCGAATCTTCAACGTTACATCCTTCACCTATGCAATTCGTACCGATAAGGCTCTCAACTGTATTGACCGCAGCCTAGACAAGATGTGTCATATTCTGAAGATTCAAACAGAGCCCCATGGGCCTAAAAATCCTCAGTCGGCATAGATATCCCGTTCGGACTGAACCCTCGAATATCCTGCTGGGTTGATCCAACCGGACCGTGCGGCCGAGCTTCATAACTCGCATTCAGCGACCAATTTTCAACCGTCTCATCCGCATCCACGGTCTCAAGAAGGAACAAGTACGTCGCCTCCCCGACATATGCATCACCGACAGCGAATCGATCATTCGAGCCGAACATCGCTCCTGAAACGCCATCGTCCGGGTGCTGCTCATTCAGCTTCATCATTTCCTCAGCAATCGTCACTGTCGCATCCACCGCTTCAATCGCCGCCGAACTCGTCCCCAGACTGGCAACACTCAGCGCGATTCTCCCGGCACTGAGCGCCAGCTCAACGTTCCCATCCTCCTCCTTCGGCACAGGAACCATCTTCGCCAATTTGATACCTGGGCCGGCAATTCGCCCCTCTTCGTTTATCGTCAAGTTTTCCACCCCGATATGCAGCGGGCCGACCTCCTGCAACCCTGGTGGGGCTGCATCATTCCCGGTCCCTTCTATGGATACCTCGACGCAGGCCTGCGTTGGACTCGCAGCGATCGGGGTGAACTCTACGTTGTAGGCGTGTTCATAGTCTGGGTCGGGCGGCAGTGCACCGGTTTGCACGCTCTGTGCGCGGATCGTTCGGTACCGGCGTCGGCCAGGACCACCACAGCCCCAGCACGTTCCCCCGCCCAACACGAGTGCGATGTTCTCGAGCGGTTCCGTCCGGGGTTCCGGCACTGTCCACGACTCGTCGTCCCGGTGCACGTGGATGACGTTCTCCTCGAGGTCCGGGATCAACTGATACCTGTACCACTGCCGGTTCTCCCGGGATGACCCTACCTCGAACGAGTCACCCTCGGAGTTCCATACGGTGATCTGGTCGTTGTACGCCGTGTCTGCAAGCCCAAGCCGGACGTTATTCCGGGTTGGCCCCCAGTCTTTTGGCCCACCGCTTACTGCGAGGGCGCCCACGCCGGCGGAGGTGTCGGTCGCGCCGCCTTCGAACTCCAATGAGAGAGGCCACCTCAACGTGCCCTGGTCATCGTCAACCGTTTCATCCGCGTACAGTGCATTATCCCCTCGACTGCCGGCCGAGGTTGACGGCGTATAGAGGACTTGGCCATTCTCTTCTGACCAAAATTCGGGGTGATCGACGTCTGTCCAGTCTAACTGTCCATCATTGAAGTCGTCGGAGAAGATTTCCTCGCCTCCTGATTGCTGATTGTTGGTCGTCGTAGCGGACTGCGGATTCTGGGTATCGTTCCATGAGGACGGTTCTGAGAGTTCCTGGTGGAGGAGTGGATTGATTATGAAACCTGCTCCTACGCCGCCGAGGACGACCCGTCTACTTGTGTTGTTGCTACGTTCATTGTTATCATGTGGCATAGGAATGGAGGTACCATTTGGTCAATTATCGGTGTTGTGACAGGGTGATTGCAGGAGACTTCTCGCTTACATCTCTGTACTTCTCTTCAAGATATCTGACAGTGTCAGACCCGGTCTGGAGGGGTGGGGCGCCTAGTATGTGTCCTGCAGCGAACGAATCGGTTCCCACCCGTCTTCTGCGAACCATTCCCAGTCGTCCCACCCGTTCCAGCTATCGTGCCACTCATCAGGCCGGATGATTTTGTCAACTTCTCTTGCAGCTCCGGAGGGCGATCGTCGATCACCGTGAGGATCAACGATGCGACCATCTTCGACGGTTGCTATGTATTCGAATCCGTTTGCTTCCAGGTGCTGGAATCGGAGCCCGGTTCCATCGGGCAGCATCGGGAGTTCTGGGCGTGCCATGCTCCTTCATATGGTAGCTGGCGGGATATCTTTTGGCCGGAGGGTATCTCCTGAGTCGCCGGGTTGTTTGTCCGGAATCAAACCTCGGATGCGGAGGATACGTTCTACTGGTTGGAGGCGGTGCTGCCGCAGAGTGACGGTGCGACCCGGGAGGGGTGCGGCGGTGGCGGCGTGCCGGCCGCGACGACATACTGGCGGCCGTCGACAGCTGGATGACTACTTTTGTGGTCGGGGTTGCGGAGGCGTCGAAATTTCGACCGAAATACCTGCGTCCTGCATCGCCCGTATCCCGAAAAAGTAGGACGTCAGGTATTGTGTGGTCCCGCCCAGAACATCTCCTCGAACCCCTTCTTCGATCTCCTCCGTCAAGACCACCGATATAAGCGAACCAATCTCAAATGCCAGCGGGAGCGGATGATGGAACTGCACGTTGTCCATGGGGGTTGGACGCTGCTGATCTGCGACTTCCATGATCTGCTCGATATTCTGGCGGTACACTGCGTCCAGTTCCTCCAGGATCTCTGCAGGGAAGAGAAACGAAATGAGAACCTCAGCGCTCTTCAGCGGGTCTTCGCCGTCTCCATGTTCCTCCAGTAGATCAACCAGTTCGTCTGTCGTCGGTGTCTCTTCTAACTGGCTGAGGATGGAAGCATACTGTTCGTCAGTCGGGGATGAAGAGAAGAAGGTGTACAGTGTTGCAAGCCCTGAGATCGGTGCAACGATTTTGCCGACGGTCCCGATCGAGTTGAGCCCTTGTTCGGGCGTGATGGCGGGAAGCAGAATGAGAATGGAATCATAGTAGGTCGCGAAGCCGATGAGGAGGAGTGCTGAAATGGAGAGAGTCAACCAGAGGCGCCAATCATCTTTGTCGAGTGTGATCTCCATGGGTGGTAGGGTTACGCCGGGGTTGCGTATTTTTCGGGGAATCCCGGACAATACTTGAAGGTTCTGTGACTGGCTGATGGGTTAGCCGTTGATCGCAGATATTTCGGTGGTGATGACAGCGCAGCCGTACACGATTCAGGAGAACGTGCGAATACTCCTGGCTGCACTCTTGGCCGACGATGTTGCCCGATTCAAGGAGTAGCTGGGTCCGCAGTGAACAGCACCGCGCTCCAGTTTATACTGCCTGGACGTCCACATCCCCGTCACCAGTCACTGTCACCCGGAACTCCTCGATGTAGAACTGGATCCGGGTTTCGGGCCCGGTCGAGGCAACCACCTGGCTTACCGCCTCACTATCGATCACGTCATACAGTTGGTAGTCGTTCCGGTCCAATCCCTGTGCTTCGAGCTGCTCGACGATACGGTGTGTCAACGATGGCGTGGTGGTCGGCATTGGTTGGGTACTCCGTGATGTCCCGTGGAAGCCGGTTCTTGGGGTCATTCCTCTTCTGCCTTGTTAACAAGTCCGCTTAGTCCGGCTGCTATGCGGCGTGGGATCTGTGCTCCGAGACTGGCTGCACTGAAAAACAGGGTGTAGACGACGAGGCCGATGGTCCGGACCACTCCCTCGACCTGTCCGAGGGGGCCTGGTTGGGTGTGCGTGGGACCGGTGGCCGCCCCGATCTGGTGCAGTAACGCGTCGTAGAAGTCGGTGAGCTGCGCGTCTGCATAATGCGGGACGGTCTCCAGGGCGGCGAAGTAGTGGTAGAGGTCGTGGCCGATGGCGACGGGCCAGGCACCGGTTTCCGGGGCGATGATTTCGGCGGCGTATGCGAGCATCAGGAATCCGGCTACTGCCTGTAGGACGAGGCGGCGGGACTGTTTGCGTTCGGAGGGGTCGGTGGATCGGCGGGCGATGAGGGCGTAGTAGGCGGCGGCGAGTAGGATGAAGCCGGCGGCCAGTTCGATGATCTGTTTTTCGGTGAGGGGGATGACCGGGCGGTCGCCCGCTGAGTGTGAGAGCAGGAGGGTGGTCGGGGTCATCGGTCGTCGGGTGGCTGGATGTCGATGGTGTGGTCGGTGTCGGTGTCTCTGTCTCGGTGTTTGTTCTGGGAGCGGTCGAGCCAGTCTGGGTGGTGGAGGCGGTTCTGCCAGTCGGTGAGCTGTTTTTGTATCCGGGTGGTGAGGTCCTCGAGACCGAGGTCGAGGCCGGGTTCGGGGGTTCTTCGCAGGTAGAGGACGGGCAGTATGATGATGAGGAGGCCGGTGAGCAGGAGGATGATATCGACGATGATGATGAAGGTCAGTGTGAGTGTGGTGGCGATCAATGCGGGGTACAGGTCGGCGTCGTTGGTGGGGGTGAGGGAGGTGGCTAGCCGGTAGCTGCCGATGAAGGTGAGGGCGATCAGTAGGGTGCCGAGGAGGGTGATGAGTCCCACCATGGTGCGGGGTGTCTGTTGCAGTTGGAGGGTGGGACTGTGTAGCAAAGGCGTTTGCGGTTGGTGAACTACAGGTGTGACAGGACGCTAGGTGATGGGATGGTTCATCGAATAATGAAGTATGGCGGGATAGGGTACCGGAACTGGCGGAACCGACACACAGACCCTCTTAAACCGGCAACACCCAGTTTTTCCCACAGCGGAGGCACCGAGGCATGGATATCACGAAGGCCGCACGGCCACCACGGCAGGACACACCGGCAGTGGAAGAACTCACCGCGGACATCCTGCGGGTGAAACCGCGGCAGGTCAGTCGGAACGGGAACGCGTACACCTTGCTGGAAACCCCGTTCGCAACCCAGGTGTTCGTCTGGGATCGGCGGTGGCGCCGCGAGATCGAGCAGCACATCGGGTTCTACTTCTACTTGGATGCCCGGCTGTTCGTGCGGAATCAGACCCCGGATGCGGAGGATCCGTTCTATTGGCTTGATGCTGTGGTGCCGCAGAGTGAGGCTGCGAGACGGATGGTACAGCGACGCTGGGAGCGGGATGGTTGCGAGGAGTTGGTGGTGGCTGTCGACGAACTGTTATAAAGGAATTCGTGGCCACAGTAGTACGTGATAACCTACGGCGAGAACGACCTCTATACCGACCGGTACGGTGCTACAGGTGATTTGGTGGACCTGTATCGTGAACGCCTGTCTGGCGGCCACACCTCGTACATGCAGGAGTTGCTGGGCGGCCACGACTCGTACATCGAGTCCGTGCTGGATGGTGACAGCAACGACTACAGCGCCGCTACAGAGACCGTTCATCTGTACACCGATGCCGGTGGGGATGCCTATGGCGGTGGTGGACTGACCGTGATCCAGGTGATCTATCAGGGGATGTACGATCCTGAGTACTGAGGCACTGGTTCAGGCACTCACTGATTTAAAGATGAGTACGAAAACGCGGGCAGAAGAGTTCGGACAGAAAACAGGTGCAGACGATGACTGACGAGATTACAACGAAAATTTCATTGGCGACAGTTCGACGCAAACTCATGGAGTTACGCGGCCTCGAAGTCAACGAGACATTCATTGACGAGTTCGTTGAGGATCTACGAGATGTCGCAGAAGGCGGAGACTCTGCATAGGTTTCCGAGGGAAAGACGATGAATGCGTGGACTGAGACGATACTGGCAAGCATCCTTATAACGGGGTGGAATGCTGCAATCGCCTACGTAGTTATCCGAGACGAATCGTAGAAAATGTCCGGCAAGGTTTGAGGCTCAACAAAAACAGAAGAAGAGATCTACTCCTGGGATGTTGAGTTCGATGGAGCGCCGTGGCAACTCATAGATCTACAAATCCTCTTGGTCCACGAACCTCCCTCATCGTCCCGGACCATTCCGAATCAGTCAATAATTTGATTTCTATATAAATAATCCATAGTTCTTACCTTAGTGACCAGTATGGAAAAACGTGCTTGGTTAGTATCATCTATCGGGAGTTGACTCCCAGTGAGTAAACATTCCCATCCGCACTGCCGACGCAGACAGTTCGATCGACAACGGCGGGAGAAGAGGAAATCCAGCCATCCGTTTCAAAGTTCCATCGTTCCGTTCCGTCATCCGTGGAAACCGCATACACGTTCCCATCGCCACTCCCCAAATAGACAGTTTCACCCGCTATCGCGGGAGACGAATCCACACTGTCCCCTGTCTGGAATGACCACTGTTCTCGGCCGCTACTTGCTTCCAGAGCCGATAATCTTCCATCTCTACCTCCTACATAGACCGTATTCTCATTGATTGCAGGGGAAGCAAACACTCCGTCGGTGGTTTGGAAGCGCCATTGCTCAGTTCCTTGCTCTGTATCTATCGCATATACATTGGTATCGGTTTCCCCACTACCGATATAGACAGTGTTGTTGGCGACCGCTGGCGAGGAATTTGATATCGGACCACCAGTTTCGAATCGCCAACGCTCAGTTCCGTCACTCACTTGGATCGCATAGACGTAGTGATCCAAACTACCAACGTAGACTGTTCCGTCGAGGATAGCCGGAACTGTGTTTACAAATCTATCCGTTTCGAAATGCCACCTCTCGGTCCCCTGAGCCGTGTCCAGCGCGAACACCCCCTCAACACTACCGACATAGACAGTGCCGTCAAGTACCGTCGGCGTAGAGTATCCCCCGGCAGCTTTCGTTTGCCACCGGATCGAACCAGTCTCCGCATCTATAGCATAGAAAGAGATCTCGCTTGAGTCAAAATGCTCTCGATTTCCAATATAAACAGTATTGCCCGCGACTGCCGGGGAGGAGACTAACTCGTTATCAGCACTGAATCGCCACTGTTCAGTGCCATCGCTCGCGTTCAGAGCGTACAATGTTCCTCCACTATTTCCGACATAGACGGTGCCGTCAACCACGGCCGGTGATGAGGTTACTGGGTCGCCGGTCTGGAAGCGCCACTGTTGGATCACGTCGGCGGTTGGACCGGTAGTGGTAGTGACCCCGGTGTTGGCAGCGTCAGCCTGGAACATCGCCCATGTGCCGTTCACCGTATTACCGCCGCCATTATCTGGTTCCGATGACGTATTGACTTCGAGTTGTTTCCCAAAGCGGAATGATCCGGCACCGGCTTCCCATTCAGCTTCAGCAATGAATCGTACGGGGTCTGATCTATCAGACTCAAATCGGACAGGCACGCCAAAACAGACGGCAGGAGATTGGACAGACCTAGAGAAGTATCCCCGGCTGATCAGATCATGGGTGTTCCTACTTGGCCGCTCAAAAGAATCTGGATCGGCGAAGGAGTCTCCGATACTCCCCGAATCTTCTATTACCTGTTCAATCATTGACCCAAAAAAGCCATTAACTAATCCGAGAGCTTCAGTACCAGGAATAGGAACAGCACCTAGAAGATTGTCGAAGATCATGTCCGCGAGCCTATTTCTTCTTTCTTGAAACCGTTGACGCTGCTCTTCGTCCGACTTGGTAAATACTTCATATTCCTGATCTGCGAGTGGAACGGTACGGATTGGTATGGCCGGATCTCGAAGAGAGTGCCACTGGATAACGGTGTCTTCATCCCGAAGTTCCACCACGTGGACTTGCTCATCCAGATCTCCTTCAGTATAGCCAACAAAAACTTGCTCAGGAAGCGTAAGCGAAAAGATGGCTTCTTCCGGTGCACCCCTATCTACTTCTAATTTGTCAATCTCCCAAGGAGCGACCCCCACGCGAGTTCGAACATCGACGAGTTCGATATACAGCGTTTGGCGGTTAGGGTTACCCGGATCGATCCATCGCCAAAATGAGACTGCTGTGTTTATTCCACCACGGGTGGGACCGAAGATGAGTTCCTGATTAAGAGTTATTTGTTGGTTGGACTCGAACGGTTCGACTCCATGAAAATCTGGTCGCACACCAATCCACTTATTCTCTCCTTGTCGTTGTTCTGCGGCCAGTAGCAGGTTATCTTCGATGGAGTTGACCGGTAATTCTACCCGGCCGTTAGAATCAACAGGAAATGATTGGTGACTATCTGATTCGGAGACGTCAATAATTCTAACTTCGGCTTCTATTGCGGGTTCTCCGCCTATACGCAACACCTGTTTTCTGGTTACGTCTGTTTGGCTCCTGGCGGGAATGATCGTTTGGCATCCCGCCGTGGCGACCGCACCTAGACTCAAGAAGTGACGTCGCGGTAGAGTTCTCTTCATATCTTGGTTTTCGATATCGGGTGACAATGGCTTAGTTATAATCAGATAATTTATAGAATTCAGGTTTTATTGAAATCCTCTTCACGTCTTACGATTTTGCAAAGAAACGAGTTTCCAATTGGGTTCGTTAAAACCGGTGGGATGAGTAGCTTTCCTCAATGTCATCTTTGGAGAATTTCAACAGAGCCTTACGCAGCGGCCGGTGCGGAGACCTCCGGTGGCGGACTGACCATCATCCAGGTGTTTTACCGGAGGGGTGTACGAGCCTGAGTATCGGTAGCTTAGGAGCCTGTGGATTAGTTATAAAAGATTCATCTGTTCCTGTAGGAGTAGGAGGGGATACTAATTTCAAATCAACTTGAGTGCTCCAACTGCGATTACCAGTGGGAGCCTCGCAAAGACGAACCAAAGAAATGTCCACACTGTTCTATCTCAAACCGCTACGCAGACTTCACACCCGTTGAGGGTGATGCCGATGAGTGACCAGGACACTGATCAGGAGCCAATACTCGTTGGTAAACTCCAGGAAGCACTCTCGGTCGAGGATCTCCATCGAGTGAAGACAGCGTTGAACGGCGCCGGATTCGTTATCGACGAGCACCTGGCCGCAGGCACGATCACCATTCGACGCCCGGGACCGGACGACACTATCGACGACACGGACGAGTACCCTCACTGGACCAACGACCAGATCCAGGAACAGATCGACGACGCGCTGAAACGCTTCGAGAAGAAGCTGGACCAGCTCATCGAAGAACCGGTGAACGACGAGGAAGACAACCGGGTTACACCGGCACAGCACCAGAAGCTCCGTGAAGCAGTGGACGCCGATAAGCTGGAACAAGAACAGGACGAAGAAACGGACGAAGCGGACGCGAACGAGGAAAACGGAGACGCCGACGACAGTAACGAGGAGCGCACCAACGAACCCACGGACGAGGCACCCGATGAGACCACTGCCTCGGTCACAGCACGGCGAGTCGCCCGCCTCGAGAACAAGATGGACCACGGCACCGCCTACACCAGTCACGAACTCGCGGCCATCGCCTTCGACATCGATGAGGACGAGGTCGGTGCCAGCGAACGCGGCACACTCAGCCAGCTCAAAGACCGCACCAGTTTCGCTATCAAGTCCGTACCACACCCGAACGGCGGGACGAAGAAACTGTACTACCGCGGCCGGAAACCGGAACTGCTGGGTGACCCGGATGATGACGCAACGGACAGCGACCCCGACGCCGACATGTCGACGTATACGCTGTCTGAATTCCGTGAGCTCTCGACGGCGGACCGGGCTGACATCATCTACGACGTTATCGCGGACGAGCAACCTGTCGGTGGCGTGGAGCTCGCCCAGCACGTGTTCGGCGGTGACGCAACATCCGGGACCTCGATGTACCAGGAAGTGTTGAACCGGATCAACCAATGGCTCAGCGACCGGGTAGAATCGACGGATGATGGCTATGTCACCGTTGACGAGGCTGAGTCCGAAGGTGATGCAGGAAAAAATCGGCAGGGGACGCGTCCAGGGTCAGTGACGACTCAGGCGTAGTCCCCCTTGCAACCAGTACGGCCACAGCAGACACAGACACCGATGAGGACGGTGCGTACGAGTGCCGTGCTGACAACTGCTCTCGGGCCTTCGATAGCCACAATAGCCGTACCAGTCACGAAGGCATCGTCCACGGCGGTGTTCAAACCGTTGAGAAGGTCCGTCGAGAAGAATCGACGATCTTCGAGGTCGTAGACTCCTCGGCATCCGGTAGCTACCTCTGTTGCCTGTGCGGGGCTGCCTTTTCCAAAGGTGACCAGGCGCAGTGGCACGAATGGACCGAACACGTTCCCGATGCAGCGAAACAGGATGCCGACGGGAAGAAAGTCCACAACCGGTTGTCTGAGCTGGACGATGAGGTGATTGACCCGCACTGGCTGGTGATCTACGATGCTCGCGGGACGAACTGGACGCACCCGAAAGAGATCGAGGGCAAGAAGCGGCGGATCGAGCGCATCCTCCGCGACCATGAGTACACCCTGACGCTCAGAGAACTCCACGAGGAGATGTTGCTGGACAGTGAGAAGGCGCCTAACAAGGAGAGCTGGATATTACGGGACGAGGTTCGTGACCTGCTCGATGAGATGGTGGACGAGGGTCGGATCATCCGGAACGGCAGAACGTGGGGGCATCCGGAGGCCGAGGCGTTACCGGCTTGACGGCCGGCGTTCTTTTTCTTTCTTCTCTCTACCAGCGACACAGATAATTTGATGCCGGTATTGACGATGCTGAACGCTAAAACATTCGGAATGCTTTTCTCGGTGCAGTACGAACACGAGTGTATGATGCGCCGTTTCGCACTGGTCGGGATCGGGATTTTCCTCGCAGCAATGGCAGTGTCCACCGTTTTGTCGTGGCCACTGGCTCCGGGAGAGTGGTGGATGATGCTCGTCGGGGCGGCCGCATTCACGGTTTTTGCGCTCCTCACCGTTTGGTGGCACATCGAATCCAGGTCGCTTCCACCCCGGCTACAGCAGGGATTGAGTATGCTGCTCGTAGCTGGGATGGTGGTGTGGGGCGGGTGGGAACTGTTTACGAGGCCGTCACTGCCGATTGCATTGGTAACCGGGTTCTGGCTGGTGATCGGCGGCGTGGGGGTATGGCCGGAGTTGCGGCGGCTCCGTGCCACCGGGTGACCGGAGCGGTATCCTGGTGCGCGAAACGGGGAAGACAGGCCGTGACCAATACATGCCCCAAGCGATGAAATCATACGCTGAGGTCCAGCGGGACGCCAAGCTCCTCGGCCATACGCAACGGGTGAGTCGGCACTTAGAGGAGGCGATCTTCTATGCCGGGCTGGGTGAACCTGAAGCAGCGATGCTCGCATTTGAGCAGGCCCAGACCGCATTAGACCGTGGACGGGCGTTTCTTGAAGCGTCGCTTGAAGAGGACTGACCTGGAACCGGGACGGAAATTACGGGAGTGAACCGCTGGCCCGTTGGAGTGATGCACCGATACCAGCGATTGGTGAGTGTATTTACGTCTTGGCGAAAGTCGGGGCAGTATGCGTGAACTGTACCACTTATTCGGTCATGCACGCGGCCATTTTAAGCAGCATCACGAGCAGCAGTGGAATGACATCGCTGCGAAGATGAAGGGCCGCGTCCTCGCCAATCTCAGTCTACTCTTGGTGGTGTTGCTGGTTGTCGCCGCGTGGCATTCAGTTGTGAACCCTGTTCAGTTGTCGAGTCTGGGGATTGTGATTGTGGCGCTGGGAGCAACGCGGCTGGCGCTTACCTCGGCACACACCCATATGCGAAAATTCTACGAATCAACCCGCTCGCCAGAGGCGATTGAGGAGACAACGGCTGAGTACCGGGTCAGAGTTGGGGGGATGGTGGTGGATGCGTTCAGCGGGTTCGTCCTTGTTGCGGTTGGGTTCTCAGTGCGAGTGGCTGCGGAACTCGCGTGACAGGGAGGGCCGTCTCAGAGCCACGGCCGATATCCCCCGCCGCTCCAGTGAACGAGCTAATTCTGGCCTCTAGAACGAGTGCAGTGAACGGTAGGAGCATATTGAGAGCGGACGACATCCTTGTGCATCTCTATCACAGAGCTTTTCATCGTGTCAAGCTATTTCGGGCTAATGGGATTCGATCAGGAAGAAATCGAGGAACGTGTTGATGAGCAGGCCGAGAAGGTGGAGGAAAGACTAGAGCACATTCCGGATGGCCAGACAATGCCGGACCGGGAGGACATGCTTCTGGCCTCGGCCAAGAAGTTCACATTGGGCATCGTCTTCATCGATATCAACGACTTCTCCAACTACTCCAGCGACAACCCGGAGCGGGACGTGTTATTCATGCTGAACCTGTTCATCCCGGAAATCATGGAGATCGTCCGTGACTACGATGGCTACTTCGAGAAGAACACTGGCGATGGAATCCTTGCTTACTTTGGCGTCGGTAAGGACTATCCAACCATCAGTGAAACCGTTCTCGAGTATATTGCTACCGTGAAGTACGCCTTGGCGAATCACGTGAATCCCACGTTGGAAGACCACGATATCGAACCCATTACCATCAGTGGCGGGGCTGGAATCGGTAAGAATATCCATGTCTCCAGGATCGGCAAGCACAGTCTGAACCGGCGAACTGCCGTTGGAACCACAGCAAACAGCGCTTCCAAACTTGAGGACATGGCGGAGACCAACCAGTATTTCGTGAACGAAGGTATCCACCGGCACGCGGATAAAGAGGATGGCTGGGGACAGTACTTGACGGACAAGGGCCGGCTTGAAGGGTTTAGGTGGGGAAGCGACGATTCAGGCTGGGAGACACAACACTACTACAACTTCAGCGGAATCTGGACTGGCACCGAGACAGACAATTTGCGGTAACAGGTACTAATGCCAGATATTTCTCCTGATGACCTGGTCACGCGGACTCATGATCATCTCAACCAGTACATTTCACTGGCGGATAACAAGGCGTCAATCCTGCTCACGGCACAAGTGGCGTTTCTGGGGCTGTTCGCAAACGCTGTGAGCAACCTCTCGATCGAGGCGCCGATCGTGTGGTGGAGTGCCCTTATGAGCGCGGGGTTCACCGTGATTGGGGTGTTCCTCTCGGGGTGGGTCGTGTATCCTCGGACCCCGAAACCTGAGACTGGCCTCTTTTTCTGGGAAAACATCGTCGAGTATGATTCGAAGGAGACGTTCCGGGAGGAGTTCGAGCAATTGGAGGATGGGGGACCGCGAGAAGAATTGATCGAGGAGAATTATGATCTGGCCACGGTGGCGCACAACAAGTACCATTTTCTCCGGTGGTCGCTACGGCTCACGGCCGGGACCGTTGTATTTGCGGTGATTGCTGGAGTGGTTTTCTTGTTCTTTTAGCCCGTTGTTCTTGAAGCGGTACCTTGCATTCAGTGCTGGGCAGAGGAAGTACACACCATTAATGCCGTGGCGTTAACGAGAAGACGGTATGGCTGACGATATTCCTGACGACCTCCCGGACGACCTTGCTGACAGCGACTATCACCCGTTCTACTTGGGAACCAACGAGGAGGAAGGCGAATGTGTCCATCACGGCCCGATGGAGGAACGCAACCTCGTGGTGAAGAACGGCGGCCACATCCACGCGGTTCAGGACGAGGCAGCACTGTATTTCTGCCCGGAGTGCTGTGTTCAGCTGGTCTATGACCGGACGGGCCGCGACGTCGGGCAGGGAGAAGCAGTCCAGATCATGTCCGGGCGGCTGCGGGAGAGCTGGGACGAGATCAAGTCCCTGTTTGTGGATCTCGGTCCGGGTAATATCGATGGGGACACGCTCCTATTTGATAAGCAGCCACCGGAGGAGCAGATTCCGCAACACATCTACGATGACGGTGACTGGTATATCGCCGGCCGGTGAGGGGGAATTTGACCGGTCGTTGGTGGTGGTAGGGCTCTCCCGGCTGTAGAATCACTCCGATACCGAAACACGGAGGCTACTTAAATGAAATCGGCGAATCGAACGACGGCGCCGGGGGAGGATGTGTCCGGAACTATACCCGGTTTCACCACGTTAGTACAGGTATGCCAGGTGACGATAGGCTCCCTGAGCCACACCGTACACAGCTCCGACTGCATCAGGAGATCGCGGAGAACGACATCGAGCCGTTGCTTGCTGTTCACCTTCACAAGGCGAAGTTCCACCAAGAGAAGGCGGTAGACGAATACCAGAGTCGGGAGGGTCCGGAGACCTTCCTTTCCCCCGGCGTCTACGAACAGTCAGCAGGGATGGTAGCCGCCCGCACTGAGACGGCGACCAGCGTCCCGGTCGAAGACGCGTGGCAGGAGATCGCCGCCGAGGAGACGTGGGTGGGTGCGCTCCCGGTCCAGATGCATCGGCAGGCCCAGGACGTGTACCTGCGCGGGTTTCCGTTCATCATCGGGTTCGCCAACGGGCAGCCGCGGGTGGTGCTGAATAAGATCCTGGTCGGGAACCCGGGGAACCTCGAGCGGGTATATGCGAACGAGTGGGCGCGGCCGTGGGTGATCGCCGAGATCCTGGATGCGACCGGGTTCAACACGGAGAACCTGTTCGTGGCCACGATGAAGGCCGAGCAGGACCAGTACGGTGATCAGGGGCTTCATTACCTGAAGGAGGTGGCACAGCGGACGGTCGGGACGTTCGTCGAGCAGCCGGAGGAACCGTTCCTGAAGCCGAAGACACCGACGGACTGGATGCCGGACTGGCAGGATGGGCACGTACGAACGCAGCTGCTGCAGTATGAGACGGGCTGGTCGTTGTTCGACCGTCTCGGGCACGGGGATTCGATCCGGGACGTGATCGAAG
Source organism: Halorarum salinum (assembly GCF_013402875.1). NCBI lineage: Archaea > Methanobacteriati > Methanobacteriota > Halobacteria > Halobacteriales > Haloferacaceae > Halorarum > Halorarum salinum. Next base: position 2,049,919 of record NZ_CP058579.1, on the reverse strand, counting down.
TGTTCTGCGGGAACAGTGCGGCGAAGGGTGTGCCGCCGGACCGGGGGCAAACGCTGGAGGACGTGCTGTTGACTCGGCCGTGATGGGGGTAAATTCTACGAGGCGCGGGAGGACAACTCCGGCGAAGTTTTGATCACGTCAGCAGATTCACCTGCGAGGATCCCACTCATACCTTGTTTCACCGCCTTCCTCCTCGATCTCATTATAGTTGAGCGACTTCTGCCATCCGGTCCGATTCCAGAGGCGGTACATCGGTTTCCGCATGAACGCTGGAACGTCGACGTCGTTCCGATCAATGATTACATCCCCGAACTGGAATTCGTCACTCCCGATCTCACGCCGGTTCAAGGGCCCAGAGATCCTATTCGGAACGAAGATGGTGTAATCTGCTGCGTTAAGAAGTGTTACGTATACGTAGTACGGGGGTGCGATACCGACATCTTCGTACCAGTCTAACGCGTCCTCGATATACTCGATAACTATCTTGTCTATCGTGGTAGTGAGTTCGAGGTCATCGGTTCGAGGTATAATGTCCACAGTTACCGCCTCTGCCCACCCCTCCTCGTGGAAACAGGCATAGTATCTGAAGGGATCATCACCGTTGAGACCGAAGTTGCTCCCGGTAAGAACGAAGTCACCGTATTGCTCCGTTCGTCCCTTCCCGCCTATTCCGGGTGGGTCTGGCAGGTCGGACCCTAATCTGTCGTGATCACTGCCGAATGTTTCGGCCGGGATGATATGGATTGCGAGGATGGGTAGGTCTTCATGATCAGTGAACTCGTGGTCTGATGCGATCGTACCGTAGTATCCCTCTCGCTCGTGTAGTGCTTGGAGGCGGGATTCATAGAACTCCTCTGCGTCGGCAGTAGGATCGTGAAACGCAGAGCTGGGATCGATATTGAGATGATCACGCACCAGATCATGGTTTTCAGAATCGCCAGCTAACTGGTTTCTGAGCCGTTCTAGATCCCGTATCTCTACTCGCCAGCCGTATTCCTCGTGGATCTCGTCTTCCACACGGTCGCGTTTTACAGCTGCGGGATTCTGTGTGGTGGCAAAGATGAAGAAGTCGAAGTCCTCGGGACGGTCCGCAGCTTTTTCAGCGTCCTCATGGACTTTTGGCTCCCAGTCTTGACTGACGCTGCAGTGGAGGATTCCGTGTTCACTGTCGCGTTGGAGGAGGGCGTCTCGGCCTCCGTCAGGGCCTCGTGTCCCGGTGGGGTCGACGTCGTAGCCTTCGCGTTGGAGGAGATCGGAGACGAGTTGTTCAAGGCGGGCACCGTCCCCGATTCCGTGGAGGACGGCTTCGATCCGTGTGTTTGGCATTGGAGTGGTGTGAGGTGTCTATCAGGATAATTCTAGTGATGAAGAGGTCGGATACGAAACCGCTGGCCGGGATTCCGGTAAGAATGTACCACCACGCTTGCCTCTCAAAGTTCTCTAGTCTTCCTGCTGTTCTCCGAAGTAGTCCTCGATCTCCTCGATATACTGGGGGTAATCCGGGTTCAGTTGGTACAGGCCCTGGTCATCGCCCCATTGGACGTCGATGAGCTCGAAGTCGTTGCCGTACTTCCGGGTGAGTCCGGCGATGATGCCGGCGAGGGCGCGGCCGCCCCCGGTTTCGACGCCGTGGTCCTCTTCCATCTGTTGTCGCAGTTCGCTGCTGGTGAGTTGACCGTCGGCGTCCAGCAGCACCTTGATCATTGCTTCTTGCTTGGTGGATAGGCGACGGAAGAAGTTGCTTGGAAGTGCTTCAGGCTCTTGCTGGTCGGCGTCGGTGTCGTCGCTCGCGTCCGTTGGCGCGGTGTGTTCGTCGTCCGCATCGGTTGGTTCGGTGGCTGCCGTGTCAGTGAGGGCTTCTTCTGACGTTCCGTTGCCGGCGGCGCCGTTGTTGATGGTGAGCTGCATGAGTTGGACGGCGGTGTTCTCGGTGATTTCGCGTTCGAATTCGATGCCTTCGCCGGAGATGGTGACGGTCACGGTCATACGACACTCTATGCTTATGTCCGAGTATGCTTAAACATTGTCCCTGCTCATTACTCATCAGTAGAGACTTGGTTTTGAGAACTGAGGAGTGGCATGGGTGGTGTATATAAAACTCCGTGAGAACGTTCTCGTCAGTGATTGTAACGTGGACCGCAAACAACGCATACTCCAGGCGCTCGAGGACGCCGACCAGCCGCTCTCCACCAACCAGGTAGCGGACACGGTCGACGAACACTGGAAATCCGTCAACGACGATCTCCACGAGATGCTTGCGGAAGGCGAAGTGGCGAAGAAGGAGTTGTCGAACCGGCTCACGTGGTGGTGGGATCGCGAGATCCCGCTCTAATTCCGGAATAATACTGGTGATGACTGAATGGATGAGAGCGAAATGGGTGAGGAGCTGAGTGCGGTGATCGGGTACATGAGAGCCCGGATAGAGTATTTCCTGCACCACCCTCGGTATGAGGAGAAGGAATCCTCGTTGGTGATGCTTCGGCAGAATGCTACGAATGCGATTCAGGATTTGCGACACGGAGATTTGACGGTTGAGAAGCTTCGGGAGGAGACGGAGGAAACGATGGAGAAGGCGAAAGAGTTCCGCGAGAAAGGTGAGAATCAATGACTGAATGCGATTATCTACACGAGGAGTGCCATCAGGACGCGACGGTGCTGATGAAGTACCTTGTCCACGGAAGGATTCAGGACAAGCCGCTGTGTCTTGACCATGTAGCGGACTTCTATCGGAAGCTTGAGAAAGCAAACGAAGAACTCACCTACGTTGTCGATCTGCATCTATTGAAGGAGGGTCGCATCTGGAAAAACGGGTACGAGCCAGTTTCCGCAGAGAAAGAAGGTGAGAACGCTGGGAGATGAATGTGTAGCTTGTGGTGAAGAGATCAAAGACAGGCGAGAGCATGAGAAGGAATGCTCTGAGTTGTGCGGTGATTTGATGAGATGCCGGAATTGCGGCCTCTTGTTTGATTCCGGATTCGGCGGCTACTACGTTGACGACGAAGACGTTGGTAAGGATGCGGGAGGCAGCACGGCAGAGATATTTCGTAATGATGTAGAGAAATCTGGAAACGAATGGACAGGGTTCAAAGAAGAGGACATTGGCCCTTGGTGTGATTCATGCAGCTGGACGGTTCAGCGTAAACGAGAACGAGTTTCCGGAGCGAACGCTGGTGGTAGTGATGAATGAGGAATACTGGAATTTTGTGTTGTTCGTCTTGGGAGTAGTTGTGCTTGGAAGTATGCCTGATCAAGTGGGTTTACAAAATATTCATACCGCTATCGTAACCGGTGTAATGGGGTCGTATCTGCTTTGGTTGTACTATAGAAGTATTCGAGAGTTCGGACAGAAAACGCAAGGTGAGAACACTGGACGCTGAAATCACGGAACGGAAAGGTCCCGCACTGTACCCGACATGCGAGGTATGCGGTGCGAAAGAAGGCATTCACAAGGCCGTGGTCGGGCCGAAGCAGGACGATGACTACCACTACGCGAAACGCTACGAACTGGCCTGCGGCCACACGCTACACGATCCGGACGCAAAGTTCGAAGCAGGTGTCGTGACGCTGTTCCAGCTACAGCATCCAGAGTACATGGAAATAGAGGGTGAGAACGCTGGAAATTGAGCTGGGCACACTGAGCACACGGAACGAAGCCAAGCGCCTGATGAAGAATGCAGAAAGACAGGGAGACGACGAAGTAGACTTCAGTGCTGTGGAGTTCGTTGGGCGGGCGTTCGCGGATGAAGCGGTGAAACAGGCCGATCTCCGAGATATTGCGATAACCGGGCTATCCGGTGATGTGGAAACGATGTTCGACAAGGTAGGGTTCCGAGACGAATCTCAGGGTGAATATCGTGGGTAGTGCGACATTCGAGTGCCGAGCATGTGGTGAAGAAACGAAGAACGGAGACGGAATAGGACTCGTGTGGATGAACGAGGATTGCGTTAAGCATGAGGAGCCTGACCTTTGTGATGACTGTGGTTTTCAGACGGTTGAGCGGGTGAAAGAGTACATCCGAGAACAACAAGAGGGCCGTGAGAACCCAGTTATCCTACACAACTCACAGAACGGTGATGATGAATGACGCTTGAGAACACATTTTACGAGGATGCGGTGACTTACGTTCAAAACAACAAGTACGGGGCAGCAGCGGAGGCTCTGAGTAAAACCGGGGATTCGCAGCTGCAAGCAGAGTGTGAGCGACTAAGCGAACTGATGGGCAACCACACAGAGATGCTTGGCGGCACACTCGGCCAGGTCATCAGCAACTACACCGATCGATTGCTGGATGAACTGGCACGGAAAGCGGATGAGTAGGTTTCAAAGACGAAGATACGGGCGTATAGCTCAGTGGTAGAGCATACGGGTGAGGATAATGCCGAGAATGGCGCCAAGATTTTTTGAGACTAGTTCTGCTGCTTATCAGGATGTTAGCATTTGGTTTGATCTCCATCCCCCATCTATGAGAAAAGGAAGATAAGTATCTGAATGACACCGACTGCGACAATCAGGATTGCAAGACCTGCCGCTACATATTGTGCAATCCTCGGCCTCAAGTAGTTGACTTTGTAATAATCGCGATCGTACACCATGAACGTATATGCTCGAAATAAGGAGGGTCCCGAATTCTTCTTCATTTCCCAATAGTCGTTCTTGTCGCGGAGCCGTATGCGATCGAAGGCAACGGCTGCGCTTCCTTGATAAGACAACATCTCAAGTTGAAAATCGAGTGTTTCCTTCTCACCAGGCGCTAGATCGATGTCCAGAGTTTTGTGTTCGCCGCGTTCGTACGCTGATGAGGATTCTTCGTAGGTCATCCTGGCGATCGTTTTTCCTTCGACTGGTCGATCACCGATATTTTCAACAGTGATCTGGAAACAGGGTTCCTGGTCGGTGAAGTATACAGTCCGTTTATCCTCCAGATCTCCGTTGACCCTGAATTCCACGACATTCTCGCCGTGTCGTTGAGTGCGGTATGGTCGATTTGCAGGCATGGAAGGCCCGACGATTACAACAGCAATTAAACCCGTCCTCTGTCCTATCCTTCTTCAAATCGAATCTGTCCCTTCTCTGGCTATTGAATAGCGAGGCGTCGCAGGGTTTATCCGGCGTACAGGAATGGCGGAGGAAGCCGATTGAGGCAAACCCGGGAGAGATCCGAGCACCCCGCTAAGAACACAGAGATCAGGCTGACGCAACTTCCTCAGACTCTACAGACCCAACCACATCTTCAACTCGGTCCTCCCACCGATTCTCAGCCATATTCATAAACCCGAGCAGATCGAACTGATCCTTCACCTCCATATCACGGGAAATCCGCTCAACACCCGCATCAGCATACTGCCGGGCCAACTCCCACGCCTCCGTCTCAGTTTTCTCATCCTCCTCCATTTTGATCAACTCCCAGATGAACGTGATCGCCGTCCGCACCTCATCCGAGGACACGCTATCGACATCAGTGAAATCCTGACTGTAACTGCCCTTGGACTCCTCCCGATAATCCTTGTGCAGGAACCCGATAGCCAAGCCCGCCGCGAACAACTCATACCCGTAGTCGAACGGATACTCATACGGGTCCTTATCCAGCTCTTCACCATCATCCAACTCGAGCCGCGCCGTCCGCAGCACCAAGTTCCGGTAGATGTCTCGACGAGCGGTTTTGATCACCTGTGTCGTGCTCATTGGACCAACACCTCCCCAAGATCAACCTTCGGCTCGACTTCTTCAACCACCGAGCACTCCGGGTCCTCCTCAGACACCCGGATCTGGAGGTGACGCGTCGTATGCTGGTCGATCTGGTCAAGGTCACTCTGGTGGAGCTCCTCCGGCTGGTACAGGATGACCACCTGGTCCTTGAACTCGGGAAGGTAATCGATCAGGTTGTGCTTGTGAGTACTGTCCAAGGGCCCAATGGGCGTGTCGATGACGATCGGAGCGTCACGTGCCGTGTATTTGTTGAGGCCAGCGATGAACGAGTACGCGATGATCTGCCGAGCACCTTTACTCGGGTCCTGCTCCTCGATGGACCGCCGCCCAGATTTGGTGATGATATCCAGGTCGTAATCTTCGCTGATGGCCAAGCCCTTGTAGACCTCGTTCTTGTTCGTTAGCCGGGTGAAGACACTGGAGGCGTGGTCCTCAACGTCTTGGCGACGCGTCTTAACGTACTCCTCTTTGATCTCTTCCCAAGCATCACGGCATTTCTCGGAGAGGTTGCGGAGGGTACGATACCGTTCCTCCTCGTCAGTCGCGCCCTCCATCGAGTCCTCCCGGTCCTTCAACTGGTCGATCTTGGAGTCAAGCTTGTTGATGTCTCGGTCAAGCCGTTCAATAGTGGCCTTGGTATCGATGACCTGGTCGTTGAGATCTTCCTCCTGTTTCCGGAGTCGCTGCAGGTCTTCACCAGTGACATTGATGTCCTCAATCTCCTCTTTGAGTTCCTCGATCCGGCCTTCGCTCTGCTCGATTTCCTGATCAATCCGATTGATATCTTCGCGGATTTCGTGGTAGCTGACCTTGGTTCCTCGGACGTCTTTGCCACCGCTCTCCTCCCGCAGGCAGTCGATATGCTTGGAGGCCGTATCATTCAGATCGATGATTTGCCGTCCATCATCGGTCTGCATCTCTTCGAGAACGTCCTCTAGGTTCTCCCGTTCCTTCTCCCCGATCTTGGTGCCGCACACACACCGGGGCTCCTCGAGTAACGATCGGATGATCTCAACCTCCCCACTGACGCCTTCGACCTCTATCTCGTCATCAATATGCTCTGACCCAATCCCGGTGATAAGAGACCCAAGCCGGGTGTGGTACTCTTTTTTCTCCTCTTCTTTGGCCTGTAGCTCCCCGTAAAGGCCCTCGTCCTCTTCATCCTCATCGTCACCCTCCAGTGCTTCAGTCAGCTCCTGGATGTCATTGTGAGCTTCCTCATACCCTGCAGCTTCAGCGATATCCTCCTTGACAGCAGCCAAACTCTCCTCCAGGGTTTCTAACCGCTGATCTTCAGAGTCCTTCTCCGTCCGAAGAGCCTGGAGCTCGTCCTCTTTGTCCGCGATATTGTCTTTCAGCTCCTGCAGATCGTCAACGTTCGACTCAGCCTCGTGGTACAGCTTACTGTAGTGCTTCCGCCCGTACCGGTCCAGATCCTCGATCGACTTCTGGATCTGCTGAATACCGAGAACGGTCTCGATGGCTTTCCGGATGTCGTCCTTGTCACGTTCACCATCCTGCGTCCCCGCGTACCGGCTGCCAACCTTCTCACCGTCAAAGAAGAAGAAATCAGAAGCAGTCTCCGGAAGGATGCTGTTCATAAACTCATTGTAGTCCTCGGTGCTATCCCGCTTCGAGATAACCGTCTCATAGCCACTCCCAGAACTTGGTCGCTCAACGATTACCGCGCTGTCACCCGGTTCACGGTCGTCAGGGTCATCCACCCCTTCAAACGTGATGTAGCGACGGATGCGGTGAACCGTCCCGTGATGCGTGAACTCCACCGTGACGCTTGTCTCCCCGTCCCCTTCGGTTGCAGCCCGGCGATTGATCGCACTGCGCCGCTTCGCCCGCTTCTCGGGAGGATTCCCGTCAAACCCGTAGAGACACCACTGAAGCGCGTTCAGGAACGCTGTTTTCCCCCGGTCGTTCTCCCCGACCATCAGAATCAGTGGAGCGTCCGTATCCGTCTGGAGAGGAACTTCAATCTCGCCGTAGTACGGCAAGAAATTCTTCAGAGTAACATTGACTATCTTCATGATTTGCTGATCTCATTATCCTCGTCGACGTAGCCCTGGAGGATTTTCCGGAGTTTTTTGGGGAGTCCCTCTCTCCGCCCCATCTCGACCATCCGATCCTCGAGCTTGTAGATCTCGATGAGAAGGTCTTCCGGGATGTTCTTTTCGTCTGCCTGTTCGGCGATGAGTTCCAGAATTTTGTCGTCGATGTCGGCTTCGTCAGTACTCATAGGTATGCAAGGTGACCGAATCCGTAGGGCTGTAATTCTCCCCGGAGATCAAGTCTGACCTGTTCCCGGTTGTTCGCTGCCTCCATCAGCACTTTGCCTCGCTTGAGCTCCTTTTCGATGAACCGCCGTGCTGATTCATCGCCTTGTTCAGCGGATAGTCCCGGCAGCGTAATCATATCATATAGCACGGCCTTCGCTTTCTCTTCACTTTTTCGGAGTACGCGACCTCTTCGCTGGATGAACTGTCTCTCGTTACTGGAGCTTGAAATAATTACTGCTGTCGGGCACTTGGGGACGTCAATACCCTCATCAAGACAGTTGATCGCGAGCAGGTAGTCCACCATATCGTTCTCGAATTTGTAAAACGAGCTGGCCCGCTTCTCATCATCCATGTCTGAGACATAGACGGCGAACGATTTTCCTTTGGACCGCAGCTGATCTTGGATCGCGTCCACCTGCTCGTTATCTTCGCAGAAGATGATGGCTGGCGTCGGGTGTTCAGTGTCCAGGAACCTCCCGAAGCGCCCGGGTTTCGCCTCTGCCTTCTTCAGCATCTTCGCCCGGTCGCGTTTCAGCCGCTCATCCCTCTTCCGGAGCTCCCGTTTGGACCCTGCCTTGGCTTTCTGCAACTTGCTGTGCACCTGGGCGATCATCTGGCTGTACTTCCGATACTCCTCGTACTCCTCTTCATCCAGCTCACAGATCAGCGGGTGATAATCGTATTCAGAGAGATACCCGTTTTCGATGGCCTCAGCCGTCTCGAAACGGAAGATGATATCGTCGAAGTACCCCATAATCTCCTGGTTTCCTTCATCATCGAACCGTCGTTCTGGGGTCGCGGAGAGGCCAACCCGCCGCCCGGCATCGATATCGAAAAGCTGCCTGTACGTGTCCGCACCATACCCGTGCACTTCGTCTGCAACCACCTGGATGTGTTCAGATGAGATGTCACGGACGAAGCTCTGGAACGTATCACCGATTGCCGTGTCGATCGTGGTGACAATGAACTGCTTCGGCCGGTCCTGGATATACTTGGGCTCGCCCAATTTGTAGGGGCTCACCACGTCCAAAATGCGCTTGCGCCAGTTCGTATCAGAGTTGCAGACAAGGACCTCAGCCTTCGGGATTAACTCCTGAATGTCTTCCTTCCACTGGGTGAGCAGCGGTGAACTGGGCACAGCAACCACCGACAGCCGCGTGTCAGCACCGAGGTTCGCCGCACTAATCGCGGCCCGCGTTTTCCCGGTCCCGGTTGCCATCGCGAAAATCCCGCGGTAGTCATTGGCGATCCATCGGTCGATGGACTCCTGTTGATGGTCCCACAGTGGGATATCGCCCGGTGTATCACCAGACCCACCGTCATCCTCGTCCTCAAACTGTTCCAGGTCAGGGCGGCCGTTTACCGTGTCCGGACTGTGTTCTTCTAATCCCGTCTCAACAGCATCGGGCAGTTCCTTGACCGTGACTTTCGGATCCCGGTTCTCCCACAGTCGGTTGAAGTCGTCTTCGTCCTCGACCGTTACCATCCCCAAGCCGGGCTTCCAGTTGGGAAAGACTTTGAACGACTCGTAGTTCCCTGTCCACCCGAGCTCGGTTTCGTTGATCGACCCAGTGAACGAGACTTTGTTCCCGTAGTCATCGGACAGCACACCGATTTTCTCGTGGTAATGGCGGAACGGGTTAGCCTCCTCCGGAGTATTAGCGTCCGAAAGATATGCGATCCGGATTTCGAGCAGCCCTTCTTTCAACATCCACGCCATACACCGGAAGCGGTCACGCTTGAGGTAATCTGCGAACTGTTCTTCGGTCAGCCCGCGGTGGAGTGCGTGTTCGATCACTCCCTCCGTATCTCCCTCCTCCTCGTCCTCGTCTGCTGCTTGTTCGAGTACACGGATGTCTTCGGGGCTGAGTCGTGGACTGACCAGTAGGCGCATCTGCCCGTCGTTCAGAATCAGCCCGGAGATTCCCTGTGCGGCTTGTACTAACGACTTGCTGTCGAAGTAGCCAGCAGCTCTGTCGTAGTGGGTGGCCTGTTTCAAACAGGGGATGTAGAACTCGTTGAGAAGATCGTTCCGTCCAGACCTGTAGCTGATACTCAGGTCAAGAGTTTGAAGCCCGTTCTCCTCCGGTTGTTCGGATTCGGAGGGCTCCGAGGTGTCACCTGACATTTAATCTAATTACCTAGAGTAGCTTCTCGTCACTTTATTTGTAGTTTGCGTAGCCGCGTGACACTCTCAATCACACGGTCGGTCACGTGCTGGATTTCCTCCGTGGTGTTGTCCTTTCCGACACCGAACCGGATGGCCGAGTGCCAGCGGTCCTCATCACCGCCAAGTGCCTGGAGTACGTGCGACGCCTCCACTTTCCCCGTCGTACACGCGGACCCGGCAGAGACAGCGACGTCAGGTTGCAGGCTCTTCACTAAGGCCTTGTTCTCGACACCGAGAAAACTGATGTTGAGGTTGTTCGGGAGCCGCAGTTCCTCGCTCCCGTTGAGAACGATGTCATCAAGTTCGTCGCTGATCCGGTCCCACATATAGGACGTCAGTTCGTCGACGTGCTGCGTGCGGTCCTCTTGCTCCTGGTCCGCCAGTTGCATCGCCTTTCCGAACCCAACGATCGCTGGCACGTTCAATGTCCCTGACCGCCAGCCACGTTCGTGGCCCCCGCCGTGGAGCAAGGGCTGGAGCTTCACCTTTGGCCGGCGTCGCCGAACGTACAGTGCACCGACGCCCTTGGGCCCGTAGATCTTGTGTGCCGAGACAGACATCAAGTCGATCCCCATCTCAGCCACATCAACCGGAAGGTAGCCGATCGCCTGGACCGCATCTGTATGGAACAGCACCTGGTTGTCCTTGGCAAGCTGCCCAATCTCTGCGATCGGTTGAACGATCCCGATCTCGTTGTTCGCCGCCATCACTGAGACCAGAATCGTCTCCTCGCGGATCGCGTCCTCGACCGCCGTCGGATCGACACAGCCCTCCTCATCAACAGGGAGATATGTAACGTCGAACCCGTCGTCCTCAAGGGTTTCACACGTCTCCAGAACGGCCTCGTGCTCGATAGCGGTCGTGATCAGGTGGTTTCCCTTGTCGTGTTTCTTCGCATGCTCTGCCGCACCGCGGATCGCGAGATTATCGGATTCCGTCGCCCCACTGGTGAAGATGATCTCCTCTTTCCGGCAGTTGATAGCGTCCGCAATCCGTTCACGTGCTTGTTCAACACCCTGCTTCGCCTTGGCACCAAACAGGTGGTCATCACTCGCCGGATTCCCGAACTGCTCGGTAAAGTATGGCTGCATCGACTCCACGACCCGCTCATCAACCGGAGTGGTGGCGTGATGGTCAAGGTAGATCGCCTGGTCCGTATCCCCGGTGCTCATTCTGCATCACCGGCTGCATCAACTGACGTCTCCTTGAGCCCGTTCGGAATCAAGTTATAGAAGTCATCGAGATTGTCGATATTCCCGAATACTCGGATCACGCCGCGGTTCAGGTGAGCCACGAACTGGTCTTCAAGGTCTTCTTCCGGATCCAGGCCTTCCTGCAGCAGACGCTCTTTCAGCATCGCCATGTACAGCGCATCGTGCTCCCCCAGGAGCGTGTACCGATTGAACGTCTGGCCATCGGAATCATACTGAGCCGGGTTCGGCGGTCGGGGCTCATTCAACGAATAGCACAGTCCGATTCGACACAGGAAATTCGGGGTGATCTGAGTATCCCCCTTCAACATGCGGAGCCGGGTCGTAGCATCAGACCCGATCTGCACGCGGTTGAACTCCTTGCTCATTGCGTCACTCCTTCGATGCTGGCTTTCTCCGAGTCAGGGTTTCCCGACCAGAAATATCCGGTGGACACGTCCGTACAGCCGTCCATCTCGTTATAGTCCAGGTGGTAGGCCTGTGCCACCGACTCGGATAGGTCATCGTAATGCTGGTTGTCGATCTCCGTGTCCGTCGAGAACACGAGCACCTGGTGGGAAGCCTCCGGGAAGAAGTTCTGAACAAGGTTCTCACGGTGCGGCTGGTCAAGACGACCAAGCGGCGTGTCAACAATAAACGGTAGCGGCCGGCCGGAAATCTCTGCAAGCGCCCACAAGAGAGACGTTGCGAAAATCTGGCGTTCTCCTGCTGAAAGGTCAGACTGTGGTTTACGGTTGCCGTGAATCGTTTCCACGAAGATGTTCAACTGACCTTCCTCGACCACGACCTTGTCGTAGAACTCGCTCTTGTTCGAGAGCGCAAGATACCGCTCGCTCAACACGGATTCCAGCTGGCGCAGCTTCTCCTCTGCAATCTCCTCTCGGTACTCTTTGAGCACAGCCTGCACCCGGTTCGCCAGGTTCGCCCGTTCGGAGACACCTTCGACCTCGGACTTCTCCTTGCGTTTATTCTCGATCTGGTTTTCCAGCCGGCTGAGCTTCGTCTCCATCTTACCGATCTCCTCTTCCAGATCCTCTAACTCGGACTTGAGGGCCCCCCGGCGTTCTGTGAGATCGTTCAGCTCATCGACGAGTGGCGAGAGCACCTCTTTGTCTGGTGCCCGACCCAGTTTTTCTTCGATCTGCTGGCGCTCTCGGACCATCGATTCCATTTCTGTGGTTGCCTCACCAAGTTCAGCTGGGACATCGTTGAGCGCTTGGTCAACAAGAGAGTACATCTCTTGGCGCTGGGTTGCAGAGAACTGGTGGAGCAACTTACTTTCCGTTGACCCCTCGACCAGTCGGTCCTCCATCGCCGTTCTGATGCGTGTGGTGATCTGCTCAGAGGCATCGTCCGGGATATCCGTCTCGGTCAGCAGATTGTCCTGCGCCAGTAACGTATCCAGCTCCTCCGATAGTCGCTCACGGGCGGCCGCCTGTTCTTGCTGCTCGCTCTCTGTCTGTAACCGGTCCACAACGCTTTGGCACAGGTCCGGTGCCAGGGCGAACGGATACGCCCCGGTGACAATACTACGGATATCGTCCTTCCGGCGGTCGATTTTCGTGTCCAGCTCGACGCGCCGGTCCTTCAGCTCCTCGCGTTTATCAGCATAGGCTCCGCCTTCCTTGGCAATCTGGGCCTCTTTTGAGTCGATCTTCTCTTCGACTTCCGCCAGTTCCTCTTCCCTAGTCGTTCGTGCGTCTTGGAGGTCCGCCATCTCCTGCTTGAACTCCTCTTCTGTCTCCCGGAGTTCGTTCAGCTCCTCGTTAATCCCTTCAACGCCGCTTTCATCGATCTTCTGCGAGACATATATCGAGAGGTCTGCATCGAGGCGATCAACGAGTTCTAGTCCGAGGAGCGACAGTAGAGAGTCTTCGAAACTGTCGTCGTCCTCGATTGCAGTCGCCAACTCCTGGATTTTCTCGCCGTCGAAGAAGAACAGTTGTGAGACACCTGGGGGAATGAGTTCTTTCAAGAAGTCTTCCCACTGCTCTTTGTCAAGGTCTGATGGAAGGTTCCCGTTCCGCCGGACATCCAGATTCTCGACGATACTTTTGCCTCGGTCACGCCACGACCGGGTGACCGTGTAATGGTCTACCTCGCCCATATGGGCGTACTCGAACTCCAACCGGATCGAGGCCTCTGTAGCGGATTCGTCCGGGTAGTCGTGAAGTTTGCTTCGGACCAGATCTTTGTATTCTCCCTCGCTTGTCCGTCGGCCTAACGCACTCCGGCCATGGAGACAGATCTGGATGCCCTGGAAGAGCGTCGTTTTCCCTGCTCCGTTCCTCCCACCGAACAGTATGACCGGTGATTCAGGCGTGGTCTTCAGATCGAACTCGTTCCGCCCCCGATAGGGGCCAAAATCTGTGATGACGAGCTTATTGAGCTTCATGGGAGATCAGAGGTCTGGCCGATCTGTTTCGGTGTAATGCCATTTTTCAACGTTCTCCTCACCCTCTATCTCAGCAACGATCTCGTCCTGTATCCGCCAGTCCTCTTTCATCACCTTATCAATCTCATTGTAGATAGACGCCCGCCGCTTCATCCCGTGATGCTGCAGTTCTGTGTCGAGCAGGCGCTGGATGAGTTCGGGAGGCAGGTCCTGGTCTTCACAGACCTCTTTCAGTACCGCTGCCTCAGTCTCCCCGAACGAACCGAGGTCGTCATGGACCCAGTTGAGTTCCTCGCCCATCACTCGCTCGTAAATCTTCGGGACGGAGTCTGCCCAGTCAGCCCGCTCTTCCCGCCAGAGACGCCGAATCTCGCGTAGCTCTTCGTCCTGGATCAGGTCCATCTCTTCGTCTGCGGGAAGCTGTTCGTTCACCTCCTTCTGTGTCTGCAGTAGCTTCTCGAGGAGGTCCTTGCAGAACTCGAATTTGTGGGCGCGGGGAATGATCCCATCATCGCCGTTCGTCTTCGTCCGGACCGACCCGTGCTGCCGGCCTTTGACCTGACGATAATGGGGTTTCCTATCGGGGTCCTGGGTTCCTTTGAGGAAGTCACGGAACTCGAGGAGGGGTTCCATCCAGTCATCGCCTTCGTCGATCATATTCTGCATCGCCTTGTCCTCGCTGACGACGGTGCAGGTCCAGCAACCGAATCGGCTGTTTCCGCAGGACGGTGTCTTGGTGTCGATCACCATCGGACATTCGTCATCGGCTTCCTGGTAGAGGGCTGCGAGGTCGCGGTTGTTCTTCCCCCACGGGCAGTCGACTTGCAGGAGGTACGACCAGACGTCGTCGACTAGCCAGTCCTCGATCGGTGTATAGACGAATGCGTTCGCGAATTTTGAGTGTCGGGAGAGGACGCTGCCTTCGATCTCGTGCAGCTCCATAACCTGCTTCCGGGTTGCACTCTCTGCCTTTCGGGCACCGAGGACTACAACGACTTCACCGTGTTCTGAGACGGTTTCCTCGATAAACCGGTCTGCGGGGTCGATTTTCAGGCGTTCGGTACACCAGCGAAAGGTCTGGTTCGGGGCAGGATAGCCGCGACCAATCAGGTTGACCCAGAATGAATCATCGACCTGGGGCGTGACCTTATGCGCCTGAAACGGAAGATCGTCTTTCTCGGAGAATTCGTTAACATTCTCCAGTGTCGTGATGATATGGTTGACGATCTTCGGAGTCTCAACTAATGTATCACTAGAAATAACGTAAACCGGTTTCGTTCGTTCCTCTTCCGGAAGTTCCTTGATAGCGTACCAAATGAGCTGGAGGGCCGTCGTGGAGTCCTTCCCGCCGCTGTATCCGATTACCCACGGCCGGTTGTCTGCAAGATAGGTATCCTGAATCTCCTTGTGGATGTCTGAGAGCGAGTTGTCATCAAAGACTGACGTGCCTTTCTCTTGCTCGCTTTCAGAAACCTCCACTTTCTCAGTACTCATATTTAGTTTTGCGTGAGTGAATTGCCTTAGCCGAGCTACTTGTAGCTGCCGGTGCCCCCGGAGTGATCAGTCGATTTTGAGTCCTAGATGTCCTCATTTAGGGTCGATTCTGCGAGCCGAATAGCGCCGTGTTCAACTGCCTGTTCCACCGAGAGGTTATCTTTCAAGAGGAAGATGAGATGGCCACTTCGCTCTTTCGTTAGGACTGCGTTTCGGAGGATGTCTGCATAGTCCGTACCCTTTTCTACCACGACACAGTAGGGTGTCAGGTCGTCTTCTCTCTGAAGTTCGTAGAAGTAGTTTTCAAGCTGCTGTTGCACCTTGGTGTAGTCGCTGGCCGGTATTTCGAACCGGTATTTGTCTTGTAAATAGTATTCCTGGAGGAGAGTGAAGACGTCCTCTTCATCGAAGTAGTGTTTGAAGAGATACGTATCTTCGACTTTGAAGGCCGGTATTTTCGTGGTATCGACCTCGAATGTGGGCATCGGTTGTTCCTCCAACGGGAGCGGTTCTGGCCGGGGCTCTCTACCTTGCTATTCGGTTAATTACCTGAAAAAGGTCACCTGGCCAGGGTGAAAGTAATAACCGCAAGCAGCCGCCGTGTTGGAACCAAAACTGGTATAAAATTCATGTTTTCCAGATTGTGCGGTGATGGCCAGTCGAACAGACGACGCTTGATGGGTATCGGCCGGACGGACCGCCGTATCAAGCTGAGTACGTGGCATTCACGTCTCGTCATCCGTTCACGACTGACGCTTACGAACTTGGGTATCTGGTAGGGATGCGTGAAGATAAGACCTTGCAGCAGTCGTCGTGGGCGAACGTGGCTGCTCCGGTGGGATTTCTTGACAATGATTTTCGCGACCCCGATCTGGACCGGTATCTCGAACGGGTTGACCGGTATCACCCGGACGTTGCTGTGGTCGGTGACGCAACCACGTATGATGAAGCCGAACGCTATCAACAGGCCGCGAACAACATCAGAGACATATATAGCGAGGTAGAACCTGTTATCGTGCCCAAGTGCCGGGATGCACTCGAGGCCATCGAACAAGACACCGTAATCGGCTGGCCGAACGGGTATGCGAACATCGATCCACTCGACTACTCCTCCATCCGGGACTGGCGCGGTCGCCGTGTCCACATCCTTGGTGGGTCACCCACCGATCAGTACGACATCGTCCAACTCCTGACCCAACCCACGCTCACTAACGACGACCCTGCAGATATCATCGGCCTCGACGGCAACGGCGTGCTGAAAGCAGCGTACTTCGGGGAGTACTGGACACCCACCGGGTACGAACGCGCTGACCACCTATCCATCCGCGACACCGTCCGCCGGTCACTCGAAGAGATGAAGGAGTTCTGGGAAGGCCACGGCATCTGGCCGGACGAAGAACCGATCGATCGGTACGGTCCGGCCGTGAAAGAACCGGACGAACCGATCTGGATGGACGACGGTGGTGACCCCCTTGTTTCTCGTGGAGACCTCGAAGCCGCCTACATCGGCGAATACGAGCAGGGAACGATGGCATTCCAGTCAGAAGCAGCCAAGAAGTACATCGAGTTCCACGAAGGCTGGCGTTAGGCGTTGTCCGGGAACCACATGGTGATCTCGCGCTGTGCTGCCTGTGGACTATCTGCGGTGTGCACCAGATTGTACAGTGCACGGTTCTCCGCATCCGCCTGTTCCAGCGTATCCTGGCCGAGATCGCCGCGGATCGTCCCATCCTCGGCGTTCACGGGTTCGGTCTCGCCGGCGATGGTCCGTGCAGTCGTAACAGCGTTCTCACCCTGTAGGATGGCGGCGACCACCGGGTTCTCCGCGAGAAAGGCCACCAATCCGGGATAGAAGTCCTTGCCCCGGTGTTCCTCATAATGCTCCTCAACAAGGGTGGTGGATGGATGCTGGAGCTCGAGGGCCGCGATCGAGAGGCCAGCTGCTTCGAACCGGTGGAGGACGTCGCCGACAAGGTTGCGGTCGACGGCGTCCGGCTTCACCAGCACGAGCGTTTCCTCCACACCTCCCGGCATTACCTGTTGATACGCGGTAGAACTCCGAGACTCTTTCGCCGGTACTCTGGATTGAGAAGAAGGTAGAGGTGGGAATGCAGTTTCTTAGGCTGCATCCGCGAACGCTTCGTACTGATCCTCGCACCGTTTCTTCATTCCGGCAGTCCAGGCCCGCAGCTCTGCGTCGTGGTAGTTATGTCGGGAGGCGGTTTCTGGGGATGGCCATCCGTGCTTTCCGGCATCGTGGGCGGCTTCGATGTTGCCTTTCTGCGTCATCGTTAGTCACCGCCGAGTGCGTAGGAGACGCGGCCGTTGGGTTCTGTCTGTTTGTGGAAGTCCTGTTCCATCGTGTCGACGACACGCTGTAGATGCAGCGGGAGATCGTCGTAGTTGAGTCGTGTTCGGTCCATGGTGTGTCACTTGTTTATGTCAGTTACCATACTGGTATAAATACTTTAGCATACATACATAGTTCATGGAATTAACCTGCCAGCGATGTAGTCACACCTGGAACTACACAGGAGCGAAACAGCCACCGGCCTATACAAGCTGCCCAAGCTGTCTCACCCGTGTTAAGCTACGGACCTAACACATCTCCATTGGGGAGGGGAAAATCGTACCATGAATTCAGACCAGCAGAAGCTACACGACTGCGCTACACCACTCAAACCTGTTCTCGGCGGCCTCGTCGGGATGAACTCGTTCTCAGCCTATGATCGTGTGCCCACCTTTCTGAGGCATGCCTCTGAGGAGCCGGGGGTGTTCATCTGCACCGCGTGCAACCCGCCTGTGTACTACCGGAACAAGATGACCGCGTTGAACGATGATGAGCACGCGAAAGACCCGGTCTGGCTCAAACGCTACCACATGTGGAACGACGACGTGGAAGATCCGTGGGTGTGGCAGTGGCTCACCGCCGAGCAACGCGAGAAGGGGTTACGGCCGGCCAACCACCACGACTAGCTGGGACAGGGGGACGACACACCACGGTAGATAACTTATTTAAACCAATTCTGTCGAACACTGGTACAGGCAGACACCCCGCTATCGATCTGCCCCAGTCCTCGGTGATACTGACATCCCCACAGCCCTCCTCTCAACAGACCGCGGCCGTATCGCCGCCGGCATCCTGCTCATCGGCGTACTCGCCGTCCTCGGCGGAGCAGGGCTGTTCTCCTTTTCCGCCCTCCAGGCCGACGACCCTTCACTTATCTCCTACTGTGGCACCCCGGACTTCTTCGACCAGTTCGAGGAGAACGAAGGATACCGGCCCATCGCCCAGTGCGACAACATCCATATCGGCGACTACCGGATTGACACGCGCAAAACCAGTTCAGGATACGTGGATCCAAATGGGAATTTCCGGCGATCCTGTGGTGGAGCGGTGACCGTGTACGAAGTTGATGAAGACGGGAATTTAAACAGGCTCGTTGAGACGGAGACGCGAGGAATCGGTGACCACGATAAGATAGAGGTAGGCGACCTCACAATCCGCCCCTTGACACAGGGGAGGTACACAACCACCTGTTGGTGGGTGGCAACCGAGTACGAGGTTGACCGGGATGAACAGGTCGAATTCTCCGCTACCGGCGACTCAGACGTGACCCGTGGAGAAGACGCCACCATCACCATCGACATCACAAACGGGTATGATTCCCCAGTAGTCGGCTCAGTCACCGCCGAGTTCTGTGCTCCAGGACCGTTCGGCCGCAGCAGCTGTATCACCGAACAACAAGACGTGACCCTGGACGGAGCAGAGCAGACCAGTGTCCTGTTCACCGTGAATACGAGCCGCGTATTCGGGAACGTCACCGTCACCCCCGCCATGACCGGGACCGTTGACGGACCGACCGGGTGGACAGGCGTGAACTGGGATTGCGACCGTGACAGTGTGATCGAGCGGATCGATGACTGTACCGAGGTCGATCTCGGGACGGCTGAGGGCGACTCGATCCAGGCCCAGGTCGGAGAACCAGAACCTGAGGTGCCGGGAAACACGGAGCTTGACCGGCGGGTGATTGGTGCGTTCATCGGGCTGTGGAACTGGCTGACCACCCTGTTGTAATCGTGATACTATGAAACGTGCAACCACACTCCTACTGATAAGCCTCTTTTTCTCAGTCGCTTCCGGCGCAGCGGCACCCGAAACACCACGAGACGTCAATCCCGGAGTGATCGGGCCAGACCATCCCCTGTACAGCATCGACCTCGCGGTTGATGACACCCTCCAACGGATCGGGGTGAAACCGCCGGGAGAGATCGCACACGAACGTGCGTCCGAGGCATTCGTCGCTGCAGAAGCGAATCTGACGGAGGCGCGTGATCGGGCGCTCACGGCGTTGAACCGGACGGTTGGACAGGCGAATGGTCTTCGGGATGGGACCGGACTGGAGAACGCACAGGCGCTTCTCACCGAGCTGCAGGAGACCGCTCCGGCTGAGGCACAGGACGGGCTGCAGGACGCACTTGATGCCGTGAGCGAGGCCAAAAACCGGTTCCCAACCGACCTGGGGCCGTCAGGTCCGACGGAGGTGCCCGAATGATGGCACGCAAAGGCCGGCCGCGCTATCCGCGAGACTTGGTGGGGCGCACCATCACGGTCAGGGATTCTGATGGACGGAAACTTACCCTCACGTACGCCCGGTTCTTCCGGATTGGTGGCGCCGCGGCCAAGAGAGAGGTACAGCGCGAAGGCGAACGGATGAAAGACCGTCGAGAAATACATCGCTATCGGACCCGCGACTACCGGTTATTTGTACCAACCACCCCGGACGGGCGGTTAAAGAAACGGAAGGTCTGGGCGTTGTACACGCAGTGACGCCCTCTTTGTGGTGTATACGGTGGTTGCGGTGAAGTTGTCGATGGCACGGCCGTTCCTTGAGTCAGGGATTGGCGGCGTCCTCCTGTCCAAGGTGTTGTCCTTCCTGGACTATCCATACGCAGGCTGGGTACTCGGCGTGGCGAGCCTCCTGTTGGTCATAGCGATGCTGATTGTGGCCGTGGCCGAGTACCAGGGCCGCCAGGAGCAACGCGGGTATCGGGAACGCACACGGCAGCTCGTGAATCCGGCTGGCGTCCCTACCTGACTGAACTTATATAAACCAATTCGGACTGGAATACTACTATGGCGGTGGTGGACGCTGAATCGGTCCCGGATCACGTCCCATCCGTACGCGTTCTCGAGGAGGTCTTGTTTCTCCAGTTCTCCCATCACGCAGATGAGCGGGTGCGGCAGCGGGCCGGGTTTTCGTTCCCCGTCGTCGAAGACATGGTGCTCCAGCCCTACGGCCGCATCTTCTACGATACCTACGGTGAGGTGTTCGTGGTGTTTGCCCCGGAGCCGGCCGCCGAGACCGACAAGCCGCGAGCAGTTGTGGTCGCGGTCGAGGGGATGACGGCGACGGTAATCACGGCCCACAGTGTTGATGATCCGCAACAGTACGATGTCCGAGAGCGGTATGTGTTCCTCGGGGACTACACATGAAAACTGGTGTGCATCTTCTTCGTGCTGGGCGTTGAGCATACAGGAGACGATGGAGCTCGGGACCGCCACGTACCGTGATAGCCGCCTCCTGGTTCCAGCGGCCGTATTCGACGCAGAAATTTTTGTGCGAGGCGGGGTGGTCCAGTTCGGAACGCATCCGGCGTACGACGGGATCGTGCTGACAGCAGCTGGCTACCCGTTGATCGCATCAGGTGATGCACACTGGATTGGCTCAAGCAGCATCAACGAGGACGTGCTGGCACTGCCGCAGAACTATTTCAGGGTGGGGGATGGTGACCCGTTCACCCTGACAGACGGGATGGAACTCGTGTTCGTGCAGCCGGAGGCGTTAGTGGGGCGACGCCAGTGCGTGCTGTATCCTGCCGAAGACTCCGGGTAGGCTGGTAGCTGGCTCGGAGAATGGTCGGTCTCTTTCGTGTCTAGTCAGTACAATCATGTACCGAGGCACCTTGCGGTTGTGGTGATGACACTATCACGGGATGCTCGTGTATCGCCTCGGCACGTCGCTGAGGGACTTCTCCTGCTCTCGATTCCTGTGATCCTTGCTTCGATCTACTACTGGACCTCGCTATCCTTCCAGAACGGGTTGGCGCTTGACCACACCGCTCCCCGCTGGTACGCGTTCTGGACGAATTCGCTGGTGCACGATCATCGGCCTGGTGACGGCCACCTCCTGAACAACATCGGGATCTATCTCATCTTGATCATCCCATGCTGGCTGCTATACCGTGTCCGGAACGTAGAACGGCGATTCTGGACCGGACTCCTCCTCATGTTAACGGTCGGCCCACTGATCGTGAGTGGGAGTAGTTACATCGCATACAACGAGATTGTGGGATTGAGCATACAGAACGATCGCGGCTTCTCCGGTGTGGTCGGCGCGATCGATGGATTCCTCCTTGTGTCGGTCCTACAGACGATTGCTGATGAGCAGGAGGAGCCAATTGCAATGCTCTCACTGGGGTTGTTCTTCGGATATATCTTTGCGTGGTTAGGTGCCACAACCTCTCGAATAGGAGCGCTGGCCCTTGGTGTCGGTATCTGGGTGGTGACGTACGCCAGTACGTTCACGGAATACGTAGCTGCGCCCGGTCAACTGTCACAGTGGGCCGAGAATAACTTCATGCTGAGTGTCCTCCTTGTCTGTGCCGCGTTTGTCAGTGTCCATGGGTTTGCGATCGCGCTCCCCCCGGAAATCGTGAGTAGCTCCGGTGGACTCATCAACATCGTCAGTCACGGAGCCGGGATCTTGTTCGGGATGGCCACGCACATTGGCGTCCGGTACATAGATCTCACAGATGTAGAATCACCGGTCATGACATAGCCACACGCTGGCGATCAGATTCGGCATCGAGAGTTATACGTCAGTGAGGTAAAACAAGGGTATATATCTCCCCGCTGTATCGTTCAGAAAAATATGGTGTCGGAAACCCAACTCGGTGAGCACATCGTCGGTGCCTACCACAAACTCATCACCGACTGCGAAATCGTCAGTTACAACCAGCGGTCAAAAACGCAAGGTGAGCAGACGGAGATCGACGTCATCGGTATCAATTCCACTAATGGGGAGCAGGTTATCTACGCCTGTGAGGTTATCACTCACCTTCATGGTACGATTTATCCAGGCACACCATCCACAAATCGGTGGAAAGAGTTCGGCAACGAGGGCTACCAGTTCACGCTGGAGAAGCTCTGGAAGAAGTTTGAAGCCGATCACAAGTACGTTACAGAGATCTTCGATGACGCCGACGAGTATATCTTCCAGCTTTGGGCGCCGATCATCCCCCAGGGATATCTGACGGATGGGCTTGCTCGGCTCGCCCAGGATTTTGAAGACGAGAACGATCACACGATTGAATTAGTGATTAACGAGGGATACACGGAGCGCGTGACGGAACTCCGTGAGCTTGCTGGAGAAGAGAAGAAGGATTACGGGGAGCCAGCGTTCCGGTTCCTACAGATTCTTGAGCACCTCCGTTAATCCAGATGTCGAATACCGTACGATCCAACACGAAATACGGGACAGCGAATAGCCTCCTGTAACTCCAGATTCGCTGGGACTCGACCACAGCCAACTCATATAAACCAAGGATTCATATCCAGGAATTCCTATTCAAGAGCATGGCTGGCAACACCCCGGAAAATCACCCTGTTGCCCAAAATGAGGAGAAACACACGGTATATCTGGCGGGACCTATCAGCGACGGCCCGAACCCCTTCGAGTGGCACGAGAAGATACAGTCGACGTGGCCGGAGATATCGTGGATTAACCCGTTTGAACAGCACGGCCACTCGCAAGTAAAAGCACGAGAACACGTCGAGGAGATCATTGCCAGGGATCTTGAGATGGTCAAGGCTTCAGACGCCGTTCTCCTTCGGCGGATTGGCCATCGGAACCTTGCCGGGGCCTCTATTGAAGCCTACGTAGCAACAGAGCATGATATCCCGGTAATCATTTGGAACGACACGGAGGAATCTGTCCCTCTCTTCCTTGAAGGGCACTCACGAGCAGTATACGAGAGTCTTGAAGAAGCGGTAAACAACATATTTAACCTCCTCTCAGTGAGACGAATCTGACGTTGTGTCTACCAATCAAGTCTCCCTGCTGAACTTCAATGTCTTTGACATACTGGTCAATCTCATCCCGGGTTTGTTTTTCACGTCGATACTCCTCCACGTACTTGACTTGGGAATGAGCACGGAGACACTCAACAGTCTCACCTTTTTCTTCGCATTCCTTGTTGTAAGCTACGTTTTCGGGCATCTGATCCAACACTTATCCAGTCGCTTATACAAGTGGATATTTGGGTTCCCGACGGACTTGGAAAACAAACTGCAGGACGAGGGTGTGGCTGAACTCCGTCAGAAGTATCTCCAAACCGAGGTAAATAGCGAATGTGAGGCCGTTGAGTTTGATGATACTGATCTTGATTCCTGGGTGGCAACGCTCTCTGAGGATCCTGGGTTTCAATCGCTGGAAGCAAAACTGATCTATCTCCTTGAGGCACAATTTCGGATGCAACAGACAGTATCCAGTATCGGTGAAGACCAAGCGGGAGAGGTATTTCAGATCACATTTGCATACGTGGTGAATCAGGGCGTGAGTCAGAGGGTTGACCGCTTCTTTGCTATTGCGAACTTATTCCGGAGCCTTGCATTCTTCTCTGTAGGGCTCGGGATCGTGGCAGCTCCCTTGATATGGATAAACGGCAACGAATTTTCGATTTATGGGTGGTCAGGCGTACTCCTTACCGTCGACACCATCCCGATGCAACTCTGGGACAACGCAGTATTCATATTCGGGCTCTTCGCGACCGGACTCATCTCGCACTATATACACCGGCAGTACCGAGTAAACCTGGTCAGGGCATTAGTAGCCGATTTCGTATCTAACTACTATCCTCCGAAGAATGCCTAGACAAGTGGGTCGGATCCTCACCTCATCGACGGAGATGTCTTCTTGAGAGCGTTGAGTCAGGGGTATGGAGCAGATTCTATTCTTTCGCATTGTATTTGCTGATGCGAACCTATATACGAGAATCTCGGTACAGACGGACCACTACACGGAGAAAGACCCGGACGAGGCCCAGAGGATTGTTGGAACTGGTGAATAGGGACCAGGAGAGAATACACAGCGAGATGGAGAGGGTCTTTTTCAGGGACTATTCCAGCACGTACGGAGGTGCCTCATCAGTTGCGTACCACAGTTGCCCGTCGTTATCCACCAATCCATCACTCTTCATGGACCAGAGCATATCTCGGATGTGTTGCCGTTCGTCGGTCCATCCGTCTTCTTCTTGGTAATCGTCAAAGGGCGTTCCTTCAAGCTCGGTTGCGACCCGATGAACGACACGGAGCGCTGACTCAGGTGACTCTTGCAGTGCTGCGATGACATAGCGCTGTTCGTTGGTCAGATCTAGGTCTGACGGGTCGTTCTCCTCGTCGTCCGTCACAGTCAGTTCTGCTTCGTCCTCTATCCCGTCGATTAGGGATCTAATCTGAGGCAGTTCGGTCTCGTCGGCCACGATGGTTACTTCTACTCTCATAGCGTCTCCAGTCCCTACAACAACCCCCGCCGTAATAACTGTGTCGCACGATAACTACAGTGGCTCACTGTTCCAACACTGTAGGAGACAGCAACATTAGTCGCGATATTCTATAGTCAGTGTGCGGCAAGCACGTCCATCAGATCGATATCGTTCTCCTCAAGGTAGGTTTCGAGCGGTTGCGGCTCACGATCGAACACCGTCTGGGTATAGTGGTCGGTCGTCTTCCCGTCGGCGTGGCCGGACCGGCGCTGCACCCAATCCTTCTCGTGGTCGTCACTGTGGACGAGGTGGGTGATCCGCATGTGCCGGAAGCTGTGCGGCGTCACCCGGTGGACGCCAATCTTGTTGCAGTATTTTCGTAAGTAGTGGTTCTCGAGTTGCGCGTAGTACTCCGGGAAGAACACCTCGGTCCATTCGACGTCGTTCTCATCCATCCACGTCCCGACGGGCGTATCCTCCAAGATTAGGGTAGGGTATTTCGACAGGAACTCCACGGTCCGACTCTGCTTGCTCTTACTGCTGCGATTTTCACCCTGTCCCGGCAGGTGCTGTGTCCGCAGGATGTTGATCGCCCCGTAAGTTCCGTAGTCCGGGCGCAGATGCTTGCGGCCGTGGCGTTTCAACTCGCCGATGCGGAACCCGCCAGCATACAGCAGGTAATAGAAGCGGGCGCGGGCAGGTGCGGCTGCTTCCAGCAATCGGACCAGCTCGTCGGCGTGGAGATGGTGTTCCTGGATGCGCTTGATCTGGCGATCGTCCCGGTTCCGGGCCTTCTCTTTCTTCGAGAGTTCCAGGTTCGCGAGCACCGCGTTCTTCTTGATCTGGAGGGCGGTGTAGGCTTCATCAGAGACCTCGTTCTTCTCGTATTCTTCGTAGAGGAACTGGATGAACTGGCGGACGGCGGTCAGCTGTTCGGATGTCTCGATCTCCTTGTTGAGTTTGCCGATGAGCTCGGTCTGGTCGCTGTCGCGGAGCTGGAAGGATGGGAAGTGGCGGATGCGTTGCCAGTAGGTGGTGGCGGTGCTTGCGCTGTTCCCGGAGTCTTGGCACCATTGCTTGAAGAGGGGTTCGAGGTCGTCGATATCCGCGAGTGTGTTGCCGTCGATCAGGTATCACCTGTCTTTCCGGAACGTGGACCGTGGTGTGTTTGCGGGATCGATGCGTGGCTGGTCGTAGTCAGCATTGAATGCGAAGCCGACCGGATCCTCCACCTGTACTTCTTTGCAGGCGGCATCACAGGTCTCGGTGACTTCAAGATGGCCGTCTCCTCGTTCGGTGATGGCCTGACACTGCCAGAACGCTTTCTCGTCGTCGACGTACACCTTGTTCATCGCGCCGTGGTCCCGGCAAGCCGGTTTACGGTTGTGCCGTGGCCCTTGGATAATGACGTTGGAGAAATCTTGGTTGTCGTCGTCGGGGTCGGTGTAGTCAGTCTGCACTGGTATCTCCCTCTGCGCCAGTTTTGCGCTCGTATTCTCCTGACTCGAGCAGCTCCGTCCCACTGGCGCTGTAATGGAACCAAAGCAAAGTGTTGACCGTTGACTCAACCATTGGCCTAATCATGAGCACCACCATCATTGCGTACGAACCCTACAGTTTCCACAGTATCCACCCTGCCAAAGCCAGTACTGCGAGTATGAACAACCCCTCCTGCGTGGTTTCAATCGTGATCATTGGCTATCCCTTTCCGTTTTCTGGACGGGTTCTGGTGTTTCTTCCTGCGATCCGGACCTGCAGCCTGTGAATAGCAAAATGAACCAGACGATCAACGCTTCTGGATGCCCCGTGAATAGCCCTGCAATTGAGACAGCTGCTAAGGCCAAGATGTACACAATGCAGAAGATTACTTATCACCCTCTTTCCGAACGCAATCTGGTCGTGTGAGTCGTTCTGTCACCCAAAATAAGAAGACAACCAGTGGTACTGCTAACAATAGACTGAGTGCCGCACCAAGCAAGATGACGAACGGGTTATTCACCGCTACCATCCTCTTTCTGGACGAACTCATCTTTCAACGTGTTATAGATCAGAACGACGGATGAGCCAACCGCACCGGCTGCCATCAACCCCTGAAGGCCTGAGTGACCCATCAACCCGACCGTAACAACTCCGGCCAACGGTCCCAACATCGCTGCCACGCCGATGAGGAATGAACTTTCAGCGATCTCTCCTACGATGCTACTCAGGGCTATCACTCTCTTTCTGAACGTATTCTGGTTTGTCTCGGTCGTTCAGTACGTCTTCCCTGGCATCGAATACGCGCTCAACGAACTCACTTAATGCGATGTGGCGGCCAATAGCCATGCCTCCACGGATCTCATATTCATCGCATAGCCGGTTCGCTGTCCGCGCAATCAGTTTTCTGTCTTCATCCACTATGCTCACCCTGCGTTTTCTGTTGCGAATCTTCGGAACTACTGAGGTGCTGAGCAATGGCGAGACATTCTTTGCCTTGATCGTCGCGCTCAAATCCGGAGATACACTTCCGATGAATGAAAGAACGTGACCGGGTTCCTCGCTTCAACCTATTGCGCCCAAGGATTGTGGTATTGCGCTTGAAATCGCCAATGAGGATCTGAACGGTTTTCTCGTCTTCATCGATATTACCACCGCACACATCGCAATTCGGAATCCATGTCACTTCGCATCACCCTCAGTGTTCGTTTGCAAACGTACGTCGACATGTTCAGGAACCAGATACGCTAACACGATCAGGACCTGGAACACCATCGCAGCGGTATACCCGCCCATAGCATCGATGATTGCACCGAGGAGCGTGTCGTTCCAGCCCGTGAACATCTCGTGCGCCAACCACAGCGGGAACAGCTGCATCGTCGGTCTCTGAATTATCCGCTTACATGCCTGGATCCAGTCAAAGTTGTCGTCTACAGTTATTCTTCTAATTGCTATCACCGTCTATGTCGTCCAGGTCCGGTTTCTGAACAACGACGCGGACCGTCTCTCCATATCGCCAATCTCCTGCCTGTTCCTTATCCGCTGGCAGGGTAATCACGTGCCGATTTAAGCCGAAAAGACGGAACGTGGCCCAGTGCAGCAGGTTTTTGAGAAAGCTGGAACTCTTCCGGTTCAACCAGATCCCGAGCTTTCCGTCGATCGGAGTTTCGTTGTGCTCGACCTCGCCCTCGAATACGATCTCCTCCATCGCTATCACGCTTCGTCGTCCTTCTCTCCGTATTCCTTTGCGAGCTCGTGAGTGACGCCGAGACTGCCGAAGAGCCCTAACACACCCATCCCGCCAACCAGTAAGTCTCCTGTTTCAAGTCCAGCGGTGATTAGACCGCCAGAGAAAAAGTAGACGAAACCGCTCGTCAATGATACTGCGAAAAATTCTGCATAGTCTGCCAATGCTGTCACCTTCTATTTGTTTTAAGATTCTTACAATATTAAATAAGTTTCATTTGAGGGACTAATGCGAAACGCCCCGAAGAACCATCGAGTGTCCAGTATTCCTGTGAATCAGGTGGTCTGTGGCCGCTATCGCTTTTGTTGCACATACAACAATTGTTGTACGCCCAACAACTTATTTAAACGAATTTTCCCCATCCCTCTTCAGCACTATGTCTACAGAAACCGAACCACCAGAAGCAGATTTCTCGGAACTCGACCGATCGGACAGTCTCCGGGAAACCTACCACGCGTTGTGGCCATATCTCCACGAACAAGGTAGGGTATTGCAGTCCGATTTAGCAGCAGAAACCGCTGACCGGCAAACCAACTACTCGGAAGCCAGTCTCCGGAAAACAATCCTTCCACAGATCGCTGACGTGCTTGTAGCTGAAGATATAATAGAAGTACAGGTGCCAGAAGAGCGACGGAAACAGCGACAGAAGATGGTGTACTGGGAACTCCTCGACCAAGCACAACAGGGTGGCTACGGTGACTGATGTCCTCCTTCGAGTCTTCATTATCCTGAGTGCCGTACTCGCACTAGGGGTAGCGCTCGGCCTGTACTGGCGGGACGCCCGTCGACGACTGCACCAGCTATTCGCTGGGCGTCATGACCGGGATGAACAACGAGGTGGCTCCAGTGGTCGGTGATACGTACACGTTGAACCCGCCGAAGACGTGCCGGTTCTGCGGCGAAGCGATGCCGACGAAGACAACGAACTACGAGAACGACCGCGTGGATTTGGACAAGACACTCGTCCACTTCCGGAAGAACCCGGCGTGCCAGCGCCGCCTCATTCAGGGAGAGACAGAGTGAACGATACTACTCGCGCCTTCCTCTTTTCCTTTGCCACCCTCATCGGCGTCGTATTCCTTGCAATGGTCGTGGACCACCTGCTCCCCTGGAACCTCGGTGTCGGCCTACTTTTGCTGTCGCTTTAACTGTCGTCCTCACCGAACATATCCTGGGCCATCTCCTGGAGGCTCGTGTCTTTGTCCGCCCACCGCTCATCACGCGGAATCACATAGTTGACCAGTTTCTTCCGCCGCTCCACCACTGTAGGATAGCGAGATAACCCGAATATCCGGTCCAGATCGTTGAAGGAATCGGCCTCCTGATAGGCGTACGCAATGTACCGATCTGGTGCAGTTGGGTTGCAGAAAATCGGGGTGATGCCTCGTGCAGTGCAGTACTCGATGACCTCAATCCGGGCCTCGGTGGCCCACTCATAACATTCGTATCCCTCGAACTCACCGAAATCGAAGTTCCCGTCAGAGATGGCCTTCCGTCTGGTCCGATACGCGACAACAACTGCCCAGGTCTGGTCCTCTTTGAGAATGAGATCGATCTCGTCTACCGGGACGGGGTGCCAGTCCCCGGGATAATACAGGCCAATACCGACACTGGTCCCCGCATCGTCTCCGACAATGAGCGTCGGCCAGCCCCTTTCCGTGGACGACTGAACCGTGATGTCGTCCATCCGGAATTCTATGATCGGGGTGGCAGAGACTTTGCGGCCAGCAGGATCCACCTCGTTTCCAAACGGGAGTGGGACAGCATCTTCGAACTTATCGGTCGGCATAGGCGAGAAAGGCAGCGTGATCTAAACAACCTTGTGACCACGGGTAAACCGCTCCCAACTATCTGTCCACCCTTCCCACCCCATATTATGCACGGGTCACCCTTCCAGTGCATACGAACTGTAGTCTCGGACAACAATGTATGCACTAAGGCATTTAGGTGCGTCCAGAGTATGCACTCTTCCGAAATAGTTTTAGTTCCGGGGCATAACCGCCACATTGCCTATGGCCCGAACCACCGTCTCAATCGACGACGATCTCATCGAACGCGCCAAAGACGCCGGTCTCAACGTATCACAGGTTTCACGCAGAGCGCTGAAAGAAACCCTGAACGCTCCCGCCCACCACCTGTTCAACACGAACGAACGCTATCTGCCCCATGGCCAGACCGGTGCGGGCGTCTACGGCCACGGCGTCGTCGCGACATTTGCCGACAGCAACAACCCGGACGACGTCGACAATTATGGCGGCCACATCGGGGAAATCGAGACCGCCGATAAGATCTACTCCTGGGAGAACGGCCACGGGCTCCGCGCCGTCGGTATCGCACTCGAAGACGGAAGCAGCGACCCGGTCCCCCTGGAACACCGATTGTTCCACTCCGCGTCCAGCGATGTCCACGAATTCCATGCTCCCGTCCACTGGGTTGCAGTGCTCGACCAGGCGGACGCCGTCACCACGGACGAGATCAAACGGGTTTCAGGTCGGCCAGTATTCGCGGGTGTCGCCCACCGTGAGATGAATGACAACGATTTCCCGGAGTTGCTGTGGGATATCGTGGTTGGCCGCGCAACGCGCTGATCAAGAGATCAGACTGCAAGAACCAACCATCCTTTATCATCCTTATCCGGTGACCTTTTGTTCTCGGTCACACATGGTCTGAGCGTTCCGTTTTCTCGCAGTCGCGGGTGTCTCTGTCGTTCCATCGAGATACGTCCGTGAGTAGAGCCCTCGAGGGTCGTTCATGCCGGTTGACGGTGCTCCCGCATGGCTGCGGGAGTAACGGACACCACCCAGACCCATGACAGCTGATGGAATCCCACCGATGGAACCGCTAGCACCACTTGTCGATCGCATGTGCCAGCTCGCCCGCGAAGAGCTCCCGGCACCTCGGACATGCAACGTCCGGGTATGGGATGACGGCACGTTCGACATCGTGATCTACCACTCGATGGGGGACGACGAGAGACAACAGATCAGATACGAGCGAAGCACCAGTGAAATCCTCTGGGAATACATGAACGGCGCACGCTGGACCGCCAAATCACGTCCAGGGAACGAAACCGTATATGAGCCTGCGTACGATGAATTTGAAGTTCGGGTACTCGCCCATGTTCAGCCACCATATGAGTAGGACGGCCACGACCGACAGGTCCAGGGCCTAGCTGGTTCGTTCGCTGAATCGCTCTACCGCCAGTTTGATCGAAGCAAGAGAATTGCTTACTCGAGAATCAGCCACCCGCATCAGCCCTTGCGGATTGAAGTCCGCCACATAGTCGAAGATCGCATTGACCGCGGATTTCGGGACAGACACCTGCTCGAACTCTTTGAGCGTATAGATGCGCGTGGATGGTGCACCGTTCCAGAACGTGGTACTGGCCCACGCCGATTCATCCTCGAAGGTCGTCCCGATCCGTCCCGTTCCCACGTACGCCCCATCCTGGTAGAAGATAACGAGATCCCCACTCTCCATCTTCTCGAAATAAGTCTCGTTGTCCGACCCATCACGCACTCCCCAAAACCGGACGGTATCCATCCCTGACACCTCAGACGGATGGTCGGGGTACTCACTGAGATCAACAGGGGAACGCACCGTCCGGTCAATGTTGCCCGGGTCACACGGCGCCAGGAACACGTTCGTACTCATGACAACGCTATATGGTTGAGGGGCTGTATAAAACGCGTCTTCTCTTGGCCCATCGCAGTAGACTCGGTGCGAACTCGGGTTCAGTATATAACTCCTTCAGTGGAGAACGTGCCTAGTTCGTGATTCGTCTGAAAATCAGTTTACTCCTCGTACGGATACCGGCCTTTGATTTCCAGAGTGTTAAGAACGAGAGTCTGATAGTCTCGATACGAGATCTCGAGAGTGTCCCAGGTTTTGACTGCCCATTCGGTCTCTGCCTTCCAAGAAGCAATCTCCTGCCCCTCTGAGTCGCTATGGACTGTAGCGTCCAGTCCGGTCGGCGGACTATCATCGACGTAACCGAAGTCATCAGCAACAAATCTCCCATACCCGACGGCTATTTCAATAACTTCACCGGCGATTTGTCTATCTTCTGTCGACGGGGACGAATAAATCATCTGCCAGCGGTTACCTTCGACAGAGATTGGCTGGACCTCGACATCACCCTTGTACTCTTCGTATAACCGTTGTTCTGTATAATCAGCAAATGTTTCCAGATCCTCGTCGCTCCAATTGGCAGTAGATTGCACAGACGATGTTCTGGCTGACTCTGGCGCTGTCGTAGGTGTCGATTCGTTAGATGTAGAGCCGGAGCTAGCATTAGGATCGCCCGTAATACAGCCACCAACGAAGGTGCTAGCGAACGTGGAAATTCCCAATAAGTACTTTCTTCGTTCGATTGTTACCATATAGTGATGCCTCAGTTGAACACCCTGTACGTGTATTCAGGAATAGTATGACAATCGGCTATTTAGTAATAGACTCCTTTCTCAACTATTCCGATGATACCTCGATCCGCTAGGAGAAGAAATCCGATAGGCTAAGTGATACTCTTCGGTGTTAGAGGTCGCGAGGCTGCACCGTCTTCCGCTCGTTCTCCTCAGCGCGGCGCGCAGCATCATCGAGGAGTTCAGCAACCTCCTCGTTCAGACTCTCGTAGAGGTCTCCCGCGACGTTCTTTCCTTCGAGCTTCTCCTTCACAGCGGATTTGACCACAAGGTCTGCCATGCAGATACTGGTTCAGAATCAGGGACAATAAACCTTGAGAAGAGGGGATGTAACCCTATTTCTCTGTGTTCACTCTGTGGAATCAACCGTGGAGAACTGGTTCGATTACTCCATCTAAGCAACCGGGGTTTAACTCACGGTACGCACTGCGTCCGTCATGACCAGTTCGCCGGACCAGGGAGGCAACCTCTCACCCGCATTCTACGAGTTCATCGACCATGCTGCAGCACAGATCGAAGCAGTTGGTATCCCCGAGAACGTGATCCACCGAGTTGAACCTACAGAACTTGCATTCACCCAGAAGACGGACTCACGACCGGACATCGAACAGGCACTGCGAAAAGCATCACTCCAATCTACAGACCCGACCGAGTCATTCCAAACCGCCATCGAGGACCAATACGACCTTCGGCTCTCCGGGTACATGGTTTACCAACTCCTCCACGACGTCTTCGGTGAGGAAGGAGAGTACCTCACCAGTTACGACGATCGGGCAGCTGCCGTCCTTGACTCCCTGAAACAAGATCTTGAACGAGGCACACCGGAATACGTTCACAACTTCTATCTGACGGGTATCGAGCTCAGTGATGGCCCTATTGAGATCACTGACAGTATCGAAATCGGGCATCCCACCGAGGAAGAGCTCACGTACGAAGTTTCCGGATTTGCAAATGTCCTGCCAGGCATGCAGTCCGAAACTCGCCCCTCCGAAATCCGTGACTCAGTAATCATCCGGTACCACTCTACGCAGCACCCGAATCTGAGTCAGTCGACAAACCCAGTCCATGACGTATTGCTGCCGGCACTCAGACTCGTGGACAGAGGAAATGCGTCATATATCTATCAGGAAAACATCCCGCAGGGCTATCTGGGACAGCGCGGCACGGGGAGACCAATCTCATCCGCAAGCCCGCTGCCCAAAGTCGAGATCGAGAGCGACGACGAGTCACGGCTGCAAAACCTGTTCACCCTTCTACACTCAGAGATCGACGGTGATACGAAGGACTTCCACTATCCACTCTCCGCAGCGATCGACCATTATGAGACGTCACTCGAGAAGCGAACCTACACGCGGGAGAGTGTGACGTTCGCAGTGATCGGCCTCGAGGCGATGTACGGGGGGCGGAAGGGAACGGTCACGGCGTATTGTCCGCTCTTGTTAGGCCTGCTTGATGACCAGTATGACCCACTAGAGGTGAGAAAAACGCTAAAGCAAGGATACGATGAGTACCGGAACAAATGGGCGCATGGAGGAAGACGGAATCGAAGTGGGAAAGACATTCAGGAGGAGATCTGGGACTATCTCCGAGCGTCAATCGTCGGGTTCTGTCTCCTGCATGAAGGAGACACCCTGACAAAAGGCACACGCAACACGTTGTGTTCTCTTCTCGAAAAAGCAACCATCGAGGATGAGGCACGAGAGGAGCTCAAACAGAGGACTGAGAGTATGCACCTCTCAGAGTACATCAAATGATGCAGTAGCAGCTTAGTCGGATGCGCTAAGAAGGCGTTCCCATCAAGTGGCAGAGCTGTAAGAGAGCCAAAGGATTATCGTCTGCAAGTGGAGTTCCTTGTCCGGGCGCATCTCCGGAGTCCAATCAGGTGCGCCCACATATCAGAGCTCCTCCATCCGCTGCCCCCGGCGAATGGAGTCCCTAGGAGATCTCCCCGTAGTGTGGTGATGAGGGAGCCATAGGTTCTTACTTTCCCACCGACCACGTCGAAGCAATGGACGGGGAAGACGGGTGGGCTGAGGATGCGGAATTCTTCGACGACGCCGCGAAACAAATCGCCCGGGAATACGAGGTTCCACTGCCTACAGCGGACAGATGGTATCGGAATCTGGGCGATGTCGATGCCCTCAAACAAACGCTCGGCAGGAATGCTCCCGACCCCTATCTCGACCTGATCCGGCGCCGAGAATGGATCCCGTATGAACAAGACGAGAGACAGGAGGAGTTGCTGCTCCCCCTCAAGAAGTGGATTGTGAGGCGGGCGGAAGGCGTCTATCTCGTCCAGCGATCGGAGCACGAGGACTTCACCGTTGACGAAGCATCTTACGGCACGCAATCCACGGGCATCGGCTCCGGTTGGCGGGTCGTCGCCCTGAAATCGGAACCACTCGAGGAACGAGAACCGTCTGCACACGGTGAGCCAACTGAGCCAACAGGGATCACGTGGACAGCGGAGATGCAGGCAGTTCAGGACGAACTTGAAGCAAAGGAAGAGCGGGTCACACACGAGCTGAAGCAAAAGGATCCGGAGTGGCTTGCGTTGGCGAATGAGCTCCAAGAGGTCGAAGCCGCCCTCGTAGACATCTACCAAACCTATCTCCAGGATTCACCGAACTCGTTCCCCTACAAGAAGGACAAGATCATCGCGCTCAAGCAGGCGTTCCCCTACCTGCGGGAGAACAACGATCTCGT
The DNA here is from genome assembly GCF_013402875.1 of Halorarum salinum. Classification (NCBI taxonomy): domain Archaea; kingdom Methanobacteriati; phylum Methanobacteriota; class Halobacteria; order Halobacteriales; family Haloferacaceae; genus Halorarum; species Halorarum salinum. The sequence continues at coordinate 2,014,758 of NZ_CP058579.1, read as the reverse complement.
AGCCAAAGCCACGGACAGCTCCATCAGCTACGCAAGACAGTTCAAAGAGATTCCAGGAGAGGGAATCGCGACTGACCGGCTGAAAAACAGTACGCGAGAGGCGGTGATGGACCGAGACACTCAGACGTGTGTCTGCTGTGGGGAGGAAGACGAGTTGCAGGTTCATCACATCATTCCCCGGAGTCAAGGCGGGAAGAACTCGGAAGAGAACTTGGCCGTGCTGTGTGCGGAGTGCCATTACTATGCTCACGGTGGTGGCCAACCACGGGAGGACGGAGGGTATGCGATCGCGTACTGGGATTCTGTGGAGTACGCTGATCAGGAAGCGTTCTGGAACGAGTGGGTCCACCAATCCTTCGATGATCGACCGCCGAAGGGTTTCACAGCAACGGACTTTGACGCAGAAGGATGAGATGGAATTTCTCGGCTGGATCTTCGGATCGGTGAATCGTCGGCACTAGAGACGACGAGAGAGCAACCGCAATGAGAACACCCCAGAGATGACAAATAGTGCGCCGAAAAGTACCGCTATTGGGGTAGGCCACCACTCAATAGTCTCTTGCCATTTCTCCGGACACTCGAAGTCCTCCTCTAGCACCCGTGTTGCTTCTTCGCCTGGCGGCCAGCACACCGTTTTCTCGGTGAACAGCTCCAAGCCGAAGAAGTACGACTGTGTAACGTCGTTGATGCGGTCCGGCCACGACGGATCTGCACGGACCGTGACGATGAACGTGGTCAGGTGCCGGCCCTGGCTGGAGACGTTGTACTCACAGTAGACCTCGTTCGTATCGACCGTGCCAAGCACCTGTTTGTCCGGGATCGTTGCACGAACCCGTGGCGAGACGGAGTCCTGGGCCCCGACACGATACTCCCCTGCGTCTCCGTACATGGTACTGATCTCGGATTGCTGCAACTGGATGTACGCACACCCGGGCAGCGACTCGTTCGCTGGTGCGACCGTGAGAATGCGTCGAGTGGTGGCAGTGTTGTCGATCGTGAAACTGGTGTCAACGTCGGCTCCCGGCGCACCAGTAACGACTAGGACATCAACCGTGATCCCGCCGGGTGCGGACTGATTGTGTTCCTCATCGCGAGCAGGACCGCCGCCGTCGCTTGAGTCATAATAGTACGACAGGGAGGCGGTGTACACGCCTTCGTGGAGCGAGGAATTCCCATGGTCTGGACCAATCCGGACCAGGACGTGCGTATTGTTTTCCACGACCGAGATATTTCGACTGGAGTGATCGACGACTGCAGAGACACTGGTAGAGGTGCGGTCTCGCCACCGCTCGAGGCTGTCCTTGAGTATCGGCCAGATGATCGTGGTGTTGGCCGTGGCATTGCTGTGGACCACTAGCTGGTCCGTCGTGTATTCCTCGGTCGTATAGTCGGCGGACGGGAACCCGTCCCGGATAACGAGTTGTGTTCCGGATACGGATCCAGGGATGCAGCTGAAGCCGACGGTCACGTTCGTCGTTGCCCCGGCAGAGAGGTTGACTGTCGACGCGTTCGCCTGTGTACATTGATCAGGTGCGGCTACCCCACCTGTCGTGTTGATATTCGTCCAGGAAACCCCGGCCTCCTCGGTGAGCTGGATATGGCGATGTCCAGGATACGGAGCGCCGAGGGTGACAGGATCTGGCGGTGGAACGAACCGGAACTGCGTGTGGTTGATGCGGTCGGCGGTGACGGACTCGTTGTTACACTGGGTCGTGGCCTGGGTCTGGCCGCCCGCAATTGAAGCCGTTGTCGTGAGACTGCAGTGCGAGGAGAGGTTTACCTCGGAGAAGGTTACGGACTGTTGGTTCGTGACGTTGAGCGCCGTCTGATTGACTATGTGCTGGGTGGCCAGTGTCGAGGTGGCCGACCGGTTTTGCGCCAGTCGATGGGGAACTTCGGCTTCGTTGGTGAGCCAGTCATCCTGGCAGACGAGGGTGTTCGTGACCGAGCTGCTGGCACTGATGCTGCCAGTGTATTCTTCGCTGGTCTGGTTGACACACGTGGGGAAGCTGTACTGGTAGTCGATGCTGTCTCCTGCGTGGTTGTGGATGGTGACCGAGCGGTTGGTCCGCTGTGTGTCGAGGGTGTGGGCAAAGTCGTCTGCCCAGGTTCCCGTATCGGTCTCAGAGAGGTTCACGTCCACGGTGTTGCTGGTAGCGCCGGCAGAATCTGTGACTGAGAAGAAGGAGTCGAAGGGGAGGGTGATGTCGACGCTGAGGGTTGTGTTTGTGAATTGGAGGAGGGAGCCGTTGCCGATGAAGCTCTGGATATCTTGCTCACCCCGGTCATCGAGGGAGTGGTTGACTCGGCGAACTGCGGTTTGCCGGTCGTCGATGAACGTTGTGTTGGCGAGTACCGGAGCCAGGTTTGTAGTGTGCCCCTGCACCGTCGTGTTGTCCACTGACGGCGTTGAACCAGCGATGAAGGAGTAGTTGAACCGGACCTGCTGCGCTCCCTCGGTCAGGGACAGATCATACGTGTTGGTTCCCGCCGACAAGCCGGTCAGCGTATCCTGCTCTAGGATGGTGGAAAAGTTATCGTTAGACGTTTGCACGGTGATATTCGCCAGTTCAGGGTTCGTCAACCCGCCCATGGTGACGTTGTTCCATATCTTCTTTTCGCTGGCATTATAGATTTTAGACGTGTACGAACCCGTGGCACTGTGTTCGTACGCATGTGTCAAATCACCGAAGAATACGCTTCCGGTGTTCGCATCTTGATTCCTCAACCCGATAAACCTGAGAATATCATCGCCACTGGTTTGAACACTGGTATTTCCTTGCAGTACGTCAGACGTATCATACGCCCGCACAAGCACTTCACTATTCGATGGGTGTAGCTCAACTTCAAACCGTAACCACGTGTTTGCAGATACATCGCTGTAATCCATTATATCTGAATCTGCGAGATTGCCACCCGTACCATCCTGCGTATCCACCTCAAGCGTATCTAAGTCGTCCTGCCAGTGGATACCTATATTGTCAGCAGCGGCCAGGTCGTTCCCTCCTATCCACCAGTACCCTCTTTTATTAGTCTCTACACGCATCCATACCTCGTAAACATCGCCGTCATTAACAGTAACGCCTGTTCCTCGGTCATGAAGAAGAATATGCTCCCCTCCCCCGTTGGTCGCAATATCTAACGCATTATTCCCCACCGCTACTGTTGAACTCTGAACCGTGGCTGTACCACCTGTCTCTGGCTCCGTCCACGTCGGGTTATTCGTGTAATCCCCGTCTTCCCAATCCTCTGTGACAGGCAATAGTTCTAGCTGGAGGGTACCACTACTATCCACCGTGTTCGTGAACGTCCCGTCCTGCCACTCCGCACTACTGCTTACCTGGAAGCTGGCAACAGAACCGATAAGGTAGGAAAAGTAGTCATACTCGCTATCTATCGCTCCCAGTGTGTTTCCTTGTTCTTCGACGGGTTCTGGCTGCCGGAATGTGACCGTGACCGTTTCCTGACTGTCAGCAGGATAGGACACGTTGAAGCAGGAATACTGGTACGCGTCCGGGTCGTCCAGGTGGAATCGGTCGTCAACCTGGTTTGCATCCAGTTCGGGCTCGACGTCGCTGTAGTTCATACTGCAGGTGTTCTGTTCCAAGCCGTCGGTGTCGACGTTCACGATACTGGTGTCGCGACCGTGCGCGACCACCAGCTGCTTCCAGTCGCTGCTGCCGAACCGGTTGTCGTAGGTGAGTTCCTGCCGGACGTGGGTCGTATTCACCTGTTCGACGGTACCGGCCACCGGGAGACGGTTCGTACCGTTACCGCTGTAGATGTCGGTACCGTTCCAGGCCACCGTCCCATTCGGGTACTCGACCGAATATTCTATGATCAGGTGCTCATAGTGGCTTTCAACGCGGACAATCAGATCTCCGTTAGTATGTGAAAAAGTACCGTTGAACTCGTCCCCCACCAGTTCCCCAGTTACTACCGTGGTTTCCTCGTCGTAGAACCATTCACCGTTATCAGAAAACACCTGATTCAGTCCGTCATCCCCGTAGTCCGCGTTCTGGTCACTGCGGAGCGTGGGCCGGAACCGAATCGTATCATTCGTATCGGTTCGTTCAATCGTGTTCTTCGAGAACTGCACCATACTGAAATCATCACTCCAACTGCTGTGCGTGAACACCTCATCATACGTGAGGTTCAGATCCAAGTACTCGGTCTGAAAATTCACGTGCCCGATTTCACTGCTCTCAGTGTCATAGAACGTGGTCGTGATCTTCTCCTCAGTTAACCCGTCAACGACCAGTTCAGCACCCGCCGCACCACCACTCAACAGCAGCAGAAAGACCGCGAGGACTGCAAGCCGTCGGTATTGACGGAGAACTACTGCCACCGGTCTCGTTCCGTCACCCATTCCCAGCCTCACCCCGGCACCAAGCTCTCGACGTACGCGTACAGCCCAATCGCCCCACCAACGACGACCAGGAGGAGCACCTTTCCGACAATGCTCGAGACGAAGGCGTAGGCACTGCCCGCCGCCAGCACCCCGAAGAAGATGCCGACCAGCAACCGGAACTGCCACTCCTTCACCGGCAGCAAGTCAACAAACTCCGCGGTCGGGAACAAATTGAGCAGGACAGTACTGACCAACATCAACACAGCGAGCCCGATAGCCACCGTGAACGCGACATCAAACCACGCCAACCAGCTCCCTCCGCCACTCAACAGCATACCGAGGTCGCCTGCTAACTGATCCAGCCCCGTACCAACACCGCCGATCGCAGGAAGCCCACTGAACAGGTTCTCAAACCAGTTGCCACCAGGCTCCTCACAGCCTTCGTCGACGCGGCCATCACCGTCATCATCCACATCGTTACCACAGACCTCCTCGAGGGGGCAGCCATTGTTCGACCCGGCACCCGGTTCATCCGGACAGGCGTCCAGCTGGTCACAGACACCGTCCCCATCCCCATCCGGACACGAGGTCTTCGCGTGCACCGTCAACTCAGTGGTCTGTGCCGTCTCGGCGGTATCTGTATCCTGCGACGTCACCGTACACGTATAATCCCGCGTCTCGGTCGGCCCGGCACTGATCGGGATGAAGAACCGGCCAGTCTCACCCGACGGCACCATCGCCGTATCACTGCCGCCACTGATGGGTGAGGGA